>JAJUGJ010000064.1 GCA_029268225.1 Burkholderiales bacterium | reverse complement strand
CGGGTGCCGGGGCCGCTGCGTTGTGGCGAGGAGCGCGGGCGGTGAACAGCTTCGATCGGTCTGCCCGCAGCTGATCAGGTTTTCGCCTGTCGCGGTGGTGCCCGTTGTCCTGCGCTGACAGCACAGGCGGCTGGGCCTGGCTGCCGGACAGCGAGCCGGCCTGAGAGGCCGGCGGGGATGCGAGCGATGAGGGCGGCTGTCGCCCCCGGGCACCGGAGGCCTGCGCCACTTTGCGGTGATCGGCATGCCGCACCAGGGCTTCGTGCACCTGGGCCTCTGTGCGGACATCGCGGCTCACGGTCTTCGCTTGTCCCCCGTCGCACGGCGTTTGGCTGAACAGCACGCTTTCACCCTGCTTGCACCGGTACACGGTGGTGGTGCTGTTCACCGCAGGCGGGCCGGACGGCGCCGCCATGCTGGAGGACAGCGCCAACAGCATGCCGGCAGTCCACAGGGCAGGGAGCGCGCTGGACGAGGTCATGGCTGCGAAGGGGGTGTGTCCGGGGTAGGGGGCTTGCGCGGTGGCTTGGGGCGTTGCGGGCCTGCATGGACCTGGGCCGTGGCCTTGGCCATGTCACCAGCCAGCAGGGCCTCGGTGGCGTCCAGGGCCTGGTCGATGCATTTGTAGATGGCTTCCCGCTCGGGTTGCGGCGGCTTGCGCAGCACATAGGCCGCCACCTCGTGCTTGACACCGGGGTGGCCGATGCCCAGGCGCAGGCGGTGGTAGTCGCCGGTGCCGAGTTGGGCGTGGATGTCACGTAGGCCGTTGTGACCGGCGTGTCCGCCCCCCTTCTTGAGCTTGACCTGGCCGGGCAGCAGGTCCAGTTCATCGTGGGCCACCAGGATCTCGTCCGGGTTGATCTTGAAAAACCGCGCCAGCGGGGCCACGGACTTGCCCGACAGGTTCATGAAGGTCTGAGGCTGCAGCAGCCACACCGGGCCTTGCGGCAGGTTGGCGCGCGCCACCAGCCCGTGATAGGCCCGATCCGGCTGCAGGTGAACCTCGAACCGGCGGGCGAGCGCGTCGATGTACCAGAAGCCCGCGTTGTGGCGGGTGTCCTCGTATTCAGGGCCGGGGTTGCCCAGGCCGACAAACAGGCGAATCATGATGGAGAGCGATTATCGGGAAGCCATCTCACAAAAGAAAAGCCCCGCCGAGGCGGGGCTTGACTGTGCCGAAGCGCAAGAAATTACTTCTTGCCCTTCTTGCCCTTGGCGGGCTCGGCGGCCACCGGAGCCACCACGATTTCTTCGGCAACCGGCTCGACCACGGTGGCAACCACCGGGTTCTTGCGACCGTGGGTGATGACCTTGATGTGGCTGTCGAGGGTCAGGTCTTCCACGTGGATCGACTGGCCCTTGACGACGTTGGCCAGGTCGACGGTCAGGAACTCGGGCAGCTGTTCAGCCAGGCACTCGATTTCCA
This sequence comes from Burkholderiales bacterium, assembly GCA_029268225.1. Lineage (GTDB taxonomy): Bacteria > Pseudomonadota > Gammaproteobacteria > Burkholderiales > Burkholderiaceae_C > Aquabacterium. The sequence goes on along the minus strand of JAJUGJ010000064.1, from coordinate 1,435 downwards.
GTTCGGTCACGACGTGGTTGATCAGGCACTTGTCGATCTTGACGGCCTGCGATTCGGCTTCGTTGACGAAGTGCAGGGGCACCTTCTTGCGGATGCGAGTGGTGGCGTCCACGCGCTGGAAGTCCACGTGCAGCACGAGGCGCTTGAACGGGTGAACCTGGTAGTCGCGCAGCAGGACCTTCTGCACTTCGCCGTTCAGTTCCATGTCCAGGATGGACGAGTGGAACTGTTCCTTGCGCATGGCGTGGAACAGGGCGTTGTGGTCCAGCTCGATGTTCAGCGGGGCCTTGCCGGCGCCGTAGACGATGCCGGGGGTCTTGCCAGCGTTGCGCAGGCGGCGGCTCGCTCCGGTCCCCTGCAGATTGCGCTCAAAAGCGACGAATTTCATGGAATGCTCCAAGTGGGTAAAGCGCCCGCGACCAGGCGCTGTGAAAAGACGTCGGCCTTGCGGCGTCGGTCAGAGAAAGCAGATCAGAAGTTGTTGTTCTGTTCTGCGAAGAGGGAGGTCACCGAATCGCCGTCGGTGATGCGACGGATGGTTTCGGCAAACAGGAAGGCGGTGCTCAGCTGGCGGATCTTGGGCGTGCCCTTGGCGGCTTCGGCCAGCGGAATGGTGTTGGTGATCACGACTTCATCCAGGTGCGAAGCCTTGATGCGCTCGATGGCCGGGCCCGAGAACACGGCGTGCGTACAGTAGGCGTACACGCTCTTGGCGCCGCGCTCCTTCAGCACCTCGGCGGCCTTCACCAGGGTGCCGGCGGTGTCGATCATGTCATCCATGATCACGCAGTTGCGGTTTTCGATTTCGCCGATGACGTGCATCACTTCGGACACGTTCGCCTTCGGGCGACGCTTGTCGATGATGGCCAGATCGCAGCCGAGTTGCTTGGCCAGCGCACGGGCGCGCACCACGCCACCCACGTCGGGCGACACGACCACGAGGTCTTCGTACTTCTTGGCCTGCAGGTCGGACAGCAGCACGGGCGACGCGTAGATGTTGTCGACCGGGATGTTGAAGAAGCCCTGGATCTGGTCGGCGTGCAGGTCCATGGTCAGGACGCGGTTGACGCCGACGGCTTCCAGCATGTTGGCCACGACGCGGGCCGAGATGGGCACGCGGGTGGAGCGCGGACGGCGATCCTGGCGGGCGTAGCCGAAGTAGGGGATGACAGCCGTGATGCGCTGGGCCGAGGCACGCTTGAGCGCGTCAACCATGATCAGCAGTTCCATCAGGTTGTCGTTCGTCGGGGCGCAGGTGGACTGCACGACGAACACCTCACGACCGCGCACGTTCTGCTGGATCTCGACCGTGGTCTCGCCGTCCGAGAAGCGGCCGACAGCGGCCTTGCCCAGAGAGATGCCGAGGCTGGTGGCGATTTCCTGAGCGAGCGCCGGATTGGCGTTGCCGGTGAAGAGGACGGTGTCGGAGAGCATG
>JAJUGJ010000063.1 GCA_029268225.1 Burkholderiales bacterium | reverse complement strand
CCTCAGCTTGCCTCCGAACTGCGCTACCTGCGTGCCCACTCGCTCACCGACCGCCAGTCCGTGTCGGTGGGCAGTCGCGTTCCGCTGGCCGCCAACATGGGTGACGTGGCAGCAGCCATCGGCATCGCGCAGATGGAGCGCATCTACGAAATCCTGGCGCGGCGCAAGCAGGTGGAGACCTGGTACCACACCGAGATGCAGAGCTTCGAAGGCATCAAGCCGCCTTACATCGCCGACGAGGTCGATGAGGTTCACTGGATGAGCTACAAGGTTCATCTGGGCAAGCGCTTCACGGCCAGCGCCCGCAACCAGATCATCGAAGACATGGACAGCCACGCGGTCGAGACCGCCTCGTGGTGTCTGCCGCTGCACCAGCAGTTTCACTACCAGCAGCTGGGCTATCGGCGCACGCAGTTTCCCAACACCGAGCGCATTGCCGACCGCTCGCTGGCCTTGCCGTTTCACGCGCACCTGGGCCAGGACGAGGTCCGGTTCATCGTCAAGACGCTCAAGGACACGTCCGTGAACGTGGGCGCTGGTGCGGCCATCTACTGAACGCGAGCGCGCCCCCGCGCGCTGCGATCCCCATTCCCCTTCAAGCCCTCAGGAACCGACATGAACGACCTGGCCCTGCCCGAATCCGATGCGCCCGTCCTGGAGCGCCCAGCCGATGTCCACGCCCTTGTTGCCGATCTGGTGGCCGGCATGAAGCAAGGCCGCGTGCTGCCCTACCTGGGACCAGGTGCGCTGTCGCTCTCATCCGATGTGCCGGTGCCCGCCACGCCCGAGGCCCTGGTGGCGCAGCTCACGGCCAAGGCCACGGTGCCGCACAAGATCCGCAACCGCCTCACGCAGGCGGCGCAGTTCATCGAGAACTTCAAACACCGCAAGAGCGTGGTTCAGTTGATGAATGAAGCGTTCCAGGCAGTGCCCGAGCCCAGCGCCCTGCACACCTGGCTGGCCCGCATCGCGCCGCCCATGGTGGTCGAGAGCTGGTATGACGACACCTTCACACGGGCTTGCGCTGCACAGCGTCCTCAAGGTGACTGGGGGCAGGTGCAGGGGCTGTCGCAGTCCGAGCACTTCGGCACCTGGTCGGCCTTCTACGATGCCCGCGGCGAGCGGCTCAAGGATCCCACGCCGGCCACGGCCTGGCGCACGCTGGTCTACCGGCCCATTGGCGGACGCTCGCCCGCCGGCAACTACCTGGTGTCAGATAGCGACTACGTCGAGGTGCTGACCGAGATCGACATCCAGACGCCCATCCCGGCCGAGGTGCAGCGCCGACGTCAGGGGCGTGGCTTCCTCTTCCTCGGCTGCCGCTTCAACGATCAGCTGACCCGCACCTTTGCGCGCCAGATCATGAAGCGGTCCAGCGACCAGCACTGGGCCGTGCTGCCCGAAGAGCCCACCCGGATGGAAGCCCGCTTCCTGGAAGAGCAGGGCATCTGCCGCATTCCACTGCCCTTGGCCGAGGTGGCCGCGCTCATCTGTGCCGGGTGATCCGCCCCTGGCGCGCGACGGCCATCCGGCTTACCCATCCCACTTCCATCCCCAGACCAGGAGAAGACCATGACCGTGCTCACGATCCAGCCTCAGGGCATCACCTTTGCCGCCACGCCGGGCATGAGCCTGCTTGACGCCATCAAGGCCGCAGGTGTGGCCCTGATCACGCAGTGCAACGGCAAGGGCCAATGCGGCGCCTGCCATCTGTTCGTTCAGGAAGGGCGCAAAAGCCTGTCCAAGATCCAGCGTGCCGAAAACGAGAAGCTCGACACCATCGTCGGCGTCGGCTCCAAATCGCGGCTGGCCTGTCAGGCCGTGCTGGGTGAGGAGCCCGTCACCGTCGAACTCCTCGGCTTCAAGTCCGGTTTCTGATCAGATCCTGTCGCGGCGGCGCTGCGCCATTTCACGGCCGATGCCCTGCAGGTCCCACTCCGCGATGCGGGCCTTGGCCTCGGGATAGATCAGCGACTCTTCCAGCGCCAGGTGGTCCTGGTACAGCTGTACGAACACGGGCACCGCAAGCGTGAGCTGGTCGATGTTGTACCAGTTGTAGCCCGCAGCGATCGACTCGATCTGCGGCGCCAGCTCGAGCCAGTCTTCCTCGATCCAGCCGTGGTCCTGCTGCAGGCGCAGCGTGTGGCGGATGAGGTCATCGTCGCCACTGCGCAGCATGGCGGGGAAAACGTGCTTTTCCTCGTCGATGTGGTGCTGACGGGCCGTGTCCATGAAGAAGTGGAAGATGGCCCGTGCCATCTCCTGGGCTTGCGCGTCCACCCCGCGGGTCTCCTGCAGGTGACTCACCAGATCCTGCAGCTTCTGCAAGGCCGTCACCATCTGCTGGTGGCAGGCGTCGAGCACATCGAACGGCTGGATCGGGCGACCACGGGGCGTGGTGCTTTGCAGGGGAGCGGCAATGACGGTGGCGGGCATGGTGGCCTCCTATGGGTCGATGACAGAACGCATTTCGACCTGATTCTGAGCGGCCTCCTCCATGGCGCCTTGCGCCACATCAAGGCTTGGCAGGCTCACCCCGGGCGGCTCTGGCCGCCCGTCCGCTCACTCTTCGCCGCTGGTGTACCAACGCTGGGCTTCGTCCATGCCCTTGTCGAGCTTGTCCTGGGTGCGCTCGCCTGCCGGCATGGCCTGCCACTCCAGGAAGGCCTCTGCGCGCTTGCGCATGTGGGCGGTCACGCGGTCCTTGTCGGCCAGTTGCTTCTCGTCTGAAGGTTGGGGGGCCACGGTGGCCAGCTTCTGGGTCCATTCATCGATGCGCTGCTGACGCTTGGCCTCGTCGGGTTCGAGGTCGCCAAGCAGGACCGTGCCCATGAGCACCGCCTCCATGCCCGTGAACTCGCCCTTCACCACGCGATCGGGCAGCTGCGCCAGCAGCTGTTCGGCGAGCTGGTGCCGCGCCGCCACGTTCTTCGAGTCGATCGTCGACTGCCAGAATTCGAAGTCATGCTGGTAGCGCACGTAGCTGGCAATGCGCAGGGCTTCTGCCCGAGGGTCGGGTTGGCGCCGCAGGGCCGCGTTCAGGGCCTGCCATTCGTCAGGCTGGATGTGAATGGGACGCCCGTCGGGCGCCAGATTGTCCGGCGCCGTTGCAAACGGCGATGCGGTGGAGCCACCGCCTGGTTCCGCAGCACCCTGTTGCGCGGCCCCGCCCTCGGCAGACGTGCCATCGGAGCGGAAGTAGGCCCACAGGCCGCCCCCGGCAAGGGCGGCGACCACGGCGATGATCAGCAGGCGCTGGGTGGTTCTCGATTGCTGGTAGGTGATCATGGTCTGTCGCGCAAAAAAATGATCCGGCCGATCCTGAGGCACAAGCACCCCAGAAAAGCCGGATCACATTTTGACCTTGGCCGGCGTGCGACGCACGCCAGTGGCATCGGCGAGACGCTCAGTTGGCCGGAACGTAGGGCTTGGTCGAGACGGGCGTCGAGCGCAGCTTGGTCGAGATGTCCTGGGTCAGGGTGCCGAAGCGCAGGGTGGTCAGCAGCGGCACGACGAAGTCAGGCAGCTTCAGGTTGACACGATACAGCTCACGGGCTTCCGGCGTGAGGGCCAGATCGCCCAGCACTTCGTGGCCGGTGATGGTCAGCGGGAACTTGTACTTCAGGCCCAGCGGCGTCAGGGTCTGGAAGTTGAAGATCGGCAGCTGCTTCTTGGTGACGCCATAGGCGGTCGCATCGGCCAGCACCTGCTTGGTGGTGTAGTTGATGGTGAAGTTGGCCAGCGTCAGGCGGGTGGCGACTTCTTCACCGGTTTCCTCGTCTTCCCCGATGCGGTCGAACTGCAGGGCCGAGCCTTGCGCCGTGCCCGACAGGATCTTCAGCAGCGGGCTGATGGTGATGCTGGTGACCGGCAGGGTGAAGGAGTTGACCTTGTCGGCGTTGGCGAAGGCCGTGCCTTTGGCCGAGACCTTGATGCCAACCTGACGGAAGTTCTGGTTGGCTTCAATGGAGAAGTCCTGAACGGAGTTCGCCACGAAGGCGTTCACCGGGATGGCGATGCCCCCGGCCGAAGCCGTGACGGCGGTACCCGCCAGAACGGCGGAGATGGCGGCAGAACGGAAAACTTGGGACAGGCTCACGGTGCGCTCCTTTGTCGTTAGTCGAACCTCGCGAAACGGTTCGATCCATGGGCTCTATCTTCACCGT
>JAJUGJ010000062.1 GCA_029268225.1 Burkholderiales bacterium | reverse complement strand
GCGCTGGCCTTCCTCGGCCCCAAGCCTTCGCCCCACCACGAGGTGGCGCATCTGGATGGCCAGCGGCTGAACAACCATGTCAGCAACTTGGCCTGGCTGCTGCACAGAGAGAACGAGCGCCACAAGGACTTGCACGGCACGCGGCTGCGCGGCTCGCAGATCGGCAACGCCAAGCTCGTGGAAGCCCAGGTGGTGCTGATCCGCCAGGCCCTGGCCGTTGGCATCCGGCAGTGCGTCCTGGCACAGGCCTACGGCGTCTCCGATTCAACGGTGAGCCTGATCGCGCGCGCCAAGACCTGGAGGCACGTGCGATGAGAACGCTGGCACTGGACATGGGCTCACGCTGCGGCTGGGCCATTGGTAAAGCGGGCGAGGTGTGTTCAGGCGTCTGGGATATCGCCCCACGCCGGGGCGAATCGCCGGGAATGCGCTACCTGCACCTGCGGGCGCAACTGCAAAGCGTGCGCGCCGCCTATCCCGATCTGGCCGCCGTCTTCTACGAGCAGGCACACCACCGGGGTGGCGCCGCCACCGAGTACGCGGTGGGCTGCGTCGCCACTGTGCAGGCCTGGTGTGCCGAGCACGGCATCGAACACGCGGCGGTGCACAGCGCCACGATCAAGAAGCACGCCACCGGCAAGGGCAATGCGGGAAAAGACGCGGTGATGGCGGCGATGCGCGGCCGTGGCTTTACGCCCGCCGACGACAACGAGGCCGACGCCCTGGCGCTGCTCGATTGGGCGTTTGCCCAGGGAGGTGCGCGATGACTACCTTTGCCATCCGAACCGAGCGCTGGCGTCCACCGAAACCGCTGGTCGGCCAGCGCGTCCTGGAAAAGGTTCTCAACCGCCACACCGCCGTGAGCTGCCCCGAGTCGCGTCTGTTCGTCGCGGTGATCAGCGCCGCCATCGTCGACTGCCTGTCCTTGGGCAAGGGCGTGAGGCGCGAAGCCCGGCGCTTCGTGCTCGGCCCTGACCTGGAGCGGTGGTGCGACTGGGTCGGCCTCAACCCGGACTTCGTGCGCCGTATCGCCCACCAGGCCGGGTATCTGGCCGACGAACAGCAGCACTGGGAAGGCGGGCATGCCAAGGCGCCCGCCTATGCCCAGCACCCAACCGCCACCCCGAATCCCGAAGGAGCATCCGCATGAACCCCACCTCTGTTTCCATCCCCTGCGCCCTCGGGCGCCTGGCGCCGGCGTCACCAGCCAGCAGCGACGAACTGCGTGCGATGCGTGCGGCAGCCTGGCACAAGCAAGGCATCGTGGTCGTGCCGCTGGATGAGATCTTTGATGACTGGGACCGGGCATTTCTGTCTGGCATTGCCACCAAGCTCTACGGTGCGCGCACTGTGGCTTCCCGCAAGAGCACACCTTGGGCCGAGGGAGAGGTCATTGACCGTGGTGATGGCGAGACCTGGACGGTGGTGGCGACCACGGGCAAGTCCGTCACGCTTCAGCGCAGCCGCGATGGTGCCCTGGCCACCCTCGGGCAACTCGGGGAGGGCCGGCCATGACCAAGAAAACTCAACGCGCCAAGGCCCGTGCCGAGAAGAAGCCGCGCATCGGCGAGGAGCACATCCGCCCGGATGGCAGCGTGATCCGCTATGTCCGTGGGGAGGACGATGACCGCAAGCCCGTCGACCACTACCGCACCGTGGACACGCTGGCGCTGATGCTCAGGAACGGCAGCATCACCGGCGCGATGCACGATGCCGGGCAGCAGTTCTCGCAGGACTTCGCGCGGGCGTTCGGCAGCGGTGTCGCCAGTCCCAAGCTCGATGGTCTGCCGGGTGGTACAGCGCCTGGGCAGATGATGGTCGAGAAGAACGCCGGCGCTGCCCGGGCAGTACGGGATGCGCTGGAGGCGGTGGGCGGCAACAGCAGTCCAGCGGGATCGGCGCTGTGGTACGTGGCTGGACTTGGGATGTCGGTCAGGGACTGGTCAATTCGCTTGGGCTGGAGCGGCAAGGCCATGTCCAAGGAGGAAGGCAAAGGCATCCTCATTGCCGCGCTGGGCATGCTGGCTCGGTACTATGGCTACGAGCGTGAGGTGCGGCCGCGTCGCCCACCCCCGGTGCACGCGTTTGCCCGGTCGGGCTGATTGGCGGATAATCTCGGACGTCACCCCGGCGCGGGGTGGCGTTCGATCCTGGAGCGAATTGATGAAACCCGCAGCATTCAAAGCGACACCGAAGTTGGGCGTGGAAGCCAGCCGAGCCTTGTTGGAGGCCGTCGGCAGCGTCACCCTGACCGACAAACGTCGCCGCGAGTTGGCCTCGCTGGCTGAGTCTGCCCGTCAAGCCTTTGCCCGGCCGCTGCCTACCAAGGCGAATGGCCATTGATCGAGACAGCCTCACCCTTCGACATATCCGCGATGTTGAAGACGAGGTTCTGAACCAGTTCTCTTGCGGTCGCCCCCAACTCGACGAATTCCTGCGCGAAGACGCACGCGACTACGATGCACACGGACTGACCAGCACGGTCATCGTGTTCGCCGAGGGCTACAGCTCTCCGGTTGCCTATTTCAGCCTGACGGCAGATTCAGTGCATCTGAGCAGCGGCGAGCGTACCGACCTGGGACTGCCCTTCGATGCGCCAATCAGCTACTACCCGGCGGCCAAGATCACCAAGCTGGCTGTGATGTCCGAACTGCAGCGCAGTGGTATCGGTGAGGCGCTCATCGAGCTGATCTGTGGCATCGTCTCCACGGCCCCGTTTGCGGTGCGACTGCTCACGGTCGATGCGGTGAACCAGGAGGCGGTGCTGAACTTTTACGAGCGCACCGGCTTCATCGAGAGCCTCTCGGAAAAGAAAGAACGCCAGAGTCAAAAGGTGCGCGACACCATCCTGATGTTCAAGGATCTGTACCAGTAGCGCAGCAAAAAATTATTTGCATGCCAGCACCAAAACCTACTTGAACGGTGGCATGCCACAAGGTACAGTAATCCCGTACTGCTAATAACTGCGCCCACTCGATTCGTTCCGGTGGGCGTTGTGCTTTCTGGCTTGAAAATGTCCAACGAAGGCAAACCTTACCCGACCACTATGGCCCAGACCCGAGATTTCAAAGAAACCGTGGCAGCACGGGTGAAAAGTGATCCGGCATTTGCCCAGGCATTGCTCGATGAGGCGCTCACCCTATTTATCGGTGGTGACTCCGATACGGCAAAGCTGATCCTGCGTGATCTAGCCAACGCTGGGTGCGGGCTTGAATCGCTTGAAAGTATCCAGAATGTCGAGCAGGCGGCCAAGCTGAAGGCTTTGCGTGAGGCGATTGCTGTGGGGCGGGCCAGTGGGCCAGACATTGAGGCTGCAGAGGTCTTCGACAGGCTGGAGGTCAGGCTTCTGGCGATGGCACAGAACCGAGAGTGATCTGTGCCGGGTTGGCTCAGGTCGCCGCGCAGTCCAAGTCTGAGAAGTTGGAGATCTTCACCGCACCGTCGGGAAATCGCGCCACCACCTCCAACTCCCCACCCATGGCTTCGATGTGGCTGCGCAGCGTGGAGATGTACATGTCCGTGCGCTTCTCGATCTTGGCAATAGAAGGCTGTTGAACGTGAAGCACCTCGGCCAGCATCTTCTGCGATAGCCCGCGCGCCTGACGCAGCTCGTTGAGCGGCATTTCGGCCAGCATGGCCTGCGCCTTGGCCTCGGCCCGCGCGCGCGATTCGGGCGACATTTGAGCGCGCAGATCAGCGAATTTCTTAGCCATTGATCAGCCCTTCCTTTCGAAGTTGTTCCAAATGCTCGTCGTAGAGTCGATCCGCCACAGGCACATGGACGTCGTACCAGCGCTCGTCTCCGGTCTTGTCGCCACCGATCAGCAAAATCGCGCTGCGGCGAGGGTCAAAGGCGTAAAGCGTTCGATAAGGGCGACCTTCGTGCTGCGTCCTGAGCTCACGCATATGACCGTGTCTAGAGCCATTGATCCCGCTGCTGTGCGGAAAGCCCAAATTAGGTCCCCGCTCTTCGAGCAGGCGCACTGACGCCGCCAACGATTCTTGCTCGGCCTCGGACAGCGCACTCCACCAGTCACCGAACTCATCGGTGTATTCGACATCCCAACTCATGGCGTGAATATAGCCCCCATGGAATATTCCGTCAATGGAATGTGAGGTAAGTATGAAACTCCTCATCACCCGTCCGGTGGTTCTCACCGGCGACGGTGGCACGCGCTCGTTCGTGCCTGGCCTGACGGTCGAGGTCGATGCAGCCACTGCCGATCAGATCCTGGAACACCAGGCTGGCATCGCCGCTGACCCAGTTGCCCTGCCCGACACCCCAGCCACCCCACGCCGCAAGAAAGCCGCCGATGCTGAAACTTGACGTCACCGCCGACGTGGCCAAGGCCACCGAACACCCGGTGCGTGTCAAGATAGTTGTCGCGCAAGTCATGCGGCCAATTGT
>JAJUGJ010000061.1 GCA_029268225.1 Burkholderiales bacterium | reverse complement strand
GTACCTGGGCACCTTCGGCTCCTTCATCGGTTACGCCGCGGGCTTCCCTTTGCTGATCAAGTCGCAGTTCAAGGATGTCAATCCGCTGGCCTATGCCTGGATCGGTCCTCTGGTCGGTGCGCTGATTCGCCCTGTGGGTGGCTGGTTGTCTGACAAGTTGGGCGGCGCTCGCGTCACCTTCTGGAACTTCATCGTCATGGCCCTGGCTGTGGTGGGGGTGCTGTTCTTCCTGCCCAAGGGCACCGGCAGCGCCTTCGCTTTGTCCATCGGTCCGGCCGAAGGCAATTTCACCGGCTTCTTCCTGATGTTCCTGGTGCTGTTCCTGACCACCGGCATCGGCAACGGATCGACCTTCCGCATGATCCCGGTGATCTTCCTGAACCTGAAGACCAGCCGCGTCAAGCGCAACGATGAAGCCGGCATGAACGCCGCGATCAAGGAAGCGAACACCGAGGCGGCCGCTGTCCTGGGCTTCACCGCTGCCGTGGCGGCCTACGGTGGCTTCTTCATCCCCAAGAGCTATGGCACCTCGATTGGTGCCACGGGCGGCCCGGAGCTGGCGCTGATGGCTTTCATCGCCTTCTACCTGCTGTGCATCGTGACCACCTGGTGGTACTACGCCCGCAAGGGTGCCGAGCAGCCTTGCTGATCTCTCACACGTGAATCTGACAGGAGTCAACACATGAGTCACTTTCTTGACCGCTTGACCTTCTTCGCTCAACCCAAAGAAGAGTTTGCAGAAGGCCACGGCGTCACCACGGGCGAGGATCGCACCTGGGAAGACGCTTACCGCAACCGCTGGCAGCACGACAAGATCGTGCGCTCCACCCACGGCGTGAACTGCACGGGCTCCTGCTCGTGGAAGGTCTACGTCAAGGGCGGCATCGTCACCTGGGAAACCCAGCAGACCGACTACCCCCGGACCCGCGACGACCTGCCCAACCACGAGCCCCGTGGCTGCGCCCGCGGTGCCAGCTATTCCTGGTATCTGTACAGCGCCAACCGCGTCAAGCACCCGATGGTGCGCGGTGAACTGCTCAAGCACTGGCGCGCCGCACGTGCCATTGCCAAGTCGCCGGTGGACGCCTGGGCGGCCTTGATGAGCAACCCCGAAACCCGTCGCAGCTGGCAAAAGGAGCGCGGCCTGGGTGGGTTTGTGCGCGCCAGCTGGGAAGAGGCCAACGAGATCGTGGCGGCTTCCAACGTTTACACCATCAAGCAGTATGGCCCGGACCGCATCATCGGCTTCTCGCCGATTCCGGCCATGTCCATGATCAGCTACGCGGCGGGCAGCCGATACCTGAGCCTGATCGGTGGCGTGTGCATGTCCTTCTACGACTGGTATTGCGACCTGCCACCTGCCAGCCCGCAGATCTGGGGCGAGCAGACCGACGTGCCTGAATCGGCCGACTGGTACAACTCCAGCTACATCATTGCCTGGGGCTCGAACGTGCCTCAGACCCGTACCCCCGACGCCCACTTCTTCACCGAAGTGCGCTACAAGGGCACGAAGACAGTGGCGGTCACCCCCGACTACGCCGAAATCTCGAAGCTGGCCGACATCTGGATGCACCCGAAGCAGGGCACCGATTCGGCGGTTGCCATGGCCATGGGCCATGTGATCCTCAAGCAGTTTTACTTCGACCAGCGTTCGGCCTACTTCGACGACTACGCCCGTCGCTACACCGACCTGCCGATGCTGGTGATGCTCGACGAGCAGGACACCCCGGCTGGCAAGGCCCTCGTCCCCGGCCGCTACCTGCGTGCCAGCGACATGAGCGGCGACATCGGTGCCGGCACCAACACCGAATGGAAGACCCTGGCGTATGACGCCGACGGTTCCATCGTGGTGCCGAACGGCTCCATCGGCTTCCGCTGGGGCGCCGCGGGCCGTGCCGACGAAGGCAAGTGGAACCTGGAGACCAAGGAAGGCGTGAGCGACCGTCTGGTCGGCCTGAAGCTATCGGTGCTGGAAGATGCCAACAAGGCTGAAAACCAGGCGGCCGAAGTCAACAAGGTGGCCTTCCCGTACTTCGGTGGCATCGACACCCCCAACTTCCCGAGCAACAAGCAAGGCGACATCCTGCTGCGCAATGTGCCCATGAGGCGCATCACCGTGCAGGACAAGAACGGCCAGACCCGCGACGTGTGGGTTGCCACCGTGTTCGACCTGCAGGTGGCCAGCTATGGCGTGCACCGCGGCTTGAAGAACGCCGCCGGTCAGTTGGTGGACGATGGCGCCAAGTCGTTCGACGAGAACGTGCCTTACACCCCCGCCTGGCAAGAGCAGATCACCGGGGTGCCGCGCGCCCAGGTCATCACCGTGGCCAGCCAGTTCGCCGACAACGCCGACAAGACCAAGGGCAAGTCCATGGTCATCATCGGTGCGGCCATGAACCACTGGTACCACTGCGACATGAACTACCGCGGCATCATCAACATGCTGATGATGTGCGGCTGTATCGGCCAGAGCGGCGGCGGCTGGGCTCACTATGTGGGCCAGGAAAAGCTGCGTCCGCAAACCGGCTGGACGGCGCTGGCCTTCGCCCTTGACTGGTCGCGTCCGCCCCGTCAACAGAACTCCACCAGCTTCTTCTACGCGCACACCGACCAGTGGCGCTACGAAAAGCTGGGCGTGGAAGAGGTGCTCTCGCCCCTGGCTGACAAGAGCCAGTTCGGCGGCAGCATGATCGACTACAACGTGCGCGCCGAGCGCATGGGCTGGCTGCCTTCGGCTCCTCAACTGCAAACCAACCCGCTGAAGGTCGTCAAGGACGCGCAGGCCAAGGGCATGGATCCCAAGGACTATGCAATCAGCGCCCTGAAGGACGGCTCGCTCAAGCTGTCGTGCGAAGACCCGGACAACCCGCTGAACTGGCCGCGCAACATGTTCGTGTGGCGCTCCAACATCCTGGGCTCGTCCGGCAAGGGCCACGAGTACTTCCTCAAGCACCTGCTGGGCACCACCAACGGCGTGCAGGGCAAGGACCTGGGCGCGGGCGATGCCAAGCCGCATGAAGTCAAGTGGCATGACCAGGCTCCCGAAGGCAAGCTGGACCTGCTGGTCACGCTCGACTTCCGCATGAGCACCACCTGTCTGTACTCCGACATCGTGCTGCCCACGGCCACCTGGTACGAGAAGAACGACCTCAACACGTCCGACATGCACCCCTTCATCCACCCGCTGTCTGCAGCGGTGGATCCGGCTTGGGAAGCCCGTTCTGACTGGGAGATCTACAAGGGCTTTGCCAGGACCTTCTCCGAAGTCTGCGTGGGCCACCTGGGCGCCGAGAAGGAGGTCGTGATGACCCCGATCATGCACGACACGGCCGCCGAAATGGCCCAGCCGTTTGACGTGCAGGACTGGAAGCGTGGCGAGATCGACCTGATCCCCGGCAAGACCGCGCCGCAGATCACCATCGTCGAGCGCGACTACCCGAACACCTTCAAGCGCTTCACCTCGCTGGGCCCGCTGATGAACAAGCTGGGCAACGGCGGCAAGGGCATCGGCTGGAACACCGAGGACGAGGTCCACGCGCTGGGCGAGTTGAACGGCAAGGTCCGCGAAGAGGGCGTCAGCCAGGGCTTCCCGAAGATCGAGTCCGACATCGACGCCACCGAAGTGGTGCTGATGCTGGCCCCCGAGACCAACGGCCACGTCGCCGTCAAGGCTTGGGACGCACTGGGCAAGCAGACCGGTCGGGATCACACCCACCTGGCCCTGCACCGCGAAGACGAGAAGATCCGTTACCGCGACATTCAGGCGCAGCCGCGCAAGATCATTTCCTCGCCCACTTGGTCGGGTCTGGAAAGCGAGAAGGTGTCGTACAACGCCGGCTACACCAACGTGCATGAGCTGATCCCATGGCGCACCCTGACCGGGCGTCAGCAGTTCTACATGGACCACGCCTGGATGCGCGCCTTCGGCGAAGGCTTCGTCTCTTACCGTCCGCCGGTCGACTTGAAGACCCTGCATGAAGTGCAGGATCGCAAGCCCAACGGCAACAAGGAGATCGCGCTCAACTTCATCACGCCGCACCAGAAGTGGGGCATCCACTCCACCTACACCGACAACCTGTTGATGCTCACGCTCAACCGCGGTGGCCCGGTCATCTGGCTGAGTGAAGACGATGCGAAGAAGGCCGGCATCGTGGACAACGACTGGGTCGAGCTGTTCAACACCAACGGCGCCATCGCGGCCCGTGCGGTGGTGAGCCAGCGCGTGAACCCCGGCATGGTCATGATGTATCACGCTCAGGAAAAGATCATCAACACCCCGGGCTCGGAAATCACTGGTACCCGTGGCGGCATCCACAACTCGGTGACCCGCATTGTGCTGAAGCCCACCCACATGATCGGCGGCTACGCGCAGCTGAGCTACGGCTTCAACTACTACGGAACCATCGGCACCAACCGCGACGAGTTCGTCGTGGTTCGCAAGATGAACAAGGTGGACTGGCTGGACGGTGAAGGTTCCGCCACCAGCGCACAAGGAGTGCATGCATGACCCCCAAAGCTCACATTCGTTCGCTCCCCCCCGTGGGGGCTATCGCCTCCTTTGAGGCGGCTCTGCAGGAGGCAGCATGAAAATCCGCGCTCAAATCGGCATGGTCCTGAACCTGGACAAGTGCATTGGTTGCCACACCTGCTCGGTGACCTGCAAAAACGTCTGGACCAGTCGCCCTGGCGTCGAGTACGCCTGGTTCAACAACGTCGAAACCAAGCCTGGCATTGGTTATCCCAAGGAATGGGAAAACCAGGACAAGTGGAACGGTGGCTGGGTGCGCAAGGCCAACGGCAAGATCGAGCCCCGCCAAGGCGGCAAGCTCAGCTTGCTGATGAAGATCTTCGCCAACCCCAATCTGCCCGAGATCGACGACTACTACGAGCCCTTCACCTTCGACTACGAGCACCTGCAAAACGCGCCCAAGTCGAAGGCCGCGCCCACCGCGCGTCCCCGCAGCCTGATCACCGGTCAGCGCATGGAGAAGATCGAGTGGGGTCCGAACTGGGAAGAAATCCTGGGTGGTGAGTTCAGCAAGCGCAGCAAGGACAAGAACTTCGACGATGTCCAGAAGGACATCTACGGCCAGTTCGAAAACACCTTCATGATGTACCTGCCTCGCCTGTGCGAGCACTGCCTGAACCCCGCCTGCGTGGCATCGTGCCCCTCCGGCTCGATCTACAAGCGTGAGGAAGACGGCATCGTCCTGATCGACCAGGACAAGTGCCGCGGCTGGCGCATGTGCGTCTCGGCCTGCCCCTACAAGAAGATCTATTACAACTGGCAGTCCGGCAAAGCCGAGAAATGCACCTTCTGCTATCCGCGCATCGAGGCCGGCCAGCCGACCGTCTGCTCGGAGACCTGCGTC
>JAJUGJ010000060.1 GCA_029268225.1 Burkholderiales bacterium | reverse complement strand
TTGCTGCTGGATCAGGGCGCGGCGTTCGGCCTGGGCTGGGTTTTCGTAGGCGTAGGCGCCGGGCTGGTCGTGGTGCACCAGGGGCATGGGCTGCGCGTGCGCATCATCGGCGTCCACGCCGGCACTGTGGCTGGTCACGGCTCGGTAGTCCCAGCTGGCGGTCTGCATGCTGCTGCTGCTCACCTGGCGGTGGCCGTGCCAGCGGGTGATGCTGTCTTCCTTGAGCACGGCACCCGCCTGGGTGTAGCGAATAACGGGCGGTTGGATTTCAGTGATGCTTATGCCTTGCGCTCGCGTTTGGCTCTGTGTCGTCGAGGTTTGTTGGTGATGGGTGGGTGTAGCTGTTCGGGCGTGAGGGGTGGGCCGACCTTGTCGAGGATCTCTTGCGGCCATGCCACAGGGTAGGCGGTCTTGTAGCTTAACCAGTTGGTGGTGGCCATGAGGATGGCCAGCGGCAACATGAGCGGAGCCAGCAGGTGCATGATCAGCATCCACCCCCAGCTCTCGCGCCAGCGTTTGGCGTAGCCCGGACCAAAGACGCTGACGGCACCCAGGCTGTCCCACCAGGTGACGGGTACGGTGGTGTCGGCCAGTTGCTCGCCCGGTGGCAAGGGCGGGCCGTTTTCGTTCATGTAGCGGCGCACGTGTTCCCAGACGCGCGGGGTGGTGAATTCGCTCAGCGTCTTGGCGTCACCCAAGAGGAATCCGTCCACATAAGGTGGGGTGTTATCCGGCGTGACATCCCCTGTGAAGTCGCCTGGGTTCTTGTCGCGCACCATCAGCGCGAGCGTATGCTGCCTGCTGGCGCTACTGCCCGTGGTGTAGGTCGTTACGCCGTGTTCGGCGACGATGTCATCCCAGTCGTGCTCGATCACTTGTACCCGGCCGCGCTGCGTGGGCTTGCCTTTGTCGTCCACTTCTTCGACCAGACGGTAGACCTTGCGGCGCTGGCGGTCGAAGAGGATGGGAAGATCCAGGGGTTTGAAGAACTCGAGGCGACCGAAGAAGCGAAGAGCCCATAGGCCGAGGGCGAAGAACAATAAGAAACCAGGGATGCCGATTGCAAGAATTGACCAGTGTGAATCAAGCTCTACTGCCTTCTTCATTAGATCGAAAGCCATCCAGCATGTGAATGTCGAAACAGATATAGCTCCGCATCCTCCTAATAAGAACGCCACTCCCCTCACGCTCTTGTCTGATGTTGTGTACTCAAGGGCGTCTCGGTAGACACCGCGAACCCACCCATTGGTGGTGGCTTTTGGTGCAGCAGCACGGTCATGTGCGTATACCAGATGGGGTTTTTTGCTTGCCGTGCTCATGCGGCTTGGGCTTCCCTGGTCGCAGATTGTGCTGAAATACGAAGTGCTTCGTATAGAGTCTCTTCTTGGTCACTCAGTGTCTTGAATTTCTGAGCTTCAGGACCTTTGCCAAATGGTGTCCGGCGTGCCCAGGCTTCCAACTTGGTAGGCTCTAGCAAGGCCGCGCCAACCGAGGCTGTGATACCGATGCCTAGCAGCACCCAACCTGCTACCGGGATCCACGCACCTGCAACGGTTGCCGCTGTCATGCGTGTGGCGGCACTCTGAATGACTCGCCCACCGATGTTGCGTGCGGCCAAGAACGATAGTCCACCAGCAGCAATCGGCGCGCCTGCGGCCAGACTTGTGCCGCCAAACGACAACATTGAAACGAAATGCAGCCCTGCGGCGGGGATTAAATTTCTTTCCATCGCCTCGCCTGCCTTCAAGTAGCTCACGTACCCATTCAATATGCCCCCAAACACCCCCGCCACCTGCGCACCGAACTTCAGCGCATGAATCGAGTTCAACGCAGCAGCCCCCGCCGCCGCGCCGCGCTGCAGATTCATCGCCTCCCCCGCTACTCTGAGGGTGTCCATGCTGCCCGCTACTAGGCCGCCGATGCTGTCCATATAGCCCAACTTGGCATCACGCAGCGCCTTTTCTTTCTCTGCTCTCTCCGCTTCGGTGGCGTTCTTGAGGTTCGCTTCAGCGGTTTCCACCGCCTGTCTGCCGTTGATGACCCCGACGGTCTGCACGATCACGCTGGCCAGTGCCAGTCGTCCGTCCACACTCATCGTGACGGCACCCAGTCCGGTTGGAATGGCTGCGCGCACACTGCCTGCAATCGTACGGGCTTCTTCGACTTGCTGCTTGAACAGCGTTGCCCCCTGTTGCGGACTCATGCCTGCCGCAAGGTTGAGAACCACGGCTCCGCTGGTCCTCGCCGCCAAGACGGCCCCTGCTGTTTTGCCGTGGATCACGCTGAGGGCATCTTGGCTTGCCATCAGGGCTTGCAGGTCTGCAGGCCCTTTGCGCAGTCGTTCAGTGTCAGTCAGGATGGTTGTCAAGGTTTTGCCGCCTGAGCGAGCTTTGCTCGATTTGCGTCGTTTGCCGGGGCCCAGCAAGGATTCATCGACTGTGGCATTGTCAACCCAGAACTGAACGAGAACCGGGCGTGGGGCCACTTGGGTCATGTGTGCCTGGAACGCATTGTTCACGCCAGCCACCCAAAGGGCGATCCCTTTGAGGCGGGTGGTCAGAGCTTGCACTTGAGACAGTGCTTTTGTTCCGGCCAGGGTGGCGTAAATGCCAGTAGTGGCCGCCAAGTGATTCATGGGTCCCATTGCCATGGTCAAGGTGGCATCACTCAGCCAACTGTACTTGGCCTGGAAGTGTTGACCTTTGACGTCCAGCAGACCTTTGATGAAGTCCACGGACTTGTCGCGCATCCCGCCCCCCTCATCCTTGTCAGCGTTGGGGTCACCGCTGAGTTGCCGGATCAGGTCTTGCAGCAGCGTTTTTTGATTGGCGACCAGCACCCGTAGCGCAAAAGCGTGTGGATCGTCGGGCTTCTTCTGATAAGCGGCCACGTAGGTGTCCAGTAAGGTCACTGACGTCTTGGGCGGAGGTCCGTCGATGGATGAGACCTCTTGCACATAAGCAGCACCGGGGCTGTGGCTTTGTGCAGTACCGGGACGGTTGCGCGCCTCGTCATCAAAGTGCAGCGCAAAGTAGCTGCCCACCAGTGGCAGGTCGCGACCTGTTAACCAGTCTTGTTCGTATGGGGCGAGGGCGGTTCGGGTGCGTTCAAGCAGCCCGTCCAGCCAGGCCTGGCTGGCTTCTGGGCTGTAGCCCGACTCGATTTCTTTGCGCGCCCGTGCTTCAAACTCGGGGGCTTGTTTTTCGAAGGTCTGCCTGGCTTGCGGCGTCCACATACGCCCCTCCTGCTGAGGACTGGGCCGCGCATCTGGTTGAAGGGGCTCCCAGGTGGCGCTTTGCATGTGGGGCGTGTTGCTCTTTCTCATCTGTTCGAAAGTCGAACGCGAGATGATTGGTGCCACGTTGTTGAGGCCACGGATGTCTGCCACGTTGTTGGCCAACCCCTGCAGCGCAAAGTGACTTTGCAGTTTGTGCTCATCAGCAGGGCTCAGTTGTTGAAGCTGGCGATCTGCCTGCAGTCGCAACGCATTCAGTTCGGCCGCATAGCCAACCGGGTCGGGCAATACCACTGCCAGTTCATGACCGGTGGTTTTCTCATGCTTGGCTGCAGCCTTCCGCAGCGTGTCGACCATGTGCTGTGTGCTGCCATCCCGCGCCAAGCTGGTGAAGAAAAACGCTGGTGATGGGTTTGGAGAAGGCGTGCCAGCATCGCTCTTTTTTGCGAAGGCCAGTGGTACCGGGTAATGCACAACGTTGCATTCAAGCACCTGCTTTTTGAGGGCCTCCGCTGTGGGCTTGAAGGCCGGCGTCTTGGTTTCACCCAGCTTGATCTTGATCATCGCCTGGCTGTTGGCCTTGTTCTGCTCTTTGAGCTTGTTGCTCCAGAGGTTGGCGCTGAAGGCCAGCCAGATGGTCTCACCAGTCAATTCAGCCGCATCCGGAATCTGGATGAGCTTGAAACCGGAAGCGTTGTGTCCCGTACGGCTGCACACCGAGTTGACGCCAAGGTTGGCGAACAATGGGTGGTCTTCGGCCAGCATATCGGCCTGCTCTGTCACCCGCCAGGTGTGCCAAGGCTTGTCTGCCTTGTTGCCTGTATCCCGAGATGGGATGTAGAGGTGCACGTAGCCCGCACGCAGCAGGCGCAGCACGGGTTTGCTTTGCTTCAGGCCGGTCGGCACAAAGGGTTTGACCAATGCTGCATCTGCGGCCACTTTGTCGGCACCTTCAGGACGCAGTTTGGGGTCATGGGCCAGTGGGCTGGGGCGCAGCAACAGCAACGACAGACTGCTCTTTTGGCAGTGTTTGCAATCTTGGGTGGAGGCGGTCATGCAGAAGGTCTTCTTGGATTCTTGTGGGTACGGTACGCGTGACGGTGACTAGCTGCGTGCTGACAACAGCGCTGCTTGCCATTGCGCGTTGGTGACCGGTTGCCAGCGCGCAGGCGCCGTGCAGTCGCTTTGGGCCAGTCTTTGTGCAATGCTTTGGGCCATCTGGCGATGAATGCCAGGGCCTTGCGCCATCAGCGCCCACTGTTGGGTATCGAAGATCGGCAACCGCTGTGCGGGCACTCTGTGTGTGTGATCATCGGCAACCAGCTGCGGAACATTTGCGCTCAGCGTGGCCCATGCCGCGTGGGCATCCAGCCAATGCCAGCGCTGAACCGGGTGAAGGCAGGCGGACAGGGTGGCGTCACCCAGCACATGGCGCGTCAAACTCAAGACCCTACGGTCGGCGAGTCGCAGGTATCGTGCCGAGGTAGGGTGTTGGGTTCGCAGGCGGAACCATTCCGTCAGATGTGCTGCGAGTTCTGTGCCTTGCGCCGAGCTCTGCAGCCATCCCCCTACACGGTGTGCGACCGGGGATGGCAAGTCGATCTGCCATGTTTGAACCGTCTCCTGGATCGCCCATTGCAAGCTGGTGTCCATCCACGGGTCGTCGACTCCCTCTAATGCCACCAGGTAAGGTGCTAAAGCAGGGTCCATGCCTAAGCGTGCGGGCAGGCGCGTGGCGAATGTCGGTCGTTGCCAGGCGCGGGTACGCTGGGCATTCAGTTCTTCAGCCGGCAAGTCCTCTTCAATGGGGGCAAGCAGCACGGGATCACCCAGAAAGGGGTCGATCAGCAGATACAGCACGGAGCCGGGCGCCTGCAGCGATGCAGGCATGTCTGCGCTTCGGGCAGCCATCAGGTCCTCGATGCAGGCGTCTGCATCCCACACGGTATGGTGCTCTGTCACAAGGCGCTGGCTCCCTGACCAGCGGCTTCACCTGCAGCGCTGGGACAGCCAGGAATGCGAGCTGCTTTCTTTAGTTCGGCACTGGCAGACGCACTGCCTCCCCCCGTCAACTCCTTCATCGCCGCCTTGAAGCTCGCCTTACCACTCGTGCCAATCTCGATGTTCCCGCCTTCGATCTTCACGTAGCCGCCACCGCCATTGAGCACAATCCGGTTCGGCGCGGTGATGACGATGTTCGCCGCGGTGCTCTGCAGGTCAATGGTCTTTTGGGCCGTCAGCGTGAAGGCATCGCTCTGCGCCTCGGTGCGC
>JAJUGJ010000059.1 GCA_029268225.1 Burkholderiales bacterium | reverse complement strand
GACCCGAGAATGTCAATCCGAATGGAGTCCATGGGGAAGAAGCGAGGCTTCTTTTCCCAGGTTGGATCCATGGTCAGTATGGCTGAGCCTGTTGGCTCTCCCGACAACGAAGGGATTGTTGTAAGCCATGGGAGGTAACGAGGGACCGAAGTATCTGTGAGGTTGTTACCGATTGGCAGTGGAACTTGGGAGAGATCGATTGGAGGAGAAGAGTTGAAATTTGCAGGTCCCGATCTGAAGAATGGATAAATGCGAACGGTTTCGTCGTCGATCTTATGCTCAGTCAGCGAAATCCTGGATTCCGTGTCGACATACACAGGAAATGGGAAGCTGAATAGGCATGCGATGCTTGAGTTTTCTGATGCCCACGGCTCGTTGACCTTAATTCCCATATCTTCTGCCTTTATTGTTGTCGATTGCATCCTCCCGCCCACTTCCAGCGAAGTCCCTCGGCGCCGCCGACTCCAGCACCAGCAGCGACAGCACCCGATTCCCGCTCGGGAAACTGTGCTTCATCTCACGCAGGGTGATGCCGGGTGGCTCGGATGAGCACCAGTGGTAGGCAGGCATCTGGATACCATCCCATTCCTGAACGATGTCCTCATCGGCTGCCAGCGTGTCGGGCAGTGGCTCCTGCGGATCATCGGTGCTGCGCAGGCGCACGCGGGTTCTGATCGCCGACTGGCTACGCCAGTGATACTTCATAAAGCCGTAATCCCAGTACACGAGCACCGCGCGCTGCTCGGTGAACTTGATCAGCCGGATACACATCGCCTCCAGCGACACCCCGAATTCCTTGGCCAGTTCGCCCAGCAGATGAAAATCGATCCGCTTGCCGGTGATGCGCTGGCGCAGCAGATCACCGGGCATCAGCAGGTTGCTGGCAAATTCATCGGCCTCGCGCTCGATCAGCTTGAGCGTGTCGGCGCCGGTGTAGATGCTTTCCTTGTCGCAGTTGAAGCTGGCGTGGCTATCGCGGTGCAGCACAAAATGCCCGAGCTCGTGGGCCAGCGTGAAACGCTGTCGCTCAGGCCGGGTCTTGGCGTTGTAGAAGATGCCCCACTCGTTCGGGTTGTCCGGGTTGCGCACCAGCGCGCCTTCACTGCTGCCCCAGGTGACCGGCGCCGGCTCCAGCAGCACGGCGCCCTTGCCAAACGGGGTGGTCGGCAGCATCTGGCGCACCAGATCCAGATTGATCGGCAGCGTCAGCTCGCCAATGGCCTCCAGCCAGTCCAGGATGCGAGCCGCCGCTTTGAATGGGGTGAGTTCATCGCTGCCTGCCATCGGTCAGGGCTCACCGCTGGTCTTCTTGGTGGCACCGAACATCAGCTTCATGGCCTCGCGGTAGCGCGCCTTCTCGTCCTCGGTCATGCCCGCGTATTCCCGGAAGAACTCGGCATCGGCCGGACTGGGATCTTCAATGCCGCCGATGGGCTCGCCCAGTAGGTGCAGCACCGTCACCCCCAGCGTCTTGGCAATCGCGTTGAGCCGCTCAGCGGTGGGGCGTTGCCCCTCGCGCATCTCCAGCTCCCAGATGTAGGCCTTGGTACAGCCGACCGCGTCGGCGACCTGTTGCAGCGTCAGCCCTTTGGCTTCCCGGTACTGGCGCAGACGGTTTCCCAGTGGCGTGCTCATGGTTCTCGTTCCTGAAATTCAAGTGGTCTCTAAGTATAGCAAAAGGAGTCTTTTGGGCGAGATTGTGTTGCTTGGTTTGACAAATGCAATCGTCCGAATAAAATCCGCCTTGTATCACTTCACTTTACTAAAGGCCTGTTGAGTATCGAGTTGTTTAAGTCGTGAATCACTTGGGTGTCAGGGTCGCAGGCAATGGCGGCGTCACCCATCTACTTCAGAAGGAGTTGCCCATGAAACTGACCTACGCCGATGTGCTCACCACGCTGCCGGTTGATGCCACGCTGCAGGACTACCTGACCCGTTGCGGTTTGCCACTGCCGCCCACGCTGGACTGGACGGATACGGTTTCCACCTCGCGGGCCATCATGGCCGCCATCGAGGCCTGTCCGGACAGCGCGATCCGCGACAAGGTGATCGCCGGTCTGCAGACGGCCACGCAACTGGCCCATCCGCGTGCTAGCGCCGCGATGTTCCAGGCGGCCATGAGCAATGCGGCAGCGGTGACGGGGCTCAGTTGTTGCAGCAGTGACTTGCATCGGGCGTTCTGGCTGCTCCAGCATCACCCCAAGCTCTTCGAAACTGCCTGCGAGGTGGACTACGCCGATAGCCACGTGGGGCAGGCCCAGCACATCGATCTGCAGGTGCGCCTGCCGGTGCGTCGGGATCAAGCGTCGATGGATGCGTTCACAGATGCCATCAAGGAGTTCTACAAGAAGGAACTGTGCTGTGGCGAGGTGGTGGTGGGTCACCTGATGGACCGCCTTCATGGCACCCAGCTGGTGACGATCCATGCCAAGGATCTGGCTACCACGAACCTGAAGTTCATCGGCAATGTGCTCTCACGCGGCGTCGATCACCCCACCATTCACATGGCCCTGGAATACTCTTCCCGTACCGGCGTGGCCCGCACGCTGATCAAGGGGGGCGAGAAGTACAACAAAATGCTGGCCAACGCCTTTGCCGAGCATCTGCTGGGCGTGAAGGTCGATGCCCAGCGCCTCAAACCGCCCCCGCTGGATCTGTCGAGCTTGCGCGGCGGCTTTCATGTACCGCAGGCGCACCGTGACGGCTTTGCGGTGGTGCAGCTCAAGTCCATCACCGTGGTCACGCCCGACAAGAAGCTGCGCGGCGAATTCAGCGCCACCGCCGCCAGTCATCAGCAAAGCGTCTCCGAGCTGATGGCGGAGAACCTGCCCAACGACAACCCGCTGCTTCACCACTGGGAGGTGGCAGCCGCCACCATCAACCTCTACTACCCGCCGAGCAACGGCCGCAAGGCTCGGGTGGTCTCGGTCGAGGTCACCAGCCGGGGGCGGCTCAACTTGCACCAGTTTGACGACAAACTGCGCCAGCAGCTCGAAGGCTACCTCGTCGAGGCCGGCATCCTCCGCCCCGACCAGACGCTGACCATGGAGGAGGTCGACATCCGCGAGCGTCCGGACCTCGGACCGCAGCCCAACGATCTGGCGGAGGTTGAGGAATGACGATGAGTGCTCGGTCGCTGGCCTGGCACCTGGTGTGCCGACTGTACGCGGTGGGTTACCCCGTCAAGGAAGCCAGCCTCAGCCGCAACGAACGCATCGGCTTGCAACGCCTGCAGCAGGACAAGGCGGTGGAGCTGGCACCGGTGCGGCTGGACTACGTGATGTGTCCGTACTGCCAGCAACTGGATGGCCCGGTGACGCTGGAGGAGGGCAAGATGGTCTGCCATTGCCCGGACTGCGGCCCGGTCGAATTGGACGACGAAGACAAGCAAGCCTGGCAGCTCAAGCCCGACTGGCTGACCCGCAAGATCCGGGCTGCACTCAATCTCGACGGCAGCCAGCAAGCTGAGCTTGCCCCTGGCATCGTGCGCCTCGGGCTGTTTGATCGCCACCCGGTCGTGATCGCGCCCAAGCTCATCACCCTGCAAACCTGCCCGGATCTCATCGAGCGCGCACAGGTGGGACGCTGTGCCGAGCCCTGGTTCTTCACGCCCCGGCCGCTCAAGGGCGTGGACTCCCAGGTGCTGGGCCGTAGAGCGTACTGGTGGTCGCTGGAGGAGCGGTTTGCGCTTTTTGGGGGTGGGTTGAGTTTCATACCGCCTGGTGCCGAGATCGAAGAACTGGGCAGCGAACCCTCCGGGCCGACGCACGGGCCGTTCTCAGCGGACTTCCGCTGGGTGTTCCTGGAGGATGCGCCGGGCGATCCTGTGCTGTTGTCGGATGCACAGTCCGCCATCTTCAAGGCACTGTGGTACTTCCGGGGCAAGCCGGAAACAGCAGAGGTGATCATGACCAAGGCTGGGCTCGACAGCCTCAAGCCCGTCGATATCTTCAAGGTCAAGACCAGCAACAAAGGCGACCCGCGCTACGAGCGGCCCAAGCTCGCCTACGACACGCTGGTCCAGACGCGACGACGTGAAGGCCTGTATTGGCTGCCGTGCGCCGTGCCGCAAAAACATGCCAACGAGGCCATCGCCGAAGCAGGCTGACCTTCCTCGTGCCGCCCACATCAATGGCGAACTGCTCCTCATCGGGGTAGTTCGCCATTGTCGTTTCTGACGACGGTTCTTCTGCCCGCGCGCCTGTCTGCCATTCCTCACGCATCACGGTTTCGTGGGGTGTGGGCGTGGGTGTGACCAGCCCATCAATAGCGAACTGCAACTATCCCACCAGTTCGCCAATGGGTCCGTTATCAGTTCGCCATTGAATTTCAACACTGCAGGCGTTGTTCAACCACCTGAAGAGGTAACACGCCATGCAGCCAAACACTGCACTTTCACCGGCCCTCGCGGCCACGGCTTCGGCCACCGAGCTGACCCCCACACCCCTAGCGGCAGCCCTTTCCCAAAGCGGCATCCGCCTGCCGATCCCCTTCCTCGATCTCTCCGCCCAGGTCATCCGCGACCTGCCGCTGGACAACGTCAGCGCCCTGCAGCGCTTCATCGCCGAGGCCAAGTCGGAACTTGCCACCCTGGCCGCCATGCTGCAGACCGGCCTGGAGATGCGCTACGCCGATGAGGCCCGCGCACAGCTGCTCGCCAAAGGCCAGGACACCGGCACCACCCACATCCTGGACGGCGACTTCGACATCACGGTCGAGATCGGTAAGGACGTGAAGTGGGAGCCGAAGGGCCTGACCGAGCTCGTCGCCAAGATCGAAGCCACCGGCAGTGATCCGCGCGAGTACGTCGAGATCAAGTACAGCGTCAGCGAGGCCAAGTTCAAGGCCTGGCCGCAGACCCTGCGCGCGCCCTTTGAAGCGCTGCGCACCGTGACGCCCAAGGCGCCGAAGTTCGTGCTGCGTCGCTTGGACACGAATGGGGAGGGCAAGTGATGACCATTGCCTACCCACTGCATCCGGCTGCCGAGATCTTCCCGGCGATGGACGAAGCCGCCTTTGCTGCGCTGGTGGCAGACATCGCCGCCCATGGCCAGCGCGAACCAATCCTGATTCTGGACGGGCGCGTGATTGACGGTCGTCACCGTCAGCGTGCCTGCCAGCAGCTGGGCATTGAGCCCCTGGTGCGCCAGCTCAGTGCCGACGACGGTGATCCCTTTGCGCTGGTGGTTTCGCTCAACCTGCATCGGCGTCATCTCTCCGAGAGCCAGCGAGCCATGGTTGCTGCCCGGCTGGCCAGCCTGGGCAGAGGTCGCCCCAGCGCTTCCCGGCCACTGGCCGGTTTGACCCAGCCTCATGCAGCGCAGTTGCTCAATGTCGGTGAGCGCAGTCTGCAGCGTGCGCGTGTGGTGCTCGAGCACGGCATGCCTGAGCTGGGCGCTGCTGTCGAGTCCGGCGCCATTCCTGTGCGTCTAGCCGCTCAGTTGGCACAACTGCCTGCCAGTCAGCAGCGCCTGATGCTGACCAAGAGCCCGCAGGAGATCCGCGACATCGCCAGAGAGGTGCAGACCCGCATCGAGCAGGCCGGCGTGTGTGGTGCCTCGGCGGTGAGGATCTTCGAGCGGGTGGTGGCTGAGCAGCAGCTCTGCGGAGCCGACCAGATGGCGGTGGTCGAGGCGATCAAGGCCGAGCAGACACCGCTGCCCTCGCCAAGCGAGGCCCGCCGCCTGGCTGAGCAAAGCTGCTCCTTGGTGCTGGGCTCGGACGGGCGCTTCCACGGGGCCACGGTCTGCGCCGAATCGACGGCAGACGCCGAGCGCTGGCTGGCCCTGCGCGAAGGGCTGGAGTCGCTGTGCCGCATCGATGTGGACGCCCAGTCCCTGATGGGATGTGTGCCGCACTACCAGAAGAAGAACCTGAGCGGTTGGCTGTCACGGGTGATGCCCCTGATCACCGCCTTCGACCTGCTGTGGAAGGAGGCTCGCCATGCGTGAAGTGAACTTCGGCTGGTTGCGCGAGGCCGTGCGCAAGGAAATCCGCAACGCCTTCGAGGTGCAGGGCTACGCCAGGCCGCGAGAGGTGGCCCAGGTGGTCTGTGCGCTGTACCGCAAAGGCGTGAGCCAGATGGGTGAGCGGCTGGTCGAGAACGCCATTGCCGCCATGGCCCGCCGTGAGCTCAAGCGCTACCCGGCCACCACTGAGTGCACCCAACTGCGCGTGCCCGGTATTCCCGGTGCGTTGATGGCCCATCTGCCACCGGCGATCAGCGTCCCGGCGTCGGGCGTGGACGAGGAGGCGCTCAGCGAAGACAGCGTCATCTACAAGCCGCTCTCCCGTGCCGCCCTGGCCGACATCGATGCCCACCTGGAGCTGCTGGCAGCGCAGATCAGCGCCGACACCCGTCGCCACAGCACCTTGCGTGAATTGCGTGACATG
This sequence comes from Burkholderiales bacterium, assembly GCA_029268225.1. Taxonomy (GTDB): domain Bacteria; phylum Pseudomonadota; class Gammaproteobacteria; order Burkholderiales; family Burkholderiaceae_C; genus Aquabacterium. The sequence goes on along the minus strand of JAJUGJ010000059.1, from coordinate 431 downwards.
GCCGTGGCCGCCGGCGCCGATGCAAGCGAACCCCTTCTCACCGCCCTTGAATCCCTGAGTGAACAGGAGAACCTGTCATGACCCTTCCCATCATCAGCGCTGACCAGCGCCTCTCCGAAAAACGCTGTGCCAAGGTCGCCCTTGTGGGCGTACCGGGTGCTGGCAAGACCTCCCAGATCCGCACCCTGAACGCTGCCAGCACCTTGCTGGTGGACACCGAGGCGGGCGACCTGTCGATTCTCGACTGGGCCGGCGACACCCTGCGCCCGCGCACCTGGCCGGAGTTCAAGGACCTGGTGGTGTTTCTCGCCGGGCCGAGTCCGAGCGCATCGCCGGAGCAGGCCTTCTCGCAGGCCCACTTTGATCACGTCTGCCAGAAGTACTGTGATCCGGCGCAGCTTGCCAAGTTCGACACCTATTTCGTGGACTCG
>JAJUGJ010000058.1 GCA_029268225.1 Burkholderiales bacterium | reverse complement strand
TGCCGGCGGCGGTGCCACTCAGGGCCACTGATTTCTTCGGCTTGAACGCCGGGGTGGTCGATTCGGTCATCGCTTGTCTCCTCATCGAGCCCGCGCAGGGCCCTTCTTGTTGTAGGGTTCGGCTTGCCGCCGCGAGGCGGCGCCAGATCACTTCCTGCCGGCGGAGAACAGCGCGTCGAGGTGCTGCTCGAAGGCGTGGTAGCCGATGCGGTCGTACAACTCTTCACGAGTCTGCATCAAGTCCACGACGTTCTTTTGATGGCCGTCACGGCGGATGGCGGTGTACACGGCTTCGGCCGCCTTGTTCATGGCGCGGAAGGCGCTCAGCGGGTACAGCACCATGCCGACGCCTGTGGGGCGCAGCTCTTCCACGCTGAACAGCGGGGTCTTGCCAAACTCGGTGATGTTGGCCAGCACGGGCACGTTCACGGCCTTGCAGAACTTCTCGTAGGTGGGCAGGTCGTAGGCGGCTTCGGCAAAGATGCCGTCGGCGCCGGCTTCCGCGCACTTGATGGCGCGCTCAATGGCAGCGTCCACGCCGTGCACCTGGATCGCGTCGGTGCGGGCGATCAGGAAGAAGTTCGGATCGGTCTTGGCATCAGCGGCGGCCTTCACGCGGTCCACCATTTCTTCAGTGGTCACGATTTCCTTGCCGGGGCGGTGGCCGCAGCGCTTGGCGCCCACCTGGTCTTCAATGTGGCAAGCGGCGGCGCCCGCCTTGATCAGGCTCTTGATGGTGCGCTCGATGTTGAAGGCCGAGGGGCCGAAACCGGTGTCGATGTCGACCAGCAGCGGCGTGTCGCACACGTCGGTGATGCGACGCACGTCGATCAGCACGTCGTCCATCGTGTTGATGCCCAGGTCGGGCAGGCCCAGCGAGCCCGCGGCGACGCCGCCACCCGACAGGTAGATGGCGCGGTAGCCGGCGCGCTTGGCCAGCAGGGCATGGTTGGCGTTGATGGCGCCAATGATCTGCAGCGGCGATTCGTCCTTGAGGGCCTGGCGGAAGCGTGCGCCGGGGGAGGTGAGTGCCATGTGGGTTCTCCAGTGGAACGTGTCAGCGGGAATGCTGGTCTCATACGCAACGTGCGTGCCAGCCTGTGTACTGCGTGTTCAGGATGCCAGAGATGGGTTGTAAGTCATTGATTTGACGAGGGGCAGGCTGGTTTTCACCCATGTGCAGCGCGTGTGGTGTGTGATGGTGTTTCGCATTTGAAATGGTGTTTCATTCAATCGTGAAACGCATGCACAATCCCGAACATGCTGCCTGACACCTTGCCCCGCCCTCATCCGACTCAAGCTCCGCCACGCATTGTGGCCGTGGGCTTTCGCCGCATCAACAAGATGTTGCAGGCGCTGGCGCCTGAATTTGCCGATCGCGCCGCCGTCGAGGTGTTGGATGTCGGCTTTGAAGAGGCCGTGGCCCGTGTGCGCGCTCTGCAGGCTCAACGGCCGGTGGACGTCGTGGTGGCGGCTGGCTCCAATGGCGGCTACCTGCGTCAGCATCTGGACCTGCCGGTGGTGGTGGTCAAGGTGGGCGGCTTCGACCTGATGCAGGCCTTGGCCCGCGCCAAGCGTCAATCGTCCCGCATCGGCTTGGTCACCTACGTGGGCGTCGCCCCCGACATCCATCAATTCGACGACCTGTTCGGCCTGGGCGTGCACCAGCGCAGCTACCGCACCGAAGACGAGGCCCAGGAAGCGGTGCGCGAGCTGCAGCAAGAAGGCGTGGACGTCATCGTCGGGTCTGGTGTGGCTGCCGACATGGCCGACCAACTTGGCCTCACCGGCATCTTTTTGTACTCGATGGACGCCGTGCGCGAGGCGCTCGAGGACGCGGTCGAGGTGGCGCGTGCCTCGCGCATCGAGCTGACCAAGCGCGAGCGCCTCAACACCATCCTGGCCCAGCTCAGCGACGGCGTGATCGCGGTTGATGCTCAGGAGCGCATCCAGACCCTCAACCCCACGATGGCCCAGTGGCTGGGCATCAGCCCCACGCAATGGCTGGGACTCAAGCTCAGCGAGGTCTGCCCCGAACTCAGCCTGCAGGCCACCTTGCGCCTGGGCACCCAGGATCTGGAGAAGATCGAGCGCGTCAAGGGCAAGGCCCTGATCGTCAATCGCATCCCCATCGTTGAGCAAGGTGTGCTGACTGGCGCCGTGCTCAGCGGTCAGGACCCCATCTCCATCCAGCGGGTCGACCGCCACATCCGCACCCGCATCCAGCCCAACACCGTCCCGGCCCGTTACGAACTGCAGCAACTGCTGGGCCACAGTGCCGCCCTGCAGCGTGTGCAACGCATGGCCGTCAGTTGCGCCCGCAGCCAGGCCACCGTCCTCATCCTGGGCGAAAGCGGTACCGGGAAGGAGCTGGTGGCTCAAGGCATCCACATGGCCAGCGACCGGCGCGAGCTGCCGTTCGTCGCCGTCAACTGCGCTGCCGTGTCCGAAACCTTGCTGGAGAGCGAGCTGTTCGGCTACGAAGAGGGGGCCTTCACCGGCGCCCGCCGCGGCGGCAAGATCGGTCTGTTCGAGGCGGCCCACAAGGGCACCATCTTCCTCGACGAGGTTGGCGAGATGCCACTGTCCCTACAGTCCCGCCTGCTGCGTGTGCTGCAGGAGCGCGAGGTGCTGCGCGTCGGCGCCACCGAGCCCACACCCGTCAACGTCCGTGTGATCGCGGCCACGCACCGCAATCTGCTGCGCCACGTCGAAGAGGGCAGCTTCCGGCAAGACCTGTTCTACCGCCTCAACATCCTGCGCATCGACATGCCGCCTTTGCGCGACCGGCTCGACGACCTGCCCGAGCTCGTGCGCGCCTTGCATCGCAAGGTTTGCACCCGCCTCGACCTCGATCCCGCGCGCACCGAAGCAATCGCCGCCGCGCTGATCGTCCAGGCCCCGTCCTACCACTGGCCCGGCAACGTGCGCGAACTCGAAAACCTCGTCGAGCGCCTGGTGGCCTACGCCGACCCGCAGGCCGACGACGCTCTGTCTGCCGAAGCAGCCCGCGACTTTGTGCGCACCGTGGCGCCCGAGCTGTTCAGTGTTGGCGCCGACAGTGCCCCTTCCGACTTAGCCGAGGACCCATCCTCGCTGAAGGCCCACCAGGCCCAACGTGAGCGCGCCGAAATCCAGCGCGTCCTCGACGAATGCGGCGGCGACCGCACCCTGGCCAGCCAGCGCCTGGGCATCAGCCGCACGACGCTGTGGCGCAAGCTCAACCCTGCGTGAAACGGGCGTCGCTGTCACAATCCGTGCTGGCCTGCCTTCGGCCTGTTTCTGCTCTGCCCGTCGCCGTTTCATGTCCCCCACTTCACCCATGCGCGTCCTCTCCCTGATCCCACCGATGACGCAGCTCAACACGCCGTACCCCTCGACGGCGTACCTGACGGGCTTCCTGCGCTCGCGCGGCGTGGACGCGGTGCAGGAAGACCTTGCCTTGGCGCTCGTGCTGAAGCTGCTCTCGTGCGAAGGCCTGCAGGCCGTCCACGCCCAGGCCCTGAAGATGCCCGAGGCCCAGCGCACCGCGCCGGTCAATCACTTCCTCGACCATGTCGAGTCCTACCTGCGTACGATCGATCCCACCATCGCCTTCCTGCAAGGCCGTGATGCCACGCTGGCACACCGCATCTGCACGCGCCACTACCTACCCGAGGGCCCGCGCTTCCTCACCCTGGATGCCTACGCCGACGATGGCAGCGGCGACCCCTTGGCCTGGGCCTTCGGCGCCCTGGGCATGGCCGACCGCGCCAAGCACCTCGCCACGCTCTACCTCAATGACCTTGCTGACGTGCTGCGCGACGCTGTCGATGGCCGCTTCGAGTTCGTGCGCTACGCTGAGTCCCTGGCCCAAAGCCAGCCCACTTTCGAGCCGTTGGCGCAGGCCCTCGCCGCGCCGCTCAACCTCGTCGACACCACGCTGCGCGAGCTGACCCTGGAGGCCATCACCCGCCATCAGCCCCAGCTTGTGCTCATCTCTGTGCCGTTCCCGGGGGCGGTCTACGCCGCCTTCCGCATGGCCCAGGCGATCAAGCAGAGCCATCCGCACATTCGCCTCGCACTGGGCGGCGGCTTTGTCAACACCGAGCTGCGCGAACTCACCGAGCCGCGTGTCTTCGACCACTTCGACTTCGTCACCCTCGATGCGGGCGAGCGCCCCTTGTTGGCCCTGCTCGAACACCTCGACGGCAAGCGCTCCGCCCAGCGCCTCGTGCGCACCTTCGTGCGCGATGCCGATACGGGCCAGGTCCGCTACATGAACTGGGCCGAGCCCGACGTGCCCTTTGGCGAAGTGGGCACCCCCACCTGGGAGGGTCTGCCGCTCGACCGCTACCTGTCCCTGCTGGACATGCTCAACCCCATGAACCGGTTCTGGTCAGACGGACGCTGGAACAAGCTCACCGTCGCCCACGGCTGCTACTGGAAGAAGTGCAGCTTCTGCGACGTCAGTCTCGACTACATCTCGCGCTACGAAGCCGCCAGTGCCGAGGTGCTGGTCGACCGCATCGAAGCCATCGTGCGCGAAACCGGCCAGACCGGCTTCCACTTCGTCGACGAAGCCGCGCCGCCCAAGGTCCTGCGCGCGCTGGCTCAAGAACTGATCCGCCGCAAAGTCTCTATCTCCTGGTGGGGCAACGTCCGCTTTGAAAAATCCTTCACGCCGGAGCTCTGTCTGCTGCTCGCCGACAGCGGCTGCATCGCCATCTCTGGCGGCCTGGAGGTCGCTTCCGACCGCCTGCTCAAGCTGATGAAGAAGGGCGTCTCGGTCGATCAGGTGGCTCGCGTCACCCGCGCCTTCACCGACGCCGGCATCCTGGTGCACGCCTACCTCATGTACGGCTTCCCCACGCAAACCGTGCAAGACACGGTTGATGCGCTCGAATACGTGCGCCAGCTGTTCGCCGAAGGCTGCATCCAGTCCGGCTTCTTCCACCGCTTTGCCTGCACCGTCCATTCACCCGTGGGACAAGATCCCCAGGCCTATGGCGTCGAGCTCATCCCTTTGCCACCGGTCAGCTTTGCCAAGAACGACATCGGTTTCATCGACCCCACCGGTGTGAACCACGACGTGCTCGGTCAGGCTCTCAAGAAGGCCATCTATAACTACATGCACGGCATCGGGCTCGATGAGGACGTGCGTGCATGGTTCAAAGGCAAGGTGCCGCGTCCCACGGTGTCGCGTCGTTTCATCGAGCGAGCGCTGGCCGACATGTGAGCATGGCGCGGCCTCTCCTCATGGAGGTCACCCGGGTGAGCCTTCAGCAGGCGTAAGACTCAAAGAAGCGGCTGTCAGCCTCGGGCTGCATTGTCAGGCCTTGCCCCCGCCACGCCCACTCTTGCCCGGCTCGAAACCGCAGGCTCAAGGTCACGGGTGCGCTCACATGGCAAGGCAAGGGCAGGGTGCGCCATGCTTGCCCGGCATAACGCACCTCGCCGTCCGACAAGGCGCCGATGGCGTCCCCCAGATCCTCTGCTTGCTCGCTCGTCCCGCCGTTCGCATCTGCGGCACGCACCACGCCATGCAAGCGCAGCGTCAGCGGCTTCACGTGACCCCACGCACTTGCTCGGCGCGATGGGGGCGCCTCAGTCGGCGTGCTCACATCGCGACGCACGCACGCCGCCGCAAACACCACGCTCACGGTGCCGCATCCCGTTTGATCGCCTGCTTCCCAGCGCACCGACCGCACTTCCGAGCCGTCCAGCACCAGGGTGTCCACGTGCATCACGCTGCGGTGGCAAAGAACGCCGCCTCGGTCTCGACAGGCAGCGGCTGCCCGGTCAACCAGGCACGCTCCAGCACATGCCAGTAATGGCGGTAGCTGGCGCGGTCGTGCAGCACCCCGTGGTACGAGGTGGGGGCCCAATGCGCCGCCTGGGCTGCCATCAAAATTTCCACCGCATCGTCCACCTCGGCGGTCACCGGCGCAAAGGCCTCGATGATCACCGGGATCTGGTCCGGGTGGATGCTCCACATCCGGGTGTAACCCAGCTCGCGGCAGGCCCGTTCGGCCGCCTTGCCCAGCGCCCGCTTGTCCTTGAACTCGGTCACCACACAATGCGACGGCGTGATGCGCGCTGCATGACAAGCAGCTGCAATCTTCAGCTTGGCCTGCAGCACCAGCGGATGGCTGAACTGCCCCGTCACGCTCATGCCCGTCGCCGGAATCGCACCGCGGTGCTCCGAGACAAAATCCATCAACCCGAACGACAGCGACTCCAGGCCGGGCAGGGCGGCGATCTCGTCCACCTGCTGCAACGCCTTCAGCGTCTCGATCAAGCCGTGCACCGGCACCACCCGTTCCACGCCATGCCGCACCCGCGCCGCCTTGATGGTGTCGATGGCGCGCTGCGTATCGGCCACATCCCCGAGCTTGGGCACCATGATGAAGGCCAGTCGCTGGCCCGCCATCTTGATCAGTGTGTCCACATCGTCTTCGAAACGGCGATGGCGCGGGTCATGCACGCGCACCCCCACGCGGTCGCACACGTTCTGCGGGCTGTCGATCAACTCGGCCACCAGCAGCGCCTGCTCGTGCTCGCCGCCTACGGGCGCACCATCTTCCAGGTCCAGTGTCACGTCGAACACCGCCCGGCCGTTCCCCGCTTCGGCCATCTCGGCCTGCAACATCAGACTCTTGCGCATGCGCGCTTCCACGCCGGAATAGTGGTCGCACACAGGCAGGGTAGGGGGCAAAGGCTCGCTGCCGAACAGCGCCTGACGAGGGTGAATGGTGCTCAGGGTGGACATGGTGTGTTCCTTGCGGGCGCCGTGTTGTCCCGGATCAGGACGCACGGCACAAAAAAAGCTGGCCGACCCGAAGGCCGCCAGCTTTGATTGTGATCTACCTTGCGCGATCCGGCACAGGCCGGATGGTCAAGGTCTCACGCGGGCTGATTACAGCAGGTGCTTGACGCCGTCTTGCTCGCCTTGCAGCTCGGCCAGGGTCTTGTTGATGCACTCTTGCGAGAAGGCATCGATTTCCAGACCTTCGACGATCTTGTACTCGCCGTCTGGGGTGGTGGTGACGGGGAAGCCGAACACGATGCCGGCCGGAATGCCGTACTCGCCGTTCGAAGGCACGCCCATGGTCACCCATTCGCCGTTCGAGCCCAGGGCCCAGTCGCGCATGTGGTCGATGGCGGCGTTGGCAGCCGAGGCAGCCGACGACAGGCCGCGAGCGGCGATGATGGCGGCGCCACGCTTGCCGACGGTCGGCAGGAACACGTTGGCGTTCCATTCCTGGTCGTTGATGGCGTCCTTGACCGACTTGCCGTCCACGGTGGCGAAACGGTAGTCAGCGTTGGGGTTCACGGATCTGGACCGTGAAGGGATGCTGGTTGAGGGGTTCAACGAACAGGCAACCTTCGCGACAATTTATAACTTTCCCTATTATCCTGAATTCATGGAGC
>JAJUGJ010000057.1 GCA_029268225.1 Burkholderiales bacterium | reverse complement strand
TGAGCAAAGTCACTCAGGCAGAATGCGACGAAGTCGCCCGTGAATTGAATATGAGACCCCGAAAGAGATTGGGATTCAGATCCCCTCACTGGGCATACCATCACGGATGACTGGGTGTTGCACTTCACGTGTCAATCCGCGTATTAACTTCTTTCTAGATGATTGGCTTCGCATGAAGCGTGTGATTGCATTCTTGTTGATATATGAGTCTTAAGTAATGCTTAACTGCTTGGAGTTCATTGTGTATGAGTATATCCAAATCGTTTGGTCGGCCTTCATGTAAGAGTTCGCTACGTAGAGAGTAAGCGCGGTCCAGAGTGCTCCATGCTGCGCTGTTTTCAGGGAACCATTTTTTGCATAATCTTTTTAATGCTTGCCTAATCGACTCTCTTTTAAGTTGCAGCAATCTGTTTCGAATTGAATCTTTGAGTTCGGATGGTATCGGGTGACGTTTGAGTTCCTCTGCAAGTAGATCAATTGCGGAAGATACATCTGGCCCCAGGTTCATTTGTTCTGCGAGCGGCTCTAATGCTGATACAGCCATGACAAATTGAGCGCGCTCGTTGGATTCGAGTGACGCTGACGCGAATAGCTCCATGGATAGCAGGAGCCTCCTGTCTTGTGGCTGTGTCGAAAGAGCTTTAAATAACTCGTTCAAAAAAACTTCTTGCGACCAAGAAGAATATCCTTCAGCCTGCCCAGTCAAGCCTCGGCTTATAGTCCTGTCATAAACTGTTGCGGGTTCATGGGATTTGTACTGTAGTCTTAGCCCGAAATCTAAGCTTATTGCTACGGTTAACAATGCTTGTGCAAGCTGCATTCCAGCAAGTTCGGCTTCACTTGCCGTGCGGAAACCAAGCACACGTATGTCGTATTTTTTGAGTCCTTCCCTCTCCAAACTTGAATTGGGGGAAATGATCGCCAATGTGCCATCAGGCAGCAGAAGAGTGACGTTTTCAAGCCATCCGATATAGGCCGGCCTCATCACTTGAAATGTGAGTTCTGAGCCATATTTCCTACGCTGATCATTTATTAAAATGATCTGCCGCTCGATGATGGGTGGCTTCTTGGACATATGCGCTTTATGCCTAAATGTTATTAGGCGTCACGCTCGCACGCGCGAAATGCGGGCCTAATGAACCCTGTCGCCTCAGCATTCGTCATCTTTCTGATAAGAATCAACACCTTGGCGACAGGCTTACAAATTGTTGAACATGTTAGCCGACCTAAAAAAACAGCGTGCGCCCGCTAACCCCCTCTGATGGGGGTGCAGGCGCACGCTGTTGTCGTTGGGGTGTTGTGTCCGAAATCGAATCAGCGCACAACCATCTCTGTCACCTTCAATTGCCCGTTCTCATCCACGGCCTGAAACCTGACCTTGTCACCCACTTTGAATCGGTTCAGCATCTGCTTGTCCGATATTCCAAAAGCCATGGTCATGGGCGGCATATCCAGGCTGGGTATATACCCATGTTTCAGGGTCACTTTTCCGGTCTTGGGGTCGATCTTTCTGATTTCGCCTTCCGCCCAGTCCTCCGAATTTGTCGAGGCGGTCGTATGAGCCACCTCGGGCGTCACGCCGTGCCTATGGTCGGCGTGTGAGCCGGTCTGTGCGAGGGCGCCAGAAGTCGCGGCCCAGCACAGGACACCCATCGCGGCAAAGTGCTTCACTGTCATCGTTCTTCCTTTCAGGCCTGGGGTTTGGTTTTGGGGTAGTGGCTGAACACGCTGGTGCTGCCATCGCGCTGCACCAACAGCACGTCATACGGGTCCAGGCGCGGGCCCATTTCCATGCCGGGTGAGCCCACGGGCATGCCGGGCACACTCAGGCCCAGCGCGGCGGGTTTGGTGCGAAGCAGGCGTTTCACGTCGTCGGCAGGCACGTGGCCTTCCAGCACATAGCCGCCCACCAGGGCGGTGTGGCAGCTGCCCAGCTTGGCGGGCATGCCCAGGCGCTTGCGGGTGGGGCCGGTGTCGTCCACTTCGGAAACGTTGACGGTGAAGCCAGCCTTGCGCATGTGGTCCACCCAGGCGGTGCAGCAGCCGCAGGTGGGGCTTTTCCACACATGCACGGTGGGCAGTTTGAAAGGGTTGGCGTGTGCGTGTGCGGCGGCGAGGGCAGCAGGTGTGGCGGCCAGGGCGAGCAGCAGGCGGCGGCGTGAGGGGTTCATGGTGGGTACTCCTTGCTCAAATGGGGTGGGGTGTCAGTGGCCGCTGTGCCCGGCGTGGCCGCCGGGTTTGCGGATGTTCACTTCCACCTTGGGTTGTGGGGTGCTGACAGCGGGCGCCTGGGTGGCGGTGGGTGTGGGGCCTTGCCACTCGCGCGCCACAGTCCCCGCGGGGTGTTTGAACCAGCCGGGGTCGGTGTAGTCACCGCGCTTTTGGCCTTTGCGCACTTTCAGCACGCTGAACATGCCGCCCATGCCGATGGCGCCAAACGGGCCGTGCCCGGTCATCATGGGCACGGTGTTGTCGGGCAGGGGCATTTCCATTTCGGTCATGTCGTGCATGCCGCGCTCGCCCATCACCATGTAGTCCGGTATCAGTCGGGTGATCTGCTTGGCCACTTTGCGGTGGTCCACGCCAATCATGGTGGGCACGGCGTGGCCCATGGCGTTCATGGTGTGGTGGCTCTTGTGGCAGTGCATCGCCCAGTCGCCTTCTTCGTCGGCCACAAAGTCGAGTTGGCGCATCTGGCCCACGGCCACGTCGGTGGTCACCTCGGGCCAGCGGGCGGTTTTGGGCACGGGGCCGCCGTCGGTGCCGGTCACCATGAACTCGTGCCCGTGCAGGTGGATGGGGTGGTTGGTCATGGTGAGGTTACCCACGCGGATGCGCACCTTGTCCATGTGGCGCACCACCAGCGGGTCAATGCCAGGAAAGATGCGGCTGTTCCAGCTCCACAGGTTGAAGTCGAGCATGGTGTTGACCTTGGGCGTGTAGCTGCCCGGGTCCACGTCGTAGGCGTTGAGCAGGAAGCAGAAGTCGCGGTCTACCTCGTCGATCAGCGGGTGCTTGGCCTTGGGGTGGGTGATCCACATGCCCATCATGCCCATGGCCATTTGCACCATTTCGTCGGCGTGCGGGTGGTACATGAAGGTGCCGGGGCGGCGGGCCACGAACTCGTACACAAAGGTTTTGCCCGGCGCGATGGGCGGCTGGGTCAGGCCGGTGACGCCGTCCATGCCGCAAGGCAGGCGCTGGCCGTGCCAGTGCACGCTGGTGACCTCGGGCAGCTTGTTGGTGACGAAGATGCGCACGCGGTCGCCTTCGACCACCTCGATGGTGGGGCCGGGCGACTGGCCGTTGTAGCCCCACAGGTGGGCGACGAAGCCGGGCGCCATTTCGCGCACCACGGGCTCGGCCACGAGGTGGAACTCCTTGACGCCGTTGTTCATGCGCCAGGGCAGGGTCCAGCCGTTGAGAGTGACGACGGGGTTGTAGGGGCGGCCATTGGGCGGCACCAGCGGCGCCTGCGTGCCGGCGCTGGTCTGGATGACGGGCTCGGGCAGGGCGGCCAGGGCGGCTTTGCTGACCGTGGCGCTGCCGACGGCGGCGGTGATGGCACCGGCGCCGGAGAGGAAGTTGCGTCTGGAAACCATGGGGTGTCCTTGTTCAGTGGCTGGCGCCCGCGGCCTCGGGGGCAGCGGTGCGTGAGGCGGAGGGGGCGCTGAGCTGGGCGGGGCCGATGAGGGCCATGTCCAGGTCGGCCTGGGCGAGCCAGAAGTCGCGCAGGGTGTCGATGTAGGTGGCCACGCCGCTGATCTGTGCGCGGGCATCGGCCAGCAGTTCGAACACGCCGATGAGCATGCCGTTGTAGCGCAGCAGGTTCTCATCGGCGATGCGCTGGCGCAGGGGCACGATCTCGTCGCGCTGGTGGCGGGCGATGTCGTAGGCCGAGCGGTAGTTGCCGTAGGCCTCGCGCACTTCGGAGCGGGCCTGGATGGCGGTGTCGGCGGCGGCGTGCATGGACTGCATGTAGATGGCCTCGGCCTTGGCGACGCGGGCGCCGCCCCAGTTGAACAGGGGCAGCTCCAGGCTCACTTCCCAGCCACGGGTGGTGGGCGCTTCGTTGGACGAGTTGCGGATCAGGCCCAGCTCCAGCACGTTGATGAAGCGCGTGGTCTGCGTCAGGCCCAGGTTGCGCGCGGTTTGCTCGGTGGCGAGGCGGGCGGCTTGCACGTCCAGCCGTTGGGCGATGGCGGTGCGTTCTACATCGGGCAGGTCGCGCACGGTGGCGGGCAGGTCGGGTAGGCGATCGGGCAACTGAAAGGCGGTTTGCTCGCCCCACAGGCCCAGCAGGCGGATGAGGCGTTCGCGCGTGGCGCCTTCATGGCGCTGGGCGCGGGCCAGGCCTTGGGCGGCATCGGCGTAGAAGCTTTGCTCGCGGGCCTGTTGCAGTTTGTTGAAGTTGCCCACCTGGGCCATGCGGCGGGCCAGTTCGGCACTGGCTTCGGCGGCCTGCATGACCTGGCCCATGTAGCGGGTGGTTTCCTTGGCCGCCAGGGCTTCGTAATAGGCCTGGCGGGTGCGGTGGGCGAGTTGCAGCACCTGCTGGGCGGTTTGCGCCTGAGCCTGAGCGAAGCGGCGGTTTTCGAGCTGCTGCACGGTGGGCATCAGCAGCAGGCGGGCGAGGTTGAAATGCACACTGCGCTCGATTTCGCGCTCGTCGCCCGTGCGCTGTTTGCCGAATGAGAAGCCTGGGTTGGGCAGGCGGCCGGCTTGCACGACGTCGGCTTCGGTGATGCCCAGCTCGGCCAGCGAGGCTTGTAGGCCTCGGTTGTTCAGCAGGGCGATCTGCACCGCGCTGTCGGCAGACAAAGGCTGAGCCAGCAGTTCCGCCACGCGCTGCGCGGTGCGCTCGTGGTCGGCATCGGTCTGGATACGTTGCACCGCCTGGCCAGTGTGGGCCTGGGTGAGGGTGTTGACGGGGCCGAGGCCGCCATCGGGGCTGAAGCTGGCGCAGCCGCCCAGCAGCAGGGCCAGTGCCAGAGGCGTGAGGAGGCGGGCGCGGGTCATGGCTGGCCTCCGTGGTGGTGATGGTGCGAGTGGCTCTTGGGCGCTGTCGGCTTGAGGGGCGCGGGCGCGCGCGGTGAGCCGGATGGGGTACTGGCTGCGGCGGCAGCGGATGCGGGCGGCGTGGCAGGCGCATCGGGTGAATCGGGCGCGTGGGCCTCGCGGGCATAGGCGCGCCAGCCGCCAATTTGCGCGGTCAGGTCATTGGCCTGACGCCAGGCGCCGACTTCGACCTCGGCGTGCGCCTTGTAGCGTGCGAAGGCCGAGGGGTGGCGCAGCGGTGGCACGGGGGCATCCGCCTGCAAAGGGTGGGGGCGTGATGGTGGGGCGCTGGCAGCGGTTTGGGCGTGCAGGCCGGGGGCGAGCCAGGCCAGTGCCAACAGCACAGGCAGCCGCCAGTGGGAAAGGGAAACGCTCATGGCATCCTCGCGAACCTGGTTGGCCGCGCCAGCCAGGGGCTGGACGCAGACGAAGGGTCAGCAACGCCCGCGTGTGCAGGCGCTGCGCGTCAGGCGAGGAGGCGTTGAGGCGGGCGTTCGAGGCTGTCGAGCGGCGGGGCAACGCCCGCGGTCAGGGTCACCGACACCAGTTCGGTGTTCAACGCGATGACGGGCAGGCGAAACGCCAGGTGAGGCAAGGCGGCGCAGAGCGCGCAGTGGGCGCCGCCGCAGCCGTGGTCTGCACCTGTCTGGGCTTTGTCGTGGCAGTGGGCCTGGCTGGAAGCGCAATGGCTGTCTGCGTTGACAAGGGCCTGAGCTTGGGCCGCTGAGTGGGCATGCGACACATGATGCGTCTCGTGTGGCAGGGTCTGCACGGTGTGAGCCGCTGCGCCGTCGTGGTCGTGCGTGTGCGCCGAGCGTGACATGGCATGACCCTGCAGGGGCAGGGCCAGCATCGTCAGGCAGATCAGCAGCAGACGGACCAGTTGGCTCATGGCATCAGCCTAGCACAAGCAGGGTTGGATCACACCGCCATGGGCGCGGTGAGGGGAGGGTGGTGTTGGTAGCCTTCCAGCCAGAAGTCGGAAGGCTCGACCTTTTCCAGCCACTCGGGCTCGTACTGGCCCGTCACGGCGTAGTCGGGGATGCGGTCGGACAGGACCAGCTTGGGCGCCGGGAAGGGCTCGCGCCGCAGCTGTTCTTGCAGCATGTCCACGTGGTTCTCGTAGATGTGCGCGTCACCGATGAAGTAGGTGAACCAGCGCGGCTTGTAGCCGGTGAGGCGCCCCATCAGGGTCAGCAGCGCAGCGCCTTCTGTGAGGTTGAAGGGCGTGCCCAGGCCCACGTCGTTGCTGCGGATGTAGAGGCACAGCGAGATCTCGCCCTTGGCCTGGTTGACCAGGAACTGGTAGAGCAGGTGGCAGGGCGGCAGGGCCATTTCTTCGAGCTGGGCCCAGTTCCAGCCATGGAAGAGGATGCGGCGGTTGCCGGGGTCCTTGATGATGGTGTCCAGGCACTGGCGCAGTTGGTCCACGGCCTTGTAGAGCAGGACTTGCTCGCCCTGACCATCGGTGCTGTCGAAGCGGCCCAGCAACTGGTAGCCACGCGCGATGGCGTCTTCGATCTGGCGGGTTTCGGTGGCCGGCAGCATCTTGTAGGCCGGCCAGTTGCGCCATTGCACGCCGTAGACGGGGCCCAGATCGTCTTCACCCAGGCGGTAGGGGTTGGCCAGCCAGGCCTGGTTTTCGTTGGCGTTCTGGTCCCACACCTTGCAGCCCAGCGCGCGGAACTCGGCGGCGTTGCGGCTGCCGCGCAGGAAGCCCACCATCTCGCCAATGGCCGATTTGAAGGCCAGCTTTTTGGTCGTGACGGCCGGGAAGCCCTCTTGCAGGTCGAAGCGCATCATGGCGCCGGGCATGCTCAGGGTGCGCACGCCGGTGCGGTTGTCCTGCCAGCTGCCGGTGTCGAAGATGGATTGAACGAGGTCGAGGTACTGTTTCATGGTGGTCTGCAACGAACAACAGCCGGCGCGGGGCCGGCTGTTGGCATTGTGGCAGTCAATCCGCCTGAAAAGGCCCGCTCATGGAATATCCCATGCGGGGCCTGGGTCGCCTTACTGCTGAGCGGGGTCGCGCAGGAAGATTTCGACGCGGCGGTTCTTGGCTTGGCCGGCGGCGGTGGCGTTGCTGGCGATCGGCTCACGCGAGCCACGGCCCACGGTTTCGATGCGCGAGGCCGGCACGCCGCGGTCGTTCAGGTAGTTCTTGACGCTTTCCGCGCGCTGCAGGGACAGCGGGTTGTTGATGGCGTCGGTGCCGGTGCTGTCGGTGTGGCCGACGATGCGCACGACCATGCCGCTGCCATTGCGGGTCAGGCCCTGGGCGAAGGTGTCGAGCACCGAACGCAGCTCAGGCTTGAGGGTGGCGCTGTTGCGGTCAAAGGAAATGTCGCTGGGGATGTTCAGCTTGAGCTGGTTGTCTTCGGTGCGGGTGACTTCGACCGGGGTGCCAGCGGTGGCTTGCTCCATGGCAGCCTGCTGCTCTTGCATGCGCTTGGACCACAGGTTGCCGGCGATGGCGCCCGCTGCGGCACCAATGGCCGCACCGCGCACGGTGTTGTTGCCACCGGTGGCGTTGCCGATGATGGCACCGGCGATGGCGCCAATGGCGGCCCCCTTGGCCGTACCTTGCTGGGTTTGATCCATGTTCGCGCAACCCGTGGCCGCGATGGCGCCGGCCAGGGCCACGATCAGGGCGGGGCGGCTCAGGCGGGCGGCAGCTTGGGAGGTTTTGGCGAGGGTCATGTGTCTTCCTTTATCGGTAGAGCGAGGCTGGGCCTCGGAACTGGCTTGTCACCCTAACGCGCACAGGGGGCGTTGCGATGACAAACCCTCATCAGGCCGGGACCTGATCGAACTGCATGGAGGCCAGTTTGGCGTAGAGCCCATTGCGCTGCATCAGCTCGGCGTGGGTGC
>JAJUGJ010000056.1 GCA_029268225.1 Burkholderiales bacterium | reverse complement strand
GGTCGTTGGTTCGAATCCAATCGCGCCTACCACGCTTACAGCGTGGCTTGGCAAAAGGCAGAACGACTTCAGGCGCGTAGCTCAGTTGGTTAGAGCACCACCTTGACATGGTGGGGGTCGTTGGTTCGAATCCAATCGCGCCTACCAAATTTGGTACCTTTCAAAGCCGACACGTTTGCGACGCGTCGGCTTTGTTCATTCTGGGCGGTCTGTGCTCCTACAATGGACCGATCCCAATGGAGTCGGACATGAGTGCAGCCCCCAGACAAAAACGAACCGAAGCCGAGACCGGCAACCAGACTCATGAAGTGGGTGGCGATGCGGCCGCGGCACCCTCAGGTGATGTGCCAGGCGTGCGCACCATCAAAAAATACCCCAATCGCCGCCTCTACGACACCCAGACCAGCAGCTACATCACCCTGTCTGACGTGAAAGAGATGGTGATGGCCTGTGGGCAGTTCGTCATTGTTGACGCCAAGACCGGTGAGGACCTGACCCGCAGCATCCTGCTTCAAATCATTTTGGAGGAGGAGTCGGCGGGCATGCCCATGTTCTCCACCCAGGCCCTGGCTCAGATCATCCGTCTGTACGGCAACACGATGCAGGGGCTGATGGGTAACTACCTTGAGAAGAACATCCAGTCCTTCATCGACCTGCAATCCCGTCTCACCGAGAACTCTGTCAAGAGCCTGCAAAACCCCTTGATGCAGAACTTCATGGGAGGCTACATCGAACAGTCTCGCCAGATGTTCGCCCAGATGCAGGAGCAGATGGGCAAGCAGGCCGAAACCCTGATGGGTAACCTAGGTGCGGGCCTGACGCCGAAGAAGTAAAGGTTTCAGCGCCTCCCACACGTTGTCCAGCATGATCGGGTGTGCTTTTTCTGTTGGGTGAATCCCGTCGGGCTGGAACCAGTTGCGCGCATCTGGACGGTCGGCCACACCCTTGAGGAAAAACGGCACCAGTGCGCAACGACGCGCCTGCGCCACCTCCTCGAACAGGCGAGCAAAGTCATCGGCGTAGCGTTTGCCGAAGTTGGGCGGCATTTGCATGCCCACCAACACCACCTGTGCGCCTTGCGCTTGCGAAGACGCGACCATGGCGCTCAAGTTGTCTCGCGTACCCCGCAGAGACAGTCCGCGCAACGCGTCATTGGCGCCCAACTCGATCACCACAAAGCGGGGACGATGCTGCTGGAGCAGAGCCGGCAGTCGTGCACGCCCACCTGAGGTGGTTTCCCCGCTGATGCTGGCATTGACCACGTGCGCATGTATCTGTTCGCGCTGCAGCCGCTGCGTCATCAGGGACACCCAGCCGCTGCCGCGCTGCAGTCCATACTCTGCCGACAAGCTGTCACCCAAGACCAGAATCACAGAGGAGGGGGTTGTTTGAGCGGCCTGGACCAGTGGGTAGCATGACCCCAGGCCAGCAAGCACCAGCATCCGTCGCTTAAAGTGGAATTGCATTGATCTACAACCTTTCATTCATGACCGAGCCTCCAAACAGCCCAAATCCGGCGACATCCTTGGCCATTCGAGTGCGGGCGCTGACCAAAACCGTCCAGGACTCTTCCGGACCGTTGACCATTCTGCACAACATCGATCTGGATGTGCCGCGTGGGGCTTCACTGGCCATCGTGGGGGCGTCCGGGTCTGGCAAAAGCACCTTGTTGTCATTGTTGGCGGGGCTGGACGTGCCCAGTACCGGGCAAGTGTGGCTGTCAGGCCAAGCCTTGTTTGACTTGGATGAAGACCAGCGCGCAGCGCACCGCGCTCGCCATGTCGGTTTCGTGTTCCAGAGCTTTCAGCTCATCGGGCACCTCACCGCGCTGGAGAACGTCATGCTGCCCATGGAGCTGCGCGGTGATCGGCAGGCGCGCAGCAAAGCCATCGCCATGCTGCAGCGTGTCGGTCTGGGGGAGCGCTTGCAGCACAAGCCCGCCACGCTCTCGGGAGGCGAACAACAACGGGTTGCATTGGCGCGGGCTTTTGTCATGCAGCCAGACATCCTCATGGCCGACGAGCCCACGGGCAGCCTCGACCACGCCACCGGGCAGGCCATCATGGATCTCATGTTCGCCCTCAACAGTGAATCCGGCACCACCTTGGTTCTGGTGACTCACGACAACCAGATCGCAGAACGCTGTCAGCAGCGCATTCGCATCAGTGCGGGGCGCCTGAGCGGTTAGGATGCCGGGATGAGTCTGAAACTGCTATTTGGCTTCCATGCCGTGACCGTGCGCCTGAAAGTGGCGCCCAAATCCATCCGTGAATTGCACGTTGACGCGACCCGTCGCGATCAGCGCATGAAGCAGTTTCTCGCCAAGGTTGAAGAGGCCGGCCTGAAGGTCATCGAAAGCGATGACGACAAGCTGCAGAAGATGTGCGGAACCCATCGCCACCAGGGCGTGGTGGCGCGTGTCGAAGTCATTCAGAAGAGCAACTCTCTGGACGATCTGCTGGATGGCCTGACCGAGCCAGCGTTGCTGCTGGTGCTTGACGGCATCACGGACCCCCACAACCTGGGCGCGTGCTTGCGCGTTGCCGATGGTGCGGGGGTTCATGCTGTGATCGCCCCGAAAGACCACGCAGTCGGCATCAATGCCACGGTGGCCAAGGTGGCCAGTGGCGCAGCCGAGACGGTGCCTTACTTCATGGTGACCAACCTGGCGCGTACGCTCGCCGAACTCAAAGAGCGTGACATCTGGATCATCGGCACCTCGGACGATGCGCCGGCCAGCCTCTATCAAACGGATCTGCGTGGCCCAACCGCTTTGGTGCTCGGTGCCGAAGGTGAGGGCATGCGCCAACTCACCCGCAAAAACTGCGATGCCTTGGTCAGCATCCCGATGATGGGCTCGGTCGATAGCCTCAATGTGTCGGTCGCAAGCGGCGTGTGTCTGTATGAGGCGCGTCGCCAGCGTCTGGGCTGATGGTGTTGTCAGGCTAGGCCCCGAAAGTGGGCCTCATCGCGGCGACGCTGCGCCCGCTGGGCCCAGGCACTCAAGGCCCAAGCGACCAGCATCCATGCCAAGCCCAGCCAGTGCAGCTGGCTGTATCCATGATTTGTGAGCACCCATCCTCCGCCTGACGCGCCCAAAGCGTGCCCCAGGTAAATGGCAGAGGTATTGAGCGCCATGAGGGCCGGCGCCAGGCGTGGTGAGAGGCCGCCCAGCCTTGCTTGTTGGCCCGAGTTGGTGGCGAAACCACTCAATGCCCAGGGGAGCAGCACCAGGGCAAGCCCGATCAAAGAGGTGGCCAGCGGCCAGATCAGCAGGCTCAGGGCCATCATCCCCAGTGTCAATGTCACGGCCGGGGCGGCGCCAATGCGATCCACGGTTCGATTCAGCACCAGGTTGCCAGCCAGCGCCAGGCCTCCAAACCAGGCAAACAACAAACTGATCTGCTCTGGGCTCGCGCCAAAATCATGCTTGTAATAGGGGGCGGCGTACGCCAGCACCGTGAATTGCCCCGCACTTTGCGTGGCGGTGACCAGCACGACGGCCATCAGCAAAGGCGACTTGAAGACCTTGCGCCACGCCCTCCACGACAGAGCAGGGGGGCGAATCCCTTTGGGCAAGGCGCGATGCACCATCCACGCGGCCGCCAAGGCGCCCAGCGCCACCATCAGCATCACCACACGCCAGCCCACACGCTCGCCTACCCAGGCAGACAAGGGCATGCCCGCGACCGAGGCCACTGACCAACCCATGAACACGAACGTGATATGCCGACCACGGTGGGCAGGGGTGCTCATGAAGCCCATCACCGCCGCGGCCTGAGGCGTGAACACTGCCGCCGACAGGACGGTCAGTGCCCGAATCGGCCAGAGCCATTCAGAAGAGGGGGCTAGCGCGCACAGCGCACATCCCAATGCGTACCAAGCCATGGCCCAACTGAGCAGGCGCCGCCGATCCACCTTGGTGACGGCAGCCGCCAGCAGGGGCGCACCCACGCCCATCATCACCGCACCAATCGCGATCAGCTGGCCCCCTGTGCTGACGGAAATGCTCAGGTCACGCGTCAGGTCGTTGAGCACACCACCCACTGACATCACGCCGCAACCGATGATGAAGTTGCCAAACAACAAAGCCCATAGGGCTCTGTTCATGGCCTTGCGAGACAAGGCGCGCTCCAGTTCCACTTTGGCTCAGTCTCAATGTGGAACGCGCAAGGCTTCCGGGTTGACGATATTCGTGGGCGTGCCCGCCATGAAGTTCAGCAGATTGTCGAAAGCGGTGCTGAACAAATTTTCGTAGTTGTTCTGCTCCACAAAGCCAATGTGGGGCGTGCAAATGGCGTTTTCCAGTCGCAACAACGGGTGTCCTTGCAAAATGGGTTCACTGTCGAACACATCAACTGCGGCCATGCCTGGCCGGCCACGGTTCAAGGCGGACACCAGTGCCCCCTCTTGGATCAGTTCAGCGCGGGCGGTGTTCACCAGCAAGGCTGTTGGCTTCATGTGCGCCAGATCTTCGCTGGTCACCACGCCATGGCTGGATGCCCCCAAGCGCAAGTGCAGACTCAGTACATCGCTGGCAGCAAAGAAGGCTTCCCGGCTGGGTGCGGGGACATAGCCGTCGGCCACGGCACGGGCGCGCGCTTCGTTGCTGCCCCACACCGTCACGTGCATCCCGAACGCTTCGCCGTAACTTGCCACCAGTCGTCCGACACGCCCGTAGCCCCAAATGCCAAGTGTCTTGCCCTTCAGCGACATGCCCAAACCGAAATTGGTGGGCATTGAGGCAGCCTTCAGGCCTGATTGCTGCCACGCACCGTGCTTCAAGTTGCCAATGTACTGAGGCAAGCGCCGCATGGCGGCCATGATGAGCGCCCAAGTCAACTCGGCTGTGGAAACGGGGTCGCTGGGCGTTTCGGCCACGGCAATGCCCAGGCGGTTGCACGCTTCAAGGTCGATGTGTGGGCCAACAGGACCCGTCTGGCAGATGAGTCTCAGTTTGGGCAGCTTCTCCAGGAGGGCTTTGGGAAAGTGTGTGCGTTCCCTGATCAGAACCAGCGCCTCCGCATCGCGCAAGCGCACAGACAACTGACCCACGCCTTTGACCGTGTTGGTGAAAACCTTGGCAGAAAGGCCGTCCAGTTTGGACGCGCAAGAGAGCTTACGGACGGCGTCTTGGTAGTCGTCCAGAATGATGATGTTCATGGGGCGGTATGCAGTCCAGCCGCCCATTTTGCAACGCTTGTGCCGTTGCCAACACGGCTCATGACGAAAAGAACGTTACCACGTGGTGACTTTTGCCGAGCGTGTTTCGCGAGGGCTGCGGGCGGGGCCGTCGGGGAAATGGCGGTTGAGACCAGCCACCCGACGCTTGGCTTCTCCTTCCCCCCGGTTTTCTGCCACGATCTCGAACACATCTGCACGCAAATGCCACAACTCGCGCAAAGACCGTGAGGCTTCGATCTGATAGCGTACTTGGTAGGCCTTGGCCGACTGCATGTCCATCAGGGCCGCATGGAACGCCGCCCTGATCTGTCGAATTTCGCTGATGGGAGCGGGCTTGGGGGCTGGTGCGTCCAGATCCCACAACCAACGCCAGCACTGGCTCACCCAGCGCAGCAACACTGGCGCCTGTGGGGCAAACCTTGATGGCGGCAACACCTCAGCACGACCTGCAGCACCCATGCTCATGGATTGGGCAGTCTGCGTGGTCTGCGTGGCTGTCCGCGAATGCGGGTAGAGAAAGAACGCCATCTTGTCCTCACACTTCCGGTCGGGAGAGGGAGTTCTCCAACGTCAACCCAAGGCTACCGGACCCGAGGGCTTCTTGGGTGCGGGGTTGCGACCGCAAGTGCGCACTAGTTGGCGCAAAGAGTGAAAAATCGTGCCGGGATGCGGCGATTCACGCAGGCATGGGCATGGCAATCTGAACCATGCGCGAAAAGTCGATCCGGTGCGTCTTGCTGCGAGCCTCGTGGAACACCTCGCGGGCGCACGTTTCACAGCATCCGCAGCAGGTTGCCACGCCCGTGTCCATCTGCAGTTCGTCAAAAGACATGCAGCCTTGCTGGACGTGGCGGTTGATTTCCCGGTCTGAGATCCGGTTGCAGACACAAACAATCATGGAAGTGACTCGGCAGCGTTGATGACGACATTCTAAATAAGAATGATTCGTATGCAAGCATTTTCTGAGTCACCCTGAACCCGGCACGGGTTCAGTCTGCGGGCCATCGGAAGTCAGCCAGTCACATCGCCCATGATGGATTGCAGGTAGTTCTGAACGCCGACCTTGTCGACCAACTCCATCTGCGTTTCCAAAAAGTCGATGTGCTCCTCGGTGTCATCAAGGATCATCTGCAGCAGGTCACGAGAAACATAGTCGCGCACGGACTCGCAATAGGCGATCCCATCCTTGACTGTGCCTTGAGCGAAGGTCTCCAGCTTGTGATCACAAGACAGGATCTCAGGAACGTCTTCGCCGATCATGATCTTGCCCAGATCTTGCAAATTCGGCAGGCCGTCCAGCGTGAAAATTCGCTCCATGAGCTTGTCGGCATGCTTCATCTCACCAATCGACTCCTCGTACTCCTTCTTGGCCAGTTTGTCGAAGCCCCAGTGTTTCAGCATGCGGTAGTGCAGAAAGTACTGGTTGGTTGCAGTCAACTCGTTCTTGAGTTGTGCATTGAGAAATTCGATGACTTTGGGGTCGCCCTTCATGGTGTGCCTTTCTGCTGAGACGTGCGGAGATGGTGCGCCTTGATTGTGTCTCAAATGACAGTGACAGTGCGAGGGCTGGGGTGGTGTCGCGCGCCCAGTACGCGGATCGGTTATACTCCTAAGGTTTACCCGCAACCATCCCCGCCTAGCGAAACCCCCATCGTTTCCCTCACCGGACTCGTTTTGTCACGTCTGTTCCAGTCGGCGCAAGCCGCACAGAAGTCACAAGGGCTGAGCTGGGCGCGCACAACAAACGGAGAATGAACCCGTGCTGCCCGTACTGCCCCAAGCTCTTCTGGCCCTCGCAGACGGCACGGTCTTTCTAGGCACTTCGATCGGCGCTGCCGGTCACACAGTCGGCGAAGTGGTGTTCAACACCTCGCTCACCGGCTACCAGGAAATCCTCACCGACCCCAGCTACTGCCGCCAGATCGTCACCCTGACGTATCCGCACATCGGCAACTACGGCGTCAACGGTGAAGACATCGAAGCCTCGAAAGTCCATGCCGCTGGTCTGATCATCAAAGACCTGCCCATCCGCGCTTCCAACTTCCGCCAGACTCAGACGCTGTCTCAGTACCTGCAAGCCCAGGGCACCGTTGGCATCGCCAACATCGACACCCGCAAGCTGACCCGCATCCTGCGCTCCAAGGGGGCCCAGAACGGTGCCATCGTGGCGCTGCCCGTGGGTGAGGCAGTGACCGACGCCGTCATCGCCGATGCCGTGGCCAAGGCGAAGGCTGCGCCGAGCATGAACGGTCAGGACTTGGCCAAGGTGGTCAGCCAGACCAGCGTGACCGTGTGGGACGAGACCGAGTGGCAACTCGCCAACCCGCAACTGGGCGGCAAGCCTGGTTTCGGCAAGCAGACCGCGCCGAAGTTCCACGTCGTCGCCTATGACTTCGGCGTCAAGCGCAACATCCTGCGCATGCTGGCCGAGCGTGGCTGCAAGGTCACAGTGCTGCCGGCACAAACGCCTGCCGCCGAGGCCCTCAAGTACAACCCAGACGGCATCTTCCTGTCCAACGGCCCCGGCGACCCGGAAGCCTGTGACTACGCCATCGCGGCGGTCAAAGAACTGGTCGAAACCGGCATCCCCACGTTCGGGATCTGTCTGGGTCACCAGATCATGGCCCTGGCTTCGGGTGCCAAGACCTTCAAGATGAACCACGGCCACCACGGCGGTAACCATCCCGTGAAGGACCTGGACACCGGTCGCGTCAGCATCACCAGCCAGAACCACGGCTTCGCTGTGGACATGACCAACCTGCCGGCCAACCTGCGTGCCACGCACGTGTCGCTGTTCGACGGCACGCTGCAAGGCCTGGCCCGCACTGACAAGCCTGCTTTCTGCTTCCAGGGTCACCCGGAAGCTTCGCCCGGACCGCATGACATCGGCTACCTGTTCGACCGCTTCGTGGCATTGATGGAGAAGAAGAATGCCTAAGCGCACAGACATCAAGAGCATCCTCATCATCGGCGCCGGCCCGATCATCATCGGTCAGGCCTGCGAATTCGACTACTCTGGCGCCCAGGCCTGCAAGGCTCTGCGCGAAGAGGGTTACAAGGTCATCCTGGTCAACAGCAACCCTGCGACCATCATGACCGACCCGAACACGGCCGACGTCACCTACATCGAGCCCATCACGTGGCAGGTGGTCGAGCGCATCATCGCCAAGGAGCGCCCCGACGCGATCCTGCCGACCATGGGCGGCCAGACCGCGCTGAACTGCGCGCTCG
>JAJUGJ010000055.1 GCA_029268225.1 Burkholderiales bacterium | reverse complement strand
GGGTATCGAAGTACAAGGAACGCCGCCGTGAGACGGAGAACCGCCTCAAGGACACGCGCGAGAACCTGACCCGCGTAGAAGACATCCTGCGCGAGCTCAACAACAACCTCGACAAGCTGGAGAAGCAGGCCGAGGTGGCGAGCCGTTATCACGCGCTGCAAGAGCAGGGCACGCTCAAGCTGCACCAGCTGTGGTTCCTGAAGCACCGCGATGCGGCATCGGAGGAAACACGCATCAAGCTGGCTGTCGCCGAGGCGACCAATGCGCTGGAAGCCCGCCTGGCCGAGCTGCGCAGCGTGGAAGCGCAGCTGGAACAGGTGCGCCAGGACCACTATGCCGCCAGCGATGCCTTGCATGTGGCGCAAGGTGAGTTGGCCGAGGCCAATCTGGCCGTGAGTCGTCTGGAAGAGCGCATCCGCTATGTGGTGGAAGGCCGTCAGAAGGTCGAGCAACGTCTGGCCGAGCTGAAGGAGCAGAACGAGCAGTGGCTGGAGCGTCGTGCGGCCGCCGAGTTCGAGCTGGAAGAGCTGGCCGAGAAGATGCTGGCCGCCGAAGAGCAGGCTGAAATCCTGGCCGCCCAGTCGGAAGAGCTGGCCGGGAGCCTGCCCAGCTTTGAAGATGCGGTGCGCAGCGCCACCCAGCAGGCCAACACCCAGCGTGGCGTGGCCGGGCAAGTTCAGCAGCAGATTCAGCTGCTGGCGGCCGAATCGCGCAACATCGACGAACAGTCTCGCCAGCTGACGCTGCGCCGCGAGCGCCTGAGCAGCGAAAAGCATGCCTTGGGTGCGCCCGACGAGGCCCGCTTGACGGACCTGAAGCAGCAACTGGAAGCCGTACAGGCAGAGCTGGCCTTGTCGGAAGCCCAACTGGGCGAGCTGACGGAGCAAGTGCCCGAGCTGGACGAGGCGCGCAAGGCGCAGCAGCAGGAAAGCCAAGCTCAAGCAGCCAAGCAGGCCGAACTGACCGCCCGCCTGGAAGCGCTGCGCACCCTGCAAGACAAGGTGCAGACCGAAGGCAAGCTCAAGCCCTGGCTTGCCAAGCATGGGCTGGACAGTCTGCAGGGCCTCTGGCGCAAGGTGCACATCGAGACAGGCTGGGAAGTCGCGCTGGAATCGGCGCTGCGCGAGCGTTTGTCGGCCCTGGAAGTGGGACGCGTGGAAACGGTGCGTGCTTTCGAGCAGGACGCACCGCCGGCCAAGCTGGCCTTCTACAGCGTGCCGGCCAGCGGCATTCAGAACACCCACACCACGCTGCCGCGCCTGTCGGATCAGTTGCGGCTGCAAGACGACGGCCTGAAAGCGCTGCTGAACGACTGGCTGGAAGGCGTGTACACCGCCGCCAACCTGGAAGAGGCCCTGGCCAACCGACAACGCCTGACCCACGGCGAGGTCATCATGACCCGCGCGGGGCACACGGTCAGCCAGTTTGCGGTGAGCTTCTACGCACCGGATTCGGAACAGGCCGGCATGTTGGCCCGTGCTCAGGAGATCGAGAGTCTGGACAAGCAGGTGAGGGCGCAGATCCTCCTGGCCGAAGATGCCCGCGCCAGCCTGATCCGTGCCGAGGCCCATTACACCGACGCCTCGCAGCGCCTCGCCGCTGCCCGCCGCCAGACCAGCGAGGTGCAGCAACGCGCGCACCAGCTGCAGGTGGAAGTGCTGCGCCTGACGCAACAGGCCGAGCAAGCTCAGGCGCGCCATGGCCAGATTGCCGAGGAACTGGCTGAAATCGATGCCCAGCTGGACGAACTGCAGGAGCGCCGTGCCACCGGCGAAGCCCGCTTTGAAGAGCTGGACCTGAGCCTGGCCGAAGCCCAGGAGCGCCACGCCCAGCTGGAAGAGGATGTGATGGAGGCCGAGCGCAAGCTCAATCAGGCCCGCGAGCAGTTGCGCGCGCAAGAGCGCCAGGCCCAGGAGGCGCAGTTCAGCGCCCGTGCCATGGCATCACGCCGCGGGGAACTGCAGCGCAGCATCGAAACATCGGCGCAGCAGATCCAGCTCAACGAAGCCACGGTGGCGCAACTGCACGAAGAGCAGGCGCGCTTGAGCGACGCTTCGGCCCACACCGGCCTGGACGAGGCGCTGGCCGTGCGCGTCGAGAAGGAAGGCCTGCTGGCCGAGGCCCGCACGAAGTACGACGACCTGTCGGCGCAGTTGCGCCGCGCCGACGAACAGCGCATGGGCTTCGAGCGCAGCCTGCAGCCCTTGCGTGACGAGATCACCAAGCTGCAACTGGAGCAGCAGGCCGCCACGTTGGGCGGCGCGCAGTTCCTGGAGCAGCTCACCGCCGCCGAAGTGGACCTGGCCGCGCTGGCTGAGGTGATCGAGCGCGATGGCGTCAAGCTCTATGGCCTGCAAACCGAGATCGACCGCATCCAGCGCGAAATCAACGCATTGGGCGCCGTCAACCTGGCCGCACTGGAAGAGTTGACTGCGGCCCGCGAACGCAAGGGCTTCCTCGACTCGCAAATGGCCGACCTGAGCGATGCCATCCAGACGCTGGAAGACGCGATCCACAAGATTGACCTGGAAACCCGCGAGCTGCTGGGCGCCACGTTTGACACCGTCAACGAGCACTTCGGGCGCATGTTCCCGAGCCTGTTCGGCGGTGGCAGCGCCCGCCTGGTGATGACGGGTGATGAAATCCTGGATGCCGGTGTGCAGGTGATGGCGCACCCGCCGGGCAAGAAGAACAGCACCATCCACCTGCTTTCAGGGGGCGAAAAGGCGCTGACCGCCATCGCTCTGGTGTTTGCCATTTTCCAATTGAACCCCGCTCCGTTCTGCCTGCTTGACGAGGTGGACGCGCCCCTGGACGACGCCAACACCGAGCGCTACGCGCGCCTGGTCAAGAGCATGTCCAGCGGCACCCAGTTCCTGTTCATCTCGCACAACAAGATTGCGATGGAGATGGCCGAACAACTGGTGGGCGTGACGATGCAAGAACAAGGTGTCTCCCGCATTGTGGCGGTGGACATGGAGGCGGCGTTGGGCATGGCCCACGCAGCTTGAGGACAGATGAACATGAACGACTCGCTGACTTCCTATCTGGTCATCCTGGGCGGCTTGGTGCTGATCGGGGTGCTGGCGCATGGCGCCTGGACTTCCCGCAAGGCGGCGGCTCGCCACCCCAAGCGGGCCGTGGTGGAACCCGTGGACGGCGACAGCCAGAACGACCCCTTCAGCGCCACCTCCACGATGGAACATGAACCCACCCGCCCGATGATTGCCGATGCGGCAGCGCTGGCCGCCTCGGCCGTGGTGCCTCCACCCGTCAAGCGCACTGGCCCGCGCCTGGATGCGCTGGTCGATGCCATTGCCACCTTGACACCCGAAGGTTTGCTCAGCGGTGACAACATCCTGATGCACTTGCCGCCCACCCGCCGTGCGGGCAGCAAGCCGGTGCTGATCGAAGGTCTGCGCATGGACTGTGACGAGTGGGAAACCCCGCAGGCCGGCGTGCTCTACAAGGAACTGCAAGCGGGCGTGTTGCTGGCCAATCGCACGGGCGGCCTCAACGAAATCGAGTATTCCGAGTTCGTGCAGAAGATCCAGACCATGGCCGACACACTCGGCGCCTCGGTCGAGTTCCCGGACATGCTTGACGTGGTCGCCCGCGCCAAGGAATTGGACGCTTTTGCCGGTGCCCACGATGCCCAACTGGCCATGCGCTTGCATGCGCGTGGCAGCGCCTGGTCGATTGGCTATGTCCAGCAGCAAGCCGCTCGCCACGGGTTTGTGCAAGGTGCCTTGCCAGGCCGCATGGTGTTGCCGGGGGTGGAAGAGGGCGCTCCGCCCATGCTGACTCTGCAGTACGACGCGCAAGCTGCCTTTGCCGAAGACCCGGATCAAGCCACTTTGCGCGAGCTGATGCTGTCGTTCGACGTGCCGCAAACCGCGGCCCAGCATGAACCGTTCAAAGCCTGGTGTGCGGCCGGCGAGGCCCTGGCTCTGAGCATGGACGGTCTGATGGCCGACGACCAGGGGCAACCGTTCAACGCGGCCGCCTTTGCCTCGATCGAGGCTGAATTGAGCCGTATGTACGAGTCGCTGGCCGCCCGTGATCTGGCCGCCGGCGCACCGTCCACGCGACGCCTGTTCAGCTGACGCATCACGGCCATGTCGCAACCAGATCTGTTTGGTGGGGCCGAGTTGGCGCCCGCCAGCGCCTCCTCGCCTGAGGCGAAGCGCGCCGCGGCGTTGCGTGAGCTGCTGCACGCCCACGCCCACCGTTACTACGTGCTGGACGATCCGAGCATCCCGGACTCCGAGTACGACAAGCTGTTTGCCGAGTTGCAAGCCATCGAGGCCGCCCACCCTGAGCTGCTGACGCCCGACTCGCCCACGCAACGCGTGCTGGGCAAGGTGCTGGATGGGTTCACGCCGGTGCGCCACGCCGTGCCCATGCTGTCGATCCGCACGGAGACCGACACCGAAGCCTCGGGCGCCGAAGCGTTTGACGCGCGCATTCGGCGCGAACTGGGCCTGACCGAAACCGACCCGCCTGTGGCCTATGCCGCCGAGTTGAAGTTCGACGGCCTGGCGATCAACCTGCGCTACGAGCACGGCGTGTTGGTGACGGCCGCCACACGTGGCGACGGGGAGCAGGGCGAGGACGTGACCCAGAACATCCGCACCGTGGGCCAGATCCCGCTGAAGTTACAAGGCGTGGCCCCGGAGGTGCTGGAGGTGCGCGGCGAGGTCTACATGCGCCGCGACGACTTCGAGGCCCTGAACGAACGTCAGCGCGAGAAGGGCGAGAAGACCTTCGTGAATCCGCGCAATGCGGCAGCTGGCGCCGTGCGGCAGCTCGACCCGGCCATTGCTGCGCAACGGCCCTTGAGCTTCTTTGCCTATGGCCTGGGCGAGGTCCAAGGCTGGGAGGTGCCCGCCACGCACAGCGCCATGCTGGATGCCCTGCAGGCGATGGGCATGCCCGTGTGTGAGCACCGCACCGTGGCCTTGGGCGCAACCGGCCCCGACGGTCTGGTGGCCTTCCACCAGCGCATGGGTGCGCTGCGCGACAGCCTGCCGTTTGACATCGACGGCATCGTCTACAAGGTCGACAGCCGCGCCTTGCAGGAGCGCCTGGGCTTCGTCAGCCGTGAACCCCGTTGGGCCGTGGCGCACAAATACCCGGCTCAGGAGCAACTCACCCAGGTCGATGGCATCGACATCCAGGTGGGCCGCACCGGTAAGCTGACGCCCGTGGCACGTCTCAAGCCCGTCTTCGTGGGCGGCGTGACCGTAACGAACGCCACCCTGCACAACCTGTTTGAGCTGCGCCGCAAGCGTGTCCGCATTGGCGACACCGTCATCGTGCGCCGTGCCGGCGACGTGATCCCCGAGGTCGTTGGGGTGGTGGCGGGCGAACGCCCAGCCTATGTACCCAACTTCCGCATGCCCGTGCATTGCCCCGTGTGTGGCAGCACGGTGGTGCGCGAACGTGGCGAGGTGGACCACCGCTGCACCGGCGGCCTGTTCTGCGCGGCCCAGCGCAAGCAGGCGCTGCTGCACTTTGCCCAACGCCGCGCGGTGGAAATCGAAGGCCTGGGCGACAAGCTCGTGGACCAGTTGGTGGATGGCGGTCTGGTGCGCACCTTGCCCGACCTGTACAAACTGGGTGTGATGAAGCTGGCCGCTCTCGACCGCATGGCCGACAAGAGCGCCCAAAACATCGTGGCCGCGTTGGAAAAGAGCAAGCAAACCACCTTGCCTCGCTTCCTGTTCGGCCTGGGCATTCGCCATGTGGGTGAAGCCACCGCGAAAGACCTGGCCCGCCACTTCGGTCAGATCGACCGCATCATGGACGCGCCCGAGGAACAACTGCTGGCCGTGCGAGACGTGGGGCCAGTGGTCGCCCGCAGCATCCGCACCTTCTTTGACCAGCCCCACAACCGCGAGGTGGTAGAGCAGTTGCGCGCCGCTGGCGTCACCTGGACCGAGCACGAGCCATCGGCCGCAGCCGATGCGGCCAGCCTGCCGTTGTTTGGCAAAACCCTGGTGCTCACCGGCACCTTGCCCACCCTGTCGCGCGAAGAAGCCAAGGCCTTGATCGAGGAGGCGGGCGGCAAGGTGGCAGGCTCCGTGTCCAAGAAGACGCATTACGTGGTGGCGGGTGAGGAAGCCGGCTCCAAGCTGGAGAAAGCCCAGACCCTGGGTGTACCGATCCTGGATGAAGCGGGTTTGCAGGCACTTTTGGCCTCGCCCAGCCCCGCCTTGCCAGAGGTGCCACCGCAAGATTGAGGCGGGATTCGGGTCTTTTTGCGACTCGAACCCAGAGCCCTGCTGGCATTTGGCAGAATGGCAGGCCCCTGAGGAAAATGAATGTCCACCCCTGATACCGACAAGAAGTCCCCGATTGACGCCCTGACCCCGGTGAGCGCCGCCCTGGTCGAGTTTCAGGCGGAAGCCCGCGTGCCCACCGAGCATGGCAGCTTCACGATGAAGTTGTTCCGCGAAGAAGGCACCGGCCGGGAGCACATCGCCATGGTGATGGGCGATGTGAAAGGCAGCGCCCTGGTGCGCGTGCACTCCGAGTGCATGACCGGTGACGTGTTTGGCTCGCTGCGCTGTGACTGTGGCCCCCAACTCCAGTTCGCCATGAGCGAGATTGGCAAGAAGGGCAGTGGGGTGGTGGTGTACCTGCGCCAGGAAGGGCGTGGCATTGGCCTGGCCAACAAGCTGCGCGCTTACCAACTGCAAGACCAGGGCATGGACACGGTCGAGGCCAACGAACACCTGGGCTTTGCCGCCGACCTGCGCAATTTCGACGTGGCCGCACAAATTCTGGACTTTTTGGGCGTTTCATCGGTCAAGCTGATGACGAACAACCCGCGCAAGGTGGACACCTTGGCCAAGCATGGCGTCAAGGTGGAAGAGCGTGTCCCGGTTCGCAGTGAAGTGCAATCGGAGAACGAACGCTACCTGGGCACCAAGGCCCGCAAGTTGGGGCATCACATCGATTGGCTGGGATAATCCCGGCATGAATGCCCCTGACCTGATCGACAGCGAGGAAGAAGATACTCCCGAGCGACACCGGGTCGCGCAACGCACGACATGGGTCAGCGTTGTGGTCAACTTGGTTTTGACCGCGCTGCAGGTGGTGGTTGGCGTTTTCGCCCATTCCCAGGCCTTGATCGCCGATGGCATCCACTCGCTGTCGGACTTGGTGGCAGATTTCGTCGTGCTGCTGGCCAGTCGGCACAGCAGCAAGGGGCCTGATGCGGATCATCACTATGGGCACCAGCGGTTTGAAACCGCGGCCTCCATGGTGCTGGGTCTGCTGTTGTTGAGCGTGGGCGTGGGCATGTTGTGGAGCGCAGTGGGCAAGCTGAGCACCCCCGAAAGCATCGCTGCGGTCAAGCCCATTGCCCTGTACGTCGCGCTGTTCACGCTGCTCTCCAAAGAACTGCTGTTCCGCTACATGCTCAAGGCCGCTGAGCGGGTGCGTTCGAGCATGCTGGTGGCCAACGCCTGGCACGCGCGCTCGGATGCGGCTTCATCGCTGGTGGTGGCACTGGGCATTGTGGGCAACCTGATGGGCTACCCGCTGCTGGACCCGGTGGCTGCGCTGATCGTGGGCTTCATGGTGGGCAAGATGGGCTGGGAGTTCGCCTGGAATGCCCTGAGTGACCTGATGGACCGCTCGGCCACACAGGAGCAAATCGATCAGATTCACACCTTGCTGCGCGAAACGCCCGGGGTATCAGGTGTGCACGATGTGCGCACCCGCAAGATGGGAGACATGATCGTTGTGGACGCTCATTTGGAAGTGGATGGTACGCTGACGGTCAAACAAGGGCATGACATCGCCTTGCGAGCCCGCGAGCGGGTGATGGGCGCGCTACCTGTGCTCAATGTGATGACCCATCTCGATCCGGCGCCATCGGTGCAAGCTCGCCATCAGGCGGACTGACTGCAGACCCGGTTACGTCCCAGGTGCTTTGCGTCGTAGAGCGCACCGTCGGCCAGGGCAAGCAGGTGCTCGACCTTCATGCCCGGACGCGCCTGACACCAGGCCAATCCGAGGCTGGCGGTGACAACCGACGACGTGGCAGAGCGATCGTGCGGAATCTGGCACCGCTCCACACTGGCACGCACCTGTTCAGCCAAGTTCAAGGCGGCTGCCTCATCCAGATTCGGGATGGCCGCGATGAACTCCTCACCACCATAACGCGCAACGATGACACCCTGACCGTTGAGGGTTTGCTTGAGCACCTGACACACCTGCCTCAGGCACGCGTCTCCTGCGGGATGACCGTAGTGGTCGTTGAACTTCTTGAAGTGGTCCACATCGATCATCAAGATCGCCATGGGTGTGCCGCCAAAACTGGCGCGTTGCCACAGTTGCTGTACGGAAGACTCGAAGTGGCGCCGGTTGTACAGGCCGGTAAGCTCGTCCACACGCGACAACTCACGCAGACGCACTTGGGTTTGGGTGAGTGAGCGGATCAGACCGCGTTCACGCTCGGTCAACAGAAAGCGCCGACGCTCATCGTTCTCCAGCGCATAGTTGGCTGTGAGTGTAAAGGCCGCACTCGCCAGCACCATCGACACCAATGGCAACACCATGCGCTCCGGAAAAGAGGGCAGGGTGTACACGCCCCACACGTGCAGGGCGATCAGCAACAGTGAAAACACCACGGCGTTCCAGAAGCGCAGTCGCTGCACGATGGTGCCGTAGGTGATGACGACCATGAAGCCGATGTGATACAGGTAGGCCAGCGGACTCTGGCTGCTCGCCAGGATGTAGGCGAGCATCAACGCGGCAGCCAAGCCGCTGACCATGGCAATCAACTCGAGCC
>JAJUGJ010000054.1 GCA_029268225.1 Burkholderiales bacterium | reverse complement strand
GCCCAGCTCGCCCATCTCGCGGAAGATGGACGGGTCGGTCTTCTCGTGGCGGAAGGCTTCGAGCACGCGCGGGGCCAGTTTGTCCTGGCAGTAGGCGCGGGCGGCGTCGCGCACGGCGCGTTCGTCTTCGGTCAACTGCTGTTCCAGCAGCAGGGCGTCATCCCATTGGAAAGTGGCTTTGGCGTGTGCAGACATGAGGGGTTCCTTGGGGTGGTGGCAGGGCAGAGGGTTCAGGCCTGAGCGGCCGAAGGGGGGCTGAGCTCGCGGTCTTGCAGCTCACGCCACTGGATCTTGCCCGAAGCGGACTTGGGCAGGTGGTCGACAATGGTGACAATGCGGGGGCTCTTGTATGCGGCCATGTGGTCATGGGCCCATTCAACGATTTCTTGCTCGGTGACGGTGCCGACGTGATCGGGCTTGAGCACGACGACGGCCTTGACGGTTTCACCGCGGCGTGGGTCTTGCGCGGCGATCACGCAGGCTTCCTGGATGGCCGGGTGGTGATACAGCATGGCTTCGACCTCGGCCGGCCAGACCTTGAAGCCCGAGGCGTTGATCATGCGCTTGAGGCGGTCAACCATGAAGAAGTAGCCGTGTTCGTCGGCATAGGCCAGATCGCCGGTGCGCAGGAAGCGCTTGCCGTCGATCTCGACGAAGCTGTCGCGGTTGGCGTCAGGGGCGCGCCAGTATTCGCGCATGACTTGGGGGCCGTGCACGATGATCTCGCCGATCTCGCCCGCGGGCAGTTCGGCAAAGGTGGACGGGTCCACCACGCGCGCGTCCACATCGAAAATGGGGATGCCCAGGCACTGCTTCATCGGGCGCTGGGTCGGGTTGATGTGGGTGGCCGCCATGGTCTCGGACATGCCGTAACCCTCGATGTAATCGGCCCCAACCAGGTTCTTGAGCTTTTGTGCGATGGCTTCGGGCATGGCCGCGCCGCCACCGCCCACGCTGTTCAGGCTGGACAGATCGAACTGATCGAGGTTCGGGTGGGACAGCATGTCCACCACCATGGTCGAGATCAGCTGGGCGGCCGTGACCTTGTAGCGGCCGATGCACTGCAGCGCCACGTCACGGTCCCAGCGTGGGATCACGATGGCGGTGGCGCCAAGGTAGATCGCGCCGTTGAGCGCGTTCTGCATGCCCGTCACATGGAAGAAGGGCAGCACCGCGAGCATCACGGTGTCCGATGTGGACTTGAGCCACACATGGCGCGCGATGGTGTTGTACATCACGCTGCGGTGCGTGTGCACGCAACCCTTGGGGTGGCCGGTGGTGCCCGAGGTGTAGGGCATCACGGCCATGTCGTCGGGGCCGGCCGTCATCGGGCCAGGCGACAGGTTGGCGGCGAGCGCGTCCATCCAGGCCACGGCGCCCGCATCGCTGAAGGCACGACGCGGCTCCGTCACAAAGGGCGGTACGCGCAGGTCGGTCGGCTCGGTCAGGTAGTCGCTGTAGGTGGCGACGATGGCGTGGCGCAGACCTTCGCTGTCGGGGGCCTCGTGCGTGCCCTCGTTGAGCAGGGGCTGAACGTGGTGGTACAGGTCCTGCGGCACGAAGATGGTGGTGGCCTGGGCATCGCTGACGTAGTGACGGAGTTCGTCCGTCAGGTTCATCGGGTTGACCGGCACCACCACTGCGTCAGCCCGCAGGATGGCGTAGTACGCCAGCGCGTACTGCGGGCTGTTTTGCATGTACAGCAGCACGCGATCGCCCTTGCGCACCCCGCAGACCTGCTGCAGGTAGCCGGCCAGCCGCCCGGTCTCGACAAGGAACTGCCCAAAGCTCAGGGGCGTGTCGTAGAAGATGAAGTACGGCTTGTCGGGGTGCTGCGCGGCAGCACGCTCGACGTTGGCGTACAGGTGCGTGGCGGGGACGTCCAGGTGCCGGGGCACCTGGTCGGGCCAGTGAGCAAGGTGGCGATCGGACATGCTGTCAGCCTGAGGCTCAGGCCTGACCCAGCGCGATGAAGCGCTGCAGGTGGTGGTCTTCGTCACCCAGTACGTGGTCGATCATGACCAGACGCTTGGCATAGTGCGGCATGGGCAGTTCCCAGGTCACCCCGATGCCACCATGCAGCTGGATGGATTCTTCGGCCACCAGCGTGCCGATCTTGCCCACCGAGTACTTGGCAGCCGACAGGGCGCGCTCACGGGCGATGCGGTCGTCACCGTCCAGCGCCGAGGCGGCGTTGATCACGGCCGAGCGGGCCTGTTCGATTTCGAGCAGCACGGTGGCCATGCGGTGTTGCAGGGCCTGGAAGCTGCCGATGGCCTTGCCGAACTGCTTGCGGGTCTGCAGGTACTCGATGGTGGCCTTCTTGCACACTTCCATCGCGCCCAGCGACTCGGCGGCCAGGGCCAGCAGGCCACGACCGACAGCGTGTTCCAGCGTGGCGTGGCCTTGGCCTTCGGCGCCCAGCAGGGCGGAGGCGGGCACACGCACCTGGCTGAAGGTCACTTCGGCGGCACGGGTGCCGTCGACGTTGCCGTAGGCGCGCAGGCTCAGGCCGGCCGTGCCGGCGGGCACGACGAACAGCGAGATACCGGCTTCGTCATCCACGTCGCCGCTGGTGCGGGCCGAGACGATGATCTGCTGGGCCTGGTCGGCGAAGGGCACGACCGCCTTGGCACCGTCGATCACATAGTGGTCGCCGTCACGGGTGGCACGGGTGCTGACGCGGTTCAAGGCGTAATGGGCATCGGCTTCTTCGTGGGCCAGCGTGGCGATCAGGCCACCGCCGATGATCTCTTCGATCAGGGCCTTTTGCGCGTCGTTGCCAGCGTGGGCCAGTGCGGAGCCGGCCAGCACGGCCGTCGCCAGCACAGGCTCGACCACCAGGCCGCGGCCCAGGGATTCGAACACGGTGACGATGTCAAAGCCGGTGCCGCCGAAGCCGCCTTGCTCTTCGGTGAACAGGGCGCCGATGAGGCCCAGTTCGGCGAATTGGGCCCACTGCTCGGCGCTGTAGCCGGTGGCCGACTTGCTGATGGCGTGACGGGTTTCGATGCTGTACTGCTCGGCCAGGTAGCGGTCGAGCGAATCAGCCAGCATGCGACGGTCGTCGGATTGGTTGAAGTTCATGGTTGTGTTCCTCGCCAGTCGATGCTTACAGACCCAGGATCATCTTGGAGATGATGTTCTTCTGGATTTCGTTGGAGCCGCCGTAGATCGACAGCTTGCGGTAGTTGAAGTAGTGCGATGCCGCAAAGGCCGACTCTTGCGGGCCGATGGGCTCGTCGGTGTAGCCTTCGTCCAGGGCTTCGGCGATGTAGGGCAGGGCATGCACGCCCAAGGCACGACGCGCCAGCGAGAACAGTTCCTGACGGATCTCGGTGCCCTTGATCTTGAGCATCGAGCTTTCGGCACCCGGCACACCACCACCGGCCACCGACGCGATCACGCGCAGGTTGGTGGTCTTCATGTTTTCCAGGTCGATCTCGACCTTGGCCAGGCGGGCGGCGAACAGCGGGTCCTGATCCAGCGGCTTGCCGTTCTTCATCACGCGGCTGGCGAGGTGCTTGAGGCGGTCCAGACCGGCGACCGAGTGACCGACACCGGCGATGTTGGTGCGCTCGTGGGTCAGCAGGTACTTGGCGCAGTCCCAGCCCTTGTTTTCTTCGCCCACCAGGTTTTCAACGGGCACCTTCACGTCGGTGAAGAAGACTTCGTTGATCTCGTGCTCGCCGTCGAGCGTGATGATGGGGCGGATCTCGATGCCGGGAGTGGCCATGTCGATCAGCAGGAAGCTGATGCCTTGCTGCGGCTTGGCTTCGCGGTCGGTGCGCACCAGGCAGAAGATCATGTTGGCGTGCTGGCCCAGGGTCGTCCAGGTCTTTTGACCGTTGACGATGTAGTGATCGCCATCGCGCACGGCGCTGGTCTTCAGCGAGGCCAAGTCGGAGCCGGCGCCGGGCTCGGAATAGCCCTGGCACCACCAGTCCTGACCATTGAGGATGCGCGGCAGCCAGTAGCGTTTTTGCGCTTCGTTGCCGTACTTGATGATGACGGGGGCGACCATGGCCACGCCGAAGGGCTGGATGCGGGGCGTGTGGGCCAGGGCGCATTCGTTGTCGAAGATGAACTTCTCGACGGGGTTCCAGCCGGTGCCGCCGTATTCGACCGGCCAGCCCGAGGCCAGCCAGCCCTTCTTGTTCAGCAGGGCGTGCCACTCTTCAAAGTCGGCCTTGGTGAAGCGCTTGCCAGCGTCGCCCTTTTCTTTCAGGCGGGCGGGCACTTCGTCGTTCAGGAAGCGTTGCACCTCGGCGCGGAAGGCTTCTTCCTGAGGGGTGAAATTCAGGTCCATGTCTGTGCTCCTCGGGGCGTTTTAGAAAATTTCGAACAGACCGGCGGCGCCCATGCCACCGGCAATGCACATGGTCACGACGGCCCACTTGACCTTGGGGTCCTGGGCCTTGCGGCGACGGCCTTCCAGCAGGACGTGGCCCACCAGACGCGCGCCGGTCATGCCGAAGGGGTGGCCGATGGCGATGGCGCCACCGTTGACGTTCAGACGCTCGGACGGGATGCCCAGCTTGTCCTGGCAGTAGATCGACTGCGAGGCAAAGGCTTCGTTGAGCTCCCACAGGTCGATGTCGTCCACGGTCAGGCCGTGGCGGGCCAGCAGCTTGGGCACCGCGAACACGGGGCCGATGCCCATTTCATCGGGCTCGCAGCCAGCGGCAGCAAAACCGCGGAAGGCACCCAGCGGTTGCAGGCCCAGGCGTTCGGCTTCCTTGCTGTCCATCAGCACGCAAGCCGAGGCGCCGTCCGACAGTTGCGAGGCGTTGCCGGCGGTGATGAACTGGCCGGCGCCGCGCACCGGCTCCAGCTTGGCGATCGACTCATAGGTCGTGCCGGCGCGGTTGCAGGTGTCGTGGTCGATCGTCACTTCCTTGTAGGAGACTTCCTTGGTCTCCTTGTCGGTGACGGCCATCGTGCAGGTCACCGGGATGATCTCGTCCTTGTAGCGACCGGCGGCCTGGGCTTCGGCGGTCTTGCGCTGCGACTCGACCGAGAAGCGGTCTTGTGCTTCGCGGCTGATGTTGTAGCGCTGGGCCACGATGTCCGCCGTCTCGATCATGGCCATGTAGACGGCCGGCTTGTGCTCTTGCAGCCAGGGATCGATGCCCGAGTCCACGCCCGCGCCTTCGCTGCGACGGATGCCGGAGATGCTTTCCACGCCGCCGGCGATCATGGCCGGGGCGCCGTCCACGATGATGCGGTGGGCGGCGGTGGCCACGGCCATCAGGCCCGAGGCACAGAAGCGGCTGACGGTGCCGCCGGCAACGGTCAGCGGCAGGCCGGCGCGCAGCGCGACGTTGCGGCCGATGTTGCGGCCGGTGCGGCCTTCCGGATAACCGCAACCCATGATCGAGTCCTCGATCAGGGCGGGGTCGATGCCGGCGCGCTCGACAGCGGCCTGCACCGCGTGCGCAGCCAGGGTCGTGCCGGGGATGATGTTGAATTCGCCGCGGTGCGACTTGGTCAGGGCGGTCCGGGCGGTGGACACGATGACGGCTTCACGCATGGGGAGGTCTCCAGTCTGGTACTTGTTTGAAATGGGCCTGATCAGCCCGTCGGGATCAGGCTTTGTTCAGGCTGTCGAAGTTCTTGCCTTCTTGCACCAGCTTGACCAGCAGCGGGGCCGGTTGCCAGAACAGCGGGTCTTCCTTGGCGAAGGCTTCGATGTCGGCCAGGATCTGCGGCAGACCGACCAGGTCGGCGTACTTCATCGGGCCGCCCTTGTAGCGGGGGAAGCCGTAGCCATAGACCAGGGTCACGTCGACATCGAGCGGGCGCAGGGCGATGCCTTCGGCCACGACCTTGGCGCCTTCGTTGACCATGGCGGCCACGTAGCGGCGCTCCAGCTCTTCACGGGTGAAGGTGCGCGGGGTCACGCCCGCCTTGGCGCGCTCTTCGGCGATGATGGGCTCGACGGCCGGGTTGGGCTTGCCACCGCGGGTGCCGCCTTCGTACACATACCAGCCCTGGCCGGTCTTCTGGCCGAACCAGCCGCGCTCGCACAGCTTGTCGGCGATGTGCACATAGCGGGCCTTGGGGTCACGCGTGGCGGCACGGCGCTTGCGCGTCGCCCAGCCGATGTCGCCACCGGCCAGGTCGCTCATTTCGTACGGGCCCATCGGGTAGCCGAAGGCACGCACCATGGCGTCGATCTCGAACGGCGAGGCGCCGTCTTCCATCATGTAGTCGGCGGCCTGGCGGTACACGGCCAGGATGCGGTTGCCGATGAAGCCGTCGCACACGCCGGCGCGCACGGGCACCTTCTTGAGCTTCTTGGCCAGCGCAAAGCCGGTGGCGACCACGTCGGCGCTCACCTTGGCGGGCACCACGATCTCCAGCAGCTTCATGATGTTGGCTGGCGAGAAGAAGTGCAGGCCGACCACATCTTGCGGACGCGAAACGCTGTTGGCGACCTCGTTGATGTCCAGGTAAGACGTGTTGGTGGCCAGCACGGCGCCGGGCTTGCAGACGCGGTCGAGTTCGGAGAACACGGCCTTCTTGACGCCCATGTCTTCGAACACGGCTTCGATGACGATGTCTGCATCGGCCAGCGCGTCGTAGCTCGTCGAGCCGTTGAAGCGCGCCAGGATGGCGGCCTTGCCTTCTTCGCTCAGGCGGCCCTTGGCGATGGACCCGTCGTAGACCTTGGCGACGCGCGACTGGCCCAGGGCCAGGGCGGCGTCATCGCGCTCGATCATGGTCACGGTCAGGCCTGCATCCAGCAGGGACACGGCGATGCCGGCACCCATGGTGCCACCGCCGATCACGCCGATCTTCTGGAAGGGACGGGGCTGGGCCGACTGGGTCTCGGGCGACTTGGTGACTTCACGCTCGGCAAAGAACACGTGGACCAGACCCGCGCGCTGCGGGCTGTTGAGGCACTGGGTGAACAGCTCGCGCTCGACGGCCAGGCCTTCGGCAAAGGGCTGATCCAGGGCGGCCTGCACGCAGTCCACGATCTTGGCGGGCGAGAACAGGCCCTTCTTCTTGGCCACGTCGGCGCGGGCGGCGTCGATGGCGGCTTGTTGCGCGGCGCGGTCGGCCAGGGCGTCGGTTTGCTCACCGCTACGGCGCACCGGGGCACCGTCCGACAGCAGGCTGCGGGCGTAGGCGATGCCTTCGGCGGCGATGTCATCGCTGGTGGCAATGTGGTCGATCAGGCCCAGGCGCAGGGCTTCCTTGGCGCCCGCGTGGCGACCGCTGAGCATCAGGTCCAGGGCGGCGGCGGCCCCGGCCAGGCGCGGGGCGCGCTGCGTGCCGCCGGCACCGGGCAGCAGGCCCAGGTTCACCTCAGGCAGGCCGACCTTGGCGGTCTCGACGGCCACACGGTAGTGGGCCGACAGCGCGATTTCCAGGCCACCGCCCAGTGCCGCGCCGTGGATGGCGGCGATCACCAGCTTGTCAGAGGCTTCGATCTGGTTGCACACATCGGGCAGCGAGGGGGCTTGCGGAGGCAGGCCGAACTCGCGGATGTCGGCGCCGGCAATGAAGTTGCTGCCCGAACCCGTGATCACGATGGCGTGCACGTCGGCGTTCTGGTTCAACTCGGTGAAGGCTTGCTGCAGGCCTTGGCGCACCGCTGTGCTCAGGGCATTGACGGGCGGGTTGGAGATCTTCACCAGGGCGATGTGATCGCTCACGGTGGTCTGGACAACGGGCACGACAGCGGTGGGTTCCATGGCGTTTCTCTCTTCAGGACAGAAAAAAGACCCCGGCCGGATGGCCTGCAGGTTCGCATGGATTGTTGGACAGGGGGTCTGTCTTGACAATCCCATCAGGCGTTGACAGACTGTCAAGCAATATTTGACAGTCAGCCCGTTCGGCGGGCGCATGTTTTGCGATATGGAACTGCAGTCCCTGACCATGTTGGTCGAAATCCTCGACGCTGGCAACCTCTCCGAGGCCGCCCGGCGCCTGAAGATGAGCCGCGCCAATGTGAGCTATCACCTCAACCAGTTTGAGCGGGCCGTGGGGCAGCAGTTGGTGCGCCGCACCACCCGCCGCATCGAGCCCACCGAGATCGGCCTGCGCCTGTACGAGCACGGCCGCCAGATCCGCAACGAGCTCGAAGCTGCGCGCGAAACCGTCACCACCCTGGGCCAGACCCTGCAGGGGCGCGTGCGCCTGAGCGTGCCCAGCGGCTACGGCCAGCTGGTGATGGCGCCTTGGCTGATCGATTTCAAACGCGCCTACCCCGGCATCGTGCTCGACGTGGTGTTTGAAAACCGCGTGGTCGACCTGATGCGCGACGAGGTGGACATCGCCGTGCGGGTGATGTCCGAGCCGCCCGACAACCTGGTGGCGCGCGACATGGGCTCGGTGCGCTACGTGGCCTGCGCCACGCCGGGCTATGCCCAGGCTCAGGGCATGCCCACCACGCTGGAAGACCTGTCACGGGCGCCGCTGATCACCTCGGCGGTGGTGGGCCGGCAGCTGCGCCTGGCCGCCTACCTGGAAGGCGAGCGCCACGAGGTGCAACTGGCCCCCACGCTCACCAGCGAGAACTTCCTGTTTCTGCGCGAGGCCATCGTGGCCGGCCTGGGCGTGGGCCTGGTGCCCGACTATGTGGTCCAGGACCTGGTGGGGCGTGGCGAGATGGTGACCGCGCTCGACAACTGGAAGTTGAGCATCTTCGGCACCAAGATGTACATGCTCTACATGCCCAATCGCCATCACACGCGGGCGGCCTCGACCTTCATCGAGTTCATGCTGGCGCAGGCACGCCAGGGGCATTGAGGCCAGGGCGTCAGTCCAGCACGGCCGCACAGGCCTGGGCCCGACCTTGCGTCTTGGCCCGGTAGAGCTGGGCGTCGGCCAGGGCCACCAGGGCATTGGCGTCACCGGTAGAGGTGGGTGTGCGCACCGCCACCCCCGCGCTGATGGTCAGCACCCCGGCCACGTGCGAGGCCGCGTGCGCCATGCCCAGCGCCCGCACGGCCTTCTTCATGCGCTGGGCCACTTGCAAGGCCCCGTCCAGGTCGGTGTCGGGCAGCAGGCAGGCAAATTCTTCACCGCCATAGCGGCACACCACATCGCCGGGGCGCAGCGCCGCCTGCTTGAGGGCGTGGGCCACCTGACTCAAGGCGTCGTCGCCCCGCTGGTGGCCGTACACATCGTTGTACTGCTTGAAGAAGTCCACATCGGCGAACAGAAGGCTCAGGGGCTTGCCGGTGCGCTGGGCGCGGCCCCATTCCTCTCCCAGGCGCTCGTCAAAATAGCGGCGGTTGAAGGTGTGGGTGAGGGCGTCGATGAAGACCAGGTGCTTGAGCACATCGGTCTGGCGCTTGAGGGTGAGGTGGGTGCGCACCCGTGCCCGCACCACCGCCGGATTGAT
Organism: Burkholderiales bacterium; assembly: GCA_029268225.1. Taxonomy (GTDB): domain Bacteria; phylum Pseudomonadota; class Gammaproteobacteria; order Burkholderiales; family Burkholderiaceae_C; genus Aquabacterium. The sequence continues at coordinate 505 of JAJUGJ010000054.1, read as the reverse complement.
GGGTTTGGTGATGAAGTCGACGGCCCCCATTTCCAGTCCGCGGGTCTCCTCCTGGGCCTCATGGTGGGCCGTGACGAAGAGCACCGGGATGTCGCGGGTGCGGCTGTCCTGCTTGAGCTGGCGACAGACCTCGTAGCCGTCCATGTCCGGCATCATCACGTCCAGCAAGATGACGTCCGGTGCTTCCTGACGGGCGGTGTGCAGGGCTTGCGTGCCCGACGTGGCCATGAAGACCTGGCAGTCATCGGCAAAGACACGGTAGAGCACCTGGATGTTGGTCGGCTGGTCGTCGACCACCAGCAAGCGAGGCTTGCGCTCCGGCTCTTGCAGCAGGTCGGCCAAGGTCGCGTCGACAGGCAGCATCCGTGTCACTCCAGGGGCCAGCGCGTCAGCAGGCGCTGGCAGTGTTCGATGGCGCTGGTGAAGTCCAGTCGGGCCATCGCATCGTTGAGGGGGCCCAGAGCCTCTTCACCCAAGGCAGCTTCATGAGCCGCCTGCAACTCGG
>JAJUGJ010000053.1 GCA_029268225.1 Burkholderiales bacterium | reverse complement strand
GTACAAGATCGGCACGGTCAACTCGATCAACTGGGCCCGCCTGCTGGCCCAGGTCGTGTACTACTTCGCCGGCTACTTCTACGCCACCAAGTCGAACGCCGAGAAGGTCAGCTTCACGGTGCCGTCGGGCAACTTCGGCAACGTCTGCGCCGGCCACGTGGCCCGCATGATGGGCCTGCCCATCGACCAGCTGGTCGTGGCCACCAACGAGAACAACGTGCTCGACGAGTTCTTCCGTACCGGCAGCTACCGCGTGCGTGGCAGCGCCGAGACGTACGAAACCTCCTCGCCCTCGATGGACATCTCCAAGGCGTCCAACTTCGAGCGCTTCGTGTTCGACCTGCTGGGCCGTGACGGTGCGCGCGTGAAGGCGCTGTTCAAGGATGCCATCGAGCAACAGGGCGAGTTCCACCTGTCGGCCGACGAGTTCGCCAAGGTGGCGGGCTACGGTTTCGTGTCGGGCACCAGCAAGCACAGCGACCGCCTGGCCACCATCAAGGACACCTTCGAGCGTTTCGGCGTGATGATCGACACCCACACGGCCGACGGTCTGAAGGTGGCGCGCGAGCACGTCAAGCCCGGTGTGACCATGCTGGTGCTGGAAACCGCTCTGGCAGCCAAGTTCGCCGAGACCATCGTCGAAGCCACGGGTCGTCAGCCCGAGCGTCCGCACTGGATCAAGGGCCTGGACGGTCTGGAAGACCTGCCCAAGCGCTTCGTCGTCGTGCCAAACAACACCCAGACGGTGAAGGACTACATCGTCCAGCACTGCAACGACTGAGCGCGCGTTTCACCTCGCGTTCGGTTTTCCGGTTCTCTGCAGGAGTGGCGCCATGGCGGCTGCGTTCAAACCCTTGATGCCGCTGGACGAGGCCTGGTCTCGTCTGCATGCGGCGGTGGTCGAGCACCTGGGGCAGACGCCCCGTTCGACCGACGTCGTGGACAGCTTTGACGCTCTGGGGCGTGTGCTGGCCGAGGACCTGGTGTCGACGGTGGACGTGCCGCCGGTGGACAACAGCGCCATGGACGGCTATGCCGTGCGCTCGGCCGACCTGCCGCTGGCGGGGCAGTCTGACGCCGACGTGGCCGCCGTGAGCCTGCCGCAAGTCCAGCGCATTGCCGCCGGTCAGGTCGGGGCCATGTTGCAGCCGGGCACCTGCGCCCGCATCTTCACCGGCGCACCGGTGCCCGAGGGGGCTGATGCCGTCGTCATGCAGGAGCACACGGCGGTCGACGCCGCCACCGGCTCGGTGCATTTCAACGAGGCCATCCAGGCCGGCCAGAACATCCGTCGCCGAGGCGAAGACATTGCCCAGGGCCAGGCGGTGCTGCATGCCGGCGTTCGACTGACCCCGGCGGGGCTGGGCGTGGCCGCTTCGGTGGGCGCCGCTTCCCTCAAGGTGTTCCGCCGCCCCAAGGTGGGCGTGCTGACCACCGGCAATGAACTGGTGATGCCGGGCGAGCCCCTGCCGCCGGGCGCCATCTACAACAGCAACCGCCACACGCTGCGCGGTCTGGTGCAGGCGACGGGCGCCCAGGCGTGCGACCTGGGTGTGGTGCCGGACGACCTGGCTGCCACCCGCGCCGCCTTGCGCGCGGCCGCCGAACAGCACGATCTCATCATCACCAGCGGCGGCGTGTCGGTGGGCGAAGAAGACCACCTGCGCAATGCCGTGCTGGCCGAAGGCGGCCTGGATTTCTGGGCCCTGGCCATCAAGCCGGGCAAGCCCTTCGTGTTTGGCTGGATCAACCGCGCCGATGGCAGCCGCGCCCTCTACATGGGTCTGCCCGGTAACCCGGTTGCCAGCTTCGTGACCTTCCTGCTGCTGGTGCGTCCGGTGCTGGGCCTGCTGGCCGGCGAGGGCTGGCACCTGCCTCAGGCGGTGTCCCTGGTCGCCGATTTCAGCTGGCCCAAGCCCGACAAGCGTCGCGAGTTCCTGCGCGCGCGCCTGGACGCGCAGGGCAGGGTGGTGCTGCACCCGCACCAAGGCTCGGGCGTGCTCAGTTCGGCCGCGTGGGCCGAGGGCGTGGTGGACCTGCCTTCGGGCACCATCGTTCGACCGGGCGATGCCGTGAATTTCATTTCCATGGCAGAGTTGGTGCAACCTTCCATCTCTGCCCGCCAACCCTGAGCGCGGGCTTGGCAACATGAGCATCACCGTCCGTTATTTCGCCGCTGTGCGCGAGCAACTTGGTTCTTCTGAAACCCTGTCTTGGGCCGACACCGGCGCCCGCACCGTGGGTGAGTTGCGCCAATGGCTGATCGGCCGCTCGGCTGCCCATGCCGTGGCGCTGGACCTGGGCAAGGGCCTGCGCACGGCCTGCAACCAGACGCTGTGTGGTGCCGATCAGGCGGTTCAGGACGGCGACGAAGTGGCTTTCTTCCCCCCAGTGACGGGCGGCTGAGATGAGCGAACACGACACGGCCCTGCAAGACGCCTTGGCCTGCGTGCGCGTGGGCTCCGAAGACTTTGACTTGGGTGCCGAGGTCGCCGCCTTGCGCGGTCACGATCCGCAAGTGGGCGCCGTGGTCAGCTTCGTGGGCACCGTGCGGGAGTGGGCGCAAGCCGCATCCGGCAGCTCGCCCGCCATCATGGAGCTGGAGCACTACCCCGGCATGACCGAGCGCAGCATCGCCGAGCTGATCGTCGAGGCGCGTCGGCGCTTCAATGTCCGCGGCGTCAAGGTCATCCACCGCGTCGGCCCCTTGGCCGTGTGCGACCAGATCGTGCTGGTGGTGGTCAGCTCTGCCCACCGGGGCGAGGCTTTCCAGTGCGCGGAGTTCCTGATGGACTGGCTCAAGACCCAGGCGCCGTTCTGGAAGAAGGAATCAGCCGGGGGCGAAAGCCGATGGGTGGATGCGCGCGTGAGCGATGATCAGGCGGCGGCGCGCTGGGGCGGTTTGAAAGCGCCGCCGAATGTGGCGTCAAGCTGAGTCCCCACAGACCTGAGTTTGGATGCATGTGGCCCATTGATGTCTTCACCTGTTATGGCGCGGCCGGTGCTGGCTCCTTGGTGGGCTTGGGCCTGATTTCGCAGATCCGCACCGATCAGAACCGGGTGCGCAGTGCCTTGGATCTCTACCGCTGGGCCTTCTGCTGCCTGAGCATGCTTTTGTGGGTCGTGCTGAGCCCGGATGCCTGGCGCCCGCTCGTCACGCAGGTGGCCATCGGCTTTGCAGCCGCTGGCGTGACGTTGCTCGCCTGGGCGTTTCGGCAGCTCAACGGACGGCGGACGCCGCCGCGTGTCGGGTGGGCTTTCACCGCTGCCTCGGCGCTGGTGCTGTGGGGCATGGCCACTTGGGGCTCGGAGACGGCCTACGTCCAGGCCATTGCCTGGGTCTTTGCCGTGGTCAGCCTGGGCATGGCGATCGACCAGGGTTGGTTGATCTTGCGCAGCCCACGCATCCAGCCCAGCGAGTTGAGCCTGCTGGTGGTGGCCGCGGTGTTTGCCTTGATCTGGCTGATCACGCTGGTGCACTCGGTGGGGGCCGACGGCGGCCCTTACCCTGCCCATTGGCTTTATGCGCCAGACTGGCTTCTGCCGATCACGTCTCTCGGTTTTGCGGTGCTGCCCCTGTCGGTGGCGGCGGTGGTGTTTGCCATCATCAACCAGCGCCTCAACCAGCAGTTGCGCAACCGGGCCTTGTCCGATGACCTCACCGGAGCCTTGTCCCGCCGCGGCCTGCGGGAGTTGGGCGAACGCATGCTGTCCATGCAGGCCCACCAGCCGACCTCGGTGGCGGTGCTGATGATGGACGTGGACCACTTCAAGGCGGTCAACGACCAGTATGGTCACCAGGTGGGCGACGACGTGCTGCGCCAGGTCACCCAACTCACGCGCGAGCGCCTGCGCGATGACGCCTTGCTGGCCCGCTACGGCGGCGAGGAGTTCACGGTGTTGTTACCCGTGCGCAGTCATCTGGAGGCCAGTGCGGTGGCCGAGCGCCTGCGCCAGATGCTGGCACTCACCCCCTGCGAAACGCGCGGTGGGCCGGTGACCATCACCGTGAGCATCGGCGTGGCCTTCCATCAGCCTGATCGCACGCTGGAAGATGTTCTGGCCCAGGCGGACGCCTGTTTGTACGAGGCCAAGCAGGCGGGACGCAACCGGGTGGTCACCGCCCGACCCGACGCCTGACACCACCTGAGCAGGCTTGATCTGGCGCAAGCGGATCGAGGCCTGAGGGTCGATCCCCTTGAAATGTCACCGGATCGCCCTATCTTCATGAGCAATCGGCGCCGATCTCCGGGGCCACAGGAGTGCTCATGCGACTCGACAAACTCACACAAACGTTTCAGGAAGCGCTGACCGAGGCCCAAAGCCTGGCAGTGACACGCGACAACCCCTACATCGAACCCGCCCACATTCTGTTGGCCATGCTGCAGCAGGACGACGGCCCCAAAGCCTTGCTGGAGCGGGCCGGCGTTAAGGTCGGCCCTCTGGCTGCGGCTTTGACCAAGCAGATCGACAAACTGCCCCAGGTGCAAGGCAGCGAGCAGGTGCAAGCCGGTCGCGACACCATCAGCCTGCTGCAGGGCGCCGAGAAGGAAGCCCACAAGCAGGGCGACAACTACATCGCCAGCGAGATGTTCCTGCTGGCCCTGGCCGACCACAAGGGTGAAACGGGTGAGCTGGCCCGCGACCACGGCCTGACCCGCAAATCCCTGGAAGCGGCCGTCAAAGCCGTGCGTGGAGACCAGAAAGTGGACAACCCCGAAGCCGAAGGCCAGCGTGAATCGCTGAAGAAGTACACCCTGGACCTGACCGAGCGGGCCCGCCAGGGCAAGCTCGACCCGGTGATCGGCCGCGACGAGGAAATCCGCCGCGCCATCCAGGTGCTGCAACGCCGCTCCAAGAACAACCCCGTGCTGATCGGTGAGCCCGGCGTGGGCAAGACCGCCATCGTCGAAGGCCTGGCGCAGCGCATCGTGGCCGGCGAAGTGCCCGATTCGCTCAAGAACAAGCGCGTGCTGGTGCTGGACATGGCCCTGCTGCTGGCCGGTGCCAAGTACCGTGGTGACTTCGAAGAGCGCCTCAAGGGTGTGCTGAAAGAGGTCGCCAAGGACGAAGGCCAGACCATCATGTTCATCGACGAGATCCACACCATGGTTGGTGCGGGCAAGGCCGATGGCGCGATGGACGCCGGCAACATGCTCAAGCCCGCCCTGGCGCGCGGCGAGTTGCACTGCATCGGTGCGACCACGCTGGACGAGTACCGCAAGTACATCGAAAAGGACGCCGCCCTGGAGCGCCGTTTCCAGAAGATCCTCGTGGGCGAGCCCACCGTCGAGGCCACCATCGCCATCCTGCGCGGCCTGCAGGAAAAGTACGAGGTGCACCACGGTGTGGACATCACCGACCCGGCCATCGTGGCCGCGGCCGAGCTGTCCAACCGCTACATCACCGACCGCTTCCTGCCCGACAAGGCCATCGACCAGATCGACGAGGCCGCGGCCAAGATCAAGATCGAGCTGGACTCCAAGCCCGAGGTGATGGACCGCCTCGACCGCCGCATGATCCAGCTGCAGATCGAGCGTGAAGCCGTCAAGCGTGAGAAGGACGAGGCTTCGGTCAAGCGCTTCGAGTTGCTCAACGAAGAGATCGCCAAGCTGCAAAAGGAAATCGCCGACCTGGACGAGATCTGGAAAGCCGAGAAGGCCCAGGCCCAGGGCAGCCAGAGCGTGCGTGAAGAGATCGACAAGCTGCGTCAGCAGATCGAAGAGCTCACCCGCAAGGGTGACTTCAACAAGGTGGCCGAGCTGCAATACGGCAAGCTGCCCGAGCTGGAAAAGCGCCTGAAGGACGCCCAGGAGAAGGAAAGCGCCAAGGGCAAGGCTGGCAAGAACGGCGAAGGCCGTCCGCAGCTGCTGCGCACCCAGGTGGGCGCAGAAGAAATTGCCGAAGTGGTGGCGCGTGCCACCGGCATCCCCGTGTCCAAGCTGATGCAGGGCGAACGCGACAAGCTGCTGTCCATGGAGGACAAACTGCACGAGCGGGTCGTGGGTCAACAGGAGGCCATCGTGGCGGTATCGGACGCCATCCGCCGCTCTCGCGCCGGCCTGTCTGACCCCAACCGGCCGTACGGCTCCTTCCTGTTCCTGGGCCCCACCGGCGTGGGCAAGACCGAGCTGTGCAAGGCCCTGGCCGGCTTCCTGTTCGACAGTGAAGACCACCTGATCCGCATCGACATGAGCGAGTTCATGGAGAAGCACTCGGTGAGCCGCCTGATCGGCGCGCCTCCGGGCTATGTGGGCTACGAAGAAGGCGGTACGCTGACCGAAGCCGTGCGTCGCAAGCCTTACAGCGTGGTGCTGTTGGATGAGGTGGAGAAGGCGCACCCGGATGTGTTCAACGTGCTGCTGCAGGTGCTCGACGATGGTCGCTTGACCGACGGCCAGGGCCGCACCGTGGACTTCAAGAACACCGTGATCGTGATGACCTCGAACCTGGGCTCGCACCACATCATGCAGATGGCCGGCCAGCCCGCCGAGGACATCAAGGACGCGGTGTGGGTGGAGGTCAAGCAGCACTTCCGTCCCGAGTTTCTGAACCGGATCGACGAGGTGGTGGTATTCCATACACTGGATCAGGCGCACATCGCTTCGATCGCCAAGATCCAGCTCAAGGGCTTGGAAGGTCGTCTGGCGCAGATGGAGATGGAGCTCGATGTCTCGCCCGAGGCGCTGGCCGAGTTGGCCAAGGTCGGCTTCGATCCGGTGTTCGGGGCCCGTCCGCTCAAGCGCGCCATCCAGCAGCGCATCGAGAACCCGGTGGCCAAGCTCATCCTTCAAGGCAAGTTCGGCCCCAAGGATGTGATCCCGGTGCAGGTCAGCGCCGACGGCGAATTCCAGTTCGACCGCGTGGTGCATTGAGCCTGACCGGCTGACGCGCCCGGTGATCCTCCCGTGTTTGGGGGGAAAACCGGGCGTGTCGCCTATTGTTCCAGCATCTCCCCCAGGGTGCGGGCACACTTTCGGGCAAACCATTACTCCCGGGAGTTACACCGATGCTTGTCTCGCGTCTCGCTGCTGCCTGCGTTCTCAGCGTTGTCTCTGCCTCCGCCATGGCTGGCTCGTACTCGCTGGCCCAGGTGGGTGACCTCACTTTCACGCTGATCGACCTGGACCCCACTGACGGCATCGACCCCTCCTACACGCTGCTGGCCTTGCAGGCAGGCAGTTTTTCTTCGGTGTCTGCCACGGCGAATGACACTGCGCAAGGCTGGTCCGAATCTGAGTCGCGCAGCCGGAACTTGTCGTTCTATCCTCTCGATGCCACGGCCGAGGCCGGTGGCGCCTCGGCACAGGCGCAGGTACGGCCTGATGCGGTGTCCGCCAGCGGTGTGGCCAACGGTCCCGGCACCAGTTACAACGCGGCGGCATCTTCGGGTGGGAACGGCTATTACTACTACGCAGGCTATGGCATCGAGTTGTCTGCGCGCAGTGCGCTCGTTGTTTCGGCCACCGCCAGCGCTCAAACTTGGGCGGGCAACGCCACGTGTACGACCGGCGGCATCAGCTACTACTACGGCTCATGCGGCAGCGAATCGGCCTCGGCTTCCGCTTCTTTGAATTTGAGCTACAGCTACAGCAGCGGGACCACATCGACCCAGTACAGCTTCGCCGATCAGGTGATGGCCTCGTCCAGTGCAGCGGGCACTTATGGTTACCAGTACGACCCCTACTACGGCTATCGCTATGTGGCGCTGCCCGGTGTGGACCAGGGACAGGACAACAGCCGGGTGCTGACCGCCGTCTTCACCAACAGCTCGGACGTGTTCCAGAACGCTTCCCTGGGTTTGGCGGCGTCGGTGCAAGGCTCCGCCACCACCATGGTGCCCGAGCCCTCGACGTTGGCCATGCAGGCTTTGGGGCTGGCTGGCATCGCTGGGCTGGTCGCCCGTCGCCGCCGTGCGCGGAGTCGTCAGGCCTGACCATCTCGTCGGGTGGGTTAGATGTCATCGCCCCTTTCGAGGGGCGATTTTCATGGTGCTGCCGATGGGGCGCACCTGGAACTGTTCGGCCGACAGGTGCTGGGCCTGCAAGGCGACGGCCAGATCGCGCGGCGGTTGATCCAGGGGCTCGTCGGTCAACTGGAAGGTGCCCCAGTGCACTGCCAGCGCCTGCTTGCAGCCCAGGTCCTGAAAGATCTGCACCGATTCTTCGGGGTTCACATGCTGGTCCTTCATGAACCAGCGCGGCTCGTAGGCGCCAATGGGCAGCAGGGCCAGATCGAATCCGCCGCCGTGCTCCGGCGTCTGCGCGCGCGCGAAGTGCTGGCGGATGTCGGCGAAGTCCTTCGAGTACGCCGTATCGCCCGCGAAGAAAACGTGGCAGTCGGGCGAGAGCACGGCAAAGCCACCCCATAGGCTGCGCAAGGCATCGCGCGTGGTCCGGGCCGACCAATGCTGCGCTGGCGTGAGCACCACGGGCATGCGCAGCGAGCGCTCCGTGGCGGGCAGCACATGCTCCTCCCACCAGTCGAGCTCGACCACATGGTGGATGCCGCGGCGCGCAAACCAATGCTTGTGACCGAGCGGCGTGATGAACAGCGGCGCGCCCCCAGCTTGCTGTGACAGCCCCATCAGCGAGGCCTCGTCCATGTGGTCATAGTGGTTGTGCGACAGCAGCACCACGTCGATGTGGGGCAACTGGTTCAGGCGCAAGCCCGGTGGGGTCTGGCGCTGCGGGCCGGCCCATTGCACCGGAAAGCAGCGTTCGGAGAACACCGGGTCGGTCAGCAGGTTCAGCCCCCCGATCTGCAGCAGCACTGTGATGTGCCCGATCCAGGTGGCCGCCGGCTGCATGGCCAGGCCCGCCTGGGCATTGGCATGGATGAAGGCCAGATCCGGCTCCACCACAGGGATTGGAGTTTGCAGCGGGCGAGGGTGCCCCGCACGCCAGGCTTGCCAGCGCCACCGCAAGATCTCGTGCCAGCGCTTGCCCCGGAACGACTGGTAGTTGTTCTGGAAGCCGTCGGGCCGATGGTGCTTCTTCGCCGGGTTGTAGTAGGGGTTCTTCATCGCAACGGGTCACGTGGGCGCAAGCGGGTACAAGAAAGCCCCGGCAGGCGTCACCTGGCGGGGCTGTGTAGACCCGGCGGTGCGCGCCGGGTTCACTGGGTGTCAAGCCTGAATCAGGCCACCGACACCGGGATCTTGCCGATCTTGGCCTGCCAGACCTTCGGCCCTTCGATGTGGGCGCTGGTGCCGCCGCTGTCCACGGCCACGGTCACGGGCATGTCGACCACGTCGAACTCGTAGATGGCTTCCATGCCCAGGTCTTCAAAGCCCACCACTTTGGCGTGCTTGATGGCCTTGGACACGAGGTAAGCGGCGCCACCCACGGCCATCAGGTAAGCCGACTTGTGCTTCTTGATGGACTCGATGGCGACTGGGCCGCGCTCGGCCTTGCCGATCATCGAGATGAGGCCGGTCTTCTCCAGCATCATGTCGGTGAACTTGTCCATGCGGGTGGCCGTGGTGGGGCCGGCCGGGCCGACCACTTCGTCGCGCACCGGATCGACCGGGCCCACGTAGTAGATGACACGGTTGGTGAAGTCCACGGGCAATTTCTCGCCCTTGGCCAGCATGTCCTGGATGCGCTTGTGCGCGGCGTCGCGGCCGGTCAGCATCTTGCCGTTGAGCAGCAGGGTCTGGCCGGGCTTCCACGAAGCCACTTCTTCCTTGGTCAGCGTGTTCAGGTCGATGCGCTTGGACTTGTTGTAGTCCGGCGCCCAGTGCACGTCCGGCCACAGGTCCAGGCTCGGCGGCGTCAGGTAAGACGGGCCCGAGCCATCCAGCACGAAGTGGGCGTGGCGGGTGGCCGCGCAGTTCGGGATCATGGCGATGGGCTTGGAGGCCGCGTGCGTCGGGTAGGTCTTGATCTTGACGTCCAGCACGGTGGTCAGGCCACCCAGGCCTTGCGCGCCAATGCCCAGGGCGTTGACCTTTTCGTACAGCTCGATGCGCAGCTCTTCCAGCTTGTTCTGGGGACCACGGGCCAGCAACTCGTACATGTCGATGTCGTCCATCAACGATTCCTTGGCCAGCAGGGCCGCCTTTTCAGCGGTACCGCCCACGCCAATGCCCAGCATGCCGGGCGGGCACCAGCCAGCGCCCATGGTCGGCACGGTCTTGAGCACCCAGTCGACGATGTTGTCGGACGGGTTGAGCATGTAGACCTTCGACTTGTTCTCGGAGCCGCCGCCCTTGGCCGCCACGGTCACGTCCACGGTGTCACCGGGCACCACATCCATGAAGACCACGGCCGGGGTGTTGTCCTTGGTGTTCTTGCGTGCGAACAGGGGGTCGGCCACGACAGAGGCGCGCAGCATGTTGTCGGGGTGGTTGTAGCCACGGCGCACGCCTTCATTGATGGCGTCCTCCAGGCTGCCGGTGAAGCCTTCCCAGCGCACGTTCATG
>JAJUGJ010000052.1 GCA_029268225.1 Burkholderiales bacterium | reverse complement strand
CGAGACACCCCATTACCGAGATCCTTGTCGATCCAGGGAATCAGGTTGCCGCCCAGCGGAACGCCGAAATGATCGGTCGGCAGCGCCTTGTCTTTCTGTGTTGCGAGAACGCCACGATCGATCTCCAGAATGGCCGACGCGGGATCATCGAGCAGGCCCTTGACCGACGCATTCAGCAGACCGAATTGGGTCAGCAGTTCGCGCATATGCTGCGCGCCGCCGCCGGAAGCCGCCTGATAAGTCATGCTGGTCATCCATTCGATCAGATCCTGACGGAACAAGCCGGCCAAGCCCATCAGCATGCAGCTCACGGTGCAATTGCCGCCGACGAACTCCTTCACGCCACGCCCGAGGGCGGCGTCGATTACGTCGCGATTGACAGGATCGAGCACGATGACCGAAGAATCAGCCATGCGCAAAGTACTGGCCGCATCGATCCAGATGCCGTCCCAACCGGCGGAGCGCAATTTCGGATAAACGGCCGAGGTGTAATCGCCGCCTTGTGCGGTCACAATAATGGGCAGCTTCTTCAGTGCCTCGATATCGTATGCATCCTGCAGCGGGCCGGCGCCGTCGGCCCACTTGGGAGCCGCACCGCCCGCGTTGCTGGTGGAAAAGAACACCGGCTGGAACAGGGAAAAATCGTTCTCGTCGAGCATGCGCTGCATGAGGACGGAGCCGACCATGCCGCGCCAGCCCACCAAACCAACCAGAGTCGTAGCCATGTTTCTATCCTCTTATTACTGAATCTGTGACGAACGGCGCGCGGCTCAGCCTTGTGCCTTGAGCGCAGCCACGACAGCCTCGCCCATCTCGACCGTGCCGACCTTCTGCGTGCCTTCGCTGAAGATGTCGGGGGTGCGCAAACCTTGCTCCAGCACGCTCTGCACGGCGCGCTCGATGCGGGTTGCGGTCTCTTCCTGGTTCAGGCTGAAGCGCAGCATCATGGCGGCGCTCAGGATGGTGGCCAGGGGGTTGGCCACGCCCTTGCCGGCGATGTCTGGGGCCGAACCATGGCTGGGCTCGTAGAGGCCCTGGCCCTTGGCATTCAGCGAGGCCGACGGCAGCATGCCAATCGAGCCGGTCAACATGGCCGCCGCGTCAGACAGGATGTCACCAAACATGTTGCCGGTAAAGAGCACGTCGAACTTCTTGGGGGCTTTGACGAGCTGCATCGCGGCGTTGTCCACGTACATGTGGTCCAGCTCGATGTCGGGATACTGGGCGTGCACCTCGGTGACCACGTCCTTCCAGAACTGGAAGGTCTCCAGCACGTTGGCCTTGTCGACGCTGGTGACACGCTTGTTGCGCTTGCGTGCCGCCTGGAAGGCCACGTGGGCGATGCGCTCGATCTCCGGGCGCGAGTAGCGCATGGTGTCAAAGGCCTCGTCGGCGCCCTTGAATTCACCGTCCGGAGACTGGCGACGGCCGCGAGGCTGACCGAAGTAAATGTCGCCGGTCAGTTCGCGGATGATGAGAATGTCCAGACCGGCCACCAGCTCGGGCTTGAGGCTGGAAGCGTGGGTGAGCTGCGGGTAGCAGATGGCCGGACGGAAGTTGGCGAACAGACCCATGTTCTTGCGCAGCCCCAGGATGGCCTGCTCAGGACGCAGATGGCGTTCGAGCTTGTCGTATTTCCAATCCCCCACCGAGCCGAACAGCACGGCGTCGGATTCCATGGCCAGTTTCAGGGTGTGCTCGGGCAGCGGGTGACCGTGAGCGTCGAAGGCGGCACCACCGACCTTGGCCTCGTCCAGCTGGAAAGGCAGGTCCAGAACCTTGAGCACCTTCACCGCCTCGGTGACGATCTCGGGACCGATGCCGTCACCCGGCAGAACTGCAATCTTCATGACCATGTTGGGAATCTCAGCGGGAGAAAAGAAATTAGACGATGCGGTTGTTCAGCCAAGGCTTCTGCGCCAGACGCTCGGCCTCGAACGCCTTGATCTTGTCGGCGTGACGCAGGGTCAGGCCGATGTCGTCAAAGCCGTTGAGCAGGCAGTACTTGCGGAAGGGCTGCACCTCGAACGGCAGTTCAACGCCATCGGGTTTGACGACCACCTGGCGCTCCAGATCGATGGTCAGCTCGTAGCCTGGGAACGCGGCCACTTCGTTGAACAACTGGTCGACCTGCTGCTCGCTCAGCACGATGGGCAGCAAACCGTTTTTGAAGCTGTTGTTGAAGAAGATGTCAGCGAAGCTGGGGGCGATGATGGCGCGGAAACCATACTGGTCGAGCGCCCAAGGGGCGTGCTCGCGGCTGGAGCCGCAGCCAAAGTTCTTGCGTGCCAGCAGCACCGAGGCGCCCTGGTAGCGCGGCTGGTTCAGCACGAAGTCAGGGTTGGGCTTGCGGGTGGCCGGGTCCTGGCCGGGCTCGCCCGCGTCCAGATAGCGCCATTCATCGAACAGGTTGGGGCCGAAGCCCGTGCGCTTGATCGACTTCAGGAACTGCTTGGGGATGATGGCGTCGGTATCGACGTTTTCCCGGTCCATCGGGGCGACGAGCCCCTTGTGAATGCGGAATGCTTGCATGGTGTGTGCTTACTTGGCTGCGCCAGAGATGGCCGAACCGGCCTTTTCGATGTCCTGACCCAGGCCATGCACGGTGTTGCAGGCCGACAGGCCCAACACGGACAAAGCCACCAGTGCGGAAACAATCAGACGTGTCATGTGCGGACTCTCTTGTGACTCAGACGGTTGAGAGGGATCAGGCGATGCGGCGAACGTCCACAAAGTGGCCATTCATCGCTGCGGCAGCGGCCATCGCGGGGCTGACCAGGTGGGTACGGCCACCGGCGCCTTGACGACCTTCGAAATTGCGGTTGCTGGTGGAGGCGCAACGCTCGCCGGGCTCCAAACGGTCGGCGTTCATGGCCAGACACATCGAGCAACCGGGTTCACGCCACTCGAAACCGGCCGCCTTGAAGATCTGGTCCAGACCTTCACGCTCAGCCTGCTCCTTGACCAGGCCCGAGCCGGGCACGACCATCGCCAGCTTCACATTGGACGCGATGCGGCCACCGATCTTCTTGACCACGGCAGCGGCTTCACGCATGTCTTCGATGCGGCTGTTGGTGCACGAACCGATGAAGACCTTGTCGATGTGAATGTCGTTGATGGCCTTGTTGGGCTCCAGCGCCATGTATTGCAGTGCGCGCTCCATGGCCGAACGCTTGACCGGATCCTTTTCCTTGTCGGGATCGGGCACACGGTCTTCGATGGACAGCACCATCTCGGGCGAGGTACCCCAGCTGACCTGTGGCTTGATCTGGGCAGCGTCCAACTCGACCACGGCGTCGAACACGGCATCCGGATCGGAGTGCAGGGTCCGCCAGTAAGCGATGGCCTGCTCCAGCTCCACGCCCTTGGGGCTGAAAGGACGGTTCTGCACGTAGTTGATGGTGGTGTCGTCCACCGCCACCAAGCCAGCGCGCGCACCGGCCTCAATGGCCATGTTGCAGACGGTCATGCGGCCTTCCATGCTCAAGGCACGGATGGCGCTGCCAGCGAACTCGATGGTGTAACCGGTACCGCCGGCGGTCCCGATCTTGCCGATGATGGCCAGCACGATGTCCTTGCCCGAACAGCCCTTGGGCAAGGTGCCCTCGACCTTGATCAGCATGTTCTTGGCCTTCTTGGCCAACAAGGTCTGGGTGGCGAGCACGTGCTCGACTTCCGAGGTGCCGATGCCGTGGGCCAACGCACCGAAAGCGCCGTGGGTGGAGGTGTGGCTGTCGCCGCACACCACGGTCATGCCAGGCAGCATCGCGCCCTGCTCCGGGCCGATCACGTGCACGATGCCCTGGCGCTTGTCGCCCATCTTGAACTGGGTGATGCCGACGCGATCGCAATTCTGGTCGAGCGTGTCCACCTGCAGCTTGGAGATCGGGTCCTTGATGCCTTCGCTGCGGTCGGTGGTGGGCACGTTGTGGTCGCTCACCGCCAGGTTGGCCGACAGGCGCCACACTTTGCGGCCCGCGATGTCCAGACCTTCAAACGCCTGCGGGCTGGTGACTTCATGCACCAGATGGCGGTCGATGTAGAGGGTGGCGGTGCCATCTTCTTCGGTGTGGACGACGTGTTCGTCCCAGATCTTGTCGTAGAGGGTGCGTCCCATGGTGCTTCTTGCGCAAAGGGCTGGTCGGCCCTGGGGTGGGGAAAGATGACGATTTTAAGGCAGGACGTGCGGAATTACCCCATGACGTCCGGGCGCTTTCACGCCCTGCCCGGTTTTCATGGAAACAGAAATGACAAAACCCCGGCCAGGCCGGGGTTTCGATCGTCCATCAGCCGGTCAAGCCGGCTGTGTGGATCAACGCTGAGCCAGAGGCTTGACGTCGCGCTTTTCAGCGCCGACGAACAGCTGGCGGGGACGGCCGATCTTATACTCGGGGTCGCCGATCATTTCGTTCAGCTGAGCGATCCAGCCCACGGTACGTGCCAGGGCGAAGATGGCGGTGAACAGCTGCACGGGGATGCCGATGGCGCGCTGGACGATGCCGGAGTAGAAGTCGACGTTCGGGTACAGCTTGCGCGACACGAAGTAGTCGTCTTCCAGAGCGATCTTTTCCAGGGCCATGGCCAGCTTGAACAGCGGGTCGTTTTGCAGGCCCAGCTCGTTCAGCACTTCGTGGCAGGTTTCACGCATCAGCTTGGCGCGCGGGTCGTAGTTCTTGTACACGCGGTGACCGAAGCCCATCAGCTTGGTGCCGGAGTTCTTGTCCTTGACCTCGGCGATGAACTCACCGATCTTCTCGACGCCGCCCTTGCGCTGGATTTCTTCCAGCATGTTGAGCGCGGCTTCGTTGGCGCCACCGTGAGCAGGACCCCACAGGCAGGCCACACCAGCGGCGATGGCGGCGAAGGGGTTGGTGCCCGACGAGCCGCACAGACGCACGGTCGAGGTGGAGGCGTTTTGCTCGTGGTCAGCGTGCAGGATGAAGATGCGGTCCATGGCGCGAACCAGGACTTCGTTGACCTTGTAGTCTTCGCAAGGCGTGGCGAACATCATGCGCATGAAGTTCTCGGTATACGAGAGGTCGTTACGCGGGTAGATGTAAGGCTGGCCGACCGAGTACTTGTAAGCCATGGCCACCAGGGTGGGCATCTTGGCGATCAGGCGGATGGCCGCGATCTGACGGTGCTCGGGGTTATTGATGTCGGTGCTGTCGTGGTAGAAAGCCGACAGGGCACCCACCAGACCGGTCATGACGGCCATCGGGTGAGCGTCACGGCGGAAGCCACGCAGGAAGAACTGCATTTGCTCGTTCACCATGGTGTGCTGCGACACCGTGTTGGAGAACTCGGTCTTTTGCTGAGCGTTGGGCAGTTCGCCATTCAGCAGCAGATAGCAGGTTTCCAGGAAGTCGCAGTTGGTGGCCAGCTGCTCGATGGGATAGCCACGGTACAGCAGTTCGCCCTTGTCACCGTCGATGTAGGTGATCTTGGAGTTGCACGACGCGGTGGACAGGAAGCCAGGGTCGTAGGTGAACTTGCCGGTTTGGCCGTACAGCTTGCGGATGTCAATCACATCCGGGCCGACAGAACCCTTGTAGATGGGCAGTTCCATACTGGGGCTGCCGTCGGAGAACGACAGGGTGGCTTTCACGTCGGACGGGGTCATGAGCACTCCTAAGGGATCGGTCTTGTGTGGAAAGAGGTCTTGGACTGGGAATTCCCGAGCCCGGATTATCGGCCCTTACCGGGTCTCGCACACCTGTTTTGGTGATCGAAACCCGGGTTGGATTACGCCTTGGCAACTCGCATCATGGACAGCACCTGCATGACTTCCGGCTTCACCAGATCACCTTCAGGCTCCTTGCGGGCCAGCAGGAGATCCAGCAAATCATTGTCAGACAGGTCCATCAACTCAAGCAAGCCCTGTACCAAGGGCGTGGTCAGGTTTTCGCCATATCGCTCGAAGAACTTGTCAATGAACAAGTCGTTTTCGAGCAAGCCCCGACGGCAGCGCCAGCGCAGCCGACGCAGCACATCCGGGTCAGGCGTGAGATCGGCAGAGGCAGGAGCTTGGGTCATCGGGGCAGGCGAATCAACGCAGACGGTTCAGGAAAAGTCGGATCAGGAGATCAGACGGCGCGCTTGACCATCAATTCCTTGATCTTGCCAATGGCCTTCGTGGGGTTGAGGCCCTTCGGGCACACGTCCACGCAGTTCATGATGGTGTGGCAACGGAACAGACGGTATGGGTCTTCCAGGTTGTCCAGGCGCTGGGCCGTGGCTTGATCGCGGCTGTCAGCGATGAAGCGGTAGGCTTGCAGCAGACCGGCGGGACCCACGAACTTGTCAGGGTTCCACCAGAAGCTGGGGCAGCTGGTCGAGCAGCTGGCGCACAGGATGCACTCATACAGACCGTCGAGCTCTTCGCGCTCTTCGGGCGACTGCAGGCGCTCTTTTTCGGGCGGCGGCGTGTCGTTGAGCAGGTAGGGCTTGATGGAGTCGTACTGCTTGAAGAACTGGGTCATGTCCACGTACAGATCGCGGATCACAGGCAGACCGGGCAGCGGCTTGAGCACGATGGTTTGCGGCAGCGTGCGCATGTTGGTCAGGCAGGCCAGACCGTTCTTGCCGTTGATGTTCATCGCGTCGGAGCCGCACACGCCTTCACGGCAGGAGCGACGGAACGAGATGGTGGGGTCCACCTTCTTGAGCTTGACCAGGGCGTCCAGCAGCATGCGCTCGTTGCCGTCGAGTTCGATCTCGATGGTCTGCATGTAGGGCTTGGCGTCCTTGTCTGGATCGTAGCGGTAGATCTGGAAAATGCGCTTTTGGCTCATGATGAATTCCTAATGTCGAGTCGCTGACGATCAGAACGTGCGCGCCTTCGGAGGAACGGATTCCGCCGTCAGAGGCTGCAGGTTGACCGGCTTGTAGTCCAGGCGGTTGCCTTCGGAGTACCACAGCGAGTGGCGCATCCAGTTGGCATCGTCACGATCGGGGAAGTCGTTGTGGGCGTGGGCGCCACGGCTTTCCTGACGGGCAGCAGCGGCCACCATGGTGGCTTGTGCGGCTTCGATCAGGTTTTCGACTTCCAGAGCTTCGACACGGGCGGTGTTGAAGACCTTGGAGTTGTCCTTCAGGCCGATGCCACCAACGCGCTCACGCACGGCTGCGATCTTCTTGACGCCTTCGTCCATCATGGCCTGGGTGCGGAACACGCCAGCGTGGGCCTGCATGGTCGAGCGGATCTCGTTGGCCACGTCTTGCGAGTACTCGCCGTTCTTGGCCGAGTCCAGGCGTGCCAGACGTGCCAGGGTCTTGTCGGCAGCGTCCTTGGGCAGAGGCTTGTGGCTCTTGGTCTTGAGGTTGAAGTCGACGATGTGGTTGCCCGCAGCGCGACCGAACACGACCAGGTCGAGCAGAGAGTTGGTGCCCAGACGGTTGGCCCCGTGCACCGACACGCAAGAGCACTCACCCACGGCGTACAGACCGTTGATGATGTCGTTGTGCTTGCCGTTGGCCGGGATCACGACCTGACCGTGGACGTTCGTCGGGATGCCACCCATCTGGTAGTGGATGGTCGGCACCACAGGAATGGCTTCCTTGGTGATGTCGACGTTGGCGAAGTTGTGACCGATTTCTTCCACCGAAGGCAGGCGCTTGCGGATGGTGTCAGCACCCAAGTGGGTCATGTCCAGCAGGATGTAGTCCTTGTTAGGACCACAGCCACGGCCTTCCTTGATTTCCTGGTCCATAGAACGGGACACGAAGTCACGCGGTGCCAAGTCCTTCAGGGTCGGCGCGTAGCGCTCCATGAAGCGCTCGCCCTTGCTGTTGCGCAGGATCGCGCCTTCGCCACGGCAGCCTTCGGTCAGCAGCACGCCCGCGCCGGCCACGCCGGTGGGGTGGAACTGCCAGAATTCCATGTCTTCCAGAGGGATGCCAGCGCGCGCGGCCATGCCCAGACCGTCACCGGTGTTGATGAAGGCGTTGGTGGAAGCCTGGTAGATACGGCCAGCACCACCAGTGGCGAGCAACACAGTCTTGGCTTGCAGCACGTGCACTTCGCCGGTTTCCATTTCCAGCGCGGTCACGCCCACGGCGTCGCCTTCGGCATCACGGATGATGTCCAGGGCCATCCATTCCACGAAGAACTGGGTGCGGGCCTTGACGTTTTGCTGGTACAGGGTGTGCAGCAGGGCGTGGCCGGTACGGTCAGCGGCAGCGCAAGCGCGTTGCACGGGCTTTTCACCGTAGTTGGCGGTGTGACCGCCGAACGGACGCTGGTAGATGGTGCCGTCGGCGTTGCGGTCGAACGGCATGCCGAAGTGTTCGAGTTCGTACACGACCTTCGGAGCTTCACGGCACATGAACTCGATGGCGTCCTGGTCGCCCAGCCAGTCGGAGCCCTTGATGGTGTCGTAGAAGTGATAGTGCCAGTTATCTTCGGACATGTTGCCCAGCGAGGCACCGATACCGCCCTGAGCGGCCACCGTGTGCGAACGGGTGGGGAAGACCTTGGACAGCACGGCCACGTTCAGGCCAGCCAGGGACAGTTGCAGCGAGGCGCGCATACCGGAGCCGCCGGCCCCGACGATCACGACGTCAAACTTGCGGGTAGGAAGAGAAGAAGTAGCGGTCATTTTTTACAGTCTCCACAGCACTTGGATGGCCCAACCGGCGCAACCCACGAGCCAGACGATGGCGAACACATGCAGGCACAGGCGAATGCTGACGGGCTTGATGTAGTCCATGAAGAGATCACGCATGCCGACCCAGACGTGGTAGAGCATGGCGACGATGACCACGAAGGTCAGGGTCTTCATCCACTGAGCCGAGAAGATGCCCGACCAGCTGTCGTAGCCCAGAGGGCCACCGAAGATGACTTGCGCCAGCAGCACGATGGTGAACAAGGCCATCAGCACGGCGGTGATGCGCTGCGCCAACCAGTCGCGCAGACCATAGTGCGCACCCGGGACGATGCGCTTGGTTCCGTAGTTTTGAGACATGTTGTGTTTTCCTGGCAACGTAGATCAGAACAGGCCGAACAGCTTGGCGCCCAGCACGACGGTCAAGCCCAGGCTGATGGCCAGGGTGGCGACGGCGGTGGACTTGCCCGCTTGCTTGGTGTACGAGTGCGACACTTCCATCAGCAGGTGACGGATGCCGGCGCAGAAGTGGTGCAAGTAAGCCCAGATCAGAGCCAGCGCAACGAGCTTGAAGAACCAACCCGGCACGGCACCATCAGCGCACCCGACGGTGAACACCGAGGTGAAGGACTCATACGAGATTTCCGACGTGACACTCGCGTCGAACATCCAGATGATGAAGGGCATCAAGAGGAACATCAGAGCGCCGCTGATCCGATGGAGGATCGATACGATCCCTGCCAAGGGCAGACGGTATCTGACGATGTCCGTGATATGGATGTTCCGGTAGACGGGGCGTGGGGTTTTCGCGTTGTCAGCCATGTTGTTAGAGCTCCTGCCGAGCGTCAAAGATCTGTCAAGAAGGAAGGATTTTAGGGCAATCCCCAGCCCGACGGTTTCACGCTGTCATCTGCGAGCTTGAGACAAGCACACGACAAGACGCAAAAAGGGTGCACGAACTGCCTGTCAACTCAGCTCGTTTCGGTAGTAATGACGGTCAGTGCGGTACAGCCCGCGACGAAGCTCAACAGGCTGATCACCGTAGGTGTACGAGAGGCGTTCCACGCTCAGGAGCGGACTGCCAACTTCCACCTGCAGGACACTGGCCACGGACGCATCGGCCACCACCGCACGGATTTTCTCTTCGGCGCGGATCATGCGCACACCGAATTCGGATTCAAAAAGGCCATACATCGGGCCCTGGTATTGACTCAGCCGCTCTGCCGTCAGGCCCTTGAAAAGATGGCCCGGCAGCCAGATGTCGTCCAGCACGACAGGCTGGCCAGCAAAGTGCAGCACACGACGCACCTCGACCACCATCTCGCCAGACTTGAGTTGCAGCGGACGGGCGACGTCGGCGGGCGCGCGCAGGCGACGGCAGTCGAGGAATTCGCGTCGGGAGGCGTCGGCGGCTTGCTCGGGCTGATCGGGGGCCAGGCGCAGAAAGCGGAACTGCACCTGCTCTTCGGCATGGGTGGCCACAAAGGTACCCTTGCCCTGCCGGCGCATGAGGAGGTTCTCGGCAGCGAGCTCATCGACCGCCTTGCGCACGGTGCCCTGGCTGACCTTGAAGCGGGCGGCCAGTTCCAGTTCGCTGGGGATGGCTTCACCTGGACGCCACTCGCCTGCCTGCAGGCTGCGCAGGATCAGGGCCTTGATTTGCTGGTACAGCGGGCTGAAGGACGGGCCGGCTACACCTGCGCCCGCGCTCGCCGACGACACGGCGTCGGGCGTGGGGGAGAAGGGCGGAGGGGTCACCACAGCGTCAAGGTCTCGGTTGGCGATCGGGGTATGATCGTTGATTGGTGTCGGGCAGCATGGATGAACGCTGACCGGGCGCCATTGCACCACAACTGACAGCCAAAGTCCACAAGTACGTTAGAAGACATCTTATATAAGATATCAGACTATGGGCATTGCGCGGCGATGTGTACACACCAGGCTGCGCGACGCTACACTTGTGGGTTTTCCATCAAACCGCCCTCACTCTTTCGGAGTTGCATATGAGCAAAGCACCCGTTCGCGTCGCCGTTACCGGCGCCGCTGGCCAAATTGGTTACGCCCTCCTGTTCCGCATCGCCTCTGGCGAAATGCTGGGCAAGGACCAGCCCGTGATCCTGCAACTGCTGGAAATCCCCGACGAAAAGGCCCAGAACGCGCTGAAGGGCGTGATCATGGAGCTGGAAGACTGCGCCTTCCCGCTGCTGGCCGGTATCGAAGCTCACTCCGATCCGATGACCGCCTTCAAGGACACCGACTACGCCCTGCTGGTGGGTGCACGTCCTCGCGGCCCTGGCATGGAGCGCGCTGACCTGCTGGCTGCCAACGCCCAGATCTTCACCGCTCAGGGCAAGGCTCTGAACGCTGTCGCTTCGCGCAACGTCAAGGTGCTGGTCGTCGGCAACCCCGCCAACACCAACGCTTACATCGCCATGAAGTCGGCTCCGGACCTGCCGGCCAAGAACTTCACCGCCATGCTGCGCCTGGACCACAACCGCGCTGCTTCCCAGATCGCCGCCAAGACCGGCAAGGCCGTCAAGGACATCGAGAAGCTGTGCGTGTGGGGCAACCACTCGCCCACAATGTACGCCGACTACCGTTTCGCCACCATCAATGGCGAATCCGTCAAGGACATGATCAACGACCAGGTGTGGAACGAGACCGTGTTCCTGCCGACCGTGGGCAAGCGCGGCGCCGCCATCATCGAGGCGCGAGGCCTGTCTTCCGCCGCT
>JAJUGJ010000051.1 GCA_029268225.1 Burkholderiales bacterium | reverse complement strand
GGCAGGTCGGGGTCGGGGAAGTAGCGGTAGTCGTGCGCGTCTTCCTTGGTGCGCATGGCCCGCGTCTCGCCCGTGTCCGGGTTGAACAGCACGGTGGCCTGCTGGATGGCGTAGCCGTCCTCGATCTGGTCGATCTGCCAGTTGATTTCGAAGTCGGTGGCCTGCTGCAGGAACTTGAAGCTGTTGAGGTTCTTGATCTCGCGGCGCGTGCCCAGCGGGCCGCCCGGCTTGCGCACCGACACGTTCACGTCGCAGCGGAACGAGCCTTCCTGCATGTTGCCGTCGCAGATGCCCAGCCACACCACCAGGGTGTGCAGCGCGCGCGCGTACTCGGCCGCTTCCTTGCTGGAGCGGATGTCCGGCTCTGTCACGATCTCCAGCAGCGGGGTGCCGGCGCGGTTCAGGTCGATGCCCGACGACTTCTCGCCGTTGAAGCCCACGAAGTCATCGTGCAGCGATTTGCCCGCATCTTCTTCCAAATGGGCGCGCACCAGGCGCACGGTGAACGGCTTGTCGTCCACGAAGAAGCTGACCGAGCCGCCCTGCACGACGGGGATCTCGTACTGGCTGATCTGGTAGCCCTTGGGCAGGTCGGGGTAGAAGTAGTTCTTGCGCGCAAAGATGGAGCGCGGGGCCACGTGGGCACCCACGGCCAGACCGAACTCGATGGCGCGCTCCACGGCGCCTTCGTTCATCACCGGCAGGGTGCCGGGCAGGGCCAGGTCCACCGGGCAGGACTGGGTGTTGGGCGCAGCGCCAAACTGGGTGGACGCGCCCGAGAAGATCTTCGACGCGGTGGACAGTTGCACGTGGGTTTCCAGGCCGATGACGACCTCGTAGCCACGGATCAGGGGGGAACTCATGGTGTGTGTCTCGTCTCGGTGGATCAAGCCAGGGCAGCCGGGGCGCGCTGGTGCCAGTCGGTGGCCTGCTGGAAGGCGTGTGCGGTGTGCAGCAGCTGCGCCTCTTGCCAGTAGTTGCCGATCAACTGCAGGCCCACGGGCAGACCGTGTTCACCCAAACCGCAGGGCGCGCTCATGCCGGGCAGGCCGGCCAGCGAGGCGGGCAGGGTGAAGATGTCGGCCAGGTATTCCTGCACCGGGTCGGTGGACGAGCCGATCGGGCGCGCCACCGTGGGCGAGACCGGGCCGGCGATCACGTCGCACACCCGGAAGGCCGCCTGGAAGTCGTCGGCGATCATGCGGCGCAGCTTTTGCGCCTGCAGGTAGTAGGCGTCGTAATAGCCGTGCGACAGCACATACGTGCCGATCATGATGCGTCGCTTGACCTCGGCGCCAAAACCTTCGGCGCGGGTCTTGCGGTACATGTCGTTCAGATCGCCGTACTTGGCGGCACGATGGCCGAACTTGACGCCGTCATAGCGGCTCAGGTTGGACGAGGCCTCGGCCGGCGCGATGATGTAGTAGACGGGAATAGACAGCTCGGTGCGCGGCAGGCTGATGTCCACCAGGGTGGCGCCCAGGCTCTCCAGTTGAGCCAGTGCGGCGCGGTTGGCGGCCAGCACGTCGGCGCTCACGCCTTCACCAAAGAACTCCTTGGGGACGCCCACGCGCAAGCCGGTCAAAGGCTGGTCAGCGGTGGCGCCGGCACGCGGGGCGGTCAGCGCAGCCACGAAGTCGGGCACGGGCTGCTGGGCGCTGGTGGCATCGCGCTCGTCAAAGCCGCTCATGGCTTGCAGCAGCAGGGCGCAGTCTTCGGCGGTGCGGGCCATCGGGCCAGCCTGGTCCAGCGACGAAGCAAACGCGATCATGCCAAAGCGCGAGCAGCGGCCATAGGTGGGCTTGATGCCCGTGATGCCGGTGAGTGCGGCGGGTTGACGGATCGAGCCCCCGGTGTCGGTGCCGGTGGTTGCGGCCACCAGGCGGGCCGCCACGGCCACGGCCGACGCGCCAGACGAGCCACCCGGAATGCGGGTGGTGTCCCAGGGGTTGCGGGCTACGCCGTAGGCGGAGTTTTCGTTGGCGCCGCCCATGGCGAACTCGTCGCAGTTGAGCTTGCCCACCGAGACCACGCCGGCGGCCTTCAGCTTGGCCACCACGGTGGCGTCAAACGGGCTTTGGTAGCCGCGCAGCATCTTCGAGGCAGCCGTGGTCGGCTGGCCTTGCGTGACGAAGATGTCCTTGTGAGCAATGGGCACGCCATCGAGCGCGCCCAGCGATTGGCCGGCCGCACGGCGGGCATCCGAAGCCGCGGCCACGGCCAAAGCGCCTTCGGCGTCCACGTGCAGGAAGGCGCCCAGCTCGGTGTGGGCTGCGATGCGGTCCAGCACATGCTGCGTCAGGGCCACGGAGGTGGTCTGGCCCGAAGCCAGGGCCTGGCTCTGCTGGGCCAGGGTCAGGTCGTGCAATGCGCTCATTCGATCACCTTCGGCACCAGGAACAGGCCGCCGTCTTGTGCGGGGGCGTTGGCCATGTTGGCCTCACGGTTGTCGGGCTCGGTGACCGTGTCGGCACGCAGACGCAGCGTCACGTCCTCGATGGCGGACAGCGGGGTGTACAGCGGTTCAACACCCGAGGTATCGACTGCACGCATTTTCTCGACGATGTCGAAAAACTCGTTGAGCTGGGTCAGCATCGCAGCCTGTTCGTCGTCACGCAGTTCAAGGCGGGCGAGCTGGGCAATGCGACTGACGTCTTGAGAGGTCAGGGCCATGGTTTTTCCAGGGGTAACAGACGGTTGCACTGCCCGTCAACGGGCAGGCCATAAGGTATTATCGTAGGTTATCCACAAACCACATTTGTCCAGGGTTGGTCAAGGTGGTTTGACAGGGGATTTGCCAGATTTTCGGACAGGCGTTGCGGTGTGTTGCGAACCTTGCACAGGTCGCCGCTGTGGCGCCGGTCTCACCTAACAGCGGGCCATCGTCATCTTTGTCTGTGTTGCCGTGTGCGTGTGTCATCCGCATGCGGGGCCGGGCTGTTGGCGTGGGCCCCATCGGAGTTCACCGCATGTACGGCATGTTTCGCAAGTATTTTTCCACCGACCTGGCCATTGACCTGGGCACGGCCAACACGCTGATTTATGTGCGTGACAAGGGCATCGTGCTCGACGAGCCTTCGGTCGTCTCGATCCGTCACGAAGGCGGGCCCAACGGCAAGAAGACCATCCAGGCTGTGGGCGCCGAGGCCAAGGCCATGCTGGGCAAGGTGCCCGGCAACATCGAGGCCATCCGCCCGATGAAGGACGGTGTGATCGCCGACTTCACCGTCACCGAGCAGATGCTCAAGCAGTTCATCAAGATGGTGCACCCGCGCTCGGTCTTGAAGCCCTCGCCGCGCATCATCATCTGCGTGCCCTGCGGCTCGACCCAGGTCGAGCGCCGCGCCATCCGTGAATCGGCGCTGGGCGCCGGCGCTTCCGAGGTCTACCTGATCGAAGAACCCATGGCCGCCGCCATCGGTGCCGGCCTGCCGGTCTCCGAAGCGTCGGGCTCCATGGTCGTCGACATCGGCGGCGGCACCACCGAGGTGGGCGTGATCTCGCTGGGTGGCATGGTCTACAAGGGCAGTGTGCGCGTCGGTGGTGACCGTTTCGACGAGCACATCATCAGCTACATCCGCCGCAACTACGGCATGTTGATCGGTGAGCCCACCGCCGAGGCCATCAAGAAGCAAATTGGCAGCGCCTTCCCCGGCTCCGAAGTCAAGGAAATGGAAGTCAAGGGTCGCAACCTGTCTGAAGGCGTGCCGCGCAGCTTCACCATCTCGTCCAACGAGATCCTGGAAGCGCTGACCGATCCGCTCAACCAGATCGTGTCGGCCGTCAAGAACGCGCTGGAACAGACCCCGCCCGAGCTGGGTGCTGACATCGCCGAGCGCGGCATGATGCTGACCGGTGGTGGTGCGCTGCTGCGCGACCTTGACCGTCTGCTGGCCGAGGAAACCGGCCTGCCGGTGCACGTGGCCGAAGACCCGCTGACCTGCGTGGTGCGTGGTTGTGGCCTGGCGCTGGAGCGCATGGACCGCCTGGGCAGCATCTTCACCTCCGAATAACCCACTCGAAGGATGTACGGACCCTCGGGTCCGTTTGCTTTCATGCCGCTGGCCACGCTGGATCGCACGCCGCCCCCTTTTTTCAAGCAGGGGCCTTCGGCGTTCACGCGTCTGCTGTTTTTCTCGGCGCTGGCCATTTTGCTGATGGTGGCCGATGCCCGCTGGAAGATGACGCAGCCGCTGCGCGCAGCCGCCGCCACCCTTTTGCAACCTGTGCAGAGCGTGTTGCTTGCGCCGGTTCGCGCGTGGGAGATGGCGGGCCATTACCTGGCGGGCGTGGAAGAGGCGCGCGCCCTGCAGGCGCGCTCGCAGCAGCAATTGGCCCAGCAGGCCGAGCGCGTGACCCGCATGGTGCAGCTGGAGCGCGAGAATGCGCGGCTGCGTGAGTTGTTGGGTCTGCGCCCCCGCATCGAGGTGGGCACGCTGGCCGCCGAGGTGCTCTACGACGCCCCCGACCCCTACACGCGCAAGGTCGTGATCGACCAGGGCCGTCGCCATGGGGTGACATTGGGCGCACCCGTGATCGATGAACGGGGGGTGCTGGGGCAGGTGACGCGGGTCTATCCCGTCACGGCCGAAGTGACCCTGGTCACCGACAAGGATGCCGCCGTGCCAGTGGTCAATGTGCGCACCCAGCACCGCGGCGTGGCCTATGGCTTGCCGCAGTCCGGTGGCATGGAGCTGCGCTTCATGGCGGGCAACGCCGACGTGCAGGCGGGCGACGAGTTGCAAACCTCTGGCCTGGATGGCATTTACCCCGCAGGGGTGCCGGTGGCCAAGGTGGTGAGGGTTGACCGTCGTGCGGATTCGGCCTTTGCCCGCATCACGCTGCAACCGCTGGCCCAACCGGACAGCTCGCGGCATGTGCTCTTGTTGCAACCCCTGTCGGCGGGCTTGCCTCCCCGGCCGGAGTCCGAAGCGGCCGATCCGGCCGCCGAGGCCGTCAGTGTCTCCAGGAGTCAGCCATGATGCCCCGCGGCAGCACCTTGCTGCTCCCGGTCAACCCGGTCTTCATCTGGTTCTCGTTGTTGGTCGCGTTCCTGCTCAACATGCTGCCATGGGGGCGCTGGGCGGGCATGCCCGACCTTCTGGCCGTCACTCTGGTGTTCTGGAACGTGCACCAGCCGCGTCGTGTGGGCGTGGGGGCGGCCTTCCTGTTTGGCCTGTTCATGGACGTGCATCAGGGCGCTTTGCTCGGTCAGCATGCGTTGGCCTACACGCTGTTGAGCTTCTTCGCCATCACGGTGCACCGTCGCCTGCTGTGGTTCACGGTGCCCTCGCAGGCCGCGCAGATCCTGCCCTTGTTTGTGGCTGCGCACGCCGTTTCGCTGCTGGTGCGGTTGATGGCGGGTGCCGCCTTTCCGGGGTGGTCCTTGTTCATCGCGCCGCTGATCGAGTCCGCGCTCTGGCCGCTGGCGTCCATCGTGTTGCTGGCGCCGCAGCGGCGCGCACCCGACCGCGACAAGAACCGGCCGCTGTGACCGGTCTCGCCCGCTGCGTGCCTCCATGACCGAACTCAAGAACATCGATGTCGAGCTGGGCCAGTTCCGCCGTCGTTTGTGGGCGGCGGCGGCGTTCGTGTTGTGCTGTTTCGGCTTGCTGGTGTACCGGCTCACGGTGCTGCAGATCGAGCGCCATGATGACCTGGCCAGCCGGGCCGAGAACAACCGCATTGCCGTGGTGCCCGTGGTGCCCAACCGCGGGCTCATCGTCGATCGTCATGGTGTGGTGCTGGCCAACAACTACTCGGCCTACACGCTGGAGATCACGCCCTCGCAGACCGAGGATCTGGAGGCCACCATTGACGCACTGGCGGAGATCGTCGAGATCCAGCCGCGTGACCGTCGCCGTTTCAAGCGACTGCGTGAGGAGTCCAAGCGTTTCGAGTCCATCCCGATCCGCACCCGTTTGACCGACGAAGAGGTGGCGCGCTTCACCGCGCAGCGCTTCCGCTTCCCCGGCGTGGACATTCAGGCGCGCCTGTTCCGTCACTATCCTTACGGCGAGCTGGCCAGCCATGTGTTGGGCTACATCGGCCGCATCAACCAGCGCGAGGCCGAGGCCATGCTCGACTGGCCTGATGAAGAGCAGGCCAACTACCGCGGCACCGAGCGCATCGGCAAGCTGGGCATCGAGCAGAGCTACGAGCGTGAGTTGCACGGCATCACCGGTTTTGAAGAGGTGGAGACCAGTGCCGGGGGGCGTGCCGTGCGCCTGCTGCGCTCGCATCCGGCCACACCGGGCAACACGGTGCATTTGGCCATCGACATCAAGCTGCAGGCGCTGATCGAGCGGTTGTTTGGCAACCGGCGCGGGGCCTTGGTGGCCATCGACCCGCGCAACGGTGAGGTGCTGGCCTTCGTCTCCAAGCCCACCTTCGATCCCAACCTGTTCGTCGACGGGATCGATACCGAAAGCTGGAAGGCCCTCAACGAGTCACCCGACAAGCCCCTGCTGAACCGGGCTTTGCGCGGCACCTATCCGCCCGGCTCCACCTACAAGCCCTTCATGGCCTTGGCCGCGCTGCACACCGGCAAGCGCGCGGCCAGCACGGTGATCATGGACAACGGGGTTTTCGTGTTCGGCGGCAACCGCTTCCGCAGCCCGGCCGGCGAGAAGGGTGGTCCCATGAACATGCGCCGCGCGATCGTCGAGTCCAGCAATGTCTATTTCTACTCCCTGGCCAACGAGATGGGCGTGGACCTGATCCACCAGGAGATGTCGGAATTGGGGTTTGGTCGCCTCACCGGCATCGATCTGCGCGGCGAGGTGACCGGCATCCTGCCGTCGACCGAGTGGAAGCGCAAGGCTTATCGCCGCCCCGAGCAAAAGAAGTGGTACGCCGGGGAAACCATCTCGCTGGGCATCGGCCAGGGCTACAACACCTTCACCATGTTGCAGGTGGCGTCGGCCCTGTCTACCGTGGTGAGCGATGGTCAGCGCTTCCAGCCTCGCCTGGTGCGCCAGATCGAGAACGTGGTGACGCGTGAGCGTCGCCCGCCCGAGCGCGAGCCTCAGACGCCGCTCGCCTTCCAGCCTGGGCACACGGGTTTGATCCGCGAAGCCATGTACGGCGTCACGCAAGAGGGCACTTCGACCCGGGTGTTTGCAGGGGCCGGCTACACCAGTGGCGGCAAGACCGGCACGGCCCAGGCCGTGGGCCTGCGCCAGAATGAGCGTTATGTGGCCTCCAAGGTGGAGGAGTACCGACGTGACCACTCCTTGTACGAAGCGTTCGCGCCGGTCGAGAACCCGCGCGTGGCCTTGGCGATCATCGTGGAGAACGCGGGGTTCGGCGCTGCGGCGGCGGCGCCCATCGCCCGCCGTGTGCTGGACTACCTGATTCTGGGTCTGTACCCCAGTGAGGAAGACATCGTGGCCGTGCAGCAGGGCCGTGCTCCCGCGCCCATTGGCCAGCAGCGCTCCGTGGCCGACGTGCCGCTGCCCCCACGCCGCAATGCCTTCGACGCGCCCGAGGAGCCCGTGCCCACGGCGACCCCAGCGCCGGTGGCGTCACCCGCTTCGGTGAGTGGGGGAGCATCGGCGCCCCCGCTTGCCCCCTCGGCACCGTCTCAACCTGAGTCGCCCCAGCCCACGGCGCCTGCGCCCTCGGGTGTGTTGGGGGTGGCCCCTGCCGTTTCACGGGAGCAACCATGAACGTCGCCTTTGCCAAGCCCTCTTGGTGGCAGCGCCTGGCCCCTGTGTTCCAGGGCTTTGACCTGCCTTTCGTGGGCATCGTCGTGTTCATGTGTCTGCTGGGCATGGTCAACATGTACTCGGTGGGCTTCGACCACGGCACCCGCTTCATCGAGCATGGGCGCAACATGCTCCTGGGCGCCGTGATCCTGTTCGTGGTGGCCCAGGTGCCGCCGCAGCGTTTGATGGCGCTGGCGGTGCCTCTTTACACCTTTGGGGTGGTGTTGCTGGTGGCGACCGCGCTGTTTGGCATCACCAAGAAGGGGGCCACGCGTTGGCTCAATGTCGGCATCGTCATCCAGCCTTCCGAGATCCTCAAGATCGCCACGCCCTTGATGCTGGCCTGGTGGTTTCAGCGTCGCGAAGGGCAACTGCGCAGCCTGGACTATGCGGCCGCAGGGGCCTTGCTGCTCTTGCCGGTTGGGCTGGTGCTCAAGCAGCCCGATCTGGGGACGTCCTTGCTGGTGCTGTCCGGCGGTCTGTACGTCATCTTCTTTGCCGGTCTGAGTTGGCGCTTGATCTTGCCGGTGCTGTTGGCTGGCGTGATCGGCATCAGCTTGATCGTGGGCTACCAGGACACCCTGTGTGAACCGGAGCAGGACTGGGTGGTGCTGCATGGCTATCAGAAGCAGCGTGTGTGCACCCTGCTCAACCCGACGGCCGACCCGCTGGGCAAGGGCTTTCACATCATCCAGGGCATGATCGCCATCGGCTCGGGTGGCATCACCGGCAAGGGCTTTATGCAGGGCACGCAGACCCACCTGGAGTTCATTCCCGAGCGCACCACCGACTTTGCCTTTGCTGGCTATGCCGAGGAGCACGGTCTGATCGGCTGCCTGGTGCTGATGGCCGGCTTTGTGGCCTTGATCTTCCGCGGCTTGTACATCGCCTCTCAGGCGCCCACGCTGTTCTCGCGCTTGCTGGCGGGCAGTCTGGCGTTGAGCTTTTTCACCTATGCCTTCGTCAACCTGGGCATGGTCAGTGGCATCTTGCCCGTGGTGGGGGTGCCCTTGCCCTTTGTCAGCTATGGAGGCACCGCCATGGTCACGCTGGGTCTGGCCTTGGGGCTCTTGTTGTCCATCTCGCGCAGCCGCGGTTTGATGCAGCGTTGAGTCCAAGCGGCGGCATCGCTGATGCAGAGCAAGCCGGCGCAGGCCGCCCGGGGTTAACATTCACCGCCATGAACACGCCCACGTCTGCTTCGCCCATCCGCCACGACGGCATGGACCGCCTGATCATGTCCTTCGACACGGCCTTGCGCACGGTGTTTGCCGAGCACCAGTCCTCACGCCCCTGCCCTCAGGCGGCGCAGCCCGATGGGGATTTGAGCGACGAAGACAAGCGTCTGTCGGCCGCCTTGATGCGGGTGAACCATGTGGGCGAGGTGTGCGCGCAGGCCCTCTACGCCTCGCAGGCCTGGGGTACGAACGATCCGGTGCTCAAAGCCCAGTTCGACGAAGCCGCCCGCGAAGAAACCGACCACCTGGCCTGGACCGAGCAGCGGCTGAAGCAGTTGGGCAGCCGCACCAGCCTGCTCAACCCGCTGTGGTACGCCGGGGCCTTCGGCATCGGCCTGCTGGCCGCCAAAGCCGGCGACAAGATCAGCCTGGGTTTCGTCGTGGAAACCGAGCGTCAGGTGGAGCACCACCTCAACAGCCACATGGACCGTCTGCCTGCAGGCGACCAGTCCTCACGCGCCATCGTGGCGCAGATGCGTGACGATGAGGTGCAGCACGCCGATGCCGCCGAACGCGCGGGCGGGGTGCCCCTGCCCAAGCCCGTGCAGGGCCTGATGCGCCTGGCTGCCAAGGTCATGACGACGGTGGCGCACCGGATCTGAGCCGGGCAGGGCGGTCGGGCTGGATCGGCCTTCAGGCTGCCACGATCTCGAAGCTGGTCGTGATCTCGGCGGTCTTGCCGATCATGATCGAGGCCGAGCAGTATTTCTCGTGCGACATCTGGATGGCGCGCGCCACGGCGGTTTCCGTCAGGTTCACGCCGGTCACCACAAAGTGCATGTTGATCTTGGTGAAGACCTTGGGGTCGGTGTCGGCGCGTTCTGCGGTGAGCTTGACCTGGCAGCCGCGCACATCGTGGCGGCCACGCTTGAGGATCAGCACCACGTCATAGGCCGTGCAGCCGCCCGTGCCCGCGAGCACGGTTTCCATCGGACGCGGGGCCAGATTGCGGCCACCGCCCTCGGGGGCGCCGTCCATGTTGATGATGTGGCCGCTGCCGGTTTCCGCCATGAAGGCCATGCCGGAGGCCGGTTGCCAGTTGATCGTGCATTCCATTGAAATCTGTCCTTTGCGATGCAGCCGGGTACGACCGTGCTGCGTTTTGACACGCTATTGCGTAACTATGTCACGCCAGATACAATCAGTCACAGCAGCGTGGAACTTTTCGAAACGAGAAGGCTCACACCACTGCTTGTTTCTTTTGTCTCTCCACTTTACCGTTCAAACGGATTCCGAACCCGAGATCATGGTCTCGGGTTTTTTTTCGTCCGTTCGTGGCGACAGGCCTTCGATTCACCAATGTGAGTGGGTACTCACTGATTGTCAAAGGCCCGCGCGGCGGCCTGAGAGGCCTTGGCCTTGGCGGCCATTTCCTCGCGCAGGCGTTTGAGCTTTTCGCGCGGGTCTTCCTTCGGCCCGCCGCCTTCGTCCAACTTCATCTCGGCAATGAAGCGGCTGGGCGTGGCTTGCACGTACTCGCGCCCCTTCTTGCGGCGCTTGAGCACGCTCACCCCCAGCGTCAATCTGGCGCGCGTGATGCCCACGTACATCAGGCGACGCTCTTCTTCCACCTGCTGTGGCGTGATGTCGCCCTCTTCGCGTGAGAAGGGCAGGGAGCCTTCGTTGACCCCCGCCAGCACGACATGCGGCCATTCCAGACCCTTCGAGGCGTGCAGGGTGGACAGTGTCACCACGTTCTGCTCGGCGTTGCGTTCGGCCAGGCTGGTGATCAGCGAGATCAGCTGGGCGATCTCCAGCACGCTCTTTTTCTCGGTCTCGACCGACAGGCCGCCATCGTTTTCGATCTGGCCGCCGCAGCGCTTGGCCACCCAGTCGATGAAGTCGAGCACATTGGTCCAGCGGGCCGCGGCCACCTTCTCGTTTTCTTCGTTGTCGTAGAGGTGCTGTTCGTAGCCGATGTCCTTGAGCCACTCCAGCAGCAGCGCCTTGGCCTCTTCGCTGCCGTAGGCGTGGCGGGCGCGGTACTCCAGGTCGTTCACATAGCGCCCGAACTCGTGCAGGCCGTCCAGCGCCCGCTTGTTGAGCGCCGCGTGCAGCGAGTCGGAAAACAGCGCCTCGAACAGGCTGACCTTCCACTTGCCGGCGAACTCGCCCAGGGTGCCCAGGGTCTGGTGCCCGATGCCGCGCTTCGGGGTGGTCACCGCGCGCAGGAAGGCCGGGTCGTCATCGTTGTTGAGCAGCAGGCGCAGCCAGGCACACAGGTCCTTGATCTCGGCCTTGTCGAAAAAGCTCTGTCCGCCCGACACCTTGTAGGGGATGTTGGCCTTGCGCAGCGCCTGCTCAAAAGGGCGGGCCTGGTGGTTGGCACGGTAGAGGATGGCGAAGTTCGACCAGTCCGTCTTGCTCGGGTCGCCCGGGTGGCGCTCCAGCAGGCCGCTGCGCAGCAGCTGAAAGTGCGCCACGGCGCGCTCGGCCTCGTGCTCCTCGTTGTCGCACATCATCAGCTTGACGGGCTCGCCCTCGCCCAGGTCCGACCACAGCGTCTTCTGGAACAGCTTGGGGTTGGTGGCGATGACGTGGTTGGCCGCGCGCAAGATGGCCGAGGTGGAGCGGTAGTTCTGCTCCAGCGGGATGACCTTGAGGTTGGGGTAGTCCTGAGGC
>JAJUGJ010000050.1 GCA_029268225.1 Burkholderiales bacterium | reverse complement strand
TCAGTTGCGGACAGGCTTGCCGGTCGACAGCATGCCCATGATGCGTTCTTGCGTCTTGGGGTTGTCCAGCAGCGTGCAGAAGTGCTTGCGCTCCAGGGCGTGCAGGTATTCCTCGCTCACCAGGGTGCCGGCATCGACGTCACCGCCGGTCAGCACGTCGGCGATGCACGAGCTGATGTAGTAGTCGTGTTGCGAGATGAAGCCACCGTCACGCATGTTGATCAGCGACGACTGCAGCGTGGCCTTCACGTTGCGGCCGGCGACCGGGAACAGCTTCTTGGCCGGAGCGCGGTAGCCGGACTCGAACATGGCCTTGGCCTGTGCGATGGCCACATACAGCAGCTCGTCCTTGTTGGCCACGATCACGTCGCCGTCGATCAGGTAACCGAACTTCTTGGCTTCGATGGCGGAAGTCGCCACCTTGGCCATGGCCGCAGCCTGGAAGCCTTCCTTGACGAAGCCCATCAGCTCGCCACCGATCTGGCCGGACACGCCCTTGGAGGGCTCCAGCAGCTCGGCTGCACGGCGAGCCAGGTAAGCCAGGCCACCGCCGCCGGGGATCAGACCCACACCGACTTCGACCAGACCCACATAGCTTTCCATGGCGGCGACGCGCTTGGAAGCGTGGACAGCCAGCTCACAGCCACCACCCAGTGCCAGACCGTGCACAGCGGCCACGCTCGGCACGTTGCTGTAGCGCAGGTTCAGCATGAAGTCTTGCAGGGCCTTCTCGAACGGGGCCACGGCCTTGCCGCCGCCGCTCATGAAGGCAGGCATCATGGACTGCAAGTCGGCACCGGCCGAGAACGGGCCGTCTTGC
Source organism: Burkholderiales bacterium (assembly GCA_029268225.1). Lineage (GTDB taxonomy): Bacteria > Pseudomonadota > Gammaproteobacteria > Burkholderiales > Burkholderiaceae_C > Aquabacterium. The sequence goes on along the minus strand of JAJUGJ010000050.1, from coordinate 11,007 downwards.
GACCAGATCACCAGACCCTTGTAGCCGGCTTCGGCGATTTCCAGACCCTTGGCCAGGCCATTGGTCACGCCTTCGCTGATGGTGTGCATCTTGGACTTGATCGAAGCGATGACCACTTCGTCGTCCAGGGTCCACAGACGGATGGAGGCGTCTTCGAACAGGGTCTTGCCAGCGGTGGCGGCGTTCGGGGCGTTGGAGCCCAGCACGCTTTCACGGAAGTACTGGCGCTTGTAGACGGGCAGGTCGCGCACGGGCACGTACTTGCCAGCCTTGGGCGACCAGGAGCCTTCGGAGGTGTGCACACCGTCGCGGCCGTCGAACACCCAGGCGGGCAGCGGCGCCGACGACAGGGCCTTGCCCGCGTCGATGTCGGCCTTCACCCATTCAGCCACTTGCTTCCAGCCGGCTTCTTGCCACAGCTCGAAGGGGCCTTGCTTGGCGCCGAAGCCCCAGCGCATGGCGAAGTCGATGTCGCGGGCCGATTCGGCGATGGACTCCAGCGTGACAGCCGCGTAGTGGAAGCTGTTGCGCAGGATGGCCCACACGAACTGGGCTTGCGGGTTGCTGGACTCACGCAGCGCCTTCAGACGCTCGGCAGCGGGCTTCTTCAGGATCTCGGCGACTTCCTTGTCGCACTTGCCGCCAGCAGCGACGTACTCACCGGTGGCTGCATTGAACTGCAGGATGTCCTTGCCGACCTTCTTGAAGAAACCGGCCTTGGTCTTTTGACCGAAGTTGCCCATCTCCAGCAGCTTGGTCAGTGCAGCAGGCGTCTCGAACGCGGCCGAGAACACGTCGTCACGTGCGCCGTTCTGCAGGGTCTTGATGACGTGGGCCATCGTGTCCAGACCGACCACGTCGGCGGTGCGGAAGGTGGCCGACGAAGCACGGCCCAGCTTCTTGCCGGTCAGGTCGTCAACGATGTCATAGCCCAGGCCCGAACGCTCGACTTCGCGGAAGGTCAGCATCATGCCGGCCACGCCCACGCGGTTGGCGATGAAGTTGGGGGTGTCGTAAGCGCGGATCACGCCCTTGCCGACCACGGAGGCCGAGAAGGTTTCCAGCTGGTCGACCACCTCGGGAGCGGTGAACTCCGTGGGGATCAGCTCCAGCAGGTGCATGTAGCGGGGGGGGTTGAAGAAGTGGATGCCCAGGAAGCGCGAACGCAGCTGCTCAGGCAGCACGTTGGCCATGGCCGTGATGGACAGACCCGAGGTGTTGGTGGCCAGGATGGCCTTGTCGTTCACGAAGGGAGCGATCTTCTTGTACAGATCTTCCTTCCAGTCCAGACGCTCGGCGATGGCTTCGATGATCAGGTCGCAGCCACGCAGCACTTCCAGGTGCTCTTCGTAGTTGGCTTGCTGGATCAGGGCTGCGTCTTCGGCCACGCCCAGGGGCGCCGGCTTCATCTTCTTCAGGTTTTCGACGGCCTTGGTGACGATGCCGTTCTTCGGGCCTTCCTTCGCAGGCAGGTCGAACAGCACGACCGGCACCTTGACGTTGACCAGGTGGGCCGCAATCTGGGCACCCATCACGCCGGCGCCGAGCACGGCCACCTTGCGCACGTTGAATTGACTCATGTTCTCTCCTAGGGGAACTCAAATGAATGGAGATGGATGAAGGGAGGTGAGCACCTCACCCCCCTTGAACAGCCTGCTGATTAGAACAGGGCTTCGTCCATTTCCATCAGGGGCTTCAGACCAGCCTTGGCGGTGATCATCGCGGCTTCGACTTCAGGCACCAGCTTGGCGAAGTAGAAACGGGCGGTGGCCAGCTTGGCCTTGTAGAAGGTGTCGCCGGAATCTTGCTTTTCCAGAGCGATCTTGGCCATGCGGGCGAAGAAGTAGGCGTAGACCATGTGGCCCACCACGCGCAGGTAGTCCACCGCTGCGGCGCCGACTTCGTCGGGGTTCTGCATGCCCTTCATGCCGATTTCCATCGTGAAGGCTTGCACCTTCTTGCCCAGTTCGCCCAGGGGCACGGTGAACTCTTGCATCGCGGCGTTGTCGGCGTTTTCCTTCACGAAGGAAGACACCAGCTTGCCGAACTTGGTCAGCTTGGCGCCAGCGTCGCCCAGCACCTTGCGGCCCAACAGGTCCAGCGATTGCACGGTGTTCGTGCCTTCGTAGATCATGTTGATGCGGGCGTCACGCACGAACTGCTCCATGCCCCACTCGTGGATGAAGCCGTGGCCGCCGAAGACCTGTTGGCAATGCACGGTGGCCGCCCAGGCGTTGTCGGTGATGAAGGCCTTCACGATCGGAGTCAGCAGGGCGACGATGTCGTCGGATTCCTTGCGAACGGCTTCGTCAGGGTGGTTGTGAGCCTTGTCCAGCTCGATGGCCACGAAGTACACCAGGGCGCGGGCGCCTTCGGCGTAGGCACGGGCGGTCAGCAGCATCTTGCGCACGTCGGGGTGCACGATGATGGGGTCGGCAGCCAGGTCAGGGCGCTTGGCACCCGACAGGGCACGCATCTGCACGCGGTCCTTGGCGTAGTTCACGGCGTTTTCGTAGGCCACTTGGGTCAGACCCAGGGACTGGTTACCCACGCCCAGACGGGCGCCGTTCATCATCACGAACATGGCGGGCAGACCGCGGTGGGGCTGGCCCACCAGGGTGCCAACAGCGCCGTCCAACACGATCTGGGCGGTGGCGTTGCCATGGATGCCCATCTTGTGTTCCAGACCACCGCAGTACACGCCGTTGCGAGCACCCAGGGAACCATCGGCGTTCACCAGGAACTTCGGCACGACGAACAGGGAGATGCCCTTCGAGCCAGCAGGCGCGTCCGGCAGGCGGGCCAGCACCAGGTGGACGATGTTGTCGGCCATGTCGTGTTCACCGGCCGAGATGAAGATCTTCTGGCCCGTGATCTTGTAGGTGCCGTCGCCCACGGGCTCGGCCTTGGTGCGCAGCAGGCCCAGGTCGGTACCGCAGTGTGGCTCGGTCAGGCACATGGTGCCGGTCCACTCGCCCGAGGTCAGCTTGGGCAGGAAGGTCTTCTTCTGCTCGTCGGTGCCATGGGCTTCAAGGCAGGCGTGGGCACCGTGGCTCAGGCCAGGGTACATGGTCCAGGCCTGGTTGGCCGAGTTCAGCATTTCATAGATGGCCTGGTTGACCAGCATGGGCAGGCCTTGGCCGCCCCACTGCGGATCTGCCGACAGAGCCGACCAGCCGTTCTCGGTGTACTGCTTGTAGGCTTCCTTGAAGCCGTCCGGTGTCTTGACCTCGTGGGTTTCCTTGTTCAGGACGCAACCTTGGGTGTCGCCCACCAGGTTCAGGGGAGCCAGCACTTCAGAGGCGAACTTGCCGCCCTCTTCCAGCACGGCATTGACGGTGTCGGCGTCCAGATCACCGTAAGCGGGGATCGTTTTCAGTTCGTCAACAGCGCCCAGCAGTTCGTGGATCACGAATTGCATGTCGCGCAGGGGGGGGGTGTAAGAAGGCATCGTGAAGCTCCTCGGTCAGAAAGGCACGTTTACAAGAAATACCTGATCTTTAAGCCAGGCGATCGGGGGGTCAAACAGGGGTGGCGCCCGCAGGCGCCGTCACAGGGGATGGGGCGTGAGACGGATCTTGCGCGTAGTACTGCACCACGCGCTCGAAGGCCACACGGGCCCGGTCCACCGCACCAGCAGAGCGCAGGAACCGCGCATCATGATGGAGCGAGAGAATCAGGCCGTGGATCTCGAACAGCATTTGCATCGGGTCGGTGTCAGCGCGCAGGTGGCCCAGGTCAATGGCCTGCTGAATGGCCTTGTTCAAGGCGCCGTGCCAGAGCAGCACCATGCCGGCGAGGGCGTCACGCACAGGGCCCGGACGGTCATCAAACTCGACAGCGCCGCTGATGTAAATGCAGCCGGAATCGATTTCCGTGGCGACCTTGCTCACCCAGTTCTTGATCAGGGCGCGCAAACGCGGCAAGCCGCGAGGCTGACGCATGGCCGGACGGAACACCTCTTCCTCGAACCGTTCGTGGTATTCGCGGATGACGGAGATCTGCAGCTCTTCGCGTGAACCAAAGTGGGCAAAGACGCCGGACTTGCTCATGCCGGTGACTTCAGCCAAGGCGCCAATCGACAAGCCTTCGATGCCCATCTGGGCAGCCAGGCTCAACGCGGCGTCCAGGATGGCCGCACGGGTCTGCTGGCCTTTGTGCGCACCGCGCCCACGCTCACGCACGGCCTCATGGGCTGGCTTGGCGTCGGAGGGGGTCACAGTGGCCACGGCATTTCCTCAAAATAAAACGAACGGTCGTGCTATTTTGCAGAAAATGATGGCGGCTGTGTGAAGTCCGTGAAAAAAAAGTGGGCACTGTGGGCTCTTCCCCCCATCCTCGGGGGATGAGGCCCCTTTGCCAACCCCGGGTTGCCCCTTGGTGGGCGTCTGGTCGCGCCGCGTACAGACGGCAACATCTTGAGAATGTCACACAAGATGTTCTATCCTGTGGCCATCTTCGCCTGAATGAGGGCTGTATGGACGTGCTGCAACTTGACGTGTCAGGTCGTCCGCAGGCCTGGCTGTCGGCCAGGGATGCGGCGCTGCTGTATGCCACCGATGCGGTCGCCTGGACGATTGGCGATCCGTTCACGGTGCTGCGGGGCGGCATCCAACGGCACTCGGGCCAGCCCTCACGCCTGCCGCTGCATCCCATCGTCGCGGTACGGGGCAGCATCCCCAACCGGGCCTGGCGCCAGGAGCCCGCGCTCTCCAACCCCAAGCTGTTCGCACGTGACCGCTACCTGTGCGCCTACTGCGGCCAGCGTTTTGCCTACGACGATCTCACACGCGAGCACATCGTGCCCACCTCACGCGGCGGTGCCGACAGCTGGCGCAACTGCATCACCGCTTGCCGCAGCTGCAATGGCCGCAAAGGCAACCGCACGCCGGACGAGCTGAACTGGTCGTTGTATTACCTGCCCTACGTGCCCAGCTTGCATGAAGACATGATCCTGCGTGGGCGACGCATCCTGGCCGATCAGATGGACTTCCTCCTGGCCAGCGTGCCGCCCCACAGCCGGCTGCGGCATGCACTCAGTTGAACCGCGTCAGGGTCAGGCTTTGCGCGGACCGGGCTGGCCGCGCTCGATCATGTAGCGGGCCTGGGTGCGCAAGCGGCTGTCGGCGCGCACCGGGTGGGGCGTGCTGCGGAACTCGCACACCACCTGTCGCGGGGTGATGTCCAGCAGCACATAGCCGCGCTCGTCGCCACGCACGTGGAGCAAGTCCGGGTTGCTGCGCTTGACCCAGCTGCTCATCAGTTCGCTCAACCCTCGGCTGCTGACCGAGCTGGTCACAATCTCGCTGGCGATGATGGGGGAGGCCGGATCAGCCGGGTCCAGGCGCAAGTTGGCGGCCACGTGGCGATGCACATCCCCCCCCAGGCACACCACATCGGGCACACGGGGCTGGGCAATGGCTTCGGTCAGGCGCCGGCGTGCCGCCGGATAGGCATCCCAGCCGTCGGCATAGAGCAAGGGCCCCAAAGGTGAGCGCAGCACCCCCGGTGAAATCTGAGAGGACTGCACGATGAACTTCCAGTCACAGACACTGGAGGCCAGTTGGGCCGCGAGGTCATACCCCTGGCTCTGGCCCAGCATGGTGCGTTCGGGTGCCTGCGCCGCGTCACACTGCCACAGCAACTTGCCTTGCATGGGGGCATGGCGCCCTTCACACACCGGCGGGTCGCGAAACTGCCGGGTGTCCACCGTCATCAGGTCCACCAGGCGCCCCCAGGGGTAACGCCCATGCAAGGGCATGCTGCCGGACACGGGTGCCCGGTGGGGCGACAACGGCATGTGCTCGAAGTAGGCCTGGTAGGCCGCCGTGCGCACCGCCAGGAATGCCTGCGGATCCTTCAGGTCAGGGCTGTGCCGTCCGGTGTAATCGGCAGAGACTTCGTGGTCATCCCACACCATCAGCCAGGGGTGGGCGGCATGACAGGCCCGCAGGTCGGGGTCCAGCTTGTAGGACGCGTAATGCCGGCGGTAATCGGCCAAGGTGCGGCGATGCAGGTCGGGCATGACGTGCGGGTGACGGCGCACGCGTGCATACGGCTTGGCCTGCGTGCCGTAGATGTAGTCCCCGACGAAAAGCACCAGATCAACATCACTGGCCGCGATTTCGCGGTGCACGGTGTAGAAGCCGGTTTCGTAATGCTGGCACGAGGCCAAAGCCACACGCATGCGGGTGTTGCGCTCGCTGGGATCGGGGGCCGTGCGGGTGCGCCCCACCGGACTGCGCTGGCCGCCCGCCTCAAAGCGGTAATAGCAAGGCTGCCCCGAAGGCAAGCCCTTCACCTCAACGCGCACACTGTGTGCGGCCGCCGGATCCGCCACGGCGCTGCCGGTTTGCAGCACACGGCTGAAGCGGGCATCGGATGCCACCTCCCAGCGCACGGGCACGGCCTGCGCAGGCATGCCGCCATCGGCCTGCAGGGGCTGGGGCGCCAAACGCGTCCAGATCACCACCGAATCAGGGCGCGGCTCGCCACTGGCGACACCGAGGGTGAACACCTCGGCAGCGGTCTGCCAGCCCCCCTGAGGCGGCTGCTGGCCTCGCGCCTGCGCTTGCTGGGCACACACCTGCTGCCAAGCCAGGGCCGCAGCAAGACGACTGAGATGAGAAAACAGGGCACGACGTTGCATGAAGGCGCCGATTATGCGATGCCCGCCAGCCGGACTGCCCAAGGCCTCGCCACAAAGGCACAATGAGACTCACCACAGGCAACTGAGAGGAGTCCGTCATGACCTCGCGACCACACAGCACCGACCCGTCCGGCGCGCCGGCACCGGAGTCCCACGCCTTTGCAGGCCTGGGCGCAGGGCTGGGCTTTTTCCAGGACTGGATGAAAGCCGCAGGCGCCGCCCTGCCCGGCCTGTCTGCGCAAGCCAGCACGGCCATGCCCGGTGTACCCGGGGTGCCCGCCTGGTCTGTGCCCACGCTGGACCCCGAAGAGCTGGACAAGCGCATTCAGGAGCTCAAAACCGTGCAGTTCTGGCTGGAGCAAAACAGCCGCATGATCGCCATGACGATCCAGGGACTGGAAGTCCAGAAGATGACCCTGTCGACCCTGCAAGGCATGAACGTCTCGATGGATGCGCTGCGTGACACGCTGAAGGCCCAGCCCAGTGCGCCCAAAGCGGCTGAAGCCCCCGCAGCCGATGCGCCCGCCGAACCCCAAGCGGAACACGCAGCGCAAGACCTCATCAACCCGATGCGCTGGTGGGATGCCTTGACGCAACAGTTCTCGCACCTCGCCAGTCAAGCGTCTCAAACCGCCCAGACCATGGGACAGAGCGTCGAAGCCTCCATGCAGGACATGATGGCCAAGGCACAGGCTGCCGCGGCACCGACCACCGGCGAGGCACGCGAGCCAGCCGCCGCGAAGCCCCGCGCCCGCAGCACCGCCACCAAAACAGCGGCACGCAAGACCGCAGCGAGCAAGACCGCTCGCAAGACACCGCCTAAAGCCTGATGCCCTCTGCCGCGCACCCGCTGGGCCTGCGTTGCCTGCATGCCCACGCCACCCATCCTCAAGCCGATCTGGCGCTGGAGCTGGTCTGGGCGCAGCTGGCCTCACAAGGCGCACGCGAGCTCGGCGCCACGCTGGGCTGGTGCTACCTGAGCGATGCACTGGCCCCCGGCGCTGAGGCGATCATGCGCGGGTTGCGCCAGCACCTGCCTGATGTGGCGTGGATCGGGGCGGTAGGGGCAGGCGTGGCCGCCACAGGCGTCGAGTACCTGGGCGACCCCGCTTTGGCGGTGATGCTGTGCAACCTGCCGCGCGACGACTTCCGCATCTTTCACGGCCGCCACCCGCTTCCCCCGGCACGCCCTTTGAGCCTGCCGCGAGAGGGGTGGCATGCGCACGCCGCGCAGGTGCATGCCGATGGGCAAACACCCGACCTCCCCGATCTGCTCCGGGAGCTGGCCGAACGCACCGACTCAGGCTATCTGTTCGGGGGGCTCAGTGCCGGCCAGGCTCACAGCCTTCACCTGGCCGTCGATCCCCACGACCCCGGTGCGCTGGGCCTGTGGCATGGTGGCTTGTCTGGCGTGGCCTTCCACCCGAGGGTGCGACTGGTTTCGCGGGTCACTCAGGGATGTGCCCCGATCGGACCACGACGCGAGATCACCGCAGCCGATCGACACCTGGTCTACGAGCTGGATGGTCAACCTGCCCTGGCGTGCCTGATGCAGGACCTGGGTGTGAGCACCCCACTGCGCTCATCCGAATGGCAACACGAAGCCCTGCCCAAAGTCCGCCTGACACTCGCGGGCGTGACCGAAGCCGATGAAAACTTGCTCAGCCACGGATCGCACTTTGGTGCCAACAGCCGGGTTCGCCACCTGATCGGCCTGGATCCGGCTCGCCAAGGGGTGGCCCTGAGTGAAGCGGTGGTGCCCGGCATGCAATTGGCGTTCTGCCAGCGCGACGCGCACGCGGCCCGACAGGACCTGGTGCGCGCCTGCGCCGAGATTCGCGAAGAATTCGACCCGAGTGAGCGCCCTGACAGTCAGCCCGTGGGTGCGATTTACGTGAGCTGCACCGGGCGGGGTGGCCCTCACTTCGGGGGGGCTCACGCAGAGCTGTCCGTCATCGCCCACGCCCTGGGCGACATCCCTCTGGTGGGGTTTTTTGCATCAGGCGAAATCGCTCGCCATCACCTGCATGGCTACACGGGTGTCCTGACCGTGCTGGGCAGCTGAGACAGACGCGTCCTCGCCCACCGCCTTCGCAAGCTTGCACATCCTTTCGGGCAGCGCAAGCCAAACCTGACGCGCAACATTCCCAGGGATCACCCGAGAGGTGTTGCCCTGATCGCGACATTCGTCACGAGTTCCTAGACTGCGCCATCCCCAGAGCCTGGACGCATGCACGTCCGCCGGGACCCACTCGCTCAGACACCGTTGGAGAGACTCCCATGCGCAAGTTCGCCGTCAAAGCCCAGATCCTGGCCCTGGCCAGCCTCCTGCCCATGGCCGCATCAGCCGGCTACTTCCAATGGGAAGCCGTCGAGCTGCCCGCCAGCAGCGGCGCGGCCTGCGGCGACGGTTCGCCCTACCGCTTCTTCGTCAACAAGACCCCGTTCAGCACCAAGACCGTGGTCGTGTTCGAAGGCGGCGGCGCCTGCTGGGATCAGAACGCCTGCGCCGGCAAGGGCGAAGGCCCGCTGGGCCTGTCCATCCTGTCGGCCTCCAATCCCAACGGGGTGCCGGCCGACTACATGACCAATGTGTTCAACATCCTCAACGGCGGCCTCTCTGGCCTGGCCCTGGGGGGTTTGATCACCCCATTCTCGATGCGACTGCACCCGCTGCAGTCCGTGCAGACGCAAAGCTGGAACATCGTTTACGCCCCCTACTGCACGGGCGACGTGCACACCGGCAACAAGGTCACCGCCTACACCGATGCCGACCCCAGCAAACCCCGCGTGCAATACCACCGCGGCAGCGTCAACGGCTACGCGATGGCCCAGTGGCTGGGCAAGAACTTCAAGCAGCCGGCCCAACTGCTGGTGACCGGCTTCTCGGCTGGCGGCGCAGGCTCCACCGCCAACTACAGCTGGCTGCGCACGGCCATGAACCCCAAGAAGTCGGCCCTGCTGGCGGACTCGGGCCCGCTGTTCCAGGTGAACCGCACCGACAGCCCTGAGGTGTCACCCTCGGTGCACCTGCACAACAAGATCCGCAACGTGTGGGGCCTGGACGGCAGCGATGGCCTGGTCACCAAGCTGCTGACGATGTATCCCTACGCTGGCACGGCCGACAACCTGGGCTCGCTGAGCACCGGCCTGGCCAAGATCTTCCCGCAAGACCGCTTCAACTTCAGCACCTTCCAGCGTGACGGCATCTACTCGGCCTTCTCGTACACCTCCTTCTATCCTGAGATCGCTGCCACCGAATCGGGCGTGCCACGCGACACCCTGCTGAACCAGAAGTGGGTGCCTGAGGTGCAGAAGTGGGTGAACGCCATGAAGCCTTACCCCAACGTCGGCTACTACGTGCCCTATCAGCGCGACCTGCTGAAGTCGCACACCCTGACCACCCTCACCTTCTCGGGCACGGCCATCAAGGAAGCCAACCACGCCAGCCTCAAGGTGGTGGTGGACGACCTGATCGACGGCAAGGGCACCCCGATCCGCGCCTACGAAACCCAGAAGAACGAGCAGAACACCAAGACGCCCGGCACCTTGGACTCGCTGCTGCAGCCCATCTACAAACTGCTGGGCCTGTAAAACAGCCCGAATGGGCGCAGGGACCTCCTGCCCCCGCTCCCCTCAGCCCCACCTGCGCGTGGGGCTTTTTCATGGCGGTGACCTGCCGCACCCCGGATGCCACAGCCCCACCCAATCGAGGGGGAAACCCCGTCAACATCGGTCCAAACGCCCCACAGGCCGACACCCCTGCGGTATAAACACGGCAATTCGAACGATCGTTTGAAAAGGTCGTTCGAAATCCCACAGACCCACATACCGAGGTGACCCATGCCGCAATACAAGGCCCCTTTGCGCGACGTGCGCTTCCTGCTCAACGAGGTGTTCGACTACCCGGCGCACTACGCCCAACTGCCGAGCGCCGAAGACGCCACACCGGACATGGTGGACGCCATCCTGGAAGGCTGCGCCACCTTCTGTGAAGAGGTGCTGGCCCCGCTGAACCTGTCGGGCGACCAAGAAGGCTGCACCATCGCCGACGGCGAGGTCACCACCCCCAAGGGCTTCAAGGAAGCCTATGCCGAGTACGTGGCCGGTGGCTGGCAAGGCCTGTCCCACCCCAAGGAATACGGTGGCCAGGAACTGCCCATGTCCATGAACCTGCTCAAGGCCGAAATGATGGGCACGGCCAACTGGTCGTTCACCATGTACCCTGGCCTCAGCCTGGGCTGCATGAACACCGTCTTCCAGTTCGGCAGCACCGAACAGAAGAACACCTACATGCCCAAGCTGGTGAGCGGCGAGTGGACCGGCACCATGTGCCTGACCGAGCCCCAGTGCGGCAC
>JAJUGJ010000049.1 GCA_029268225.1 Burkholderiales bacterium | reverse complement strand
GGTCCTTCAGGTGCACGTGGCCGGGCACGAACTGGGTGAAGCTGTTCGCGATGGCGATGATCGGCTTCTCGAAGTCACCGTCCTTCATGCCGGTGGCACGCCACAGGGCACGGGCACCGGCCATGTTGCGGCCGGCGGTGGAGGTACGGGAACGGTACTGAGGCATGGAGGGGCTCCGGGCTGGTGGGTTCTCTGTGAAAGAACAATTTTAGCCCGCGGCCATTCCCCCTGATGCCCGATACCCTTACTTGCGGCGATCCCGCTTCAGCCCCAGTGCATCGATGGCTTTCTGACGGCGGGCGTCACGACGCTGATCGTCACGCTCCATCGCTTTGCGACGGGTGTAACCCGTGGCATCACACCAAGTCCACCAAGCCACAGCCAGAGCGAAAGGCAGCAGCAGCATCAACCAGTCGTCTGCCCAAGTCCAACTGCCCACGGGCCCGATCCCGAACAACTGCATGAGCACCATCACGACGCCAATTGCAACCAACCACATTGCATGATCCCCTCTGTCGGCCAGCCGACGCGAAGCATTTGGGTCAACCCCACCATGGGATTGCACGTTATTGTTGAAGTATTTTCAACTGGAATATGGGCCTCCGGAAAGGAAATCCATGAAGTTTGCCAACTTGAGCCTCGCAGCCCTGTGCGTGATCACTGCGGCGGTCACACCCGCCCACGCCAACCCGGAACTGGCCAAGCGCAAGGCCTGCCTGAGCTGTCACGGCGTGGACAAGGCCATATTGGGCCCGGCGTTCAAAGATGTGGCCCAAAAATACCGCGGCCAGAAAGGCGTGGACGCCAAACTGGCCGAGAAAATCGTGAAGGGGGGCGGGGGTGTCTGGAAAATGCCGATGGGCCCCATGCCTGCGCAAACCCAGGTCAGCGCCACCGAGGCCAAACAGTTGTCTGCCTGGATCTTGACGCTGAAGTGAGCAGCCTCACGCCTGGGTGGTTTGCAGATCGGTGCGGCGAAGCAAGGCTTTGGCCGATGCGACCATGTGCGTGAGCGCCAGGATGCCCTCGGGCCACTGCCGGGTCTTGAGCCCACAATCTGGATTGACCCACAGTCGCGCAGCGGGGACGCGCTCCGCAGCCTTTTGCATCGAGTGCTCAACGTGTGCTTGCGTGGGTGTGCTGGGTGAGTGAATTTCATACACACCTGGACCGATCTCGTTGGGGTACTGGAAATGCTCGAAGGCATCCAGATCGAGCGCCTCCTGCTCTCGCACGTTGCGAGCGATCTCGGCGCCAACATCTGGTTATGTCAAGGGCGTGGGTTACGCCTGCCGGAAGACGGGCAGCACGTGCTGGTGACGAGCCGCGATCAACGCTTGGCCGCAGCGTGTCGGCCCTGAGACTGCGCCGGGCAGGGCATCGCCAAACAGATTGACCCCAGCGCCTCGCCGCCGCCCAAAAATGACAATGCCCTCCACATGGGAGGGCATCAGATCAGCTGGCGCAGATCCACGACGCACAGGCTTGTGGCCCATGCGCCGTGCGGGCATCAGTCGTCCTTGTAGATGTCGACGTCCTTGGTTTCACGCACCAGGAACACGCCGAGCACGAAGGTCATCATCGCAATGATGATGGGGTACCACAGACCGTTGTAGATGTTGCCGGTCTGGGCCACGATGGCGAAGGCAGTGGTGGGCAGCAGGCCACCGAACCAGCCGTTACCGATGTGGTAGGGCAAGCTCATCGAGGTGTAGCGGATGCGGGTCGGGAACATTTCCACCAGCATGGCCGCAATCGGGCCGTACACCATGGTCACATAGATCACCAGCAGGGTCAGGATGCCGACGACCAAGGGCTTGTTCAGCTTGGCCGGGTCAGCCTTGGCGGGGTAGCCCGCTTCACGCACGGCATCGATCACGCTCTTCTTGAACGCAGCGTCCTTGGCCTTGGCCTCGTCTGCCGACAGACCAACGGAGGTGTAGGACTCGATGACCTTCTCGCCGACCTTGATCTGGGCAACGCCCGTGCCTTCCACGTTCTCGTAGTTCACCGAGTTGGCGGCCAGCACCTGCTTGGCGATGTCGCACGAGCTGGTGAACTTGGCAGTGCCAGTCGGGTTGAACTGGAAGGAGCACTCGGCCGGATTGGCAACCAAGGTCACCGGAGCGGTGGCCTGGGCGCGAGCCAGGTCGGGGTTGGCGGCTTCCGTCAGGGCCTTGAACAGCGGGAAGTAGGTCACGGCAGCGATCAGGCAACCACCCAGGATGATGGGCTTGCGGCCGATCTTGTCAGACAGGGTGCCGAAGATCACGAAGAACGGCGTAGCGATCAGCAGAGACACAGCCACCAGGATGTTGGCCGTGGCACCGTCCACCTTCAGCGCTTGCGTCAGGAAGAACAGGGCGTAGAACTGACCGGTGTACCAGACCACACCTTGACCGGCGACCAGCGCGAACAGCGCGATCAGCACGATCTTCAGGTTGGCCCATTGACCGAAGGACTCAGACAGCGGCGCCTTGGAGGTTTTGCCTTCTTCCTTCATCTTCTTGAAGGCGGGCGACTCGTGCATGCTCATGCGGATCCACACGCTGATAGCCAGCAGAGCGATCGACACGATGAACGGCACGCGCCAGCCCCAGTCAGCAAAGGCCTCTTCACCAACGGCGGTGCGGGTGCCCAGGATGACCAGCAGCGACAGGAACAGACCCAGGGTGGCTGTGGTCTGGATCCAAGCCGTGTAGGCACCACGACGGCCGTGCGGGGCATGCTCGGCCACATACGTGGCGGCACCACCGTACTCACCGCCCAGCGCCAAGCCTTGCAGCAGACGCAGAACGATCAGGATGACCGGAGCGGCCACACCGATGGTGTTGTAGTTGGGCAGGATGCCCACGATGAAAGTGGAGACCCCCATCAGCAAGATGGTGACCAGGAAGGTGTACTTGCGGCCAATCATGTCGCCCAAGCGACCGAAAACCAGAGCACCGAAGGGGCGAACAATGAAGCCCGCAGCGAAAGCCAGCAGCGCAAAAATGAATGCCGATGTTGGATCCAGGCCCGCGAAGAATTGTTTGGCGATGATGGCCGCCAACGAGCCGTAGAGGTAAAAGTCATACCATTCGAAAACCGTGCCCAGGCTGGAAGCGAAAATGACTTTCCGCTCCTCGGCCGTCATCGGCGCATCTTTGATTTGGGTGCTTGCCATATGGGTGCTCCGTGTCATTACAGGGACGAGCCTGCTTTTGGCAAGCTCGACCCCGAATTTAGGGGGCTTTGGACTCCATGTGAATAAGGGGGAATGCTAGGAAATGGTACACAGAGCGCAAACTGCGCATAGGTGTTTGTACGCATGTTCAAGATATTCAATCGCCATTTGATGCACAAATAAAAAGCCGCCTCCCGAATCAAATCGGGGGCGGCCTTCATATATTTGACCAATACCTTTTCAGGCTGATCTCATCAATTGGCTTGGGACAATTGGTCCAAAATGGCTGGGTTTTCCAGTGTGCTTGTATCCTGGGTGACCGATTCCCCCTTCGCAACCACACGCAACAACCGGCGCATGATCTTGCCAGAGCGGGTCTTGGGCAGGTTGTCACCGAAGCGGATGTCCTTGGGCTTGGCAATCGGGCCGATGGCATGGCCCACATGGTTGCGCAGCTCGGTGGCAATCTGCTTGGCCTCGTCGCCTTCTGGACGGGGCCGCTTGAGGACCACGAAGGCGCAGATGGCCTCACCGGTCAGATCGTCCGGACGACCCACCACGGCAGCCTCGGCCACCAAGGGGTGCGACACCAGCGCCGACTCGATCTCCATCGTGCCCATGCGGTGACCCGAGACGTTCAGCACGTCGTCGATGCGACCGGTGATGGTGAAGTAGCCGGTGTGGGCGTCGCGGATGGCGCCGTCACCCGCCAGGTAGTACTTGCCACCGAAGTCATCGGGGTAGTAGCTCTTCTTGAAGCGCTCGGGATCGTTCCAGATCGTGCGGATCATCGAAGGCCAGGGCTTGCGCACCACGAGCACCCCGCCCTGCCCCCATGGCACTTCCTTGCCGGTTTCGTCCACCACAGCAGCGTCGATACCCGGGAAAGGCAGCGTGCACGAACCGGGCGTCAGTTCATGGGCGCCCGGCAGCGGCGTGATCATGTGACCGCCGGTTTCGGTCTGCCAGAAGGTGTCCACGATGGGGCAACGGCCACCACCGATTTCGCGGTGGTACCACTCCCAGGCAGCGGGATTGATGGGTTCGCCCACGGTGCCGAGCAGGCGCAGGCTGCTCAGATCGAAGTTGCGCGGGTGCACCTCGGCCGACGATTCCGCGGCCTTGATCAGGGCACGGATGGCGGTGGGTGCGGTGTAGAAGATGGTGACCTTGTGGGCCTGGACCATGCGCCAGAAGCGCGAGGCATCGGGGAAGGTGGGCACGCCTTCGAAAACGACCTGGGTGCTGCCCAGCGCCAGCGGGCCATAGGCGACGTAGGTGTGACCGGTGATCCAGCCGATGTCGGCCGTGCACCAGAACACATCGTCGGGCTTCATGTCGAAGGTCCACTTCGTGGTCAGGGCCGCATGCAGCAGGTAACCGCCGGTGCTGTGTTGCACGCCCTTGGGCTTGCCGGTCGAGCCCGAGGTGTACAGCAAAAAGAGCGGATGCTCGGCATCGACCCACTCGGGCGCACAAACGTCGCTTTCGCCCTGAAGCACATCGTCCATCCAGACGTCACGGCCGGCCACCATGGTGACATTGCCGCCCGTGCGACGGCAAACAATGACCTTGCGCAGGCTGTCGCAGCCGCCCAGACCGATGGCCTCGTCCACGATGGCCTTGAGCGGCAGGGACTTGCCACCGCGCAGCTGCTCGTCAGCGGTGATGACCATCACGGCTCCCGCGTCTTCGATGCGGTCGCGCAGGCTTTGGGCCGAGAAACCACCGAACACCACCGAGTGGGTGGCACCGATGCGGGCACAGGCCTGCATGGCCACGACACCCTCCACCGACATGGGCAGGTACAGCACCACGCGGTCGCCCTTTTGCACACCTTGGGCCTTCAGAGCGTTCGCCAGACGGCTCACACGCGAAAGCAGGTCACTGTAGGTGACCTGGGTCACCTTGCCGTCATCCGACTCGAAGATGATCGCCACTTTGTCGCCACGGCCGGCCTCTACATGACGGTCAAGGCAGTTGTACGAGGCATTGATCTGGCCATCGTCAAACCAGCGGTAGAACGGGGCATTGCTCTCATCGAGGGCACGCGTGAAAGGCTTGTGCCAAGTGAGAAACTCGCGTGCCAGACGCGACCAGTAGCCGGCGTAGTCTTTCTGCGCTTCGGCGCACAACTCATCGTAGGCCGCACGGCTACCGATGTGAGCGGTGCGCGCAAAGGCCTCGGGAACGGGGTGGAGGGTGCTGGGGGTCTGGTTGGTACCAGTCATGGTGGATTCTCCTGGGGTGGCAGCGCTTATGGCGCTGACTGATCGATTGACAGGAGCGTCACATCATGCGCGTTTGCCCCTGCCAACCCGCGACAATGCGCCTAACTTTAAAATTTCACACCCCGGATTTTCCCGACACCCCATGATCACACCTCGTCAACCCCCTAAAGCAGGCCTTTTGCCGTCTTTCATTTTTGCCAGCCGTTGGCTGCAGTTGCCGCTGTATGTCGGCCTGATCCTGGCACAAGCTGTGTATGTCTTCCACTTCTGGGTGGAATTGGTACACCTGATCGAAGCCGCATTCGGCAACCAGGATGCGCTCAAGCTGATCTTCCAGGCCTCGGGTCAGAAGGCTGAGGTGGCCCCCACTCACCTGACCGAGACCACGATCATGCTCGTGGTGTTGGGGCTGATCGACGTGGTGATGATCTCGAACCTGCTGATCATGGTGATCATCGGGGGCTACGAGACCTTTGTGTCACGGCTGAACCTTGAAGGCCATCCGGACCAACCGGAATGGCTGGACCATGTGAACGCGTCGGTGTTGAAGGTCAAGCTGGCGACGGCCATCATCGGGATCTCGTCGATCCACCTGCTCAACACCTTCATCAATGCCGAGAACTACTCGGACAAGGTGCTGATCTCGCAAACGGTGATCCACGTGGCCTTCCTCTTCTCGGCTATGGCCATTGCCATGACAGACAAGCTGCTGCACCAGGCCACGCACAAGGGCGACCACTGAAGCGCGGGCACTTCGCCGCGCATCAGCGTCGGGCTCAGCCCTGGCGCTGATGCGCTTGGGCCTCGTCCACGGGCTGATGCCCGGCCTTGGATGGTACGCGCAGGTGCAGTGCCGCCTTGGCCATGAGGTTGGCCGACACCGGTGCGGTCAGGAAGATGAAGAAGGTGATCAGCATCTCGTGGATGCTGAACTGACCACGCAATGCCTGGATCAGCATGCTGGCCAGCAACACGCCGCCGAGCCCCAGCGTGGAAGCCTTGGTGGGTGCGTGCAGCCGCATGAAAAAATCGCGAAAGCGCACCATGCCCAGGGCGCCCACGAGCAGGAACACCGCCCCCACAAGCAAGAGCAAGGCGGCCAGGGCTTCGAGCCACACAGCGGGTGTCAGGTTCATGGTTCAGGTCTCCGGTGCGGGCTCATTCAATCACGTCACCACGCGTGATGAAGCGTGCCAGGGCCACGGTGGACACGAAGCCCAGCATGGCCACGATGAGTGCAGCCTCGAACAACAGCGCGGTCTGCCAGGTCAGCCCCAGCAGCACGACCAACGCCACCACGTTGATGTAGAGCGTGTCCATCGCAAGGATACGGTCCGGGGTCGTCGGGCCGCGCCACAAGCGCCAGGTACACAGCAGCATGGACACGGCCACCGCCGCCACGCAGATCTGCAGCGCCATCTCGATCATCCGAAAATCTCCATCAGGGGCTGTTGGTAGCGACGGTCGATGTCAGCCGCCACGCCAGCGGCGTCGTCGCAATTGAGGGCGTGCACCCAGATACAGGCCTGGTCTTCGTCGATGACAGCCGACACCGTGCCAGGGGTCATCGTGATGATGGACGCGAGCAAGGCCTGCGCAGTGGGCTGTTTCAGGGTCAGCGGCACGCGCACCCAGGCCGGTTGCGGCGCGCTGCGCGGATGCAGCACCAGACGCGCCACAGTGATATTGGAGACCAGGATGTCCCACAGGACCGTGAGCGCGAGGCGGACCGCCCTCCCCCACGCGCGTGGCTGCGCCGCCGGCCCCAGGAAGCCTGCCAGCAGGCGCGGCAGGCCCCAGCCCAGTACACAGGCCGTCAGCAGGTTGCCGGGGTCGATGGACTGCTGCAGCATCAACCAGGCCAGTGCCAGCAGCACTGACAGAACCGGTCGGCGCGCACGTTGCCAAACTGAAGGGTGAACCGTGCTCGTCATGGTTGCGCCTCCCGGGAAGGGGTCGTCTGGGCGGCGGGCTCGGGCATGCGATAGGGGCGCACGCTCACCGGCACCTCGCCTGTGGCCGGGTCGATACCCAGCACCGCACGGGCATAGCCCTGGCGGTCGAGCAACTGGGTTGCCGTGGCATCGGTATAGCGCTGCAAGGGTGCGGCAAAGATGCTCATCACCACCCCCATCAGGCACAGAATCAGCGTGGGCATGACCAGACGGGGACTGGCCCCTGAGCTGGCCGCCGGCAGGTCCGGACGCACGTTCCAGAACAGCAGGCTGCCGGCCCGCGCCAGCGCCAGCAAGGACAGGAAGCCGACGCCCAACACCACCGTCCAGACCCAGGATTGCATGGGCGTGCTCCAGGCAGCCTTGAGCAACATGACCTTGCCCAGGAAGCCCGGCAAAGGCGGCAAACCCGCCACCGAGGCGGCTGCCAGCAAGAGCATCAAGCCCAGCAGCACCGGCTGCGCCACGGGGCTGGCCGGCGCCAGGGCATCGGCGACATCACCTCGCTGGGCGGCCACCAACTCGACCAGCAGGAACAGGCCCGCCACCACCAGCGTGCTGTGCACCAGGTAGTAGAACGCGGCCGACCAGGCGGCCGGGGTGAACAGGCCCAACGCCGCCAGAATGGTGCCCACCGAGGCCACCGTCAACCAGGCCACCAGGCGAGGCAAGGTGCGCGAGGCC
This sequence comes from Burkholderiales bacterium, assembly GCA_029268225.1. Classification (GTDB taxonomy): domain Bacteria; phylum Pseudomonadota; class Gammaproteobacteria; order Burkholderiales; family Burkholderiaceae_C; genus Aquabacterium. The sequence goes on along the minus strand of JAJUGJ010000049.1, from coordinate 4,610 downwards.
AAGGCTCCCAGGGCGCCCAGCACGCTGGTGCCCATGGCCAAAGGCAACAACCAGGGCTCGGCCACGCGGGCCACCTCGCCGGCGGCATCCCCGAAGATCACACCATGCACACGCAAGATGGCATACACGCCCACCTTGGTCATGATGGCAAACAGGGCGGCCACGGGCGCGGTGGCTGCGGCATAAGTGCCCGGCAACCACAGAGACAGCGGCAACAAGGCCGCCTTGAAGCCAAATACCACCAGCAGGATCAGGGCGGCGCTGCGCGCCATCACCGCCTCCATGCCCGACAACTGCGTCACCCGTAAGGCCAGGTCGGCCAGGTTGAGCGTGCCCGTGACCGCGTACAGCAAGGACACGCCGATCAGGAAGAGGGCCGATGCCAGCAGGTTGAGGACAACGTAATGCACCCCGGCCTGGAAGCGTCCCTTGCCCTGACCGTGCACCATCAGCACGTAGGACGCGATCAGCAGGATCTCGAAGAAAACGAAGAGGTTGAAGATGTCGCCAGTGACGAAGGCGCCACACAGCCCCATCAACTGAAAATGGAAGATGGCGTGGAAGTAGCGCCCATGCGTGTCCCACCCACCGCTGGCGTACCAGAGCACCGGCAAAGCCACCAGTTGCGTGAGCACCAGCATCAGCGCCGAGAGCCGGTCGACCACCAGCACAATGCCGAAGGGCGCAGGCCACTCACCGAGGCGGTACACCTGCAAGGCGCCCGTGCTGGCCTCGCCCACCAGAGACACCGCGATCCACAAGCCCAAGGCCACCGAGCTCAGGCTGAGACGACGCGCCCACTTGAGGCGAGCCTGGCCGTGACCACTGGGCGCATCGCCCAACAGGAGCAGCGCCATGCCCGTGAAAGCCGGCAACAGCACCGGGAAGATGGACAGGTGCGGCCACACCGCCGAGAACAGACCGCTCATGCGCGCTCCTCCCCGCCAGCAGAGGCCCCGTCCACATGGTCGGTGCCCGACTCATGACGGCTGCGCAGCGCCATCTCCACAATGAAGCCAGTGGTGGCAAAACCGATCACGATGGCGGTGAGCACCAGGGCCTGCGGCAAAGGGTCGGCCATGCGCTCCTGGCCGACCAGGGCCGGGGCGTTCCACCACAGTCGGCCCATGGCAAAGATGAAGACGTTGACCGCGTAGCCCAGCAGGGACAGGCCCAGCACCACCGGAAAGGTGCGCCCGCGCAGCATCAGGTAGATGCCGCAGGCGGTGACCCAGCCAACACCGCTGGCCACCAGAAATTCCAGACTCACCGTCATGCACGACTCCCCTCAGGGAGCGCCGCAGCGCCCCGCCCATCCTTGCTGGCATGCCCCAGCACGGACAGGGTCAACATCGTGGCACCTACCACTGTGATGTAGACCCCAAGATCAAACAGCGCCGCACTGGCCAGCGGCAGTTCACCGAACACCGGCACATGCGGATGACCATGCGCGCTGGTGAGGAAGTTGCGTCCCCACAACCAGGCGCCCATGCCCGTCAGACCGGCAATGGCCAGGCCCGAGCCAATCCAGCGGGTGAAGCGGCGCCCTTGCGCCCCGTGGAGCAAGGCCTCGGCCCGCTCCTGCCCCTGCGCCATGTACTGCAGCACCAGCGCCACGGCCGTGATCAAGCCGGCGATGAAACCACCACCCGGCAGGTTGTGCCCCCGCCAGTAGATGTAGAGCGAGGCCACCAAGGCCATCGGCAAGATGAGACGGGCCGCCACGCGCAAGAGCAGCGGCTGGCGGGCAAAGGACCAGGGACGTCCACCCTCATCCTGCGCAGGACGGCGCACCTTGAAGCCATCGAGCATCGCCAGCACGCCCACGCCCGCGATGCCCAGCACCGTGATCTCACCAAAGGTGTCGTAGCCTCGGAAGTCCACCAGGGTCACGTTGACCACGTTCGTGCCGCCGCCGCCCGGCAAGGACTGCGCCAGGAAGTACCAGGAGATCGCATCGTGGTCGCGCGTCAGCACCATCCAGCACAGGAAGGCGACGCCCAGGCCGGCCACCGAGGCCAGCGAGGCGTCGCGCAAGCGACGGCCACCGGATGACTCACGCGGCGTGCGCGCAGGCAGCAGGGCCAGGCCCATCAGCATGATCACGGTGGAGACAACCTCGACCGACAGCTGCGTCAAGGCCAGGTCAGGCGCCGACAGGGCCAGGAAAGTCAACGCCGTGACCATACCGACCACACCGGTCAGCAAAACAGCCTTGAAGCGGTCTCGATGTCCCAGCACCAGGGTGGCGCTGCCCACCAGCAGGATCACCCACACGGCCACCGCAGACGCTGGCGCGGGCAACAAAGTGCGCTGCCCAGCCTCCAGCGGCAAGGAAGTCTCGATGAAAGGCCAGGCCGCCACCAAGATGACGCTCACCAGCATCCAGGCCACATGGCGCTGCAAGGAGCCGATGTCGATGACGCGAATGAGCGCCTGCGAGGCGCGGATCAAACCCTGAAGCGCCTGGTTGAAGAACAGGCGCCCCGTCCAACCCCGCGGGTGATGCAGGTGCAGCTTCCAGTGCCGCTGCAGCCCCACGTAAAAGACCACGCCACCCAACAACGCCAACCCGCTCATCAGCAAAGGCACATTGAAACCGTGCCACAAAGCCAGGTGATATGGCGGGGTCGGGCCACCCAGCACCGCGCGGGCCGCCACATCGACCAAGGGACCGAGGGTATGAGCCGGGAACAGGCCCACCGCCAAAGCCACGAGCACCAGCAGCAGCACCGGCAGGCGCATCAGCCAGGGCGGATCGTGCGGGTGCGGGTGAGGCAGGTCTTGCACCGGGCCGTTGAAAAACACATCGTGCACGAAGCGCAGCGAGTAAGCCACCGAGCAGGCGCCCGCCAGCGTGGCCACCACGGCCACCCAGGTGCCGGTGAACCAGGCCCCGCCGAACTGGGCCGTCAAGGCCTCGCCAAAGAACATCTCCTTGGAGAGGAAGCCGTTGGTGAGCGGTATGCCGGCCATCGCCGCCGCCGCCACGATGCCCAGGGTCCCGGTCCAGGGCAGCAGGCTCATCAGCCCGCCCAGGCGACGCATGTCGCGGGTGCCGGTTTCATGGTCGATGATGCCCGCCGTCATGAACAGCGCAGCCTTGAAGGTGGCGTGGTTGAGGATGTGGAACACCGCCGCCACCGCCGACAAGGGCGAGGCCAGGCCGATCAGGAAGGTGATCAGGCCCAGGTGGCTGATGGTGGAATAGGCCAGCAGGCCCTTGAGGTCGTGACGGAACACCGCCACATAGGCCGCAAAGGCCAAGGTCAGCAGGCCCGTGCCCGAAACGATCACCTCGAACAGGCCGGAGCCGCCCAGCACCGGGTACAGGCGCGCCAGCAGGAACACCCCCGCCTTGACCATGGTGGCCGAGTGCAGGTAGGCCGACACCGGAGTCGGCGCGGCCATGGCATCAGGCAGCCAGAAATGGAAGGGCCACTGCGCGCTCTTGGTGAAACAACCCAGCAGGATCAGGATGAGGGCCAGCGGGAAATGCGCGTGCGCCCGGATGCGCTCGCCCTGGTCCAGCATGGCGCTCAGTTCAAAGGTGCCCGCAATCTGACCCAGCACGATGACGCCGGCCAGCAGCGCCAGCCCGCCGCCCCCGGTGATCGCCAGGGCCATGCGCGCGCCCGTACGGGCGTCCGCACGATGGCCCCAGTAGCCCACCAGCAGGAAGGAAGAAATGCTCGTCAACTCCCAGAACACCACCAGCAGGAGCAGGTTGTCGGACAGGACCACGCCCAGCATGGCTGCCATGAAGAGCATCAGCAAGGTGTACAGCTTGCCCGCCGAGTCATCGGGCCCCAAATAACGGTGCGCATAGGTCACGATCAGCAGCCCGATGCCGGTGATCAGCAAACCGAACATCAAGGCCAGCCCGTCCAGGCGGAAGCCCAGTTGCAGGCCCAGATCGGGCGCCCAGGGGTACTGCACCAGCAGGGTCTGGCCGGCCAACACCTGGGGCGCCATCGACAACAGGCACAGCAGGGCAGCCAGGGTCACACCGCCTGCCGCCAGCGCCGTCAGGGCGCGGCCATTCGCCCAGGAAAGCTTGCCGAGGCCGAAACAGGCCAAGGTGCCCAACAGCAGGGGCAGCAAGACCGTCAGAAGCAGTAAGTCCATGGAGGCATGTCAGAAAGTCGAGGGGGGATTGTAGGCACGCCTGTTCATCCCTCCCCGTTCAAGCCTGGGCATTCGGTCAGCCCATTCTCCTGAGCCCCTGACAAGACGGCCCATCGCAGTAAAATCAGCTGTTGTTTTGCCCTACCCCACACCCCACTGCCCCACAAAGGCCCTGACATGACGACCATTCGCTACGACGATCTCGTTGAAAGTGTCGCAGCCGCGCTGCAATACATCAGCTACTACCACCCGGCCGACTACATCGCCCATCTGGCGCGTGCCTACGAGCGCGAAGAAAGCCCTGCCGCCAAGGATGCGATCGCGCAGATCCTGACCAACTCGCGCATGAGCGCCGAGGGCCGTCGCCCGATCTGCCAGGACACCGGCATCGTCAACGTCTTCCTGAAGATCGGGATGAACGTGAAGTGGGAAGGCTTCGGCAGCCGCAGCATCCAGGATGCCGTCGATGAAGGCGTGCGCCG
>JAJUGJ010000048.1 GCA_029268225.1 Burkholderiales bacterium | reverse complement strand
GCGTGATCGAGCCGGGCTTGGCCAGCACTTGGCCGCGCTCGACTTCTTCGCGCTTGGTGCCGCGCAGCAGAATGCCGACGTTGTCGCCCGCCTGGCCTTGGTCCAGCAGCTTGCGGAACATTTCCACGCCGGTGCAGGTGGTCTTTTGGGTCGGGCGGATGCCAACGATCTCGACTTCGTCACCGACTTTGATGATGCCGCGCTCGACACGGCCGGTCACCACGGTGCCGCGACCCGAGATGGAGAAGACGTCTTCCACCGGCATCAGGAAGGTGCCGTCCACCGCGCGCTCGGGCGTGGGGATGTAGGTGTCCAGCGCTTCGGCCAGGCGCATGATGGCTTGTTCGCCCAGCTCGCCTTTGTCGCCTTCGAGCGCGAGTTTGGCCGAGCCTTTGATGATGGGGGTGTCGTCGCCCGGGAATTCGTACTTGGACAGCAGCTCGCGCACTTCCATTTCCACCAGCTCGAGCAGCTCGGCATCGTCCACCATGTCGCACTTGTTGAGGAAGACGATGATGTAGGGCACGCCCACCTGACGCGCCAGCAGGATGTGCTCGCGGGTCTGGGGCATCGGGCCGTCAGCAGCAGAGCACACCAGGATCGCGCCGTCCATCTGGGCAGCGCCGGTGATCATGTTCTTCACATAGTCGGCGTGGCCAGGGCAGTCCACGTGAGCGTAGTGGCGGTTGGCCGTTTCGTACTCGACGTGAGCGGTGTTGATGGTGATGCCGCGGGCCTTTTCTTCAGGAGCCGCGTCGATCTGGTCGTAAGCCTTGGCGGAGCCGCCAAACTTCTTGGCCAGAACGGTGGTGATGGCAGCCGTCAGGGTGGTCTTGCCGTGGTCAACGTGGCCAATGGTGCCGACGTTCACGTGCGGCTTGGTCCGTTCGAATTTTTCCTTTGCCATTTGTTTCTCCAAACAAAGAACAGTTGCCCATGACGGTTTAAGGTTTCCAGCACGGGTCTGCCATGGGCAGCAGACCCACCACGCTCAGCGTGGCGCCAAAGACCGGCTTAGATTTGGGTGAGCCGCGGATGTTACCACCTCGCGCTCATTTGGCACAGCACCCCACGCGATCCAACAGACACCGCAGATCCGGCTTCGCCGGTCTGCTGGTGTCGCCCCCTCGAGGGGGCGCGCGAAGCGCGTAGGGGGTTGGGCCGATTACTTACCGCGAGCCGTGATGATGGCTTCGGCCACGTTACGCGGAGCTTCAGCGTACTGCTTGAACTCCATCGTGTAGGTGGCGCGGCCTTGGGTGGCGGAACGCAGGCTGGTCGAGTAGCCGAACATTTCCGACAGCGGGACTTCGGCCTTGATGACCTTGCCACCGCCGACCATGTCGTCCATACCTTGGACCATGCCGCGACGCGAGGACAAGTCGCCCATCACGGTACCAGCGTAGTCTTCCGGCGTTTCAACTTCCACGGCCATCATCGGCTCGAGGATCACTGGGTCTGCCTTGCGGCAGGCGTCCTTGAAGCCCATCGAAGCGGCCATCTTGAAGGCGTTTTCGTTCGAGTCCACATCGTGGTACGAACCGAAGGTCAGGCGCACGCGCACGTCCACGACGGGGTAGCCGGCCAACACGCCGTTCGGCAGCGTGTCGATGATGCCCTTTTCCACCGCAGGGATGTACTCGCGAGGCACCACACCGCCCTTGATTTCGTCGACGAACTCGAAGCCCTTGCCGCCCGGTTCCATCGGCTCAACCGTCAGAACGACGTGACCGTACTGGCCCTTACCGCCCGACTGACGCACGAACTTGCCGTCGATGTCGGTGACCTTCTTGCGGATGGTTTCGCGGTAGGCCACTTGCGGCTTGCCCACGTTGGCTTCCACACCGAATTCACGCTTCATGCGGTCAACGATGATTTCCAGGTGCAGTTCGCCCATGCCGGCGATGATGGTCTGACCCGATTCTTCGTCGGTGCGCACGCGGAAAGAAGGATCTTCAGCGGCCAGGCGGTTCAGGGCGATGCCCATCTTTTCCTGGTCAGCCTTGGTCTTGGGTTCCACGGCCTGTGCAATCACGGGCTCAGGGAATTCCATCTTTTCCAGGGTGATGATGGAGTCCGGATCACACAGCGTTTCGCCGGTGGTGACGTCCTTCAGGCCCACGCAAGCGGCGATGTCGCCGGCCAGAATTTCCTTGATTTCCTCACGCTCGTTGGCGTGCATCTGCAGGATACGGCCGATACGTTCCTTCTTGCCCTTGATGGCGTTGTACACGGTGTCGCCCGAATTCAGGACGCCGGAGTACACGCGCACGAAGGTCAGCTGGCCGACGTACGGGTCGGTCATCAGCTTGAAAGCCAGGGCCGAGAACTTCTCGGCGTCGTCGGCCTTGCGGCTGACTTCGTTGCCATCTTCGTCCGTGCCAGCGACCGGGGGAATGTCGATCGGGGAAGGCAGGTAGTCGATGACGGCGTCGAGCATGCGCTGCACGCCCTTGTTCTTGAAGGCGGTACCGCACAGCATCGGCTGGATTTCCACGGCGATGGTGCGCTGACGCAGGGCCTTCTTGATTTCGTCTTCAGACAAGTCACCTTCTTCCAGGTACTTGTTCATCAGCTCTTCGTTGGCTTCGGCCGCGGCCTCGACCATGTTCTCGCGCCACTTCTTGGCATCTTCGAGCAACTCGGCGGGGATTTCGCGGTAGTCGAACTTCATGCCCTGGGAAGCTTCGTCCCAGTAGATGGCCTTCATCTTCAGCAGGTCGACGACGCCCTGGAAGTTGTCTTCGGCACCGATGGGGATCACCACGGGCACGGGGTTGGCCTTCAGGCGCAGCTTGAGCTGGTCGTAGACCTTGAAGAAGTTGGCGCCGGTACGGTCCATCTTGTTCACGAAGGCCAGACGGGGCACGCCGTACTTGTTCGCCTGACGCCACACGGTTTCAGACTGGGGCTGCACGCCGCCCACAGCGCAGTACACCATGCAAGCGCCGTCGAGCACGCGCATCGAGCGTTCGACTTCGATGGTGAAGTCCACGTGGCCCGGGGTGTCGATGATGTTGAAACGGTGCTCGGGGTAGGAGTTGTCCATACCCTTCCAGAAGCAGGTCGTGGCAGCCGACGTGATGGTGATGCCGCGCTCTTGCTCTTGCTCCATCCAGTCCATGGTGGCGGCACCTTCGTGCACTTCACCAATCTTGTGGCTCACGCCCGTGTAGAACAGGATGCGTTCGGTCGTGGTGGTCTTGCCGGCGTCGATGTGAGCCGAGATACCAATGTTGCGGTAACGGCCAATCGGGGTTTTGCGTGCCATGTGGTCACTCCAGATTTGACAAGGCGCCGGATGTGTTGTGCACGATCCCAGCGCCTTTTTTGCAGTTGTGCTGCGGGTGGTGGATTAGAAGCGGAAGTGCGAGAAGGCCTTGTTGGCTTCAGCCATGCGGTGCACTTCGTCACGCTTCTTCATCGCGCCGCCACGGCCTTCGGAGGCCTCGAGCAGTTCGTTGGCCAGACGTTGGGCCATCGACTTCTCGGAACGCTTGCGCGACGATTCCTTCAACCAGCGCATGGCCAGTGCGATACGACGGGAGGGGCGAACTTCAACGGGAACCTGGTAGTTCGCACCACCCACGCGGCGAGACTTCACTTCGACCACGGGCTTGATGTTGTTCAGCGCGATGTTGAAGATTTCCAGCGGATCCTTGCCGGCCTTCTTTTCGACTTGTTCGAGGGCACCGTAGATGATGCGCTCGGCCACAGCCTTCTTGCCGGATTCCATGATCACGTTCATGAACTTGGAGAGGTCGACCGATCCGAACTTGGGATCGGGCAGGATTTCACGCTTGGGTACTTCGCGACGACGAGGCATTTCGATTCCTTTCAATGCTTCAGTTGATGTGGGCTGTCGCCCTCATCCTGGAGTCTCTTAACTGAAGACTCCACTTACTCGGCAGGCTCCGGACCATCCGGGCTCTACCGCCACCTCGGCCTTCTCGACGCCAGACTGCACCGCTCGGGTGACACGCTGATGAAGAGGACCGACTATCTTTTTCAAGAAAGCGATCAGGCCTTCTTGGGGCGCTTGGCGCCGTACTTCGAGCGGGACTGCTTACGGTCCTTGACGCCTTGCAGGTCAAGGGAGCCGCGCACGATGTGGTAACGCACACCGGGCAAGTCCTTCACACGACCGCCGCGAACCAGCACGACGCTGTGTTCTTGCAGGTTGTGGCCTTCACCGCCGATGTAGGAGATGACCTCGAAACCGTTGGTCAGGCGCACCTTGGCGACCTTACGCAGAGCGGAGTTAGGCTTCTTAGGCGTGGTGGTGTACACGCGGGTGCACACGCCACGGCGCTGCGGGCAGTTTTCCATCGCAGGCGACTTGGACTTCGTGACCTCGACCTGACGGCCATGGCGCACGAGCTGATTGATCGTTGGCATTTCTTTGGTTCCCGTTGAAAAATCACTTGAAAATCAAGGGCTTGCAACAGCTTGAACGAACTGAGGCTGGCACTTGAACCAAGCACAAAACGGCCTCGCCCCGCAAAAATTGCGCAAGCGAAAGCCGAAAAGCCTTCCATTGTAGTGGAGAGGGGTCTTGGAACGCAAGAACTGGCGAGCGAATGCGTCGCGGGCTCACCCCCGGCAAGCCCGCTTAGGGTGAGCCCGGCCCTTACTCAGGGTGATGCGCCGATGTCAGCAAACCCCTAGAGTCCGTTCAACATGCCCCAGAAACCTCTGTGGCACATTGTCAAGGAGACTCCATGTCCACATTGAAGACTCTCGCCGCAGTCGTTTTGGCGGCGACCCTGCCCGCGATGGCGCAGGCCGCTGATTTTGATCTCAGTGGCGGCAGCCTTCTGGGTAACACGACCGGCACGGCCACGTTCAGCAGCGGCGGCATTGGCCTGAACATCACCGCCAACTCCGGTGGCAGCTCGCTGGACGTCGTTCTGTTGAGCAATGGTGTGGGCGTCAAGACCAACGCGCTTGATCTGCCGGGCATCGGCAACGGCGAATTCCTGACCCTGACCTTCTCCCAAGCGGTCAACCTCAGCAGCCTGCGCCTGGCCGAGTGGGACCTCCCTGACCGTGCCACCCTGTCTTGGGCGGGCGGCAGCGTGAATCTGGTCGGCGATGGCATCGTCAGCACCGACACCGAAACGCTGAGCAATGTGGTTGGCAAGGTGTTCACACTGCAAGGCACCACCGGCCTGTCGACGTTCCGCCTGAACGGATTGACCGCTGTGGCCGCTGTGCCAGAGCCCGGCACCTACGCCCTGATGGGGCTGGGGCTGGTGGGCATCGCTGCCATGCGCCGCCGCCGCGCACGCTGAACCGAGTTGAATCCGTTCATCGGCTCACCGCTTCGGCGGTGACAACACCCGCTCCGGGCCTTTGCCCCGTGCGGGTTTTTTTCATGACAGCGGCGCATCACTGGCGCCGCTCACCGACCTCGTCCAGAGGGGCGAGCAAGGCGTCCAGGTCGTCCGAGGTGAACTTCGTGGCAGCGGCGGCATCCTGTCCCAGGACACCTTCGGCCAAGGCGGCTTTGCGTGCCTGCAGGGCGAGCATGCGCTCTTCGATGCTGCCGGCCACAACCAGCTTGTAGACCATGACCTGACGGGTTTGCCCCAGGCGATGTGCCCGGTCGGTGGCCTGCTGCTCGACAGCCTGGTTCCACCACGGGTCTACGTGGATCACGGTGTCGGCCGCGGTCAGGTTCAGGCCGACCCCACCCGCCTTGAGACTGATGAGCAGAACAGGCGCTCCCTCGCCGGACTGGAACTGGCCCACGATGGGACCGCGCGCGTCAACGGGCGTCTCCCCGGTGAGCATGGCATGGGGCAGGTCGATGCCGCGCAGCTCCTGGGCGAGCAGCTCCAGCAAGGTGGTGAACTGGGAGAACACCAGGATGCGCCGGCCTTCGGCCACCAGCTCGGGCAAGGTGTCGCGCAACCAGGCCATCTTGGCGCGCTCGGTGCCACGGGGCAAAGCGTGCCCCGCCAGCAGATAGGGGTCACAACAGACCTGACGCAGCTTGAGCAGGGCGTCGAGGATGGTGATCTGGCTGCCGGCAAAGCCCTCGCGCCGCAAGACCTGGCGCACCTGCTTGTCGGCAGCCACCCGCACGCTTTCGTACAAGGTTTTCTGGCGTCCTTCCAGCGTGAGGTGCTGGAGAACGTCGATGCGCGCGGGCAGTTCCGTCGCGACGTCGGCCTTGCGGCGACGCAGGATGAAGGGGCGCACGCGTTGGGCAAGCAACTGCGCCCGCAGGGTCTCGCCCTGCTGCTCGATGGGATCGCGCCAGCGTCGCTGGAAACTGCGTGGGTCGCCCAGGTAGCCGGGCATCAGGAAGTCGAATTGGGCCCAGAGCTCACCGAGGTGGTTTTCCAGCGGGGTGCCCGTCAGACAGAGACGGTGACGCGCCTGCAGACGGCGCACGGCGGTGGCAGTGCGGCTGGCGGCGTTCTTGACGGTCTGCGCCTCGTCAAGGATGAGGAAGTGAAAACGCTGGGCTGACAAGGCATCGAGGTCACGCCAGACCAAGGGGTAGGTCACCAGCACGAGATCGTGGTCGGACACCAGGGCATGGCGCTCGGCCCGGCTGGGGCCGTGCAGGGTCAGGACCCGCAGATCGGGGGCCATGCGCCGTGCCTCGGCCTGCCAGTTGAACAGCAAGGAAGTGGGCACGACCACAAGGGCCGGCCGGTCCAGCCGCCCGGCCTCCTTTTCCACCAGCAGGTGTGCCAGGGTCTGCGCGGTCTTGCCCAGACCCATGTCGTCGGCCAGGATGCCGCCCAGGTGGTGGGTGCGCAGGTACTGCAGCCAGGCCAGGCCGTGCGCCTGGTAGGGGCGCAAGGTCACAGCCAGCCCCTGGGGCGGGGGCACGGCCTGGGGCGTGCCGGCTTGGCGCAGGCGCTGGGCCAAGTCCCACAAGCCGGCCTCGCCTTGCAGCTGCCAGCGCCCCTGCGGGCCGGCCCGCTCGGCCTGTGTGTCGGCCAGATGCTCGCGCAGGCGGTCCAGGCGGACGACGTCCCAGCCGCTGACCTGCAAGGGACCGTCCTTGCGACGGGGGTCGGTCAGGAGATCGACCAAAGCGCCCACGATGGCCTTGAGCGGCGCGGCGGGCGCATCCAGGCGACGCCCGCCCGGGGCACGCAGGCGGATCAGCGCCGTGTCGGGGATGGCGGCGATCTCGTGGGCATCCAGCCAGCGCTTGTCACGGCGCAGCAGGTCGGCGATCAGCGGGGCGAGGTCCAGGGTCTGACCGTCGACCTCGACACCCAGGCTCAAGAGCCAGGAGCCTTCGCGACGCGGTGCCCCCAAAGGCTGCACCTTGGGCGCGGCAGGCTGCCAGTCGCCGACAGGCTCATGCCCCAGGGCGCCGCCATCCTCGGCCCGCACCACCAGCCGCCAGGCACTCACCGGCACGCTCTGGTGGGCGAACCCCGGTCGCACGACGATGCGCCAGCCCCGGGCCTGCAGTTGCGGCACGGTATCGGCCCAGAAATCGGCGAAGTCGTCCTCCTGGGGCAGGGACCACAGGGCCTCGCCTTCGCGCACATGCTGACGCGCCAATGCCGGCGCGCGCCATTGCAGGGTCTCTTCGGGCAAGGGGCGCAAACCGGTGTCCCTCAGGGCATCGAAGGCATCGGACTCGGCGACGGTGTCGCGCTGCAGGGCGTGATGCCGGCCCAGGGCGTCCTCGACGACGACGGGCGCCAAGCTGCGCGCTCCCAAAACCGAGGTAGGTGCCGGGCAAGCCCAGAAGAGTCCGAGGTCGTTGGCATAGGTCCAGTCCACCGACGCCACGGTGACCTGCGCGCCCCGAGGGCCGAAACGACCGTGGGACACCATGCCCAACAAGCCATCGCCTCGGTTGAGGGTCTGCAAGGTCAGGCAAGGCCGAAAGCGGGGCAAGGTGGCGTCAGGCAAGGAATCCAGGCACAAAGGACAAGAAGGGACATGGAGATTGTCGCTGCCCCTCAGGCTGGCACGCGGCTTGAGGTACAACCTCTCCATGTCCGATGTGTACCAAATTGAAATTCCGCCCTCTTTCATCGCCTTGCACGCCGATGCCCGCGGGCGACTGACCGTGCCCGTGCAAGCGCTGCGAGAACGCTACGAGCTGTGCGAGGACCTGGCCCAGCACCTCACCGAGCACTGCCGGGGGATCCATGTCGAGATCGGCGTGGACGAGCAGGAAGTGTTGCAGCGCTGTGAGCAGGGCCTGGTTTCGCCGGATGGCGTGGTCTCGGCAGCTGAAGGGCAGTGGGTGGTGACACGACTGGCCGAGTTGCTGGGCTGGCCTCACCCTGGTCTGGCGCCACCCGACCAGAGTGAACGCTGACGTCCATGTCCTTGCCGCCCTGACCCGATGGATCGCCCCACCATGAATCCCGTGTTCGCCTCGCTCCAGCCCGCCGCGGTCTGGCGCCACTTTGACACCCTGTGCCGCATTCCCCGCCCGTCCAAGCAGGAGGCGGTCTTGCGGGCGCATGTGGCCCAGTGGGCTCAGGCTCAGGGACTGCACCACGAGGTGGATGCGGCCGGCAACCTGCTGGTGCGCAAGCCTGCCAGCCCCGGCTGCGAGGATCGCCCCGGTGTGGTCCTGCAAGGACACTTGGACATGGTCTGCCAGGCCAACAGCGGGGTGGCGCACGATTTCTCGCGTGATCCGATCACCCCGGTCCTGCAGGACGGTTGGCTACGGGCCGAAGACACCACCCTGGGCGCCGACAACGGCATCGGGGTGGCCCTGGCGCTGGCGGCCTTGGAAGACCGCACGTTGGTGCATGGTCCTCTGGAAGCGCTTTTCACCGTGGACGAAGAAGCCGGCATGGGCGGTGCGCAGGGCTTGGCGCCGGGCCTGCTGCAAGGCAGCCTGATGCTCAACCTGGACACCGAAGAATGGGGAGAGTTCTACCTGGGCTGCGCGGGCGGACTGGACGTCAACGTCGACCGCACCGCCTGTGCCGAACCCCTGCCCACCGGACATCTGCATCGCTGCATCCGTTTGGGGGGGCTGCGCGGGGGACACTCCGGCATCCACATCCACGAAGGGCGCGGTCATGCGATCAAGCTGCTGGTGCGCGTCCTGCACGCCCTGGCGCCGGCCTGTGGCCTGCGTCTGGTGAGCCTGCAAGGCGGCACGGCCCGCAACGCCCTGCCTCGGGAGGCCTTCGCCATCGTGGCCCTGCCCCCCGATCAGGTACCCGTGCTGGAGACGCAACTGGCCGCCTGGCACGCCCTGCTGCGCGACGAGTGGGCGGATGCGGAGCCAGGCCTGCGTCTGCAGGTCGAGGAGGTCAACCGAGACGATGCGCGGCCAGCCGGCTTGCTGCCGCAGCACGAGCAGGCGATCTGGCTGAACACCTTGCTGGCGGCGCCCCATGGGGTCAAGCGCCAGAGCCTGAGTGTGCCCGGGGTGGTCGAGACCTCCAACAACCTGGGCATGGTGAGCGTCTCGCCCGAGGGCGGTCACTGCAACTTCATGGTGCGCTCGCTGCGCGACAGCCAGGCGCAGGCCTTGGCACAGGAGATCGTCAGCCTGTGGCAGCTGACGGGCACCACCGCGGTCTGCGCTGGACAGTACCCGGGGTGGACACCGCGGCCCGACTCGGCGCTGCTGCGCACCTGCCAGCAGGTCTTCGCACGCGAATTTGACCAGGCTTCGCACGTTCAAGTCATCCATGCGGGACTGGAATGTGGGCTGATCTCGGCCAAATACCCTGCCATGGACATCGTCTCCTTCGGTCCGACCATCCGCGGGGCCCACGCCCCCGGTGAGTCCGTGGACGTGGCCTCGGTGGCACGTTGCTGGCATCTGCTGGTCGCCATCCTGCAAGAGCTGGGCGCCCCCACCGCCTGACCGACGCTGTCGCCGCCCATGAAAAAAGCGCCAGGCCCGTGAGGGCGCTGGCGCTTTGCGCTGTCAGGCGGTGGCGTGCAGCTTATTCGGCTGCGGCATCGCCCTCGGCAGCGGTCGCATCGGCTTCGTCATCCAGGGCAGCCAGTTCGAGCGCAGCGCGCTCCTGGGCTTCCTGCATGGCGATGGCGCGGCGTTCGCTGTCGTCCATCTCTTCCTTGGCCTTGCGGGCCTGGTGGTAGGCCATGCCGGTACCAGCGGGGATCAGACGACCCACGATGACGTTTTCCTTCAGGCCACGCAGCTCGTCGCGCTTGCCCATGATGGCAGCCTCGGTCAGCACGCGGGTCGTTTCCTGGAAGGAAGCGGCCGAGATGAAGGAGTCGGTCGACAGCGAGGCCTTGGTGATGCCCAGCAGCACATCGCTGTGCGTGGCGATCATCTTGCCCTCGGCGCGCATCTTGTCGTTCGTGTCCAGCAGCTCCGAACGCTCGACCTGCTCGCCCACGATGTAGTGGGTGTCGCCCGGGTTGACGATCTGCACGCGGCGCAGCATCTGGCGAACGATCACCTGGATGTGCTTGTCGTTGATCTTCACGCCCTGCAGACGGTACACGTCCTGCACTTCGTCGACGATGTAGCGAGCCAGTTCTTCGATGCCCAGCAGACGCAGGATGTCCTGCGGATCGGCCGGACCGTCGACGATGGATTCGCCCTTGTTCACCACTTGGCCTTCGTGCACCAGGATGTTCTTTTCCTTCGGCACCAGATCTTCCCAAACCTGACCTTCAGGGCTGGTGATCTGCAGGCGAACCTTGCCCTTGGTTTCCTTACCGAAGGACACGGTCCCGGTGATCTCGGCCAGCGTGCCCTTGTCCTTGGGCGAGCGGGCTTCGAACAGTTCGGCCACACGCGGCAGACCGCCGGTGATGTCGCGGGTCTTCTGACCTTCGATAGGAATACGGGCCAGCACTTCACCCGGCGACAGCTCTTGGCCATCACGCACCTGGATCAGGGCGCCCACCTGGAAGCCGATCGTCACGGGGTGATCGGTACCGGGGATCTTCACTTCCTGACCATTGCCGTCGAGCAGCTTGACCTGCGGACGCACGATCTTGGCAGCGCCACGGCGCTTCGGATCGATCACGACCAGGGTCGACAGACCGGTCACTTCGTCCACCTGCTTGGCCACGGTCACGCCTTCTTCGACGTTCTCGAAGCGAGCGGTACCACCGAACTCGGTGATGATCGGACGGGTCAGCGGGTCCCAGTTCGCCAGGTTCGTGCCAGCCTTGATGGTCTGGTCGGCCTTGACGGTCAGGACGGCGCCGTACGGCACCTTGTGACGCTCACGCTCACGGCCGTGCGGGTCGGTGATGATGATTTCGCCCGAACGGGAAATCACGACCAGCTCACCCTTGCCGTTGGTCACGTAACGCATCGTGGCATTGAAGCCGATGATGCCGTCGGACTTGGCTTCCACGCTCGAGGCGATGGCGGCACGCGAAGCGGCACCACCGATGTGGAAGGTACGCATGGTCAGCTGGGTACCGGGTTCACCGATGGACTGCGCAGCGATCACGCCCACGGCCTCACCAGCGTTCACCAGACCGCCACGGCCCAAGTCACGGCCATAGCACTTGGCGCACAGACCGTAACGGGTCGCGCAGGTCAGCGGGGTGCGGACCTTGACTTCGTCCACGCCCGCGGCTTCCAGCTCGTCGAGCACGTCCTCGTCCAGCATGGTGCCAGCGGGGATCAGCACGTCCTGGGTTTCAGGGTGCAGCACGTCCACAGCGGGCACGCGACCCAGGATGCGGTCACGCAGCGATTCGATGACTTCACCGCCTTCGACCAGGGCGCGGGTGGCAATGCCTTGGTCGGTGCCGCAATCGTCCTCGGTCACAACCAGGTCTTGCGTCACGTCCACCAGACGACGGGTCAGGTAGCCCGAGTTCGCGGTCTTCAACGCCGTGTCGGCCAGACCCTTACGGGCGCCGTGGGTGGAGATGAAGTACTGCAACACGTTCAGACCTTCACGGAAGTTCGCCGTGATGGGGGTCTCGATGATGGAGCCGTCAGGCTTGGCCATCAGGCCGCGCATACCGGCCAGCTGGCGGATCTGGGCAGCCGAACCACGGGCGCCGGAGTCGGCCATCATGTAAATCGAGTTGAACGATTCCTGATCGACTTCGTTGCCGTGGCGGTCGATGGTCTTTTGCTTGGACAGCTGCGACATCATGACCTTGCCGACTTCGTCGCCGGTCTTGCCCCAGATGTCCACCACCTTGTTGTAGCGCTCGCCAGCCGTCACCAGACCGGAGACGTACTGCTGTTCGATTTCCTTGACTTCCTTCTCGGCGTGCTCGATCAGCTCGTACTTCTGCTTGGGCACCAGCATGTCGTCGATGGCGATCGAGATGCCGGCGCGCGTGGCCAGACGGAAGCCGTTTTGCAGCAGCTTGTCAGCCAGCACCACGGTTTCCTTCAGACCGCACTTGCGGAAGGAGGTGTTGATCAGACGCGAGATTTCCTTCTTCTTGAGCGCCTTGTTGATGTTCGCAAAAGGCAGGCCCTTGGGCAGGATCTCGGACAGCAGGGCGCGACCGACGGTGGTCTCGACCAGCTTGGTTTCGGGGATGAACTCGCCCGTGGCCTTGTCCTTGGTGTACTCGGTCAGACGGATGTTGATCTTGGCGGTGATCTCGACCACACCGTTGTCCAGCGCGCGCTGGAGTTCGGGGATGTCGGCAAACACCATGCCTTCGCCCTTGCCGTTCGTGCGCTCGCGGGTGGCGTAGTACAGGCCCAGCACCACGTCTTGCGACGGCACGATGGAGGGCTCGCCGTTGGCGGGGAACAGCACGTTGTTGGAGGCCAGCATCAGGGTGCGGGCTTCCATCTGGGCTTCGATCGACAGCGGCACGTGAACGGCCATCTGGTCACCGTCGAAGTCGGCGTTGAAAGCCGCGCAAACCAGCGGGTGCAGCTGGATGGCCTTGCCTTCAATCAGCACGGGCTCGAACGCCTGGATACCGAGTCGATGCAGCGTCGGCGCCCGATTCAGAAGCTCCGGATGTTCACGG
>JAJUGJ010000047.1 GCA_029268225.1 Burkholderiales bacterium | reverse complement strand
TTGCCGAAGTTGCCCGACGGCACCGTGAAGCTGACCTTCTCGGCGTTCGACTTGGTGGCGTAGAAGTAGCCGGCGAAGTAGTACACGACCTGGGCCAGCAGGCGGGCCCAGTTGATCGAGTTGACCGTGCCGATCTTGTACTTGCGCTTGAACTCCAGGTCGTTGGAGACGGCCTTGACGATGTCTTGCGCATCGTCGAACACGCCTTCCACGGCCAGGTTGTGGATGTTGGGGTCCTGCAGGCTGAACATCTGGGCCTGCTGGAAGGCGCTCATGCGGCCGTGCGGCGACAGCATGAAGACGCGCACGCCCTTCTTGCCGCGCATGGCGTATTCGGCCGCGCTGCCGGTGTCACCCGAGGTGGCACCCAGGATGTTGAGCTGCTCGCCACGGCGACCCAGTTCGTACTCGAACAGGTTGCCCAGTAACTGCATGGCCATGTCCTTGAAGGCCAGCGTGGGGCCGTTGGACAGGGCTTCCAGCGCCAGCCCGGGCTCCAGCGGCTTCAGGGGCGTGATCTCGTCAAAGCCGTACACCGACTTGTTGTAGGTGCGGGCGGTGATGTCCTTGAGGTCGGCCGCGGGGATGTCGTCGATGTAGAGCGACAGCACCTCGAAGGCCAGCTCGGCATAGCTCAGGCCGCGCCACTTCGTCAGCGTGGCGTCGTCCACCTTCGGATAGCTCACCGGCAGGTACAGGCCACCATCGGGGGCCAGGCCTTCCAGCAGGATCTCGCAGAAGTGGCGCTCGGTCTTGTCGCCGCGTGTACTGATGTATTTCATGCCAGCTCTTCCTTGCGCAGCTTGACGATGGGGGCCAGCACGGTCGGCAGGGCCTGCATGGCGGCCAGCGCCTTGTTCATCGCACCTTCCTTGGTATCGTGCGTCAGGATCATCAGGTCGGTCTGGTTGCCGCCTTCACCGCTGACCTCGTCGGCCTCACGCTGGATGACAGCGTCGATGCTGATGCCCTGCTCGGCCAGGATGCCGGTGAGCTTGGCCAGCACGCCGGTCTGGTCGGCCACGCGCAGGCGCAGGTAGAAGGAGGTGACCACCTCTTCGATCGGCAGGATCGGCAGCGTGGACAGCTGGTTGGACTGGAAGCCCAGCGCCGGCACGCGCGAACCTGCGGGAGCGTCGATCTGGCGAGCGATGTCCACCAGGTCGGCGATCACGGCCGAGGCGGTAGGCTCGGAGCCCGCGCCCTTGCCGTAGTACATGGTCGTGCCCACAGCATCACCTTGCACCAGCACGGCGTTCATCGCGCCTTCCACGTTGGCGATCAGGCGGCGCATCGGCACCAGGGTCGGGTGGGTGCGCAGCTCGATGCCATCGGCCTGGCGGCGGGCAATGCCCAGCAGCTTGATGCGGTAGCCCAGTTGCTCGGCGTACTTGATGTCGGTGGCCGACAGCTTGGTGATGCCTTCCACGTGGGCCTTGTCGAACTGCACGGGCACGCCAAAGGCGATGGCGCTCAGCAGCGTGGCCTTGTGGGCGGCGTCCACGCCTTCGATGTCGAAGGTGGGGTCGGCTTCGGCGTAACCCAGACGCTGGGCTTCTTTCAGCACCACGTCGAAGTCCAGACCCTTGTCACGCATTTCGGACAGGATGAAGTTGGTGGTGCCGTTGATGATGCCGGCCACCCACTGGATCTGGTTGGCGGTCAGGCCTTCACGCAGGGCCTTGATGATGGGGATGCCACCGGCCACAGCGGCTTCGAAAGCCACCATCACGCCCTTATCGCGGGCAGCCGCGAAGATCTCGGTGCCATGCACAGCCAGCAGCGCCTTGTTGGCGGTGACCACGTGCTTGCCAGCGGCAATCGCTTCCAGCACCAGCGCCTTGGCGATGCCATAGCCGCCAATCAGCTCCACCACCACGTCGATTTCAGGGTTGGCGATCACGGCACGCGCATCGGCCACGACCTGGGCGGCGTCGCCCACCACTTCCTTGGCGCGCTCGGTGTTGAGGTCGGCCACCATGGCGATTTCGATGCCACGGCCTGCACGGCGGCGGATCTCTTCCTGGTTGCGGCTCAGCACCGTGAAGGTGCCACCACCGACCGTGCCGATGCCCAGCAGGCCGACTTTGACAGGACGCAGTTGTTCTTGGCTCATAGGATTCTCTTCTCTCGGTGCGCGCCACCTTGTGGGCGGCGTGACGTGTTCAAAATAGGGAAATGGGGGGCGCTGCTCAGGTCTCGACTCAGGCCGCGGCCGTGCCGTGGCGCTTGCGATAGCCTTCCAGGAAGCGCGCGATGCGGCCAATGGCCTCGGCCAGATCGTCGCTGTTGGGCAGGAAGACCAGGCGGAAGTGGTCAGGGTGCGGCCAGTTGAAGCCCGTGCCCTGCACGATCAGCACCTTTTCTTCGGCCAGCAACTCGTAGGCAAACTGCTGGTCATCGGCGATGGGGTACATCTTGGGGTCGAGGCGCGGGAACATGTAGAGCGCGCCCTTGGGCTTGACCACGCTCACGCCCGGAATCTGGTTGAGCAGCTCGTACGCCAGGTCGCGCTGCTTGCACAGGCGGCCGGTGGGCGCGACCAGGTCCTTGATGCTCTGATAGCCGCCCAGCGCGGTCTGGATCGCGAGCTGACCGGGGGTGTTGGCGCACAAGCGCATCGAGGCCAGCATGTTCAGGCCTTCGATGTAGTCCTTGGCGTGACGCTTTTCGCCCGACACCACCATCCAGCCAGCGCGGTAGCCGCAGGAGCGGTAGTTCTTGCTCAGGCCGTTGAAGGTCAGGAACAGCACGTCGTCGGCCAGCGAGGCCATCGAGGTGTGCGTGTTACCGTCAAACAGGGTCTTGTCGTAGATCTCGTCGGCCAGCACGATGAGCTGGTGCTCACGCGCGACCTGGATGATCTCTTTCAGCAGGCTCTCGGGGTAGAGGGCGCCGGTCGGGTTGTTCGGGTTGATGACGACGATGGCCTTGGTGCGCGGCGTGATCTTGGCGCGGATGTCGGCGATGTCGGGATTCCAGTCGGCCTGCTCGTCGCAGATGTAGTGGACCGGACGGCCGCCAGACAGCGACACGGCCGCCGTGTACAGGGGGTAGTCGGGTGCGGGCAGCAGCACCTCGTCGCCTTCGTTCAGCAGGGCGTTGAGCGCCATCACGATCAGCTCGGAGGCGCCATTGCCCAGGTAAACGTCATCGACCGTGACGCCCTGGATGCCCTTTTCCTGGCAGTAATGCACCACCGACTTGCGCGGGGCAAACAGGCCCTTGGAATCGGTGTAACCGGCCGCGCCCGCCAGGTTGCGGATCATGTCCTGCACGATCTCGTCCGGCGGCTCCAGCCCGAACACGGCCAGGTTGCCAATGTTCAGCTTGATGATCTTGTGGCCGTCTTCCTCCATCTGGCGCGCCTTTTCCAGCACGGGCCCACGGATGTCATAACAGACGTTGGCAAGTTTGCTGGATTTGGCGATGGGTTTCAAAACGGGCTCCACAGCGGACGAAATGGGGGAAAGCTAGAATTTAACCACACCCGCCCACTCCCGGGCGCCCCGCTTCGCACCGCGAGCGCGGGCTTTGCCAAGCCATTGCCACCATGAAACTGCATGCCGACCGCGCCGAAGGCGTGAACGTGATCAACGCCTGCTCCGCCGAGGCCATCTCGGTCAACGGCGAGAGCTACGCACACAGCATCCTGGTGGCCCATGTGGGCCCGGTCCAGGCCTGGCCGGTCGTCTCCATCGATGAACTGCAGGAGGCCCACTTCGCCGACATCGTGGCCGCCGCGCCGGAAGTGGTGATTTTTGGCAGCGGTCCGCGCCTGCGCTTTCCGCATCCGTCCTTGCTGCGCAGCCTGATGGCGGCCCGCATCGGCGTCGAAACCATGGACACGGCGGCCGCCTGCCGCACCTACAACGTGCTGGCCGCCGAGGGGCGTCGCGTGATGGCCGCCCTGTTGGTGCACGCCTGATTGCATCTGTCAAACAGGCGACGTTTAGCCCGAACGGGTGACTTTACAAGCAGCAATGGTGCAGTACTTTATAATTGAGGGCTACTTTTCACGCAGGCAGCTGATCACTACAACATGACACCCGCCCTCAACAAACCTTTGCCGGAATTCGAAGCGCTCGCCACAGGCGGCGTGAAGTTCACCCCCCAGAGCTTTGTCGGACAGACCGTGGTGCTGTACTTCTACCCGAAGGACCACACCCCAGGATGCACGACCGAAGCCATGCAATTCCGCGACAAGCACAAGGAATTCGTCAAGGCTGGTGCCGTGGTGTTCGGCGTTTCTCGCGACAACCTGGCCTCGCACGACAAGTTCAAACAGAACCTGGAGCTGCCCTTCGAGCTGATCGCTGACACCGAAGAAAAGCTCTGCCACATGTTCGGCGTGGTCAAGAACAAGATCATGTACGGCAAGAAGGTCAAGGGCATCGAGCGCTCGACCTTCCTGATCGGCCCGGATGGCCTGCTGCGCGCGGAATGGCGCGGCTTGAAGGTGGCTGGTCACGTGGACGAAGTGCTGCAAGCTGTCCAAGGCCTCACGCAGGAAGCTGCCTGATCCTGCAGGTGCCCCAAGGGACACTGAGCCACAGCGCCCTGCGGGGCGCTTTTTTCTTGCCTGAACGCCCCCTGGGCTTGGGTGGCAAGTGTTGCGTGACTCGGACAAAACACCCCCGGCGCCTCCCCAGCCTCGGCTGGCGCCCCAGAGTGTGCATAATGAATTTCATGAACCTGAGCTTTTTGCAACTCGGTCACCCGCCTTCCCCCCGATCTGCCGCGTGCGCTTCGCACCCCTGCCTGATCGCCCCCATCAAGGCCGCACACTGCCCTGTGCGGCTTTTTTGTTTCTGAACCTTCGCCACGGACCGCCACATGCCCCTGCCCAAGCCGCCCACCAAACGCGCTGACATGCTGACCGATGTGGACTTCGCATCGCAGCCCAAGGCCGCCAAAACCGCCTCGTCACCCGCCGGCTCTGCCGCGTCCAAGGCCAGTCGCGCAGGCAGCACCCGCCGCAGCCCTGCCGCCGAGACGCCGGTGGCGGCCCAGGCTGTGGTCACCCCGCCCGTGACCACCGTCGCCCCCCCGGCCACCGAGGCGCCGCGCCCGGCACGCAAGACCCCCGCGCGCAAGACAGCGGCACCGGTTGAAGCCAAACCCGTGACCGCCGCCCCCACAGTGGCCGACAAGGGCCGCGCCAGCACCAAACCGACCGCCCCTGCCCCCGCTGTGCCAGCCGTGAGCTACACCGGCCCCAGCGTGCGACGCAAGCGCGATGTGGGCGGGCCTGCCAAGCTCTTCGTGCTCGACACCAACGTGCTGCTGCACGACCCGATGTCGCTGTTCCGCTTTGACGAGCACGACGTCTACCTGCCCATGATCACGCTCGAAGAGCTGGACGGGCACAAGAAGGGCATGACCGAGGTGGCGCGCAACGCCCGCCAGGTCAGCCGTGAACTGGACACCCTGGCCACCGACCTGAGCACCCGCCAGCAGGTGGACCCAGCCGCGGGCATCGAGCTGGCCAAAACCGGCCACGTCGAGGCCAAGGGCAAGCTGTACTTCCAGACCACCGGCCTGGCCGTCGAGTTGCCCACCGGTCTGCCCCAGGGCAAGGCTGACAACCAGATCCTGGGCGTGGTCCAGGCCCTGCGCACCCAGCACCATGGCCGCGAGGTGGTGCTGGTGTCCAAAGACATCAACATGCGCATCAAGGCCCGCGCGCTGGGCCTGACGGCAGAAGACTATTTCAACGACAAGACGCTGGAAGACGGCGACCTGCTCTACACCGGCGTGCAGGCCCTGCCCGCCGACTTCTGGGAGCGCCACGCCAAGGGCATGGAGAGCTGGCAGCAAGGCGGCGCCACCTTCTACCGCATCACCGGCCCATCCGTGCCCACGCTGATGGTCAACCAGTTCGTGTACCTGGAAAGCCCGGGCGTGACGCCCTGGTACGGCAAGGTCACCGAGATCACGGGCAAGAGCGCCGTGCTGCGCACCCTCAAGGACTACGCCAACAACAAGCACTCGGCCTGGGGCGTGACGGCCCGCAACCGCGAGCAGAACTTCGCGCTGAACCTGCTGATGGACCCGGAATGCGACTTCGTGACGCTGACCGGTTCGGCCGGCACCGGCAAGACCCTGATCACGCTGGCCGCCGCCTTGAGCCAGGTGCTCGACGAGCGCCGCTACACCGAGATCATCGTCACCCGCGTGACGGTGCCGGTGGGCGATGACATTGGCTTCCTGCCCGGCACGGAAGAGGAAAAGATGTCGCCGTGGATGGGCGCGCTGGACGACAACCTGGAAGTGCTGGCGCGTGGCGACAGCACGGCTGGTGAGTGGGGCCGCGCGGCCACGTCAGAGCTGGTGCGCAGCAAGATCAAGATCAAGAGCCTGAACTTCATGCGCGGGCGCACCTTCTTGAACAAGTTCGTCATCATCGACGAGGCGCAGAACCTGACGCCCAAACAGATGAAGACGCTGATCACCCGCGCCGGCCCTGGCACCAAGATCGTCTGCCTGGGCAACCTGGCCCAGATCGACACGCCCTACCTGACCGAAGGCAGCTCGGGCCTGACCTATGCGGTGGACAAGTTCAAGGGCTGGCCGCATGGCGGCCACGTCACCCTGGCGCGCGGCGAGCGCTCGCGTCTGGCGGACTTTGCCTCCGAGGTGCTGTGACAATCGCGGGCACGCACCCCGCAGTCTCCTGAACGAGACCCCAACAAAAAGCCGAGGTCCATGCCTCGGCTTTTTTCATGGGCGCGCGGTGGGCACACAGCCCCCGTGCGCGGACGACAGTGTTCAGTCGCGCTCGAACACGGCCATGCTTTCGACGTGAGCCGTGTGCGGGAACATGTTGACCGCGCCGGCCGCCACGCAGCGGTAGCCCGCCTGGTGCACCAGCAGGCCGGCGTCGCGGGCCAGGGTGCCGGGGCTGCAGCTGACGTAAACGATGCGCTTGGGCGGCACCCAGTCGGGCACCAGGGTCGGGTCCTGATGCAGGTCGGCCACGGCCTTGGCCAGGGCAAAGGCGCCCTCACGCGGGGGGTCGATCAGCCACTTCTCGGCATGACCATAGCCGGCCAGCTCCTGCGGGGTGATCTCAAACAGGTTGCGGGCCACGAAGCTGGTCTTGTCAGGCACACCGTTGGCCAGCGCGTTCTCGCGCGAACGGGCCACCAGGGTCTCGCTACCTTCGATGCCCAGCACCTCGCGGGCCTGGGTGGCCAGCGGCAGGGTGAAGTTGCCCAGGCCGCAGAACCAGTCGATGACGCGCTCGTTCTTTTGCACGCCCAGCAGGCGCAGCGCGCGGCCCACCAGTACCTGGTTGATGGCGTGGTTGACCTGGGTGAAGTCCGTCGGTTTGAACGGCATGGTGATGCCGAACTCAGGCAGGGTGTAGTCCAGCTTGGGCAGGGACTCGTCCAGCGGGTGCACGGTATCCGGGCCCTTGGGCTGCAGCCACCACGAGATGGCCGTCTGGCCGCCCTCGGCGGGGCTGTGCTTCACCGCAAAGTCCTTGAGACGTTGCGTGTCGGCGGCGGTGAGCGGCTCCAGGTGGCGCAGCACCAGCACAGTGATCTGGGTACCCACGGCCACTTCGATCTGCGGCAGGCGGTCGCGCTGGTCCATGCCGGCGATCAGCTCGCGCAGCGGCACCAGCAGGCGGCTGACGTGCGGGGGCAGGATCTCGCAGGTCTTCATGTCGGCCACGTAGCGCGACTTGCGCTCGTGGAAACCGACCAGCACGGTGCCCTTCTTGGCCACGTAGCGCACCGACAGGCGGGCGCGGTAGCGGTAGCCCCAGGCCGGGCCTTCAATGGGGCGCAGCAGGGTTTCGGGCTTGACCTTGCCGAGGTGCCAGAGGTTGTCTTCGAGCACGCGCTGCTTGACGGCCACTTGGGCGCTGGCGTGGAAGTGCTGCATCTTGCAGCCGCCGCACAGGCCAAAGTAGGTGCAGCCGGGCTCGACACGCTGGGAGCTGTCGCGACGACGGTCGGTCATCGTGGCCTGCTCCCAGTTGTTCTTGCGGCGAGTCACGTTGACGCGCACCTCTTCACCGGGCAGCGCGTCTTCGATGAAGACCACCTTGCCGTCGGCGCGGTGGGCCACGCCCTGCGCTTCCAGGTCCAGGGATTCGACTTTCAGCCACTCCAGGTGGGGAGGGACTGGGGCCACGACCGGCTCGGCGGCGTCGCCAGAAACAGAAACGGGGGATGCATCACTCATCCCCCGATTGTCTCAGGACTGAGGCCTATTCTTTCGGGGTCAGCGCGACGGCAGCTGACGCGCCGGGTCGATCGGCTTGCCTTGCTTGCGGATCTCGAAATGCAGCTGGACGCGGTCGGCGTCGGTGGCGCCCATTTCGGCGATCTTCTGGCCCTTGCGCACGGCTTGGTCTTCCTTGACCAGCAGCGCCTGGTTGTGGGCGTAGGCGGTCAGGTAGTCACCACCGTGCTTGATGATGATGAGGTTGCCGTAGCCGCGCAGGCCTGAGCCGGCGTAGACCACGCGGCCGTCACCGGCAGCCACGACCGGGTCGCCAGCCTTGCCGCCGATGACCAGGCCCTTGCGCTTGCCTTCTTCGAACTGGGCAATGGTGGGGCCGTTGGCGGGCCAGATCCAGGCGGGCTCGTCACCCGACTTCACGTCGGCGCGGGGGGTGTCGGGGGCGGTCGCCACAGGGGCGGCACTGGCGCCCGTGGCCGCCGCCGCAGGAGCAGAGGCGGCCGGTGCCGGTTTGCCGTCCACCGGTCGAGGCTCGATGCGGGCGCTGGTGACCGGCTTGGCTGCCGGGATGCCACCGGTGCTCGCCGCGGCCACCGCTGCGGGGGCGTTCTCACCCACCGGCGGCACGATGCGCACGACCTGACCCACTTCGATGCGATTCGGGTTCTCGATGTTGTTCCAGGCGGCGATGTCACGCCAGCTCTGGCCCGTTTCCAGGCCGATGCGGATCAGGGTGTCGCCAGGTTTGATGGTGTAGTAGCCCGGCTTGCCAGCGTTCTCAGCGCCGGGAAGCTGACGCTGCGGCTGCAAGCTGCTGCTGGCGCGCTCCTCCACCGGGGCACGGTGGGTAGGCGATGCGCAGCCGGCCAGGATGGCCACAACGGCCACCGAGGCGGCCAATCGGAAAGAAGGTGTGATGTGCTGCATGAGACCAATCGTCGTGCCAGAGGCCAGGGGGCCTCGGCTTGTCAAAACATCAGGTGGTGCCCGATTTTAGGGGGACGAACAAAACCGCACCCGCTCGGGTCTGCTGGAATCGGCCATCGGGCAGGCGGTCGACGATGACGAGCACCTGCCCGCCACGTTCGTCTTCGGTGGGGGCGACGAGGCGGCCACCCGGCGCAAGCTGGTCCAGCCAGGCTTGCGGCAAGGCTGAGCCGCCTGCGGCGGCAATGATGGTGTCGAAGGGCGCTGCAGGCGCGTGACCGATCATGCCGTCACCATACACCAAACGCACGTCAGGCCAGGCTGGCAAGACGGCGCGGAGCTGCTCCAGGTTACCGCGCGCCTTGAGATGCAGGTCACGCAGGCGCTCAATGGACACCACGCGGCGCGCGAGGTGGCCCAGCAAGGCAGCCTGGTAGCCGCAGCCGGTGCCAATCTCCAGACAGTTGCCCAGCGGCTTGGTGTTCGTCGGAGCCCCCGGCATGTCCGACCTGGGCAGACCAGGACGCACGCACAGCAGCTGGATCATGGCCGCCACGACCGAGGGTTTGGAGATGGTCTGGCCCAGCCCGATGGGCAGGCTCGTGTCTTCGTAGGCCTGGTTGACCAAGGCCGTGTCCACGAACAGATGACGCGGCACGGTGGCGAAGGCCTGCAGCACGCCGGGATGGCTGATGCCGTCGGCCTGCAGGCGCTGCACCATGCGCAACCTCACCTGGGCGGAATCCAGGCCCAAGCCCTGCGGGGTGGCTTGGCGCTGGCGATCACGCTCGGCCAGATGCAAGGGCGCTTGCGGTCGCAAGATTTCTCGGGACACCCGCGGTGCGGGCGTGCTGCCAATGGGAGTTCGTGCCCCACCACTTCGGGGGGAAGCCACCTGATCGAGCTGCAGCGGGAAACGCCGCGGCTTGCGATCGGAGGGGGGCATGCTCACCGCGGCTCCAACCAACGCTGCCAGGTGGGCAGGTGCTGGTGATCGGTCATGTCCACCTTCAGCGGGGTGATGGACACCTGGCCCTGGCGGATGGCATGGAAGTCGGTGCCTTCGCCATCTTCGCGGGCTTCACCGGCCGGGCCGATCCAATAAAACAGGTCGCCGCGCGGATTGGCCTGCGCCACGGCGGGGAAGCTGGCGTGGCGGCGGCCCAGGCGGGTGATCGCCCAGGGGGCGCTGTCGGCCTCGGAGGTGGAAGGAATGTTGACGTTGAGCAGCCACGGATGGCCCGCTGGCGGCTGCGCCAGCACCTGCTCAATGACGCGACGGGCGACACGCGCGGCCACATCCAGATGCGCCCACCCCTTGTCGACCAGCGAAAACGCAATGGCCGGGATGCCGAACAGGTAGCCCTCGGTCGCAGCGGCCACCGTGCCTGAATACAAAGTGTCGTCGCCCATGTTGGCGCCGTTGTTGATGCCGGACAACACCAGATCGGGCTTGGGAATCAGACCCGCGGTGAGCGCCAGGTGAACGCTGTCAGACGGCGTGCCGCTGACATAGCGAAAGCCATTGGCCGCCGTGTGCAGGCTCAGGGGCTGATGCAGGGTCAGGGCGTTGGAGGTGCCGCTGGCATTGCGCTCGGGCGCAAAGACATCGACCTCGCCCAGGCCTTGGCAAGCCTCTACCAGCGCGGCAATGCCGGGCGCCAGGTAACCGTCGTCGTTCGCAATCAGGATTCGCATGGGAGGATTGTAGGAGGAGCGGACAACCAATATATAGTGTGGATCACAACACACCCGGCCCCGCAGAGGCGGGCAAGGGGAGGAACGACATGACCGTCAAGGTTCTGATTCTTGAAGACAATCCGGTGGCCCGTGGCTTTCTGTGCCGCGTCGTGAGCGAAAGCTTCAGCGACGTGGGCACCATCGTGGAAGCGGGCGACCTGGCGTCGGCCCGGCGCGAGCTGGGCCTGAGCACCGTGAAAGGTGCACCAGCGGCCGCGACGGCGCCTTCCTTTCAGCTCATCTTGCTCGACCTGGAGCTGCCCGACGGCAGCGGGCTGGAACTGCTGCGCGACCTGAGTGGCTACCCGGCCACCCGCATCGTCACCACGCTGTACTCCGACGACGAGCACCTGTTCCCCGCCCTGCAGTTTGGTGCCGATGGTTACCTGCTCAAGGAAGACCGTTTCGAGGTGCTGGTCGAAGAGCTGCAAAAGATCGTGCGCGGCCAACCTCCCTTGTCTCCGGCCATTGCACGGCGCTTGCTGCATCACTTCCGTGCCGGTGATGGTCACACGTCGTCCGGTTTGACGCACACGGTCAGTGGCAGCGCACAAGCCCATGTCGAGCCCGATCACGAGCAACTCACCCCGCGCGAGAGCGAGGTGCTAACCTACCTGAGCAAGGGCTTCACGATCAAGGAAATCGCCTCGCTGATGGGCATCAAGTGGTTCACCGTGAACGACCACATCAAGTCCATCTACAAAAAGCTCAACGTGTCGAGCCGGGCCGAAGCCGCGGTCCTGGCCAGCAAGCAAGGCTTGGTCTGAGCCTTCGGGCGGCCCGCCAGGAATCCCCCCACCCCATGCCCGCCCGCCCTCTCCCTCCTTTGGTCATTCGCCGTGTGAACTGGCACCGCCCGGTGTGGGTGGCGCGCGTGCTGGCCGAAACCCTGCTGTTCATGGCGTGGGTGCTGCTGGCGGCCATCTTGCTGCGCCTGGGGCCTGCGATTCACGCCGCCGCAGTGCCCTCGCTGTGGGCCCTGGGCTTGGCCATGGGCAGCGCGCTGGCCGGACACCTGTGGTCCAGACGCTTGCTGTGGCCCCCTGAGGCCGTGCACGCCAGCCCGCTCAGCGACACACAACGGCAAGCCGACGCCCAACGCCTCAGTGATGCCGTGGAACAGGGTCGAGGCGAAGAGCGCCTGCGCATTGCCCAAGACCTGCACGATGACATCGGCGCGCGCCTGCTGACCCTGATGTACCAGGCGCCCACCCCGGAAATGGGCGACTACATTCGCCACACTCTGCAAGACCTCAAAACGTTGACGCGCGGGCTGGCGGCGCCCTCACACCGGCTCAGCGATGCGGCGGCAGAGTGGAAGCGCGATCTGAGTCACCGGCTGGAGTTGGCGCACTGCGCGCTGACCTGGGAAATGCAGGCCGACCAGGATGTGGACCTGAGCATGGTGCAGTGGTCAGCGCTGACACGCATCCTGCGCGAACTGGTCAGCAATGCGATTTGCCACGCCCGGGCCGAGCACGTGACGGTGACGCTGATCCTGGCCGAGAACATGCTGACCCTGCGGGTGAGCGACGACGGCCAAGGCCAGGCGCCGCAGCAATGGGCGCATGGACTGGGCCTGAGCGGCGTGCGCAAGCGGGTGAAGCAGCTCAACGGCGAGGTGCGCTGGTTTGAGCGTGACCCCGTGGGCATTTGCGCCGAGGTGTGGGTGCCACATTTCGTGGGGCTGCCCCCAGCCGGTCAACGCTCCCACTGAGGGGTGTTGCGCAGCACTTCTTCGACCGTGGTCAGGCCTTCGGTCACCTTCATGATGCCCGACAGGCGCAGAGGCCGCAGGCCTTCCTTGGACGCCGTCTTGCGCAGCCGGGCCATGTCCACCTGCGGATGCAGGCTGTCGCGCACGGCTTCGGACACGGGCAGCAGTTCGTACAGGCCCACACGGCCCTTGAAGCCGGTCATGCGGCAGTCCAGGCAACCCACGGGCTTGTAGGGGCGGAACTGGCCGTTGAGGCGCCAGGGCTTGATCGACTCGGACAGCGTTTCGCCCGACACCGGCTCGTCGGCCTGTTTGCACGCGGGGCACAGGGTGCGCACCAGACGCTGCGCCAGCACGCCGATGACGGTGGCGCTGATGAGGTAAGGCGGCACGCCCAGGTCGGTCAGGCGGGTGATGGCCGAGGCGGCGTCGTTGGTGTGCAAGGTCGAGAACACCAGGTGGCCGGTGAGCGCCGCCTGGATGGCCATCTCGGCGGTTTCCAGGTCGCGGATTTCGCCCACCATGATGATGTCCGGGTCCTGACGCATCAGCGCGCGCAGACCATCGGCGAAGTTCAGGTCGATGGCGGGCTGCACCTGGGTCTGGTTGAACGAGGGCTCGATCATTTCGATCGGGTCTTCGATGGTGCAGACGTTGACCTCGTCGGTGGCCAGGCGCTTGAGGGTGGAGTACAGCGTGGTGGTCTTGCCCGAGCCCGTGGGGCCGGTGACGAGGATGATGCCGTGGGGCTGGGCGAGCAGTTGCTCCCACACCTGCTTCTCTGACGGGGCAAAGCCCAGGGCCTCGAAGGACTTGACGGTGTTGTCGGGATCGAAAATCCGCATCACCAGCTTTTCGCCAAAGGCTGTGGGCATGGTGGACAGGCGCATTTCGACTTCATCGCCGCCGGGGTTGCGTGTCTTGATGCGGCCGTCGAGCGGGCGACGCTTTTCGACCACGTCCATGCGACCCAGCAGCTTGATGCGCGCCGTCATGGCCTGCATGACAGACAGGGGCACCTGGTAGACCGTGTGCAGCACGCCGTCGATGCGGAAGCGGATGGCGCCCATTTCGCGCCGGGGCTCCAGGTGGATGTCGGAGGCGCGCTGGTCAAAGGCGTATTGCCACAGCCAGTCGACCACCTGGATGATGCCCTGGTCGTTGGCGTCGAGCTGGCGGTTGGCGCGGCCCAGTTCCACCAGTTGCTCGAAGTTGTGCGCCACGCCGTCGCCAGTCTTCTTCTTGGCGTCCTTGACGGAGCGGGCCAGGGTGTAGAACTCGGTGCGGTAGCGCTGCAGGTCCAGCGGGTTGGCCACGGCCAGCTGGATGGTCTTGCGGGTGTGGGCGAGGATCTCTTCCACCCAGGCCACGTCCAGCGGCTCGCTGGTGGCAATGGTGATCTCGGTGGGGCCGA
>JAJUGJ010000046.1 GCA_029268225.1 Burkholderiales bacterium | reverse complement strand
TGTCCTGATTAGAAACCTGCCTCAGCGAGGCTCAACCCATGAGCTTGTGACCCACTAATCTGGAGTCCTCTTACAGTGGGGTGAGCATCATGGCCTTCAACCAGATCCAGTTCCAGCACGGCATGTCGATTCCGGAATTCCTTCGTAGATTCGGCACTGAGGCACAGTGCGCCGAAGCGATCAAGGCCGCGCGCTGGCCTGATGGATTTCGCTGTCCGCGCTGCGCCAGCAGTGATCACTATGTGGTCGGCCACGGCGCCCGCAAGCTCTTCCAGTGCAATGGCTGTCGGCATCAGACCTCCCTGACCGCAGGCAGTCTCATGGCGCACACCAAACTGCCCCTGACGACCTGGTTCTTGGCCATCTACCTCATCAGTCAGGCTAAGACAGGGCTGTCGGCCCTGGCGCTCAAGCGTCAGCTTGGTGTGAGTTACCCCACGGCCTGGCTGTTGCATCAGAAGATCAACCGGGCCATGGCCGCGCAAGACGCCACCCACCAACTCAGCGGCACGGTGCAGCTTGATGACGCTTACCTCGGAGGCGAGCGTACAGGCGGCAAAGTCGGTCGCGGCTCCGAGAACAAGGTTCCCTTTGTCGCGGCGGTCTCGGTCAATGATCACGGGCATCCGATGTTCATCAAGCTCAATGTGGTCAGAGGGTTCACATCCGAAGCGATCAGCAAGTGGGCCAAGTCCAATCTGGCACCGGGCACCAGCGTGCACAGCGATGGTTTGGCCTGCTTCAGTGCGGTGGCCGATGCCGGTTGCCTTCACCTTCCGATGGTGGTCGGCGGCCTCAAGCCGCGCGACCTGCCCAGCTTCAAGTGGGTCAACACCGTGCTTGGCAATCTCAAGACCACGTTGGCCGGAGCATTTCATGCCCTGAACTACCGCAAGTACGCCGAGCACTACCTCGCAGGCTTCGCCTACAGGTTCAACCGCCGCTTCGATTTGCGGGGCCTGGTCGCAAGCCTCATCGTCGATGTCGTGAGAGCAAAGCCCATCCAGGAAAAGGCGGTCAGGTCGCATGCTGAGACACGTTTCTAATCAGGTTCGACAATGAAGTGCAGTTGCATCTCCTCTGCAACGGCGTACGTGTGAATGCAAAAGTGATCTCAATTGAACGCGAGAGCAACCAAGCTGGGATGCCGATGATCTTGCGACCGCCCACCACACCCATTAAATAAGCCAATGAAACCTGCGTTGTTAGCGGCTGCCGTCATTCTATCCTCCGCGGCATCTTTCGCTGGCGGAAGATATTATCAGCATCATCAGATCTTGCGCGCTGACAGATTTGTCACAACACAAGCCCTGACGCTGTATTCCAATGTTGACTCCGAACCCGGTGTTTTACCAAAGGGCGTGACGCTCTATGATTTTGGTGGCCCAGACGAATTTCCTCACTTCCTACTGATCGTCGGAACAAAGTCGCTCAACAGACTTCAGCACGTCCCCCCCAATGATGGCTTCAGCCGCATTCCGGTTGAGGCGGCAGAAGATTAGGTTTTCAGCCATCATATCTGGGTGGCTGAGCGAATGCCTCGAGAGCGCTTATCCCTTACGCCTTCAAAGTCGATACCCCATGGACCACCCCTAACACCTGCCAGCAATGTTTGACGCGTTCACCAAACTGGGCAAATGGCTGTTCATCGCCATTTGGCTGACCATTGTCATTGCGGTTTTCTTTGGCGAAAGCATCACCAAATTTGTTTTGCATGAAATGCCGTTCATGGGAACAACTTTCACCAAGGCCGCATGGGAGCAGGCAGGCCAATGTTCTGGAAAGGCATGCGCGCTGGACATGTCATGTCCGAGGGGTGGCATGTTCCGGGATCTTCAACGGCATCATCTGGTGGCGGGCACTCGGCGGACCATGGTTGAGCAGATGCTGGGCAAGGGCAAGAAGGGATCGGGAGGACGTTGCGCGCTCTACCCTCTTGGAATGTGTAGCGGCTTCGGCATTGACATGGATTACCTCCATATCTGCTACGGCCATGACGATCGCATCGCGTCGGTCAGTCATCATCAGAACTAGTGCTGATCCGCCCAGGGGGATCAGTGAGGTCGCCAGTTCCCTGACGCAAGCTCGAAGCCTTGTCGCGGTCTGGCTTTTCGCATAGTCTTTCGTCGATGATGCGCCCGAGTTTTCACATTCTCGTTGCCTGCAGTCTGTTGTGGTCGGCCTCCGTGGTGGCTGCCTCCACGGTATACCGCTGGGTCGACGCGCATGGCAAAGTTCATTATGCCGATGTGGTGCCTGAAAGATACAAGGACAAGGCACGCCCAGTGGAGGCTTCTGCTGCGGCCCCGTCTCCCGAGGATCAACGCGCGGCAATGGAGCGGGCTCAGCGTGACAAGGCAAAGGTCCAAGCTCATTCCGCGGCCTCCTCGGCTGCGCCTCAGGCTCCAGCCATCACGTCGTCGCAGCCATCGGGCAAGCGTCCCAGCCAGGTGCCCAACGACCGCACAGATTGCGCCACGTGGCAGCGTCTCTACGAGGAAAGTGCGGCATGCTTCGGGCCCTTCCGCACCGTACGCGGGGGTGTGAAGCCCGAGGCATTCGATGTGTGCAATGAGGTGCCCGAGCCACCTCCCACTCGCTGCCGCGTGCGCATTCCCTGACAGGGCGACCCATTTGGCAAAGTCTGGGCTGTTTCGGTGACGCGGAGCTTGGGCAGGCGCCCTATCATGTCGATCTCATGAAGATCACCCCCACCCTGCTCACTGCAGCACTCACAGGCTGCCTGTCCGCGTTCTCCTGGCCCCTGCTGTGGCCGTTGTTCACCGACCCCGGTGCCACGGGCAGCATGTGGCCCATTCTGGGGATGCTGGTACTGGTGGCTCTGCCGGCCCACGCTTTTGTGTTTGGCTTTGGCGGCAGCCCCACCCAGCAGAGCGGCAAGGTGGATGTCGGTTTGCTCAAGCGGATTGGCGCCTGGCTGGCCGCAGCCATTCTCACTGCGGGCGGCATGGCTTGGTTGGGCGCGCCTGTGCCTCTCGTCTGACCAACTGAGAGCCACCGATGACATTCAACCTGGCCCGGATTCAGGCGCTGGCCTTTGCGCTGTGGCGCCGCTCGCTTCATCACCTTCGTCACCCGACCCGAAAAGGGATTGCACTGGCACTGGCCGCCGTACCAGCGTTGTGCCTGCTGTATGTGCTGCTGCTGATTCCGTTCACCCCCAGCGCTGGCGACATCCGCAAGGCCCGCATCACCGAGCCGGCGCGCATTCTGTCCGCTGACGGGCATGAGATGGCCGTGTTCAAGCGGGCAAACCGGGAGTGGGTCAAGCTCAATGAGATGTCACCGCACTTGGTCAAGGCGCTGGTGGCCACGGAGGACCACCGGTTCTACGATCATTTCGGGTTGGATTGGCGCCGCACGGCGTCGGCAGCCCTGAGCACGTTCGGGGGCGACCGTCAGGGGGGCTCCACGATCACGCAGCAATTGGCGCGCAATCTGTACCCGGAAGAAATCGGCCGCGCGCCGACATTGACACGCAAGCTCAAAGAGGCCATCACGGCGCTCAAGATTGAGGCGCTGTACTCCAAGGATGAGATCCTGGAGACGTATCTGAACACCGTGCCATTTCTGTACAACGCCTTCGGCATCGAAATGGCTGCGCGCACCTACTTTGACAAGCCCGCGCGCAAGCTGGACGTCCTGGAAAGCGCCACCTTGATCGGCATGCTCAAGGGAACCAGTTACTACAACCCCGTGCTCAACCCGGAGCGGGCGGAGCAGCGGCGCAACACGGTGCTGTCGCAGATGGTCAAGCGCGGCGAGCTGACCGAGGCGGAATTCAACCGTTTGAAAAAGCGTCCTCTGCGTCTGGACTTCGAGCGGCAGACCGAGGCCCCAGGCGAGGCGCCCCATTTCATGCAGCAGCTGCGTAAGTGGCTGATCGAATGGGCTGACCAGAACGACTACGACATCTACGCCGATGGACTGGTGGTGCACACCACCATCGATTCGCGCTTGCAGCAATGGGCCGAGCAGGCTGTTCAGCGGCAGGGGCGCCAGTTGCAGTCCGTGGCCGACAGCGCCTGGGCCCCCTCGTCGGTTTGGTCGACAGACCTGGAGACGGTACAAGCCTTCGTGCGCGAGTCCGGAGCGTACAAAAAGGCCCGCGAAGGCGGGCAGACCGATTCGGAGGCCATGGCGCGTCTGACTGGCGACGCGGACTTCATGAAAGCCTTGAAAGACGAGAAGACGCAAGTGCAGGCCGGCTTCATGGCGCTGGACCCCCAATCGGGCGAGATCAAGGCGTGGGTGGGCAGTCGCGACTTCAAGCAGGATCAGTTTGACCATGTGCAGCAAGCACGCCGTCAACCTGGCTCAACCTTCAAGCCGTTTGTGTACGCGGCGGCGTTCATGCAGGGTGCCAAGCCCACCGACACCTTGCCGGACAAGGCCATCGAGATTGAAACCGAAGGTGGCGATGTATGGCGCCCCACAGACAGTCGGCCGCCCAGCGGACGCAACATCACGCTGCGTGGCGGCTTGGTGTATTCCAAGAACATCATCACGGCCCAGTTGATGCAGCAAGTGGGCGCTGACAAGGTGGCAGACCTCGCCCGCAAAATGGGCGTGAACGAGAGCCCCCTTGAAGAGGTGTTGTCGCTGTCGCTGGGCACCAGCCCGGTCACGCTGTATGAGATGGTGACTTCGTACGGCACGATGGCCAATGGGGGCCGCTACATTGCCCCACGCTTTGTGACGCGCATTGAAAACAGCGAAGGCAAGGTCTTGGCCGAGTTCGCCATGCCCAAGCCCAAGGTGGTGTTGCCCCCCGAAGTGGATGCGACGCTGCTGGAGGTGATGCGTGGTGTGATCGATCGGGGCACGGGCTCGGCCATCCGCACCCGCTATGGCCTTCGGGCTGATTTGGCGGGCAAGACGGGCACGACGCAGAACAACACAGACGGCTGGTTCATCATGATGCACGGCCAGCTGGTGGCAGGTGCGTGGGTGGGTTTCAATGACAACCGCATCACGCTGCGCAGTGACTACTGGGGACGTGGTGCACAGAGTGCGCTGCCGATTGTGGGTGAGGTGTTTCAGCAGGCGCTTCGCAACCGGGTCATCGATCCACGCTTGAAACTGGGCGAACATGACCCGGATGTGCTCAAGCGGGTGAATGACTGGCTGGGTGGTGTGTTGCAGACTGCACCGGCGGCCAGCGCGGCCAGCGATGCGGAGGACGATGTGACCGTGGGTGACGAACCGGTCTTGTCGAGCGAATCGGCTGCCAGTGGCGTGGTGCCAAGTGCGAGTGGCGCCACCCCGGCTGCGGCAGCAGTGAGTGCATCGGGCAGCGAAGCCGCACCTCGAGCCAACGCGGAACCCGTTGCCGCAACCCCGGTTGCGCCGGTGACCACCCCTGCTGTGCCGGCTGCGTCGGCTCCTTGAGTGTGAGGAGAGGTGCGCCCGGCATCGCGTGAGACGCCCCTCAAATGAAGGGGCTCACAGCGGGCCAGCGTGTTTCATCCGGGTGATGATCCCTAGCATGGCTGGCTGAGCACCCTCCTACACTGGGCCGGTTGTTTCACTGCTCGAGTCTGTGTTCATGCGCCATCTCTCTCTGACTTTGCTGGCTTCGGCCCTGTTGTGTACGGCTTCGGCGTCCTGGAGCCAGGCGCGCAAACCTGTGACACCGCCCGCGAGCGCGGCGTCTGCATCGGCTTCACAGGCCGAATCTCGCACGGAGTTGGAGATCGACCCGAGCGCACCCTACATTCAGGCGGCGATGAAGAAGGGCCGTGCCACGGCGGGCGAGGTGCTGAAGGTGGGCGCCACGGGCGACGAGAAGCGCTACGAGAACGTGGCGGTGCGCGTGTTGGTCAAAGAAGGCAAGCTGCAGGAGTTCATCTGGCTGCAGCCCTTTGAGAAGACCGACAAGGGCTATGTGGGCTACGTGGCCACGGTGCCCGTCACCCTCAAGCGCATGCAGGTCCGCATGAGCTACACCTTCCAGCCCGAAGACATCGTGGATTGGATGTACACCGACAAGCTCAAGAAGACCATGCACGGCCAGTTCATCACCTGTGCCCAGGTGAAGAAGCACGCACCACAGGATGCGCCGGTGCTGAAGCGCCGTTACGGCTTGGACTGCTCGCGTTGAGCCTCTGCCCGAATGGGCAGCACCTTGCTGCCCGTTGCCCCGGTGTGGCGGGCTCGCAATTGACCACATCCCCCATCCACATCCTGCCCCGCTGAGTTGCGCAACTTGGTCAGAATGCCGCGCTGGTGCAGGCTGCGCGCAATCGCCGCCGCTTTTTCCCAGGCGGGGCGCCGGTAAGGCAGTTCCGGCACACTGTTGTACGGGATCATGTTCATCAGCGCGTACTTGCCCTTGAGCAGGCGCACGATGCCTTCGAGCTCTTCTTCCGTGTCGTTGATGCCGTCCAGCAAGGTCCATTGATACTGGATGGGATAGCCGGTCGCGCGAGCGTAGCGCTCGCCCTCCTCCACCAGTTCTTCCGGGGTGATGCGGGGCGCGCGCGGCAGCAGCTCGGCGCGCACATCGGCCTTGGTGGAGTGCAGAGACAGGGCCAGGGCTGGCTTGACGCGCCCTTGCGGCAGGCGTTCAAAGGCGCGCGGGTCGCCCACCGTGGAGAACACCAGGTTCTTGTGGCCGATGTTGCCGACCGTGCCCAGCAGGTCGATGGCCTCCAGCACGTTGTCCAGGTTGTGCGAGGGCTCGCCCATGCCCATGAACACCACTTTCTTGACCGGGCGCAGCGTGCGGGCCAGGGCCACCTGGGCCACGATCTCGGCGCTACCGACTTGGCGCAGCAGGCCCTCCTTGCCGGTCATGCAGAACACGCAGCCCACGGCGCAGCCGATTTGGGTCGAGACGCACAGGCCATCACGCGGCAGCAGCACGCTCTCGGCCATCTGACCGTCGGTCAGCTCCACGAGCAGGCGGGCAGACCCATCGTCACCGGGGTGTAGTGAGCGCAAACGGGCCAGGCCCTCCAGCTCGGCTACGAGCGCGGGCAAGGCTTCGCGCACCTCCTGAGGCAGGAAGTCCTGCAGCTGGCGGCGGCCGCTGTCTTGCGGCAAGGCCTGAGACCACAGGCGCAGCACGCGCTGCTCGTGGATGGGTTTGGCGCCCAGGTCACGCAGACGCTGGCGGATGGTGTGGATGCGCATGGCGGGAGACGAAAATCAGGCGTCAGTGTAGGCACTTTTGGCCAGCGCATTCCGCTGCACCGATCAAGCCCCGGGCTGTACGCCAAACCCCTGGGCGAGCCACCGCTGCCACTGTTGCCGGGCGGCCGCCATGTGGGGTGTGCGGATCGGGCCGTAGCCCTTGATGGTCTCTGGCAACTCGGCGATCTGGCAGGCCAGCGACAGGTTGGCGGTCGTCAGACGCGGCA
Source organism: Burkholderiales bacterium (assembly GCA_029268225.1). Lineage (GTDB taxonomy): Bacteria > Pseudomonadota > Gammaproteobacteria > Burkholderiales > Burkholderiaceae_C > Aquabacterium. The sequence goes on along the minus strand of JAJUGJ010000046.1, from coordinate 7,105 downwards.
GGATCTGCTCGATGGCGTGCAGATAATCGTCCAGCACCTGACGGGCTTCGCGGTGTTCGGCACTGTGACGCAAAGGGTCCAGCCAGGTGCCGCGCAGTCGGCGCGCCCAGGCCAAGCCGTGCAACACGCCACGCCATGCTGGGCCAAAGGCCCGTTTGCGCGGTCGCCCGGCATCGTCCAACTCGGCGTTCAACGTGGGCGGGGCCAGGTGGAACACCAGCGTCCAGGCATCTTCGAACTGGTCGGCAATGCGCTTTCGGAAGGCTTCTGATGTGAGCAGACGGGCCACCTCATACTCGTCCTTGAAGGCCATGAGCTTGTACAGGTAGCGCGCCACAGCCAAACTGAAACGCGTGCTGCCAAGCGGATGTTCGGCTGCACGCACCCGGGTCAGCACGTCCAGATAGCGCTGAGCATAGGCTTGGTCCTGGTAGTCCACCAGGCGTGTGTGACGGTCTTGGATCAGCTCGTCCAAGGTTGCTGCGGCCCGTTGGGCACTCCCGCCTGCGGTCTTGCCCAGCCATTGGATGGGTTGCGTGGGCGCAGCCCAGCGCGACACCCCGGCTGGGTCATGTGCGGCGTGCCGTCCCCAGGCAAAGGCCTGCAGATTGCGCTCGACCTGGGTGTCGTTGAGCGTCAGCGCGCGCTCGATGGAGGCGCGCTGCAAGGGCACCCAGCCCATCTGCCAGGCAAAACCCAGTAGCAAGGGGTTGGCGTAGATGGCGTCCCCCAGCAGGCGTTCGGCCAGCGCCACGGCGTCGATGCGCCTCAGTTGCTCGGCGCCGACGGCTTCACTCAACACCTGATCGCACTGGGCCGAGGGGAAGGCCCATGCCGGATCGTGCAACACGGCGGCTGTGGGCGTGGCGTGGCTGTTGAGCGCCAGACGGGTGCGGCCGCGCTGCATGACAGACAGGGTGGCCTCGTGCGCCGTCACAATGGGGTCGCAGCCTAGGACCAGATCGCCCTCGGCCATGCCCACCTTGGTGGTGTGGATGGCGCGCTGGTGTTCGGCAATCTGCACGTGGCTCCAGGTGGCGCCGCCCTTCTGGGCGAGGCCGGCGGCTTCCTGGGTGACCACGCCCTTGCCTTCGATGTGGGCTGCCACGCCGAGCAATTGGCCAATGGTGATGACGCCCGTGCCACCGATGCCGGCCACCACGATGCCGTAGGCCTGGCTGCAACCGGGTAGCAAGGGCTCGGTCAGCGGTGGCAGGCTGGCCAGATCGGGGACGGCCTGGGCGGTCTGCTTGCGGCGCAGTTGTCCGCCCTCCACGGTGACGAGGCTGGGGCAAAAACCCTTGAGGCAGGAGAAGTCCTGGTTGCAGCTGCTCTGGTTGATGCGGCGCTTGCGACCCAGGTCGGTCTCCACCGGCTCCACGCTCAGGCAGTTCGACTGCACCGCGCAGTCACCACAGCCCTCGCACACCTCTTCGTGGATCACCACGCGGCGGGCCAAGGCTGGCTCGGTGCCCCGTTTGCGGCGTCGGCGCTTTTCGGTAGCACAGGTTTGCTCGTAGATGAGCACGGTACAGCCAGGCACCTCGCGCAAGGTCTTCTGCACGGTGTCCAGGCAGTCCCGGTGGTACACCTGCACGCGGGGCGCCAGGTCGGCCTCGGCGTGGTACTTGTCGGGGGCGTCGCTGACCACGGCGATCTGGTGCACGCCTTCGGCTTCCAGCTCACGCGTCATGGCCGCTACGCTCAGGGTGCCATCGACCGGCTGGCCACCCGTCATCGCCACGGCATCGTTGTAGAGGATCTTGTAGGTGATGTTGACTTTGGCGGCGATGGCCTGCCGGATGGCGAGCAGGCCGGAGTGGAAGTAGGTGCCGTCACCCAGGTTGGCGAACACGTGGGGCTCGTCGGTGAACGGCGCCTGGCCGATCCAGCTCACGCCCTCCCCGCCCATTTGCGAGAAGGTGCGCGTGTCACGGTCCATCCACATGGCCATGTAGTGGCAGCCGATGCCGGCCAGCGCCCGCGAACCTTCGGGCACACGCGTGGAGGTGTTGTGGGGGCAACCGCTGCAGAACCAGGGGGGGCGGTCGACCTGCGTGGGCGAATGGGCCAGAGCCTGCTCTTTGGCTTCGATGATTCGCAGGCGCTCGGCCAAGCGGGCACGCAAGCTGGGGTCGGCATCGCGCAACAGCCCCAGCTTGTCGATGCGCTGGGCCACGGCCTTGGCAATGAGGGCCGGGTTGAGGTCGGCCTTGGCCCGCAGCAGCCAGCGCGAGGCCGGATGCGGGTGCGACCATTCGCCGCCGCTCACATCCCCATCGGGTTCGTTGAACTTGCCCAGCACATTGGGGCGAACGTCCTCGCGCCAGTTGTAGAGCTCTTCCTTCAGCTGGTACTCGATCATCTGGCGCTTCTCCTCGATGACGAGGATTTCGCGCAGCCCGGTGGCGAACTCGCGGGTGATGCTGGCCTCCAGCGGCCAGACCACGGCCACCTTGTGCACGCGCAGGCCGATGCGGCGGCAGGCTTCATCATCCAGCCCGAGGTCGTGCAGCGCCTGGCGCAGGTCGTTGTAGGCCTTGCCGCTTGCGATCAGCCCCAGCTGCGCGTGGTGGCTGTCCAGTACCGTGTGGTTGAGGCGGTTGGCACGGATGTAGGCCAGCGCGGCATACCACTTGTGGTCCATCAAGCGGGCTTCCTGCTCCAGCGGTGTGTCGGGCCAACGGATGTGCAGGCCGCCGGGCGGCATGTCGAAGTCTTCCGGAAGGTGAATGTGCACGCGATCGGGGTCCACGGACACGGTGCTGGACGACTCCACCACCTCCTGGATGGTCTTGAGCCCGGCCCACAGGCCAGAGAATCGGCTCATGGCGAGGCCATGCAGGCCCAGGTCCAGAATCTCCTGCACATTGCTAGGGAAGAACACCGGCAGGCCGCAGGCCTTGAAGATGTGGTCGCTCTGGTGAGCGACAGAGGAGCTTTTGGCCACGTGGTCGTCGCCCGCCACGGCCAGCACACCGCCGTGGCGCGCCGTGCCGGCCATGTTGGCGTGCTTGAACACGTCGGCACTGCGATCCACCCCCGGCCCCTTGCCATACCAGATGCCAAAGACGCCGTCGTAGCGCCGACCACTGGGTGACAGGTCCAATTGCTGACTGCCCCACACCGCGGTCGCGGCCAGTTCTTCGTTGACGCCGGGCTGAAAGACGATGTGGTGCCGTTCCAGGTGCGCCTTGGCCGCCCACAGGGCCTGGTCGTACGCGCCCAAGGGGGAGCCGCGGTAGCCACTGATGAAGCCGGCGGTGCGAAGTCCGTCGAGCGCATCGCGCGCGTGTTGCTGCATGGGCAGCCGCACCAGCGCCTGGATGCCGCTCATGTAGACACGGCCGCGTTCCTGGGTGTATTTATCGTCCAGCGACAGGTCTGCCAACACCTGTAGCGACGAGTGGGGCACGGGCGCATTCATCACGACCTCCTGCGGTCGGCGATGGGGCCAAGTGGCGCGGACCCAGCAAACGAAGGCGCCTGCCTGACCGGGTGACGTAATTGCGTTTTGGGTCAGTTTAGAACCGGCCACATGAACTGACCCGAGTGGTTTTACCGAGACAGCACATGGCGTATGGCCCCTTTATGCGTTTTCCGATGAAGCCGGAGCGTGGGGATTCCTTGCCGCGCATCGATTCCGCGTCTATCGTGTCACCTCGTCTCACCCGCCCCCTCGGCGTGAAGACCGCCACAAGATCAATTCTGGAGATTTGAATGAGCAATCCCGAGTGGAAGTTTGAAACCCTGTCCGTGCATGCCGGCTACTCGCCCGACCCGACCACCAAATCTGTGGCCGTGCCCATCTACCAGACGGTGGCTTATGCCTTTGACAGCGCCCAGCACGGCGCTGACCTGTTCGACCTGAAGGTGCCGGGCAACATCTACACCCGCATCATGAACCCGACGCAAAGCGTGCTGGAAGCGCGTGTGGCGGCCCTGGAAGGCGGCATTGGCGCCCTGGCCGTCGCCTCGGGTCAGTCGGCCATCACCTACGCCATCCAGACCATTGCCGAAGCCGGCGACAACATCGTGTCGTCCACCGCGCTGTACGGCGGCACCTACAACCTGTTTGCCCACACCCTGCCCCAGTTCGGCATCACCACCCGTTTTGCCGACCACAAGGACCCAGCCAGTTTTGAGGCGCTGATTGACGAGCGCACCAAGGCGGTCTTCGTCGAGTCGCTCGGCAACCCCGCCGGCAACGTCACTGACATCGCCCGCATCGCCGAGATCGCGCACCGCCATGGCGTACCGCTGATCGTGGACAACACCGTGCCTTCGCCCTACCTGTGCCGCCCCATCGAGCACGGTGCCGACATCGTCGTGCAGTCGTTGACCAAGTACCTGGGCGGCCACGGCAACAGCCTGGGCGGCGCCATCATCGACTCGGGCAAGTTCCCCTGGGCCGAGCACAAGGCCCGCTTCAAGCGCCTGAACGAGCCGGACCCGTCCTACCACGGCGTGGTCTACACCGAAGCCCTGGGCGCCGCCGCCTACATTGGCCGTGCCCGCGTGGTGCCGCTGCGCAACACCGGCGCAGCCATCTCGCCGTTCAACTCCTTCCTGATCCTGCAAGGCATCGAGACGCTGGGCTTGCGCATGGACCGCATCAGCAGCAACGCGCTGAAGGTGGCCGAGTTCCTGAAGTCCCACCCCGCCGTGAAGTGGGTGAACTACGCCGGCCTGCCCGACCATCCAGATCACGCCCTGGTGCAGAAGTACCTGTCGGGCCAGGCTTCAGGCCTGCTGACCTTCGGCGTGCCCGGTGGCCGCGAAGGCGGTGCCCGCTTCCTGGACAACCTCAAGCTGTTCACCCGCCTGGTCAACATTGGCGACGTGCGCTCGCTGGCCACCCACCCGGCCTCAACCACCCACCGTCAGTTGTCGCCGGAAGAACTGGCAAAGACCGGCGTGGGCGAAGACACGGTCCGCCTGTGCGTGGGCATCGAGCACATCGACGACCTGTTGGCCGACCTGTCGCAAGCCCTGGCTGCTGCGGGCTGAAGCGGCTTTACGCGGCTCAACGGAGAACTGGCCTGCGGGCCAGTTTTTTTTGTGCCGACGAGGGCGAACGGTGCGCGATGACACCCCACGGTCATACCACGAGTGACACAATATCGCCCTTGAGAAAATAGGCCCAGTGGCCAGAGGTCTCGCGTGATTGTTCGCCCCCGTCCCAATTGGCTGCGCATGCTGTTCGTCTGGCGCGGGTCGATCCTGAACAAGATCCTTCCCCAGTTGGGCTTCACCACCGCGCTGTCGATCGCGGTGGTCATCTTCCACGGCGAGCTGCTCGACTGGAAGGTCACGCTCACCGCGGTGCCCTTCTCCCTGGTCGGGGTGGCGTTGGCCATCTTCCTGGGTTTTCGCAACAGCGCCAGTTACGACCGCTACTGGGAAGCCCGCAAGCTGTGGGGCAAGCTGCTGACCGACAGCCGCAATGCCGCGCGGCAATGCGTCAGCTTCATGCCCGGCGACCCGCGCCCCTTTGCCTTGGGCATTGCCGCCTTTGTGCATGCGGCACGTCATCAGTTGCGTGGCACCGACCCGAGCGCCGACATGGCGCGTCTGCTGCCCTCGGACGTGGTCAAGCAACTGGAAGATCGCCGTACACCCATCTTGCAGATCATGATGTGGCTGTCCTCACAGGTGAAGCAGGCGCATGATGACGGCAAGCTCTCGCCCATCCTGGCTGCGCAGATCGACCACTCGCTGTCCGGCCTCAACGATGCTTATGGCGGCTGTGAGCGCATCGCCTACACGCCCCTGCCCTTCACCTATTCGGTGATCCTGCACCGCACGGTCTACCTGTACTGCCTGATGCTGCCCTTCGGCCTCCTGGACTCGATCGGCTTCATGACGCCGCTGATGGTGGCCTTTGTGGCGTACACCTTTTTCGCCATCGAGGCCCTGAGCGACGAAATCGAAGAGCCCTTTGGCACCATGCCCAACGACCTGGCGCTGGATGCCCTGTCGCTCAACATCGAGAGCCATGTGTTGGAAATCCTGGGCGACCGGGACCTGCCACCCAGGGCCGAACCCAAGGACTATTTGCTGACCTGAGCGCGCGACGCCTCAGTCGTCTGCCAGCAAGGTCAACAGGCCGCTGGCCCGCTGCGTGGGATGCTGGATGGCACTGGTCAGGGCGCCCGGATCAGCCGCCACCAATGTGAACGCCTCACGGGCCCGCGTGATGCCGGTGTACACGAGTTCGCGCTGCAACATCCCCAGTCCGTAGGGCGGCAGCACCAAGGCCGTATGCCGGAATTCGGAGCCCTGGCTCTTGTGCACCGTCATCGCGAAAGCCGTCTCCACATGGGCCAATCGGCTGACGCCCACCGAGCGAATCTCGGGTCCATCCATGAAGTAAGCGCGCAAGGGGGCGCCACGGGTGACCGGCCGCAGCGCAATGCCGATGTCGCCATTGAACACCCCCAGTGTCGGATCGTTGCGGGTCACCATCACTGGTCGCCCTTCGAACCACTCGCCCGATGGCTTGACCCAACCGGCGCAGGCCAGGGCCTGCTGCACAGCCCGGTTCAAGCCCGTGACGCCCCAATCGCCTTCTCGCACCGCGCACAACAGGCGAAACCGATCGAACGCCGTCAGCACGCGGCGCACCCAGTCCGTGTGGGCGGTCTCGTCGCCAAAGTTGGGGCGCGTGGCCATCGCCTGCAGGTACTCCGCATAGCCTCCTTCTGCGTGTGCTCGTCCCTGCAGGGCCAGTTGGATCGCCACCTCAGGCCCTGACGCCGCCAGGCTGACGACCGCACCCGTCTTGTCTTGCGACAGGATGCTCAGGCTGGCACGCACGTCTCCCTGGTTCACCGCCAGGGCCAGCTTGCCAATGGGGCCGCCAAAGCGCCGGCTCTCGCGTAGCATCACGGTTTGTTGCGCCAGCAGCGGAGCGGCACCACTGTGGTCCTGGTAAATCAGGTCCAGATGCTGGCCGGCGACCGCGCGCGCGTACCGCAGGGTCTCCGGTTCGTAGCATCCCCGCTCCGCGTCACGGCACAAGTCACCCAGCACCGCACCCGCTTCCACAGAAGCCAGTTGGTCCTTGTCGCCCAAGAAAATCACCCGCGCTGTCGGTGGCAAG
>JAJUGJ010000045.1 GCA_029268225.1 Burkholderiales bacterium | reverse complement strand
GGCCTGACGAGCCGGGCAAATCGGTCCGGTCTGGCACCGTTTGTTTTACTTGAAAGGGCGTTTGAAATGAGCAAGTTGGTAGGTTTGGTCGGCTGGCGCGGCATGGTCGGCTCGGTCCTGATGGACCGCATGGAAGCCGAACGTGACTTCGATCACTTCGAACCCTTGTTCTTCTCCACGTCCAACGCGGGTGGCGCTGCCCCGGCGATGGCCAAGAACGAGAAGACGCTCAAGGACGCCTACGACATCAACGAACTCAAGCGCTGCGACATCATCGTCACCGCGCAAGGTGGCGACTACACCACCGAGGTCTACGGCAAGCTGCGCGAGTCCGGCTGGAACGGTCACTGGATCGATGCCGCCTCCACGCTGCGCATGAAGGACAACGCCGTCATCGTGCTGGACCCGGTCAACATGCCCGTCATCAAGAACTCGCTGGCCAACGGCGGCAAGGACTGGATCGGCGGCAACTGCACCGTGTCGTGCATGCTGATCGGCGTGGGCGCTCTGTACAAGGCTGGTCTGGTCGAGTGGATGTCCACCCAGACCTACCAGGCGGCTTCGGGCGGTGGTGCGCAGCACATGCGTGAACTGCTGACCCAGTTCGGCACCCTCAATGCGGAAGTCAAGTCGCTGCTGGACGACCCCAAGAGCGCCATCCTCGAGATCGATCGCAAGATCATCGCCAAGCAGCGTGCCCTGACTGCGGCCGAGACGGCCAACTTTGGCGTCCCGCTGGGCGGCTCGCTGATCCCCTGGATCGACAAGGACCTGGGCAATGGTCAGTCCAAGGAAGAGTGGAAGGGCATGGCCGAGACCAACAAGATCCTGGGGCAGGGTGAAGGCTTCGGCTCGCCCGCCGTGCCGGTCGATGGTTTCTGCGTGCGCATCGGTGCCATGCGCTGCCACAGCCAGGCCTTGACCTTCAAGCTCAAGAAGGACGTGTCGGTTGAGGACATCGAGGCGATGATTGCCGCCGACAATCCTTGGGCCAAGGTGGTGCCCAATACCCGCGAGGCCACCATCAAGGATCTGACGCCCGTGGCGGTTACCGGCACGCTCAATATTCCCGTGGGTCGCATCCGCAAGCTCGCCATGGGCCCGGAATATGTGGGCGCCTTCACGATTGGCGACCAACTGCTGTGGGGGGCAGCCGAGCCGCTGCGCCGCATGCTGCGCATTTTGCTTGACCGCTGATCGCTTGTTGCAATCAGATCACCACGGGGCCTTCGGGCCCCGTTTTCATTGGGTAATTCGCTGGTTTTGAAACGTTTGGTCACAAGGCGGGTAGAAAACCCTGTTGTGGCCCGGCGACAATTTGGATCGGTGAATGAACGCGCTTATCTGGGTAAACCAGGGTGATACGGCGCGATCAGTATTTGCATGAGCTTGTCACGATATGTGCATGCTGCTATTGTGTTTTCGCTGCGTACAGTCCGCAGGTGTTGGTGTTTCCTGGGATCTTGTTCAGATCCGGATGCACCCGAGGTCAACTGGCCGCCGCGTGACGAGTTGGGAGACGCCTTGAAAGATCATTCGTTGTCCGTTGGGCGTTTCGCCCTGAACCGGGTTGCTGTGGCAGCCGCTGTGGCCGTTCTGTCTGCCTTGCCTCTGTCTGCGTCGGCCCTTGGCCTAGGCAAGCTGAGCGTGAAGTCGGCACTTGGTGAGGCGCTGCGCGCAGAGATTGACATCACCAGCATCAATCCCGAAGAAAGCGCCACCTTGCAGGTGCGTGTGGCATCGCCCGAAACCTATCGGGCGGCCGGTGTGGATTACAACGCTGTGTTGTCTGGGGCCAGCATCACGATTCAGCGTCGGGCCGATGGTCGGCCTTATCTACGCATTGCCAGCGATCGTCCCGTTCAAGAACCCTTTGTTGACGTGATCCTCGACCTCGGATGGTCTGCGGGGCGTCTGGTTCGCGAGTACACGCTGTTGTTCGATCCGCCCACCATGCGCACTGTGGCCCAGCCCGCCGCACCCGTGGTGAGCGTGCCGCCTGTTTCCACGCCTGTGGCCTCGTCACCGGCTTTGCGCCCGTCGCGCCCCGCCGCAGCCCCTCAGGCAGAGCCAGCGGTGCCCAAGGCTGCCCCGCGCCCAGCACCAGTTGCCAAGTCCACTGACAGGGAGACCGTCGCAGTCCGTCGCGGCGACACCCTGTCCAGCATTGCCACCCGGAATCTTCCCAACGGTGTTTCGTTGGATCAGATGCTGGTGGGGCTGTACCGACAAAATCCTGGGGCCTTCCAGGGTGAGAACATGAACCGACTGCGCTCTGGTGCAGTCCTCACGCTTCCTACCAACGAGCAACTCAAGTCGGTGACCCCGGCCGAGGCGCGTCAGTTCATCTTGGCCCAGAGCGCCGACTTTGCGACCTATCGCCAGCGTCTGGCTGGCGCAGTGGGTGTGGAGTCGACCACGCAGGCCCAACGACAAGCCACAGGCAAGGTCCAGGCTGAAGTGCAGGACCGCAAGCAGGCGGCGGCCCCGACGCCTGACAAGTTGACGCTGAGCAAGGGTTCAGTGAGTTCGGCGGCATCTGCGGCCGAAGATCGCCTTGCCAAGGCGCGTGCGACCCAGGACAGCAGCACCCGTGTGGCGGAGTTGTCCAAGAACCTGGACGAGTTGCGCAAGCTTAAGGAGCAGGCGGCAGCCGTGGCCGCAGCCAGCAAGCCGGTGGCGCCGGCCTTGCCGGCCGTGGTGCCCTCTCAGGCGGCACCAATCCCGGCTGTGGCGTCGGCAGCCAGTGCTGTGGATCTGGCTGCGAGCGCCATCGATGCAGCCGCCAGTGCTGCTTCTCAGGCCGCTTCGGTGGCCGAAGTTGCCTCGGCGGTTGAAGCGCCTGTGGCCGTGGCCTCGCAAGTGCCGGCGTCGGCACCAGTGCCGCCTGTGGTCACGCAAGAGGAGCCCGGGTTCCTGGCGTCGCTCAACCCGATGTGGTTGGCGGCAGGCGGGGCAGGCTTGGCCTTGCTGGCCGGTGCAGCCATGTTCCTGCGCTCGCGCCGTCGCGCCGACACCGGTGAGACCTCCTTCCTGGAAAGCCGCTTGCAACCGGATTCTTTCTTCGGTGCCAGCGGCGGTCAGCGCGTCGATACCCGTGATGCCACGGCCGGCCCGTCGTCCATGAGTTATTCGCTGAGCCAGCTGGATGCCATCGGTGATGTCGATCCGGTGGCCGAGGCGGATGTGTATCTGGCATATGGCCGCGATTTGCAGGCCGAGGAGATCCTCAAAGAGGCGCTGCGCAGCACGCCAGACCGCCTGGCTGTGCGCCTGAAGCTGCTGGAGGTTTACGCCAAGCGTCGCGACACCAAGGGTTTCGAGTCTCTGGCCACCCAGTTGTTCTCCTTGACGAATGGCGCAGGCGAAGATTGGCTCAAGGCTCAGGAGTTGGGTCTGAGCATCGATCCGGAAAATCCGTTGTACCAGCCTGGTGGTCAGCCAGGCAATGTGACGGCGGGTGAGGCGGCAGCGCCTGATTTCCTGGGTGCCAGCACCGTACCGCACTCGGTGGCGCCCGGCGTGGCAGACACCGAGCCTGCGCCGACCGATGCGATGATCGACCTCGATCTGGACGCCAATGGACGTTCGTCTCAGCAAGATGGCGTATCGGACTCTGTATCGCCTCAGGTACAGAACGGTGACCATCTGGCAGATTTGGAATTGCCTGATCTGGACGCCTTGCCCAGCGGCGAGATCGCGCCGGCGGCAGCATTGGCGGCTAAGGGTGACATCGACTTTGATCTGTCGATGGATGACCTGCCCCAGGTGCCCGCAGCCGAGTCGGTCGCGGCGCCTGTTGCGGCGGAGCCCACGCCGTCTGGCAGCATGCCCTTCGATTTGGGGGACATTTCCCTGGATCTGGACTCGCCCGCACCCGCCACATCGGCCGTGGTCAATGGCGATGAGTTGGACGATCAACCTCAGTCGGATGCACCGCTGAGCAGTGACCCGATGGCTCGCAAGTTCGATCTGGCGCAGGAGTTCCGTCAGATTGGTGATGTGGACGGTGCCCGCGAGTTGCTGCAAGAGGTCGTGGACAACGCGCAAGACGGCAGTCTGCGCAGCCGCGCCCAAACCATGCTGGACAGTCTGGGTTGATGCGAGATGTCTGATGCGAGCTCGGCAGGGGGCGCCGGTGCGCCACCTGCCGCTGACAGCCCTGAGCTGACAGGGGCGACCCGCCGGGTCGCCCTTGGCGTTTCTTACCTGGGCTCTTCTTACAAAGGTTGGCAAAGCCAGCCCAGTGGCGGCACCGTGCAAGATGCGCTGGAGTCTGCCCTGGCTCAGTTTGCTGTGCGTCCCATCAAAGTGGTGTGCGCCGGGCGAACCGATGCGGGGGTGCATGGCATCAACCAGGTGGTGCACCTCGACACGGATTTGTCTCGAGAGCCTTTTTCGTGGGTGCGCGGGACGAATACCTTCTTGCCCCCCGACGTGTCGGTTCAGTGGGCGGTGGAGGTCAACCCACGTTTCCACGCTCGCAACAGCGCCCGTGGGCGTCGTTACACCTACATCGTGCTGGAGGCGCCGGTGCGTCCCGCGCTCGAGGCGGGTCGAGTCGGATGGGTGTTTCGGCCTCTTGATCTGGCTGCGATGCAGGCGGCTGCGGCCCACCTGCTCGGCGAGCATGACTTCAGCTCATTCCGCTCATCCATGTGTCAATCGCCGACGCCGGTCAAACATCTGCGAGACATCCAGATTCGGCGCTGCGCGGTGGCGGGAAGAGATTCGGCGTACTGGCGTTTTGATTTCGAAGGGCAGGCCTTCCTGCATCACATGATTCGCAACATCATGGGGTGCTTGATCATGGTCGGTACGGGCGTGCAGCAACCTGACTGGGTGAGGGTCGTGCGCGATGCCCGAGACCGCAAGGTGGCTGCGCCGACGTTCTCGGCCGATGGCCTGTATTTCATGGGGCCTCATTACGATTCTGAGTGGAACTTGCCGGAGCATGTGCCGGGGATGGACTGGTTGCCCATCTGATCGCCGGTTTTGCGGACAAGGGCTGGGCGGCAGAACGCTTTTTTGCGACAATCCAGACTTCGAAGCCGGCGGGCCGTGACAGGCCCATGCTTTCTGGATGTTTCCCTCTCCTGCACACCGCACGCGCATCAAGATCTGCGGCTTGACCCGTGAAGCCGATGTGGATGCCGCCGTCGAAGCTGGCGCTGACGCTGTCGGTTTCGTGCTGTACGACAAGAGTCCACGCTATGTGGACGCCGCGCGTGCGGGCGTTCTGGCACGTCGTTTGCCTCCTTTCGTCACGCCCGTGTTGCTGCTGGTGAATGCCTCGTCCGTGCAGGTTCATTCAGCCCTTCAGGCAGTACCCAACGCTTTGCTGCAATTTCACGGTGACGAGTCCCCCGCTGATTGCGAGTCGGCGGGGCGCCCCTACGTGCGGGCGGCCCGGATGGCGCCAGGTTTCGATTTGTTAGACTTCACCTCTTCGTTTGCCTCTGCCCAGGCCATGCTGGTTGACGCCCATGTCGAGGGCTACGGTGGGGGTGGTCAGGTATTTGATTGGTCTTTGTTGCCGCGCCAACTCTCTCGGCCCATGATCCTCTCGGGTGGTTTGCACCCGGGTAACGTGGCGGATGGGGTGAGGGTGGTGCGGCCGTGGGCCGTGGATGTCAGTTCGGGCGTGGAGGTCGGCAAGGGTCTCAAAGACGCCGCGCTGATGCGCCAGTTCTGTCAAGTCGTGCGCGAGGCGGATCGGTCATGTGCCGAATCTGCGCGCTGAGTTCTTTGAGAGTGACATGCTGAATTATCAACAGCCCGACGCCCGAGGCCACTTTGGCCCCTATGGCGGCACCTTTGTGTCCGAGACACTGATCTATGCGCTCAAGGAGCTCAATGAGGTCTACGAACACTACCGCCATGACGAAGCCTTCAAGGCTGAGTTTCGCCGTGAGCTGGCCAACTTTGTGGGGCGTCCCAGCCCGATCTATCACGCCGATCGCCTGAGTCGCGAGTTGGGTGGTGCACAGATCCATTTCAAGCGCGAAGACCTCAACCATACGGGCGCGCACAAGATCAACAACACCATCGGTCAGGCCTTGCTGGCCAAGCGCATGGGCAAGCCCCGTGTCATTGCTGAGACCGGTGCGGGTCAGCACGGCGTGGCCACGGCCACCATCTGCGCTCGCTATGGCATGGAGTGCGTGGTTTACATGGGCGCGGAAGACGTCAAGCGCCAGTCGCCCAATGTGTACCGCATGCACCTGCTGGGTGCCAAGGTCGTGCCGGTGGAGTCAGGCAGCAAGACGCTCAAGGATGCGCTCAACGAAGCGATGCGCGACTGGGTGACCAACGTCGAGAACACGTTCTACATCATTGGCACGGTGGCAGGCCCGCATCCGTATCCCGCCATGGTGCGTGACTTCCAGGCCGTCATCGGCGAAGAATGCCTGCAGCAGATGCCGGTGGCGATCGGTCGCCAGCCCGATGCGGTGGTGGCCTGCGTGGGCGGTGGCAGCAATGCCATGGGCATTTTCTATCCCTACATCCCACACGAACAGGTCCGCCTGATCGGCGTGGAAGCTGCGGGGGAGGGGGCGGCCAGCGGCAAGCACTCCATGTCGCTGCAACTGGGCGTGCCAGGCGTGCTGCACGGCAACCGCACCTACCTGCTGCAAGATGAGAATGGCCAGATCACCGAAACGCACTCGGTGTCTGCCGGTCTCGACTACCCTGGTGTCGGCCCGGAGCATGCCTACCTGAAGGACATCGGCCGCGCCGAGTACGTGGGCATCACCGACAAGGAGGCGCTGGAAGCATTCCACCGCCTGTGTCGGACCGAAGGCATCATCCCGGCGTTGGAGTCGAGCCACGCTGTGGCTCACGCCATGAAGCTGGCGCCCACGATGCGCCCGGATCAACACATTTTGGTGAACCTGTCCGGTCGTGGCGACAAGGACATCGGCACCGTGGCCGATCTGACGGGGGCAGAGTTCTTCTGCCGTCCCTCGTGCCGTGGCCAGTCCGTCAAGGGAGGTCAGGCATGAGCACCGTGACCCGTCTGGACCAGACTTTTGCAGCCCTGAAAGCACAAGGCCGCAAGGCATTGATTCCCTTCATCACCTGTGGCGATCCCTTCCCTGAGAAGACCGTTGACTTGATGCTGGCGATGGCCGAGGCCGGTGCCGACGTGATTGAGTTGGGTGTGCCTTTTTCTGACCCAATGGCCGATGGCCCGGTGATCCAGCGTGCAGCTGAGCGGGCCTTGGTCAAAGGCATTTCGCTGACCCGCGTGTTGGCCGATGTGAAGGCCTTCCGCGTTCGGAACGCCTCCACACCGGTGGTGTTGATGGGCTACGCCAATCCAATCGAAGCGTACGACCAGCACCATGGTGCGGGCAGCTTCGTGCGCGATGCGAAGGCATCCGGGGTGGATGGTGTGCTGGTGGTCGATTACCCGCCCGAAGAGTGCGAGACCTTCGCAGCCCAGATGAAGGCGGCCGATCTCGCCCCCATCTTCCTGCTGGCCCCGACTTCATCCGACGAGCGCATGGCCGCCGTAGGCCGCATTGCGGCTGGCTATGTGTATTACGTGTCGCTCAAGGGCGTGACCGGTGCCGGACACCTGGACACCGCTGCCGTGGCCGACATGGTGCCCCGCATCAAGGCGCATGTGAATGTGCCGGTGGGCGTGGGTTTTGGTATCCGTGATGCAGAGACCGCCAAGGCGGTGGCCGCTGTGTCTGACGCCGTGGTGATCGGCTCGCGCATCGTCCAGTTGCTGGAGGCGCAGACGCCCGAGACCGTGGTGGCTGCCGGGCGCGATTTCATCGCCGAGATCCGTGCGGCCCTCGATTCCCTGAAAGGAGCCTGAGCATGAGCTGGCTTGAGAAACTGTTGCCCCCCAAGATCAACCCGACCGACCCGTCCGAGCGACGTTCGGTGCCGGAAGGCTTGTGGATCAAGTGCCCGTCTTGCGAGACCGTTCTGTACAAGAACGACCTGGAAGCCAATGTGAACGTGTGCCCCAAATGCGGTCACCATCATCGCATTGGCGCCCGTGCGCGTCTGGATGCCTTCCTGGACGCCGAAGGCCGCTATGAATTGGGTCAGGAAGTCCTGCCCATTGATGCCTTGAAATTCAAGGACAGCCGCAAGTATCCCGAGCGCCTGAAGCAGGGGATGGAAGCCACCGGTGAAACCGATGCACTGATCGTGATGGGTGGCTCGGTGCAGAGCATTCCCCTGATCGCTGCGTGCTTCGAGTTCGACTTCATGGGTGGCTCGATGGGCTCCGTGGTGGGTGAACGCTTCGTGCGTGGTGTCGAAGCAGCCGTAGACCAGAAGGTGCCGTTCGTGTCCTTCACGGCCACCGGCGGTGCCCGCATGCAGGAAGGTCTGTTGAGCCTGATGCAGATGGCCAAGACCAATGCGGCCCTGACCCGCCTGGCCAAGGCCAAACTGCCCTACATCAGCGTGCTGACCGACCCGACCATGGGTGGCGTGTCCGCCTCGTTCGCGTTCGTGGGGGACATCGTGATCGCCGAGCCCAAGGCGCTGATCGGTTTTGCCGGTCCGCGCGTCATCGAGAACACCGTGCGCGAAAAGCTGCCAGAAGGCTTCCAGCGTGCAGAGTTCCTGATGCAGAAGGGCGCTGTCGACATGATCGTCGATCGCCGTGAGCTGCGTACGAACATCGCTCGCCAGTTGGCGATGTTGCAGCGCTTGCCTGCCGACGCCGTCTCGGCATGAGTTGGATGTGTTGATGTTCCCCGGCCCGCACGCGTCGTTCTGGCGCACGGGTCTGACAGGCGGGCTGCGGTGAAGGCAGCCCGTTTTGTTTCCGAATGAGCCGCATTGGCCGAATTTCCCATGACCGCAACCCTGCCTGATGTTTCGTCCGCTCCTCGCACACTGGATGAATGGTTGGCCCATTGTGAGCGCCTGCATCCTGTGGGCATTGATCTGACCCTGGATCGCGTGTCCGAGGTCTGGCGTCGTACCGGCGTGGTGCTGGGTGCGCCAGTGGGTGCGGAGAGCGAAGATCGCGCAGCACCAGTGGTCTTCACCGTGGCGGGGACCAATGGCAAGGGGTCGACCTGCGCCATGCTCGAAGGCATCCTGCTCAAGGCGGGCTTCAGGGTGGGGGTGTATGGCTCGCCGCACCTGGTGCACTTTGAGGAGCGTTGCCGCATCTTGGGTGAGCTGGTCAAAGCCGACGATCTGGTGCCGCATTTCGCCGCCATCGAGGCCGCAAGAGGCGAGACCTCGCTGACCTATTTTGAGTTCACGACACTGGCCATCTTGCGTTTGCTGGCATCGAGCGAGTTGGATGCGGTCATCCTGGAAGTTGGGCTGGGTGGGCGCTTGGATGCGGTCAACGTGATCGATGCCGACTGCGCCATCGTCACCAGCATCGACCTGGACCACATGGACTACCTGGGGCCAGACCGCGAGACCATTGGCCGGGAGAAGGCCGGCATCATGCGCGCTGGTCGTCCGGTGGTGGTCTCGGATCCGCAGCCCCCGCAAAGTGTCATCGACCATGCCCAGCAACTGGGTGCCGACCTGTGGCTGTTTGGCCGGGATCACAACTACGCGGGCGATCGCCAGCAGTGGTCATGGGGCGGGCGTGGCAAGCGCTTCAACAGCATGGCCTATCCTGCGCTGCGGGGTGCGAATCAGTTGCTCAACGCCTCGGGCGTCCTGGCGGCACTGGAGGCCCTCCGCCACCGCTTGCCGGTCTCGGCGCAGGCGGTCCGCACGGGTTTGGCCACGGTGGAGCTGCCGGGGCGCTTCCAGATCATCCCTGGACAGCCGACCTTGATCCTGGATGTGGCGCACAACCCGCATGCAGCGGCCACGCTCGCAGCCAATCTGGATCAGATGGGTTTCTTCCCGCGCACCCATGTGGTGTGGGGGGCGATGGCCGACAAAGACCTCACTGGCATGGTGACGCGTTTGCGCCCGCTGGTGGATGCCTGGTACTGCTGTGACTTGCCGACCGATCGGGCTGCCAAGGCCGTCCAACTACAGCAAGCGATTGAGGCCGATGTGCAGGCTCGTCCGCTGCTCACGGCACCCAAGGCCACCGTGACGACACATGCCGATCCGATGGCGGCGCTGACGGCCGCCCTGGCGGCGGCAGACCCGACGGATAGAATTGTGGTCTTTGGCTCCTTCTACACCGTGGGAGGGGTGCTGCACGAGGGCTTGCCCAAGCTCAACGCGCCGCATCTGCAGGCTAAAGCCGATTAAGTCTGCGTTTTTGTTCATTTGCCCGTCCGAACCTTCAGCATGCCTTTGCCTTCCTTCCTCCAGCGCTTGCGCGGCAAGGCCACCTCGGCACCGTCTGAGGCGGAGCAGCCTCCCTTGTCTGCATCCGATGTCGAGGCGGCCCGTGTTCGGGCACGTCGGCGCCTCATCGGCATGGTGGTGCTGGTGGGCGCGGGCATCATCGGATTCCCCTGGTTGTTCGAAACGCAGCCACGCCCGATGTCGCCCGATGTGCAGATGGTCAGAGGGGGCGATCTCGCCGAGGTGGCGGACGTGAAGCACGCAGAGCCGGGCAGCAAGGTCGCCCTGATTCAGGTGCCGGCCGAGGCGAGCTCGTCGGGAAGTGAGGCCGCGGCGCCCCAGGAGCAGGTCGGCGAGCAAGTGGAGGGCGAGGAGGTGCTCATCACCACGCCCCCGGCGCGAGCCACCGCGGCGTCCGCTACGGAGCCCAAAACCCCTGTGAAGCCGGAGGTCAGGCCCGAGCCCAAACCCGAGTCCAGACCCAAGGTCGAGGCCAAGCCGGAACCGAAGGCGCAACCCAAGTCCGAGGCCAAGTCTGAACCGAAGGCCGAACCCAAGGTTGAGCCCAAGCCCACCAAACCTGCAGATCCGGACGGCACACGTTTTGTCGTGCAGTTTGGCGCCTTTTCGGATGGCATCACGGCGCACGAAGCGCGCATGAAGGTGGAGCGCCTGGGCATCAAGACCTACACGCAAGAAGTCAAGACGCCACAAGGCACGCGCATCCGTGTGCGCATGGGGCCGTATGCCAACCGTGCTGAAGCCGAGAAAGTGTTGTCAAGTCTGCGCAAGGCCGGT
Organism: Burkholderiales bacterium; assembly: GCA_029268225.1. Lineage (GTDB taxonomy): Bacteria > Pseudomonadota > Gammaproteobacteria > Burkholderiales > Burkholderiaceae_C > Aquabacterium. The sequence continues at coordinate 5,324 of JAJUGJ010000045.1, read as the reverse complement.
CTCAGCGGCGCTGTGTTGACGCTGTGAGCGCGTTGAAGTCAGAGTCAACATGGACAGCGTGAGCGCGGTGACGTCGGGCGAGTGGTCGCTGATCGATTGGATGTTGATGATCGGCCTGGGGCTTTCCACGGTGGTGGGGCTTTGGCGGGGCCTCATCAAGGAAGTGATGGCGCTGTTGGGGTGGGCTGTGGCCTATTTCATGGCTCAGTGGTTCGGTCCTCAGGCGGGTGTCTGGGTGCCAGTGGGTGGGGCAGGGACGTCGATGAATGCGGCGGCCGGCATGGTGGTGGTGTTCGTGGCGTCGTGGTTGGGGTGGGCTGTGCTGACCTGGGCTGTGACGCAGGTGATCAAGGAGTCCGGCCTGAGCGGGGCGGATCGATTGTTTGGGGCGGTGTTTGGTCTGATGCGCGGGGTACTGGTGGCCTTGGTGATTGTGACCATTGTGCGTGCGACGCCCCTGGCCCAGTGGGAGCCTTGGATGGCCTCTACGGGCGTGGACTGGTTGGAAATTTTGTTGGAGGGGCTTCGCCCCGTCTTGCCCGAGCAGGTGGTCGAGTTCCTGCCCGCGCAATCTTGATACGACTTGAGCTTTGTTTTTTCGGAAGAGGTGAACCATGTGCGGCATCGTTGGTGTGATTTCCAAGACGCCCGTCAATCAGCTGATTTATGACGCGTTGTTGCTCTTGCAGCACCGCGGTCAGGACGCAGCAGGCATCGTGACGGCCGGCCCGGACGCGCATGGGCGCAAGTTCTTCATGCACAAGGCTCGCGGCATGGTCAAGGACGTCTTCCGCACCCGCAACATGCGCGCGCTGCCGGGCACGGTGGGCCTGGGCCAGGTGCGTTATCCGACCGCTGGCAATGCCTTCAACGAGGAGGAGGCTCAGCCCTTCTATGTGAACGCGCCCTTCGGTCTGGTGCTGGTGCACAACGGCAACCTGACCAACGCCCACGCGCTGCGCAAAGAGTTGTTTGACATCGACCGCCGCCACCTCAACACCGACAGCGACACCGAGGTGTTGCTCAACGTGTTCGCTCACGAGTTGGAGTTGGCCGGTCGCGAGTTGCCGCTGACACCTGCGGCGGTGTTCACCGCCGTGCGTGCGGTTCACAAGCGCATCAAGGGTTCGTACGCCGTGATCTGCCTGATCGCCGGCTATGGCCTGGTCGCCTTCCGCGACCCCTACGGCATCCGTCCGATGTGCTACGGCGAGGCGGACCTGCCTGAAGGCCGTGAAGTGATGGTGGCCAGCGAATCGGTGGCCCTGGAAGGCACGAGCCACCGCTTTGTGCGCGATGTGCAGCCGGGAGAGGCCCTGTTCGTGGACCTCGACGGCGTGGTCCACGCGGAACAGTGCGCCGAGCACACGACGCTCAATCCCTGCATGTTCGAATACGTGTACCTGGCTCGCCCGGACTCGGTCATCGATGGTGTGTCGGTCTACCAGGCACGCCTGGAGATGGGGGAGACCTTGGCCCAGCGAGTCATCTCGACGATGCCGCCCAACGAAATCGACGTGGTCATCCCCATCCCCGAGTCCAGCCGTCCGTCGGCCATGCAGCTCGCGCAGAAGCTGGGCAAGCCCTATCGTGAAGGTTTCGTCAAGAATCGCTACGTGGGCCGCACTTTCATCATGCCGGGCCAGGGTGTGCGCAAGAAGTCTGTTCGCCAGAAGCTGAATGCGATCGGCATGGAGTTCAAGGGCCGCAACGTGTTGCTGGTCGATGACTCCATCGTGCGCGGCACCACGTCCAAGGAAATTGTGCAGATGGCCCGTGAGGCGGGCGCCAACAAGGTGTACCTGGCTTCGGCTGCGCCGCCCGTGCGCTTCCCCAACGTCTACGGCATCGACATGCCGACCAAGACCGAGCTGGTGGCCCACGGCCGCACGCTGGAAGACATCCGCCAAATCATCGGCTGTGACGCCCTGATCTACCAGGATGTGGATGCCATGAAGAAGGTGGTCGGCAAGCTCAATCCGGCGATCAAGGGTTTTGAAGCCTCGTGCTTTGATGGCGTCTACATCACCGGTGATGTGAGTGCCGAGGACTTTGCTGCGATCCAGTCTCAACGCCTGACCCAAAAGGGCGAAGACGATGCGAGCAACTCGCGCTTGGCCTTGCAAAACCACCAGGACGAGTGAAGCGAGCGGAGCCTGCAGATGACCTCGCCTGACAAGAAAACCCTTCCTCGCAAGGACCTGCCCGTCGATGCGCGCATCGAAACACTGGCCGTGCGCGAGGGGCTACCCGCCACACAGTGGGGCGAAAACTCCGAAGCGCTGTTCCTGACCAGCAGCTTCAACCATCCTGATGCCGCCACTGCGGCGGCCCGCTTTGCCAACGAGGAAGAAGCCTTCGTCTACTCGCGCTTCACCAACCCGACGACGATGATGTTCGAGCGTCGCCTGGCGGCGCTGGAAGGCACCGAGGCGGCGATTGCCACCGCCAGCGGCATGAGCGCGATCCTGTTGCTGCTGATGGGGCTGCTCAAGTCGGGCGACCATGTGGTGTGTTCGCAAAGCGTGTTTGGCTCGACCATTTCGCTGCTGCAGAACCAGTTCGGCAAGTTCGGTGTGCAGGCCACTTTCGTGTCTCAGACCGATGTGCAGCAGTGGCGTGACGCCATGCAGCCCAACACCAAGCTGCTGTTCGCTGAGACCCCGAGCAACCCGCTCACTGAAGTGTGCGACATCCGTGCGCTGGCTGACATTGCCCATGCGGCAGGCGCCTTGCTGGCCGTGGACAACTGCTTTTGCACGCCCGCGCTGCAGCAACCCGTCAAACTGGGGGCCGACCTGATCGTGCACTCGGGGACGAAGTACCTGGACGGGCAGGGCCGCGTGCTGGCCGGCGCCGTCTGTGGTCCGGACGCCATCATCAATGGCCCGCTGATGAACACGCTGCGCGGTGCCGGCATGTCGCTGTCACCGTTCAACGCCTGGGTGGTGCTCAAGGGTCTTGAAACCCTGTCCATCCGCATGGCAGCACAAAGTGCCAACGCGCTGAAGCTGGCCCAGTGGCTGGAGCAGCAGCCGGGCGTGGACAAGGTGTACTACCCCGGTCTGCCCAGCCACCCGCAGCACGCGCTTGCGATGGCACAGCAAAACGGCAGCGGCGGGGCGGTGGTGTCCTTCACCACCAAGCCAGCCACCGGGCCTGTCACTGTCACCGGTCCCGCGGGTCTGGATGAGGCTTCGCTGCGTCTGCGCCAGTCCGCTTTCCACGCCATCGACCAAACCCGCCTGTGCTCGATCACCTCGAACCTGGGCGACACCAAGACCCTCATCACCCACCCCGCCAGCACCTCGCACGGCCGCCTGAGCGAAGCCCAGCGTCTGGCTGCCGGCATCACGCAAGGCATGATCCGCGTGGCCGTGGGCCTTGAACACATTGACGACCTGACGGCCGACCTGGCCCGTGGTCTGGACACCCTGAACGTATGAGCCAAGTTCGCACCCGCTTCGCCCCGTCTCCCACGGGCTTCATCCACCTGGGCAACATCCGCTCGGCCCTGTACCCCTGGGCCTTTGCGCGCGCCAACAACGGTGTGTTCATCCTGCGCATCGAAGACACCGACGTCGAGCGCTCGTCACAGGAAGCCGTGGACGTCATCCTCGAAGGCATGCAGTGGCTGGGTCTGAACCACGACGAGGGCCCGTACTACCAGATGCAGCGCATGGACCGCTACAAAGAGGTCCTGCAGCAGATGCTGGACCAGGGGCTGGTCTATCCCTGCTACATGAGCACCGCTGAACTCGACGCCCTGCGTGAGCGCCAGAGGGCCAACAAGGAAAAGCCGCGTTACGACGGCACCTGGCGGCCTGAGCCCGGCAAGACCTTGCCGCCCGTGCCCGAAGGCGTCAAGCCCGTGCTGCGCTTCAAGAACCCGCAAGGTGGCTCGGTCGTGTGGGACGACAAGGTCAAGGGCCGCATCGAGATCAGCAACGACGAGCTCGATGACCTCGTGATCGCCCGCCCGGACGGCACGCCCACCTACAACTTCTGCGTGGTGGTGGACGACATGGACATGGGTATCACCCATGTCATCCGTGGCGACGACCACGTCAACAACACCCCGCGCCAGATCAACATCCTGCGCGCCCTGGGCCAGGAACCCCCGGTGTACGCCCACTTGCCCACCGTGCTCAACGAGCAGGGCGAGAAGATGAGCAAGCGCCATGGCGCCAAGGCCGTCACGCAGTACCGCGACGAAGGCTATCTGTCGGATGCCATCGTGAACTACCTGGCCCGCCTGGGCTGGAGCCACGGTGACGACGAGATCTTCTCGCGCCAGCAACTGGTGGAATGGTTCAACCTGGACCACCTGGGCAAGAGCGCCGGCCAGTTTGACGAAGCGAAGCTGCGCTGGGTCGCCCAGCAGCACATGAAGACGGCCGACGACGCGATGCTGGCCGGCCTGGTGCGCGAGCAGTTCGCCCGCCATGGCGTGACCTTGCCAGCAGCGTTGCAAACAGGCGACAAGCTGACCGCTCTGTGTGCGCTGTTCAAGGACCGTTGCGCCACCACGGTGGAGCTGATGGAGTGGCTGACGATGTACGTGCAGCACCTCCACGCCCCGGCAGAAGAGCTGGCTGCCCAAGTGACCGACGTGACCCGACCGGCAGTGCAGGCGCTGGCCAAGCGTCTGGAGAGCGTGGCCTGGGAGAAGGACGCGATCAGCCAGGCCATCAAGGACACCTTGAAGGAAGCCGGCCTGAAGATGCCGCAGTTGGCCATTCCCGTGCGCCTGCTGGTGTGCGGCCGTTCGCAGACGCCGTCGGTGGATGCCGTGTTGGCCTTGTTCGAGCGCGAGGACGTGCTGGCGCGTCTGGCCCGCGCCTGAGCCGGTGTCTCGTGTCGGCAGCGGCGGGACAGGGTACCGCGCTGACGCTGTCGCGCGACATCGACAACCGGAAGTTTTTCAACAGACCTTGATGTCGGAAAATTTTTCGGTATATACTCTCAGTCTCGCTTGAACGACGCTTTGTTTGAAACAACAAAGCAGCCGGGCAACTCGAAAGGGTGCAAATCCTGACGGGGGTATAGCTCAGCTGGGAGAGCGCTTGCATGGCATGCAAGAGGTCAGCGGTTCGATCCCGCTTACCTCCACCATCACAGGTGGTCAGGTTGCTGAAGTTGCCAAGTAGAGCGTCGATCAGGTTGTATGAAGGATTCAGTCCCCTTCGTCTAGAGGCCTAGGACACCACCCTTTCACGGTGACTACAGGGGTTCGAATCCCCTAGGGGACGCCAAGTTTTGACGGCACTGGGCTTGCGCAAGCAAGCACAGACGTCAGCCACTGCGGAGTGGTAGTTCAGTTG
>JAJUGJ010000044.1 GCA_029268225.1 Burkholderiales bacterium | reverse complement strand
TCGCCCAGGTCCGACCACAGCGTCTTCTGGAACAGCTTGGGGTTGGTGGCGATGACGTGGTTGGCCGCGCGCAAGATGGCCGAGGTGGAGCGGTAGTTCTGCTCCAGCGGGATGACCTTGAGGTTGGGGTAGTCCTGAGGCAGGCGCTTGAGGTTATCCAGCGTGGCACCACGCCAGCCATAGATGGACTGGTCGTCGTCGCCCACGGCGGTGAAGATGCCATCGGGGCCCAGCAGCAGCTTCAGCAACTCGTACTGCGTGGCGTTGGTGTCCTGGTACTCGTCGACCAGCACATGGCGCAGCTGGCGCTGCCACTTGGCGCGCACGTGTTCGTGTTCGGCCAGCAGCTTCATCGGCAAGCCGATCAGATCGTCGAAGTCCACCGCCTGATAGGCCAGCAGGCGCTCTTCGTACAGCTTCATCACCCGCGCGGCGACCTGCTCGTCATCGTCTTGCGCCTGGGCCAGGGCCTGCGCGCTGTTGAGGCCGTTGTTCTTCCACAGGCTGATCGTCCACTGCCAGCTGCGCGCCAGCTTGGCATCGGTGGTGCCGCCGGCATCGCGCAGGATGCTGGTCACGTCGTCGCTGTCCAGGATCGAGAAGCTCGGCTTCAGTCCCAGCGCCGCACCATCTTCACGCAGCAGCTTCACGCCCAGCGAGTGGAAGGTGCACACCAGCAGCTTGCCCGCGGCGCGCGGCCCGATGAGGCCCTTGACGCGCTCGCGCATTTCGGCGGCGGCCTTGTTGGTGAAAGTGATGGCGCCGATTTCGGCAGGCTTGAGGTCAGCGCCCGGGCCGGGCTGCAGCAGGCGCGCGATCTTGTGCGTGATCACGCGCGTCTTGCCCGAACCGGCGCCCGCCAGCACCAGACAGGGACTGTCGAGGTGCTGCACGGCGGCCATCTGGGCCGGGTTCATGGTGGGGGCGGCGGAATCGGCGGGGGAGGACATCGGGGAGAGCGGCGCAAGCGTACGGGCGGGCAGGGGTGCAAGGATAGTGCACGGCGCGCGCCGCGGTTTGTCGCGGGATGTTCCATTGGCTGCCGGAACGGTGCCCCCCGATCAAGGGTTTCAAGGGTGAACCCGTGACACATGACGGCGGCGCTTGCATACCATCGACTGACGTAATGACCCTGCGGCGTCGTCGGCTGTCCCGGCGATGCGGATTTTGGAAGGAGTACACATGAAACCCATTGGCCGTCAGACCCTCGTGGCTGCTGCGTTGGCCGTGCTTGGTTCGGTGTCCTCATCGGCCTGGGCCGACAGTTACACCATCGAGTTCAAGACCTTCTTCAATACCGCGACGGTCGACAATGCCTTCGACACCAAGACGCTGAATTTCAGCGTGGCTAAGTTGACCATCAGTGACCTGGTGGGTGGCAATGGCGTGCAGCTGACGTTGCAGCAGAACAATCACACCTTCGCCGCCTTGTCGACGGAGGGCAATGTGGTGGACGCGTTGTGGATCAAGGCGCCCGCCGGCACGCTGGCCAGCCTGTCCGGCGCTGCATTGGTGGAGGGGGCCGGTTACAGCGCCACCCCATTCATCAAGGATGTCGGGTATGCCTACAACTGGAACATCGACTTTGCCGGCACCAGCTTCGTTGAAGGACAGTCGGCCGTGTTGACCCTGTCGGGTGCGGGCCTGAGTGCCGCCACCTTGGCCACCATCGCCCAGCAAACCCCCATCATGCTCAGCCTGGGCAACGTGGGGGGCACCTACGGCCTGCCTTCAATGGGCAACACCGTTCACTTTGTGAGCGCAGCCCCCGTTCTGGTGACGGCCGTGCCTGAGCCTGCCACGTATGCCTTGATGGGCTTGGGGCTGGTCGGCTTGGTGTGCGCGCGTCGCCGCCACGCAGCCTGAGGGCAAGGAGGCCGCTCCGGCGGCACCGCTGTGACTCACCCGCTGCGGCGGGTTTTTTTCTGGGCGCGTGGCCCGCGGGTACGCCCAGTACAGGCCAGGGCGACGCACGTCGCCCCGTGGATCAACCCAGTTGGTCGATGAAGGCTTGAACCAGGTCGGTGAAGGCCCAGGGCTGTTCCACGGCGCTCAGATGGGCGCACCCTGGCAGGGTCACGCATTCCGCATGGGGCATGGCGGCGGCCATGGCCTGCATGCCAGCGGGTGGCGTGCTGCTGTCTTCGCCGCCAGCCAGCAGCAGGGTGGGCACGCGGATCTGGCCCAGGTGCGCCGTCATGTCTGCTTCGCCCAGGGCGGCGGCGCAGGCGGTGTAGCCCTCGGGGTCTGTGGCCAGCAGCAGGCGCTGGTGGCGCTGCACGGCAGCGGTCTGGCTGGCGCGGAAGGCCTCGCTGAAGAAGCGCGCCATCGTGCCTTCCGCCACGGCCTCCAATCCTTCTTGTTCGACCGTCTGGATGCGTTGCTGCAGGGCCGCGCGCCCCGCGTCGTCGTAGCCACTGGTGGTGTTGGCCAGCACCAGGGCCTTCACCTTGCCGGGGTGGCGCATGGCCAGTGCCTGGCCGATCAGTCCGCCCATCGACAGGCCCACCCAGATCACCGGCTCGCCGTCAGCCACCTCGTCGATCAGACGGGCGGCGTCATCGGCGAGGTCGTCCAGGCTCAGGGCGCCGGTGGGTAGGGCCGAGCGGCCGTGTCCGCGCGTGTCCGGGCAGATCACGCGGCAGGTGGCGGCCAGTTCGTTGGCCACCAGGTCCCACATGGCGCTGTCTTGCCCCAAGGCGTGACTCAGGATCACGGTGTGGCGTGGCGTGTCGCTGCGGGCGTCGCGTACCGTGGCGTGCAGCTTGGGGCGGCTGCGCGTGAACACCGAGCGGCCCACGCCGGGGTGCCACGACTGGTCGGCCGGGTGGGGCGGGGGCTCGATGCCCAGTTCGCGCATGATGCCCAGGGCCTTCGAAAAACCCGTGTTGGCCGCCGGCACGCCGGCATAGATGGCGATCTGAAACAGGGCTTCGCGTACCTCGGCCGGGGTCAGGGTGTGGGCGTTGCCGGGTGTGAGGGAGCCGCGCATGTGGATCTCGAACTCATCCCAGCGGCCCAGGGCGCAGGTCACGGCCATGACCAGCACGCGGCGGGTCTTCCAGTCCAGACCGGGGCGGCCCCAGACGCCATGCCAGGCGTAGTCGGTGATGAAGTGCTGGAAGCCGGCGTTGAAGGCATTGGCCTTGGCCACGGACTTGTCCACCCAGGCATCGCCCAGGGCGGCGCGGCGGTTGCGCATGCCGCGCTCGAAAGGATGATCGAAAGGGTGGTCGACGAGGCGGTCCGTTGGCTCTGACATGGCGTGTGTTCCCGAAAGATCGATGACGGCGACATTGTGCCGCCTGGGGCCGGGTCGCTCGCGGGCCACCGAGGCATGTGATGCTCAGATCGGTTATCGTGCGAACCATGCAACGTTCCACCGCTCACCTCCTGACCTGGGGGCTGCCACTGTGTGTGGCCGCCTTGCTGGCCGGGTGCGCCAGTGGCCCGGAGCCGCGCACCGCGACGCCTTCTCAGCGCGACGGAGCGCCTGCCCAGGCCCCGGCCGATCTGGCCACGCTGCCCGACCCGGTGCCGCGCATCGAGCCCATCCGCAAGGGCGGGCCGAACAAGCCCTATGCGGTGCTGGGCCAGTCCTACGAGCCGATCGCCGACGACGTGCCGTGGCGCGAGCAGGGCGTGGCCTCTTGGTACGGCACGAAATTCCATGGCCGCCGCACCGCCAGTGGCGAGCTGTTCAGCATGTACGGCCTGACTGCCGCCCACCGCACCTTGCCCATCCCCAGCTACGCGCGCGTGCGTCATCTGAAAACCGGCAAGTCCATCATCGTGCGCATCAATGACCGTGGGCCTTTCCATGCCTCGCGGGTGATCGACCTGAGTTATGCCGCCGCCGTCAAGCTGGGCATGGCCTCGGCGGGCAATGCCCAGGTCGAGGTCACGCGCTTGACCTTTGACGACATCCGCCGTGGCGTCTGGGGCAGCGGGACGGAGCAAGCCGACGCCGAGGTCGCCGAGGTTGCCGCGGTGTCCACGCCAGCGGCCCTGGTGCCCGAGCGTGTGTCGGTGGCATCGGTGCCGCCTTCGCCCCCGCCCTCGCGTGCGTACACGCCGGCGCAGCGGGGCTTTTATGTGCAGCTGGCGGCCTTGCGCCAGCGCGAAGGCGTCGATCGTCTGCAGCAGCGTGTCTCCAGCGAGCTGGCCGATCTGCTGCCGATGCTGGCCGTGTTCCACGAGGCCTCGCTCTACAAGCTGAAGGTGGGGCCCTATGCCACCCGCCAGGATGCGGTCGTGGCAGCAGCGCAAGCGCGCGAAGCCCTGCAACTGAGCCCGATGGTGGTGGAGCGCCGCTGAGCCTGCATGCCGTATCTGGCTTTGTTGTTCAACGCCTTCGTGTGGGGGCTGTCGTGGTGGCCTTTGCGTCACCTGCAGGCGCAGGGGCTGCATCCGCTGTGGGCCACGCTGCTGTTTTTCGCACTGGGCGGCGCCGTGATCGCGCTGACGCGTCCGCAGGCCTGGGCCACGGTGCGGCGCACGCCAGCGCTGTGGGTGCTGGCCCTGGCCTCCGGGGCCACGAATGCGGCTTTCAACTGGGGTGTGAGCACCGGCGAGGTGGTGCGCGTGGTGCTGTTGTTCTACCTCATGCCCTTGTGGGCGGTCGGCCTGGCCTGGTGGCTGCTCGGTGAGCGCATCACGGGCTTGGCGCTCGTGCGCGTGGGGTTGGCCTTGGGCGGGGCTTTGCTGGTCTTGCGGCCGGTCGATGGCGGCTGGCCCGCCTTCCAGGGGCTGGCCGACTGGCTGGGCCTGCTGGGCGGCATGGGCTTTGCGCTCACCAATGTGGTGTTACGGCGCCAGGCGGCGCAGCCGACGTCGGCGCGGGCTCTGGCGATGTTTCTCGGCGGCATCACCTTGCCGGCCTTGATGGGCACGGTGCTGGCCGTTCAGGGAGTGATCCCACCCTGGCCACCGCTGCAACTGACCTGGCTGTGGCAGGCGTTGGCGCTGGGCTCGCTCTTTCTGATCGGGAACATGGCCTTGCAGTTCGGCGCCTCGCGCCTGCCTGTGCACATCACGTCGGTGGTCATGCTCACCGAGGTGATGTTTGCCGCAGGTTCGGCCGTGTGGCTGGGCGGCGAGGTACTGCGACCAACGGTGCTGGCGGGTGGCGCCTTGATCCTGCTGGCTGCCTTGATGGCCACCCGCGACAAGGCCTGAGGCCCTGGCGCGGGGCGAGCATCCGCCCCGGCCAGTCCGCCTGGTTACTCAGCCGCGCAACTGGCGGCTGTGCGCGTGCACCGTGTCCACCAGCACCTTCACGTTGTCGGGCGGGGTGAACTGGCTGATGCCGTGGCCCAGGTTGAAGATGTGGCCAGACGTGGCCGACGGCTTGCCGAAGCTGTCCAGGGTCTTGATGACCTCAGCCTGCACCTGCTCGGGCTGGGCAAACAGCACGTTCGGGTCCAGATTGCCTTGCAGGGCGACGCGGTCGCCGACTTGCGCACGGGCCTTGCCCAGGTTCATCGTCCAGTCCAGGCCGACCACGTCACAGCCGCTGTCGGCGATCTCGTCGATCCAGATGCCGCCGCCCTTGGTGAAGACGATGTGAGGGATGCGGTAGCCGTTGTGCTCCTTCTTCAACTGCGACAGCACGCGCTTCGTGTACGCCAGGCTGAACTGCTGGAAGGCGCCATCGGCCAGCACGCCGCCCCAGGAGTCGAAGATCATCGCAGCCTGCGCGCCAGCTTCGATCTGGGTGTTCAGGTACAGCGCGACGGCATCGGCATTGACCGCCAGGATGCGGTGCATCAGGTCGGGGCGCTGGTACATCAGGGTCTTGACCAGGCGGTAGTCGTCCGAGCCACCGCCTTCGACCATGTAGCAGGCCAGGGTCCACGGGCTGCCCGAGAAACCGATCAGCGGCACCTTGCCCACGCCGTTCTCATCGGCCAGGGCCTTGCGGATGGTGCCGACCGCGTCGAACACGTAGCGCAGCTTGTCCATGTCCGGCACGGCCAGTTCGGCCACGGCGGCTTCGTCACGTACGACCTTGGCGAACTTCGGGCCTTCTCCGGCAGCAAAGCTCAGGCCCAGGCCCATGGCATCGGGCACGGTCAGGATGTCGCTGAACAGGATGGCGGCGTCGAGGTCGTAGCGGCGCAGCGGCTGCAGCGTCACTTCGCAGGCCAGCTCCGGGTTCGTGGCCAGGCCCATGAAGCTGCCGGCCTGGTCGCGCGTGGCGCGGTACTCGGGCAGGTAGCGGCCGGCCTGGCGCATCAGCCACACGGGTGTGCAGTCGGTGGGCAAGCGCAGGCAGGCCCGCAGGAAGCGGTCGTTGGCCAGGGGCGGGAGCGAAATCGCAGGGGTGTGGGCAGCAGTCATCCCAGGATTGTAGGCAGTCCCCGCACGCGTGGTGTCTGGGCGTGTGCCCGGCGAGGTTCAGGTGGCGCTACACAAGCAGGCCTGCTCATTCAGGGGGGCTCTCCGCACAAGCCATGAGCCGCGATCCCACTTCCATCTGCCAGCATCGAGCGCATGGCTTTCCTGACTGGCGACATCGTTCCCCTCAATCGCACCGAGCACGGCTACGCCGCCATCGAAGGGCTGGCGGCCACCATGGTCCAGCCTTATCTGATCCGGCTCGATGGACCCGTGGACGTGACCGCCGTGCGCCGCGTGATGCGCGAGCTGGTCACAGCCTATCCCAAGCTGCGCGCCAAGCTGGAGCCGGGTTGGCATCGCTACCACCTGCGCATCCTGCCTGACGACGACATCGTCGATCAGCTCTTTGACTGGGCCTTCCGTATCGACACCCAGGTGGACCTGGGCGACCCGGCGCAGGTCGAAGCCTGGCAGCGCCAACTCATCAACGAGGTGCTGCCGCTGGAGCGCGGCCTGGGCCTACGCGTGCGCTTCGCCCCCCACCCCCAGCAGCCCGCCTTGCTGTTTGGCGTGCCCCACATCCTGGCCGATGGCATGACCATGGTGCAGCTGGTACGCCAGATCCTGCGCGGTCTCAACGGCCAGTCGCTGGAGCCCATGCCGCTGGAAGCACCGGCCATGATCGGCTCGATCGCGCCGCATCGCTGGTGGCAATGGCCGCGTCAGCTGCTCAAGGCGCGCCGTCACAAGGTGGCCGAGGCGCGCCGCCTGGCCACGCTGCACATCCAGCAGGTGCCGACCCGACTGGGCCTGCACTATTCCACCACCGGCCTGCGCCTGTATGAGGCCACCACCGGCACCGCCGAGCTGCGTGCCCTGGCCCGCCAGGCGGGCGTCTCGCTCAACACCTTGCTGATCGCCGCGTTGACGCAGACCTTTCTGGAGCAGGCGCCCGACGATCCGCAGGCCGCCGCCGTCATCCGCATCTCGGTCAACTTGCGGCGCTTCTATCCGCCGGAGGCAGGGCACGGCCCACTGTGGGGCAACCACGTGGGCGCCTTCCTGGTCATCGAGCAGGACGCGCACAAGCCCTGGCCCGAGCGGCTGCGCTCGGTGGACGCCTGCATCCGTGAAGGCCAGGCCCGTTACGAGCGCCGCGAGATGTGCTGGACCTATCTGTGGGACGAGCTGGTGCCCTGGCTGGGCCGCACCCTCATCGGCCACATCGGCGTGCAACTCAAGCGCAAGCAGCGCTTCCCCGTCATCAGCTGCCACGCGACCAGCCTGGGGGATGCCAATGCGGTCAACGAGCCCGGCGCACGTGTGCGGGCCGCGCAGCTCTTTGGGGTGGTCAACAGCATTTCGCCGCTGCCGGTGCTCACCGAGATGAACGGCCGCCTGTTCGTGCCCACGGCGTGGCAGCTGTCGGAGACCAGCCATGCCGAGATGAGCGACTTCCTGCAGCGCTTTGATCGGACCTTGGCGCGCCTGGTGTCCGGAGCGAGTTCTCAGGCGCAGCCTTGAGGCCTACCGGACTGCCCTCACAGCCTGCCCAACTCCGCGTACAGCGGTCTCCCATCCATGCCTGGGCGTGGGTCTTCGCCGTAACTCATCCAGAAGTTCTCTGAAAGCAGCTTCTGGCGCTTGTAGCCGCGCGGCACCTCGACCAGCGGATCGCCATGCACCACGGCGGTGGCCAGCGCGTCATAGCGCTGCCCCTGGTGCGCCATCATCCAGTCGATCAGGGCCTGGAACACGGCCGGGTCATCGTTGGCGATCAACACGTTGTACAGCGTCAGGTAGTTCAATGCGCCCCCCACCGGCGGCAGCTTGAAGCCGCCCACCAGCCCGACATACAGGTTGTAGAGCGGGCGCAGGGCCTGCACCACCGGCTTGAAGCCCATCACCCGCGTCTGCTTATAGGCCTTCTGGTCCCAGCCAGCCAGCATGCCGATCAGGGTGTCGCCGCGCCAGGCCAGCGCATAGTCGGTGATGCGCAGACCCGCGTAGTACGGGTCACCGGCCATCAGCTTCTGGAAGTCATAGACCGGATAACCGTGGCGGCGCGGCGCCTCGCGATCCTGAAAGGCCTGCATCTGCGGCGCATCGGCGGCGGTGGCGGCGCGGATCGTCAACCCGGCCGGGATGCGCGGCGTCTGCTTGCGCACAAACAGGAAGCTGGTCTCGATGGTGTGTGTCACCCAGTACTGAAACAGGATGCCGTCGGCCATGTTCGCCGCGGCATCCAGCGGCGCCGTGTTGCCCTTGATGACCACGCCCTGCAGCAGATCCTCGGTGCTGCGGTGGCGCTTCTGCTCGGTGAACAACTGGCCCGCAATGCCACGACGCCGATACACCGGGTCCACCCGCGTGTCCCCCGAGTAGTACACCCGCCGGGGCTGGCCATTGATGTAAAGCGTGCGCCCCGAGATCATCGTCAGGCCGGCCAGCACCTCTGGCCGCTCCGAATCTTCGGCCACCGCCAGCACATGCTCGTCGCCGATCACCTTCGCGCCGATGAAGAAGTCGGGCTGGCGCTGAAAGCACAGCTCGGCGGGCCCCGGCATCGTGATCTTGCTGATCAGGTCTTGGATGCGCGGGTTGTCCGACGGGTTGCCGAGGCGGATGGTGATGCTCATGGGGTGGGGTACGGCAAGAGAAACGGGGGCGCGGGTCAGACCATGTCCAGGGCCTGTCGCAAGGCGGCAGGGGCCGCACCCGACCAGTGCCGCAACGGCTCGATCTTGATGTTGCCCTCGATCATCCCGCGTTCGCGGCATTGCGCCAGGTACAGATCACGCATGCGCGGCAAGGCCACGCACGCGGCCGGTTGCAACTGGCCCAGATCGCGTGCCAGCTTGTAGTGAAAGTGCCGCTGCAGGGCCTTTTCCACCTGGTCGGCCAGATCGCGTTGCAAGGCCCCGCGGGGGGCATCCGCCTGGCATTCGACCAACAAGGCATATCCGGGCGCGCGTCCGCGTGCCTCGTCCAGGGCCAGCAGCGTCACGGGCAGGGCGCCTTGCAGATCCAGTTCGTCGATCACCGCCTGTGCCGTGGTCGCGCTGGTCTTCTCGCCCACCAGATCGACGCCATCGTTGCGTCCCAGGAAGGTGAAGCAGGGCACCTGACCCAAGGGGGCTTCCACGCGCAGCACGTCACTCATCTGATACCGGGCCAGCCCACTGCCTGTGGTCAGCAGTGGGATCACATCCTGACCTTCGCGCAGGGACCAGGGCGGCAGCACGCGGCCATCCTGGGCATCCATGAACTCATACACATGGCTCAGGTAGGCCAAGGGGTAGCGACCCTGGAAGGGGAACGTCACCACTCCCTCGGTCGCCCACAGGCCTTTGCCCTGAAAGCCCGCTTGCGGCAGTTGTGCCTGCAACTGCCGCGCCCACGGTGCCGCAGCCGCGGTGTCCCAGGCGCTGATCACGGTCAGGTTGGGCCACAGCTGCTGAAAGAAGGTCGGGTTCAGTTGACCGTCCCATTCTTTCAGCAGCCGGGCTGCTCGCGCCGACTTGGGGCAGGGCAGGCCCGCCATGCGCGGCGTGCGTGCGCCCCAATCCCCGCGTTGCAAAGCGGTGGCCAACTCTTCCCGCCACGCCGACAGCTGCTCCAGCAGCCCCAGACCGAACGTGGGGCTCCACACCGAGATGAAGCCCAGCGATGCATCCGAGGCCAGCCAGGCGATCGTGGCAAACAAGGAGTCTTCCGACGTTTCCGCCAGCGCGATCTCCTGCGGGGCCGCCTGGGTCAGGTAGGCCAGCAGGCGCTTGCCCCACGACAGGATCTGCATGTCGTCATTCAGATCCCCGGTGGTCTGCGCGCGCATCTCGGTGGGCACCCACGACAGTGACCAGTAGTGTGTGCCCCGTCCTTGCCGCGGAAACTGCCGATACAGATCGCTCACCCAGGCGCTGATGACCTCGTCCAGCTCCTCCAGGAAGAGCTGGGTGTAAGGCACCCACTTCACGGCCGACGTCGAGCCGCTGGTCGGCTGGTAGCGCATCACCGGCGAGTCGATCAGCAGCGGCTGTTGCGTTTCCCGCTGGCGCGTGATCGTGGCGGCGTGGTCCGCATAGTTGCTCACGGGCAGCTCGCGTGCAAACGTCTCCCAGGACCAGTCTGCACGGATGCCCCGGCGTTGCCCTTCGGGTGAGCGTGCTGCGGCGGCCAGCCAGCGTGCCAGGCGCGCACGCTGAACGCCCTCCAGATTGTGCAGTTGGCGCTCGAAGCGCCGGCGACCCGGTGCGACAAGCTGACGCAGCAGTTGATGACCCAGGGTGGTGCCGATGCCCATGCTCAGGAAGCTCTCTGGCGATCCAGACCGTCCGGCAACACATCCGTGTCCTGCCAGGGCGAACCCGAGGGCGACGTCGGCGCAACCTCGATCCCCGCGGGGCGGTGCGTGCGCAGCACATGCTTGCGGAACCATTTCAGTGGCATGTCCACGCAGGAGCGCAACACGCTCTCGTAATCACAAGAGCCCACGCAGGGCAACTCGGTGCCACGACGCCACTCTGGGTTGACCTTCTCGAAGAAGGCAATGTGCGGATTGGCTGCCTTCAGTTCCGGCGTGATCTCGGCCACATCGCCTTTCAACCGAACGTAGTCATGCCCGAAGTCCAGCACCATCTTCTGGCGATCGAAGGCTTCGGGAAACAAGGCCTCGCAATACGCTTCGGTCACGCGGCGATAACGCGCATCGCCGCCGCGGACATTCGGGTAGTAGTTGTAGAAGTTGTTGGTCAGCAGCAGATAGGTCTTGTAGCCCTTGGAGATCAAGAACCAATAAAAGGGTGTGAGTGGCTTTTTCAGTCGCTCAATCACGACGCGACGATGAAAGGTGGCCGCCAGCGCGTTGTTGCCCCAGTACGCCGGCTCGATGATGGTGTCGCCGCTGAAGATGCCCCGCACGGCCCGACCCTCCACCTGCAGGTCGAAGCAGGTGAGTGTCGAAAACCCAACAACTTTCTCGTCCGACTTGCGCGTCACCAGGATCACGCCCGACTTTTTGCTCAGGTCGTGCATGAACACATCCAGCGCCGTGTTCTCGTAGAACGAAGCGTACAGGTCGTACATCTGCTTGATGTGGGTGACCGTGATGCCCCGCAGGGGGCGATAGAAGGTGCTGACGCTTTCTTTACGGCTGGTTTCGGGCATGTCGTGACTCCACCGGGCGGCTCGCATCGAAGGCGTCAGGGATGCCGTCGACAAAGGATGGGCTTGAGCATGACGATGCGCCGCTGGGCCGCCCATCGGGCTTGCCCCAGGGCTTCCCTCGGATGGGGGGTGTCTAACGGAGCTGCCGCATTCGAGGGGCGTGGGGCCTCAAATCGGACAGGGCACTTGGATCCGTGCGGGTTACTGCGTATAATCTTTAGGTTTTGCCGACATCAGGGTCGGTGTGTTTGTGCCAGGTCGGTGCCAAAAGCGCCCGTTAACAAAAGCTCCCACGCAAAGAGCAAGCGACATGTCCACGCCTCAACGTTCCAAGCCAAGAGGCGGCGAAACGGTTCACGATACCGACTTCGATGTGTCCGACTGGTCCAAAGACATCGATCCGCCTGTTGAGCCGCTGACGCGGGAAGAGGCGCAAGCCCTTCTTGCCAAGCACCCGTCGATGTCTGTGTGGCAGGTCATTGCCGCGCAAGGCGCCTTTGGGGTGCTGGTCGCGCTCGTTTGGGGTGGTGTGTCGCGCGATGTGTCTGCCCTTTGGTCGTCGCTTTACGCGACGGCTGTGGTGGTGGTGCCCAGCCTGCTGATGGCGCGCGGGGTGTTTGGACGCAACGCGGGACGCGGGGTCGGGCGCCTTCTGGTCTGGGAGGTGCTCAAGTTGGGTTTGATCTGCGCCTTGCTGGCGCTGGCGCCCAAGGTGGTGCAGCCCCTGAATTGGGTGGCGCTGCTGGTGACCCTGGTGCTGGTCTTGAAAGTTGTTGGGGTGGTGCTGCTCGCCGGGCAGCGTCGCTATAAGAAATCTTGATTTGACGAGAGTTGCTGATGTCTGCTGACGCTGTCGCCGCTACGGCTGAACACGCGGCCCACCACGGGCCAACCGCTCCGGAATACATCGGGCACCACCTGCGCCATCTGCAGAACCACGCAGAGGCCCAGGCCATTGTGGACTGGTCGTACATCAACATCGACTCGATGTTCTGGTCGATCGTCCTGGGTCTGCTGGGTGTCTTCATGTTGTGGAAGGCGGCCCGCAAGGCCACGTCCGGCGTGCCCGGCCGTTTCCAGGCTGCCGTCGAGATGCTGGTCGAGCTGGTTGACACGCAAGCCAAGAGCATCATCCCGAACGCAACCTCGCGCAAGGCTGTGGCCCCTGTGGCCCTGACCGTGTTCGTGTGGATCTTCTTCATGAACGCGATGGACTTGCTGCCCGTTGACCTGCTGCCCCGCATCTGGGAAGGCGTCTACGCCGCCGCTGGCCACGATCCGCACCACGCCTACATGCGCGTCGTGCCGACCGCCGACCTGTCCATCACCCTGGGCATGTCCATCTCGGTCCTGCTGATCTGCCTGTACTACAACATGAAGATCAAGGGTGTGGGCGGCTTCATCAAAGAGCTGTTCACTGCTCCCTTCCATGCGCACGGCGTGGGCGGCACGATTGCCCTGGCCATCCCCAACTTCTTCCTGAACCTGGTGGAGTTCGGTGCCAAGACCATCTCTCATGGCATGCGACTGTGGGGCAACATGTACGCTGGCGAATTGGTCTTCATGCTGATCGCCTTGTTGGGTGGCGCTGTCGGCGCAGCCCTGACCATGGGTGGCGCTGGCTTGTGGATCCTCCACGTGCTGGCAGGCTCTGCCTGGGCCATCTTCCACATCCTGATCATCGCGCTCCAGGCCTTCATCTTCATGATGCTGACCCTGGTGTACATCGGTCAGGCACATCAAGGTCACTGATCCCCATCGGTGTGACCTGAACGAGTCTTTCTTTTCCCTTTCCCTTTCCTTTCTTAACTTACCTTTCTTTTAGGAGCAATCATGGAACTGGTGTTGGCTAACGTCGCTATCGCTTGTGGTCTGATCATCGCACTGGGCGCCATCGGTGCTTGTATCGGTATCGCCCTGATGGGTGGCAAGTACTTCGAAGCCACCGCTCGTCAGCCTGAGCTGATGAACGAACTGCAAACCAAGATGTTCCTGCTGGCCGGTCTGATCGACGCCGCCTTCCTGATCGGCGTGGGTATCGCCATGCTGTTCGCCTTCGCGAACCCCTTCATCGCCGCTCTGGCCAAGTAATCGGTCCCTTCTCGACTGAACATTCCATTTAACCGAGAAAGGTCCGAGCCGTGAATCTGAACGCAACGCTGTTCGCGCAGATCGTGGTCTTCGGGATCCTCTGGTGGTTCACGATGAAGTTCGTGTGGCCCCCGATCACGAAGGCTCTCGACGAGCGCGCAACCAAGATCGCGGACGGTCTGGCTGCTGCCGACAAGGCGAAGCTGGAACTGGCGAACGCCAACAAGAGCGTCCAGGAGCAGCTCGCCCAATCCCGCGACGAGATCGCTCAACGCATTGCTGACGCTGAAAAGCGCGCAGCCGCCATCATCGACGACGCCAAAAAGCGTGCGTCCGATGAAGGTGCCAAGATCGTTGCTGATGCCAAGGCAGAAGCCGATCAACTGGCCGTGCAAGCCCGTGAAGTCCTGCGTGAGCAGGTCGCCGGTCTGGCCGTCAAGGGTGCCGAGCAGATTCTGCGTCGCGAGGTGTCGGCCGAGGTCCATGCCGACCTGCTGAACCGCCTGAAGTCGGAGCTGTGATCATGGCCGAGCTCGCCACCATCGCCCGTCCTTATGCCGAAGCCTTGTTCAAGGCCGTCCCGGAAGCAGAGCAATCTGCGGTCGTGACGCAAGTGGCCGCCCTGGCGCAAGTCGCCGGTGACGCCGCCCTGCAAAGCTTCGCCGACAACCCTCGCGTCACGCAGGAGCAAGTCTTCGGCGTGCTGACCGAGGCCGCCAAGGTGGCTTTGGCTCCGGCTGTGTCCAATTTCCTGCGTACCGTTCTGGACAACGGTCGTCTGGCGGCGCTGCCGCTGATGGCCGAGCAGTTCCAGACGCTCGTGCATGCCCGCCAGGGCGTGGCCGAAGCCCGCATTTTCAGTGCCTTCCCGATCTCTGATGCCCAAGTGGCCGAGATCGTGGCACCGCTGGAAAAGCGCTTTGGTCGCAAGCTGGAAGCCGTTGTGGAGGTCGACGCCGACCTCATCGGCGGTGTGCGCGTGGTGGTCGGCGACGAGGTGCTCGACACCTCCGTCAAGGCCCGCCTGGAACGCATGAAGTCGGCACTTCTGGCCTGAACCAGAGCCCGGCCTCCATCCGAATAGTCGCTCAACCCTACCGGTGGTATTGCGCCACCGGTTGTTGTCAACGCGGTTCGCCTTCGCGCGGCCCTTGACCAGCCTGGGAGCAAAGCAATGCAACTGAATCCCGCAGAAATTTCCGAACTGATCAAGAGCCGCATCGAGGGTCTCGGCGCGGCTGCCGACATTCGCAACCAAGGTACCGTCATCTCCGTGACCGACGGTATCGTCCGCGTGCACGGCCTGTCCGATGCCATGCAAGGCGAAATGTTGGAGTTCCCCGCGGACGCCTCCGGCGTCCCCACCTACGGTCTGGCCCTGAACCTGGAGCGTGACTCCGTCGGCGCCGTGATCCTGGGTTCCTACGAGCACATCTCCGAAGGCGACACCGTCAAGACGACCGGTCGCATCCTGGAAGTGCCCGTCGGCCCCGAACTGGTGGGTCGCGTGGTGAACGCCCTGGGTCAGCCCATCGACGGCAAGGGCCCGATCAACGCCAAGCTGACTTCTCCCATCGAGAAGATCGCTCCGGGCGTGATCGCACGTCAATCCGTGGATCAACCCCTGCAGACCGGCATCAAGTCCATCGACTCGATGGTGCCCGTCGGCCGTGGTCAGCGCGAGCTGATCATTGGTGACCGCCAAACTGGTAAGACCGCCGTCGCCATCGACGCGATCATCAACCAGAAGGGGCAAGGCGTCACCTGTATCTACGTCGCCATCGGTCAGAAGGCTTCGTCGATCAAGAACGTCGTGCGCTCGCTGGAACAAGCTGGCGCCATGGACTACACCATCGTCGTCGCCGCTTCGGCTTCTGACTCGGCCGCCATGCAGTTCGTGTCGGCCTACTCCGGCTGCGCCATGGGCGAATACTTCCGCGACCGCGGTCAAGACGCCCTGATCGTGTACGACGACCTGTCCAAGCAAGCCGTTGCCTACCGTCAAGTCTCGCTGCTGCTGCGTCGTCCGCCCGGCCGCGAAGCTTTCCCTGGCGACGTGTTCTACATCCACTCGCGCCTGCTGGAGCGTGCCGCCCGCGTGAACGCCGACTACGTCGAAGCTTTCACCAACGGCGAAGTGAAGGGCAAGACCGGTTCGCTGACCGCCCTGCCGATCATTGAAACGCAAGCCGGTGACGTGTCCGCTTTCGTTCCGACCAACGTGATCTCGATCACCGACGGTCAGATCTTCCTGGAAACCAACCTGTTCAACGCAGGCATCCGCCCCGCCATCAACGCCGGTATCTCGGTGTCGCGCGTGGGTGGTGCGGCCCAGACCAAGGTCATCAAGAGCCTGTCCGGCGGTATCCGTACCGACCTGGCCCAGTACCGTGAACTGGCTGCCTTCGCGCAGTTCGCTTCCGATCTGGACGCCGCCACCCGCAAGCAGCTGGACCGCGGTGCCCGCGTGACCGAACTGCTGAAGCAGGCTCAGTACCAGCCGCTGTCGATCTCGCTGATGGGCGCCACCCTGTTCGCCGTGAACAAGGGCTATATGGACGACATCGACGTGAAGAAGGTTCTGGCTTTTGAAGCTGGTCTGCACCAGTTCCTGAAGACGAGCCACGGCGCGCTGCTGGCCAAGATCGAAGAGAAGAAGGCCTTGGACAAGGACGCCGAAGCCGAGCTGCAAGCAGCCATCGTCGCGTTCAAGAAGACCTTTGCCTAAAGGAGCACGCCATGGCGGCAGGCAAGGAAATACGCAACAAGATCAAGAGCGTCGAGAACACCAAGAAGATCACCAAGGCCATGGAAATGGTCGCGGCTTCGAAGATGCGCAAGGCGCAGGATCGCATGCGTGCGGCCCGACCCTACGCTGAAAAGGTGCGCAACATCACGGCGAACCTGGCCTTGGCCAACCCCGAGTACGTCCACCCCTTCATGCAGCAAGGCGCTGGCAAGAAGGTGGGCTTCATCGTGGTGAGCACGGACAAGGGTCTGTGCGGTGGTCTGAACACGAACGTGCTGCGCGCCGTGACCAACAAGCTCCGTGAGCTGGACGGTCAGGGCGTCAAGGCCGACGTGGTCGCCATCGGCAACAAGGCCACCGGCTTCTTCAACCGCATCGGCGCCAATGTGGTCGCCCAGGTGGTGGGGATGGGGGACACCCCCCATCTCGAGAAGCTGATCGGCCCCGTCAAGGTGCTGCTCGACGCGTACACCGCGGGCGAGCTCAGCGCCGTCTACCTGTGCTTCACGCGCTTCATCAACACGATGAAGCAGGAGCCGGTGGTCGAGCAGCTGCTGCCCTTGAAGGCCAACGAGTTCGAAGGCGAGAAGACTCATTCGTGGGAATACCTGTATGAGCCGGACGCCAAGGTCGTCATCGATGACCTGATGGTGCGTTACGTCGAAGCGCTGGTGTACCAGGCTGTGGCCGAGAACATGGCTTCGGAGCAGTCGGCCCGCATGGTGGCCATGAAGGCCGCCACCGACAACGCAGGCAACGTGATCAAGGAACTGAAGCTGGTCTACAACAAGACCCGTCAGGCTGCGATCACCAAGGAACTCTCCGAGATCGTTGCCGGCGCGGCCGCGGTCTGATCTGAATATTGAATTGAAGGAACGAAGATGGCTGACACACAAGTGGCACAAGCTGTAGGCAAGATCGTTCAGTGCATCGGCGCCGTGGTGGACGTGGAGTTCCCGCGCGATCAGATGCCGAAGGTGTACGACGCCCTGAAGATGGACGGCTCGGCCCTGACCCTGGAAGTGCAACAGCTTCTGGGCGACGGCGTGGTCCGTACCATTGCGCTGGGTTCGTCCGACGGTCTGCGTCGCGGCATGGTGGTCTACAACACCAACGCCCCGATCACCGTCCCCGTCGGTCCCGCCACGCTGGGCCGCATCATGGACGTGCTGGGCAACCCGATCGACGAGCGCGGTCCGGTCGACCAGACGCAAACCGCTTCCATCCACCGCAAGGCCCCGGCCTACGACGAGCTGTCGCCGTCGACCGAGCTGCTGGAAACCGGCATCAAGGTGATCGACCTGGTGTGCCCGTTCGCCAAGGGCGGCAAGGTGGGTCTGTTCGGTGGCGCCGGTGTGGGCAAGACCGTGAACATGATGGAACTCATCAACAACATCGCCAAGGCTCACTCGGGTCTGTCGGTGTTCGCTGGTGTGGGCGAGCGTACCCGTGAGGGCAACGACTTCTATCACGAAATGTCCGACGCGGGCGTT
>JAJUGJ010000043.1 GCA_029268225.1 Burkholderiales bacterium | reverse complement strand
GGCGCAGGTGTAGCGCAGGAAGTACCAGCTCGAGTCCACGAAGGTGTCCATCGTGTCGGTTTCGCGATGGGCGGGCTTGCCGCACTTGGGGCAGCCGACGTTGAGGAAGTCCGGGCGCGACTTGAGCGGGTTGCCCGAGCCGTCCGGCACCACGTCTTCGGGCAGCACGACCGGCAGGTCCTTCTCGGGCACGGGCACGGGACCGCAGTCGGCGCAGTGGATGATGGGAATCGGGGTGCCCCAGTAGCGCTGGCGGCTGATGCCCCAGTCGCGCAGGCGCCAGGTGGTCTTCTTCTCGCCGACGCCCTTGGCGATCAGCAACTCGGCCACCTTGGCGACCGCGTCCTTGTGGGCCAGGCCGTCGAGCACGCCGGAGTTGACGCACACGCCTTGTTGCTTGTCGCCGTACCAGTCGGCCCAGGCTTCTGTGGAGAAGGTTTTGCCTTCGGCTTGGATCACCTGTTTGATCTCGATGCCGTACTTCTTGGCGAAGGCGAAGTCACGCTCGTCGTGGGCGGGCACGCCCATCACGGCGCCGTCGCCATAGGACATCAGCACGTAGTTGCCGACCCAGACTTCGACCTGCTGGCCGGTGAGTGGGTGGGTGACGAACAGGCCGGTGGGCACGCCCTTCTTCTCTTGGGTGGCGAGCTCGGCCTCGGTGGTGCCGCCGTGCTTGCACTCGTCGATGAAGGCCTGCACTTCGGGCTTGCTGGCTGCGGCGTGCAGGGCCAGCGGGTGTTCGGCGGCCACGGCGCAGAAGGTCACGCCCATGATGGTGTCGGCGCGGGTGGTGAAGACCCACAGCTGGCCGTTGTTGATCTTCTGGCCGTCGGCGCCGGTGATGTCGTGGCTGAACGCAAAGCGCACGCCCTCAGACTTGCCGATCCAGTTTTCCTGCATCAGGCGCACGCGCTCGGGCCAGCCCGACAGATAGTTCTTGTCTTCAGGGTTGGCGACGGCGCCCAGCAGCTCGTCGGCGTACTTGGTGATGTTCAGGTAGTAGCCGGGGATCTCGCGCTTTTCCACCAGGGCGCCGGAGCGCCAGCCGCGGCCGTCGATCACCTGTTCGTTGGCCAGCACGGTCTGGTCGACCGGGTCCCAGTTGACGGTTTGCGTGCGGCGCTCGCAGATGCCGGCTTCCAGCATCTTGATGAACAGCCACTGGTTCCACTTGTAGTACTCGGGCTGGCAGGTGGCGATTTCGCGCGACCAGTCGATCGCCAGGCCCATCGCCTTCATCTGCTTCTTCATGTAAGCGATGTTGTCGTAGGTCCAGGCGGCGGGCGGCACCTTGTTCTTGAGCGCGGCGTTTTCAGCGGGCAGGCCGAAGGCGTCCCAGCCCATGGGCATCAGCACGTTGTAGCCGTTCATGCGCAGGTAACGGGTCAACATGTCGTTGATCGTGTAGTTGCGCACGTGACCCATGTGCAGCTTGCCCGAAGGGTAGGGCAGCATCGAGCAGGCGTAGAACGATTTCTTGTCGGGGTTCTCGGTGACGCGGTAGGCGTCGTTCGCTTCCCAGTGCTGTTGGGCACGGGCTTCGACGGCACGCGGGTCGTAGGTCTGGTTGTCGGAAGGAGCGCTCATGGGGTCACCGAAAGGACAAGAGAGGCTGGCAGCCCGGATGCTGCACGCAGTGGGGGCTCCAGCCTGTGAAGGTGGAATCGTTGATTATAGGAAGGAGCCGCACCTGCTCCTGTTTTGGCGCGGCTCCTTTCAGTGCTCACATGCAGGACGCGTTCACGATGGATTGCAGTGCCGAGCGAGTGTTGGTGATCCCGTTCGGGTAAGCGGTCAACCCCATCTCGGGTGTCGACTGCCATTTCTGCACACGAGCGGGCATCATGGCCAGTTGCATGGTGCTTGGGCTGGTGCTGCTGTTGTCGTAAGCGGGCGCCGTGTTGTTGGTGGGCGACGGCTTGCTGCTGCGCCAAGCTGCCCAGTCAAACACGTTGTTGGCGTAGTTCAAGCTGGGATCAGGCTTCCAGTCTTGCAGCCAGAAGTGCAACGAGCCATCACCGGCCGGACTGCCGCAGTAACGGTTGCCATACAAGGTCGTCGAAGGGGTGACCCAGACCGGCTTTTTGTTGGTGGCCTCGTCATGCCAAGCGAAGACATTGTTTGAAATACGGATGTTTGTGGACGGGTAGCTTGCTTCGCTGGCTGCTGCGGGGTGCATGAAGATGCCGTCCATGGCATTGCCCACAATGAGATTGCCGTCAATCACGCTGTTGGGGCTGCCGCGAAACTGGATGCCCTGTGCCTTGTTGCCAAAAATGACGTTCTGTTGAATGGTGGCCGCCGCAGAGTCTTCAAGGAAGACGCCAATGCGGTTGAAGGCCACGACGTTGTTTCGGATGACGTTGCCGTTGTTGTGCGTGTCGAGCCAGATGCCATGGCCGTTGTTGGCGGTGATCACATTGCTGGAAATCTCGGAGTTATTCAGCCCGCTGTTGCCAATGAACTTGGTGGGCCCTGCTTCCCAGTCAGCGTTGAAGTTGCGGAAGTTATTGCCGGTGAAATAGTTGTTCTTGATGGTGACGCTTGAACCATTTGCCGCCAAGCCAACTTGGCCGCAGCGGGTGAAGGTCGAGTTTTGAATCACGTTGTTGTTGCCATCAATCTGCAGGCAGTGTGAATCGGTATCACGCATGTCAACGCCGTCAATGATCACGCCGTTGCCTGACATCAATACTGCACCACCTCGCCAGTATGAGGAGGTGTTGGAGCGTTCGATGATCAAGTTTTTGAGCGTCACATTGTTCACACCACTGCCGAAGGCAACGAACTGCGTCGCCCCAACTTCAATGCTTTCGCCAGACGTTAGGGGGGTCGCCAAACGCATGTAAAGCACTTTGGCGATTCGGTCGTAATAAAACTGATTGGCGCTCAGTGATGCCAAGCTGACAAATGGCTTGTGTCCGGGCCAGAGGTTGCCGGACAGATTGACGCCATTGATCAAGTCTGGGTGAATATTTGAAGCATCTGCGCCGGGGTAGTAGCCTTGAAAAACCGTGCCGCCGACTTGCTGAAGTTGACGTTGTGCTGAGGGGAGTGCATCTCGAAAGACTTGTTCCGGTTCTTGTGGTGAGGTTGACCCATATTGGGTCAGTGACCATGGCATCTTGTACAAATAACCGTTGGCATTTTGTGAGTCCAGTGTCCAGTTGGTTTGTTTGAAAACCAATGTGCCTCGAATAATAGGTTTATAGCTGAATGGTTCGGCTGAACGGATGATCGTGCGTGATGTGCTGTTGAACTTGCTCAGCAGCATTAGGGATTGACCGATGTATTTTTGCGGTGTGCCTTGGTCGTAAAAGTAATACGGCTTGTGGGCAGAGTTGCCGTACACGACGACTTCATCGCCAGGCTTGGCTGTGTCGATCGCTTCGCGCAGATTTCTGAAGGGTTTGAAATACGATCCGCAACCCGATGTAGTGGTTGAGCACGCACTGCTGCTATTATTGTTGACGTATATCGTCGCGGCGTATGAGAGTGAATGGGTTGCAGCCAGTAAAGCGCAAGTCAGGTGAAGGGTTCGCATATGCTTCCTGTTTTCGTAGTTGGAGTTTTCCTGAAGCCGGTTGAGATGCTTGTGGCATTCTTTGAATTTGGGTCCCGGCTTCTATATGAATTTTAGGAGTCCTTTTTGATTTGTTGGTTGTCGTGTCGCCAAAGCACCCGATGGTTTACCCTTGCGCAAGCATCTGCCGCGAAGTTATTGGTTTGTTTTTGTAAGAATTGTGGGTGAATTATTTCGGTGGTCGGGGGGTAATAAATTAAACTGCCGACCGTTTGTGTCTGAAATGTTGACGGTGGATCAAATGCCATCATGCATATCTGATTCGATATGTTTGGGTGGCGGCGCATGGGTGCATGTACTTGTGCATCAGGGGCCGATCGCATTCAGCGGTATTTGTCAGATGGTGCTGAGTGGGCTCTTGCTCGCGATAATGCCGGGCGGCAGTGTTGCCGTGCCGATGTCTGGGCCCTGACATGCTCATGAAGCGTTCCCTCCGTCAGCTCACCCGCACCTTCGTGACGGGCCTGCTGGCTGCCTTGCCTTTGTTTGTGACCGCCGCCGTGTTCATCTGGCTGGGCCGGCTGCTGTACGCCTGGCTGGGGCCGAGCAGCCTGGTGGGCAAGGTGTTCGTGGGGCTGGGGATCGGGCTGTCGGGCTCGGTGATGCTGGGCTATGTGCTGGGCGCCTTCATCATCGTGCTGGGGGTGTTTGCGCTCGGCTTGCTGGTCGAGGCCGAGCTGCAGCGTGGTTTGGCTCGTCTGGTCAATGCGGTGGTGCGCCGCATTCCGCTGGTGCGCAATGTCTATGATCTGATCCGCCGTTTTGTGGACATGCTCAGTCAGGGCGAAGAGGACGGCCTCAAGACCATGAGCCCGGTCTGGTGTCGCTTTGGCGACAGCGGCGGCGTGAAGGTGCTGGCGCTGCTGTCCAGTCCGGATGCGGTGGAGATCGACGGGCAGCGTCACCTGGCGGTGCTGGTGCCCACGGCGCCGGTGCCAGTGGGTGGTGGCCTGCTGTACGTGCGCGAAGACTGGGTCACGCCCGCCGATGTGGGCATGGATGGCCTCACCAGCATCTATGTGTCGATGGGCGTGACCTCCAGCCAGGTGCTGGGGCGCGGTCAGGCCGGCGCGAAGGGCACGGCGCCGACCGTGTGAGCCTGGGTCAGGCCAGGCCTTCGGCCTTCAGGGCGCGTTGCGTGGCGGGACGGGCGGCGACGCGGGCCTGGAAGGCGGTCAGGTTCGTCCAGCCGCTCAGGTCGAGCTGGATGAACTTGGCCCAGCCGATCACGGTGAACAGGTAGGCGTCGGCGACGCTGTAGGCGCTGCCCAGCAGGAAGTCGCGACCGGCCAGCTGGTCGTTGACGTAGCCCAGGCGGCGTTGCAGGTTGGCTCGGGCCAACTCCTTCATTTCGGGCGTGGCGGCCGGGTTGAAGAAGGGGCTGAAGTTCTTGTGGACTTCGGTGCCGATGAAGGTCAGCCAGCTTTGCAGCTGGTAGCGGGCCTTGCTGCCGTTGGCCGGGGCCAAGTTCAGTTCGGGGGCCTGATCGGCCAGGTACTGGAGGATGGCCGGGCCTTCGGTGAGCAGATCACCGTCGTCCAGCAAGAGGGCAGGCACATAGCCCTTGGGGTTGATGGCCCAGAAATCGGCGCCGCTGGCGGTGACCTTCTTGGCCAGATCGACGGTTTCGGTCTCGTAGGGGCGGCCGATTTCTTCGAGGACGATGTGCGAGGCCAGCGAGCAGGAGCCGGGTTTCAGGAACAGTTTCATCGGGGTTCTCCGTGGGCGAACAGGGTCACAAGGGCTTGCGGCGCATTGTGACCGAGCGGGTTTGCCCACAGGTGGCACTGGGATTTGGCGTGCGGTGCCGCACGCCGAAGCGGCCTCATTCGCCGCTCAGGTGCGGGATCGTGCCTTCGGCCAGATCGCCGGTGTCGGGATCGACCCAATCGGCGATGCCGATCTCGGCCGAGACCTCACCCAGATCGTCTTCAGCCGTCGGGGCTGCCTCGTCGGCCGCGTGCATGTCGGCCCAGGCGGCGCGGGCACTCTCAAAAGGTCCGTTTTCGATGCGTCCCCCTTCGCTCAGCCAGTGGTAGCCATCGGGGCGCAGCACGATGCGGGGATCGTTGACATCCAGGGCGTCGGCTTCGGCGAAGTCTTCGGTGGGCAGGCGGGGCATCGGCATCGCACATCTCCGGTTCAAGCGGCTGACGCGATCATTGTGAGCCTGTGCGGAGTTGGCGTCGAGTCTTGTCAGACGGGTCGATGCGGTGTACAGCATCGTGAATATGGGGGCGAGGTGGCCCCGGCTCGGTGTAAGGTGTGAGACGGGGCGCTGCCCTGTTCACGATTGGAAGAGGGAGAGACCGCCATGCGAACCTTGTACCTGCTGCTCTTGCTGCTCGCGGCCATGCTGGCGGCCGTCACGCTCATGAACTGGGGGGCGTTTGTCACGCCGACCGAGCTGTCGCTGGGCTTCACGACGGTGGCCATGCCGCTGGGCCTGCTGTTGCTGAGCTTGCTGGTGCTGTTGACGGTGGTCTTCCTGGTGCACGCGGTGTACCTGCAGGGCACGGTCCTGCTCGACACCCGGCGTCATACCAAAGAGCTGCAGTCTCACCGCGAACTGGCCGACAAGGCCGAGGCGTCGCGCTTCACTGCCTTGCGCGAGTTCATCGCGGCCGAACTGGCGACGCAGGCGGCGCGCCAGGCCGAGGCGCAGCAGGCCTTGCTGGCCCGCATTGCCGAGCTGGAGCAGGCCACGCAGACCCTCACCGAGCAGACCGGCAATTCGCTGGCCGCGAGCATCGGCGAGCTGGAAGACCGGCTGGAGCGTGGGCTGCCGGCGCCGGAGCGTTGAGCGTCAGTCTGTCGCGCGAGTCAGAGGCCTTAAGGGCCGACGCGGCCCTCAGCCCGCGCGCACCAGCTGACCGGCCTGCAGGCGCCAGATTTCGTCGCCTTCGCTCAGGCTGTGCTCGCGGTGCGTGATGATGAAGCGGCCGCAGCCCAGGGCGTTGATCGCCTGCTGCACCTGGGCTTCGGTGTCGAAGTCGAGGTGGCTGGTGTACTCGTCGAGCAGCAGGAAGCGCGGCTGCTTGTAGAGCGCGCGCGCCAGCAGCAGGCGCTGTTTTTGCCCGCCGGACAAGGTGGCCCCCATGCCGCCCACCAGGGTCTGGTAGCCCATGGGCATGCGCTCGATGTCGTCGTGGATGCAGGCCAGTTTCGCGGCGGCCATCACCTTGTCGTGGCTGGCCTCCTGGTCGTTCATCGCGATGTTGTCGTAGATCGAGCACGAGAACAGCTGGTCGTCCTGAAACACCGTGCCCAGCACCGAGCGGAATGCTTCGGCGCCCAGGCGCTGGATGGGCACGCCGTTGAGCAGCACCTCGCCCGACTCCGGGATCACCTGGCCGGACAGCACCTTGAGCAGGGTGGATTTCCCGCAACCGGACGGCCCGACGATGGCCACGGCCTGACCGGTGCGCAGGCTCAGGTTGAGCTCGTGCAGCACGGGCTCTTCACCGGCTGAGTAGCGGAAGGTCACGTTGCGCATCTCCAGCGTCATCGGCGCATCGGCCTGCAGCGAGGCGGCCGCGTGGGCCGGCGAGGGCGCTTCGGCCTCGGTCAGCACGATGTCGGCCAGGCGCTCGCCCTGGAGCTTGAGCAGGCGCAGGTTGATGACGCGCTCCAGCAGTTCGCTGGCGCGTTGCAGGAACTGGCCTTTGTAGGCGAGGAAGGCCACCAGCATGCCGATGGTGAACTTCTCTTCGATGATGAGGGTGCCGGCCAGGTACAGGATCAGGCCGCCTTCCACCGCGCTGATGGTGCCGTTGACGAACTCGTAGAAGATGCCGATGCGCTCTTGCTTGACCTGGGCGTTGACCATCGAGGCCTGCTGGTTCATCCAGCCGCCCACGCGCCAGTTGGGGCGGGCAAAGAACTTGATGGCCGAGATGCCGCGCAGGCTCTCGAGCAGGAAGGTCTGGATGGTGGCGTCGCGCACGATCAGCTCTTCGGTGGCCTGGCGGTAGGGCTTGAAGACGGCAAAGCGCACCAGCGCCTGCAGCACCGCCACCGCCAGCACGATGCCCGCCAGCATGGGGCTGTAGAGGAACATCAGGCCCAGCGTGATCAGGCTGACCACGCCGTCGAGCACGGTCTCGATCAGGTTGGTGGTGATCGTGTCCTGGATGTGGCCGACCGAGGCAAAGCGCGACATCACGTCGCCCGTGTGGCGCTTGTCAAAATAGGACAGCGGCAGCTTGAGCAGGTAGCGGAACACATTGGTGCTCGACGAGATCTTCCACGACAGGCTCGCGCCCAGCACGATCCAGCCGCGCAGCAGGCGTGTGCACAAGGCCATGAAGGCCAGCAGGAACATCGCGATACACAGCACGGTGAGCAGCGGCGTGTCACGGGTCACGACCACGTCGTCGATCACCCACTGGCTGAGCATGGGCATGAGGATGCTGAAGGTCTCCAGCACGATGGACAGCACCGCCATCTGCGCAAAGGCGCGCCACAGGCCTTGCTGGCCGGCAAACAGCACGCGCAGGTCGAAGGGCGTCTTCTCGGTCTTCTTCTCGAAGCCCTGGGTGGGGGCCAGCTCCAGTGCCACGCCGGTGAAATGGGGGCTCGCCTCCTTGAGCGTGAGCGTGCGCTCGCCCACCGCCGGGTCGAGCACGGTGATGCGCTTGGCATCGGCGCGCACCAGCACCACGAAGTGATTGAGGTCCCAGTGCAGGATGCAGGGTACCTGCAGTTGGGGCAGTTCTTCGAGCTCCAGGCGCAGGGCGCGGTTGGCCAGGCCCATCTGGTCGGCGATCTGCATCAGGCGGCCCAATGTGGCGCCACGCGAGGACATCTCGAAGCGGCGGCGCAGGGTGAGCAGGTCGGTGTCGTGGCCGTGGGCGCTGGCGATCATGGCCAGGCAGGCCAGGCCGCACTCGGCGGCTTCCGATTGCAGGATCATCGGCACACGACGGCGGGGCCACAGAGAAAGCAGGTTCATGCGGGTCTCGGATGAAGGGTCGCGTCAGGGGCCTGGCTCACAGCTTGCCGGTGAAGGCCAACAGCGGGTCGAGCATCCAGCGGATCAGGCTGCGGCGGTCGATCTCGACGTCGGCCGTGAGCGTGAGGCCGGGGCGCAGCGGGATCTCGGTGCCATAGGCTTTCACGCTCGAGGCATCGAGGCGCACGCGCACCAGGAAGTAGGCGCGTCGGTCTTGCTTGTCAGGGTTGGCGGCCATGGGCACGTCGGTCTGCGAGACGCTGTGCACGACGCCGTGGTACTGGCCGAAGCGCTGGTAGGGGAAGGCGTCGTAGCTGACGCGCACGCGCTGGCCGGCCTGGATGAAGCCGATGGCGGTGCTGGGCACGTAGAGCACGGCGGTCATGGGCGAGTCGGCGGGCACGATGGCGACCACGCTGGCGCCGGCTGCCACGCTCTGGCCTGGGGTCACGAGCAGGTTGGTGACGGTGCCAGTGATCGGGGCGGTGAGCACGGTCTGGCCGGCGCTTTGGCGCTGTACCTCTTCCTGCTGCAGGGTGAGCAGGTCGCGGTCGAGGCCGGCCTGGGTGACGCGGTGCTCGGCGCCCACGCGCTCGCGCTCTTCGCGGGCCAGGGCGACATCGGCCAAGGCGGCACTGCGCTGGCGCTCCAGGGCCTGCAGTCGGGCGCTCTGGTCGAGCAGGGCCTGGCGTTGCTGCTCGTACTGCAGCTCGGAGACGATGCGCTCGGCCAGCAGGGGCTGCAACTGGTCGAGCAGCTTGCGGGACGAGACCACCTGCTGGCTTTGCAGGCGGATTTCTTCGCTCAGCGAGTCGGCGTTGCGCTGGCCCTGGGCGATGCGCTGGTCCAGCCCGGCCCAGGTGGCCTGCATGGCGCGCTGCTGCGCCTCGGTCTGGGTCTGCACCTGCTGGCGGCGGCCTTGCAGGTTGGTGCTCAGCAGGGCCTGGGTGCTGCCGGCGTCGGTCTGGCGGTCGTGGCTCAGGGCGATCAGGGGCTGGCCGGCTTGCACCACCTGGCCGTCTTTCACCAGCACGCGCTGAACCAGGCCGGCCTCGGGTGGCACGACCGTGGCCACACCATCGCGGGCCTGGATGGCGCCTTGCACGCGCTCCTTCTTGGTGTAGCTGCCGAAGATGAGCAGCAGCAGCACGCCCAGCGCCAGGGCCGCGAAAAAGACGGTCAGGCGGGTGGCGCCCACCGGGCGGATGCGCAAGGCCGGGCCGGCACTGTTGTCGGCGCGGGCGGCCAGGGCCTCCTGGCGAAAAAGGTCGTGAGCGGGTGAGCTCATGGGCGGGACTCCGTCAGGGCCTGGGGGTCGAGCTGGGCGCTCAGCGGGGCCACGTGCGCGGCGTCGAGCCGGTCGAGCAGGGCCAGGATGTCGATGTGGGCGCTCAGGGCGGTGACGCGGGCGGTCACCAGGCTCTGGCGGGCGCTGTAGATCTGCTGCTGCGCGTTGAGCAGGTCGAGGTTGGTGCGCAGCCCGGCCACAAAGGCCTTGTGGACGGCGGCGTGCGTGGCGGTGGCGGTGGCCTCGACATCTTGCTGGGCGGCGATGACCGATTGCGCCTGGGCCCGGCGTTGGTAGGCATCGCGCAGGCTGGTGTGGACCTCGGCCTCGATCTGGTCAAGCTGGGCTTGGGCGCGGCTGAGCAGGGCGGTGGCTTCCTGCACGCGACCTTGTTGGTAGCCACCGCTGAACAGGGGCCAGTTGAGCTGGACGCCGATGGCCTGGGTGTTCAGGCTCTGGCGCTCGGTGACGCCCTCGAAGCGCTGGGTCTGGCGGGTGCGACTGGCCGAGGCCACGGCATCGACGGTGGGTTGCCACGCTTCGGCGTGCCGGGCGGATTCGGTGGCGCGGGCGGCGGTGAGGCCCGCTTGGGCGTTCAGCCACTGCGGGTTGGCCTGCACGGCCTGGTCCAGGGCTTCGCTCAGCGGCGGCAGGTCGGAGGGCAGGGCCGAGGTCTGGGCGCTCAGGCCCGCGGCGGTGCGCACCTCGGTCTGGCCGCTCAGACGTGCCACGGTGAGGCGCTGGGTGGCGGCGCGCATGCTGAGCTCGCGGATGCTGGCGCGCACCTGGTCGATGCGGGTGCGGGTTTCGAGCTGTTCGAGCACCGTGCCCAGGCCGGCTTGCAGGCGCCGGTCGTTGATGTGCAGTTGCGCCTGCAGCAAGGCCAGTTGGGCCTCGGCCAGGCGGCGTTGCTCGGCGGCTTCGGCCGCGGCCAGGTAGGCCAGGCTCAGTTCGCGAGCCACGGTGGTGCGCTGGGCGCGGGCCTGCCAGCGCGATTGTTCGGTCACGGCTGCCTGCGCCTGGACGCTGGCGCGCTCGGCGGCTCGCCACAGGGGCAAGGTGGTGCTCAGGGTGATGGCCGAGGCCGGGGTGCGGCTGTCGAGCCCGTTGTACGTTTGTTGCTGGGTGCTGCCGCTGGCGCTGAGCTCCACGCGCGGCATCCAGGCGGCGGCCCAGGCCTGACGTTGCTGCGCTTGCGCGGCCTGCACATTGGCATCGGCCACGCGGTTGGCGCCGGCCTGTTGCTGCGCCGCCTGCAGCAGTTCGGGCCAGGGGCTGGCCTGCTGGGGCGGGGCTTCCTGGGCGGCGGTGCGGACCGCCTGGGGCGCGCTCAGGGTGAACGACCACCTCAGGCTGTCGGTCCCGGGCGTCTGGGCGAGCGTGGGGCTTCCCCAGAGCAGGCTCAGCCCTCCGATCCATCCCACACACTGCACCCTGATCCGGTGCGCCCCACACTGCCTAGGCGACATGCCGTTCACGTTCCCGCACCAATGAGAAAAGGCCGCCGAGGCGGCCCGTCGACGCACAGGCCCAAGCGGCCTGCGACATCAGGTGAAGACGCCTCAGGCGGCCTTCGGCTTGGTGATCGAGGCGATCAGCTTGGTGATGGCGCTTTCGATCAGGGGCTTGATGTAGGGCGACAGGGCGGCGATCACCTGGGTGATGGTCTTGTCGGTGGACGACACGAACAGGCCGGTGGCGGGCTTGCCGTTCAGGGCATCGAGCACTTGACCGATGGACAGGCCGCCGTTGACTGCTGCGATTTCTTGTTGGTTCAGGGTGCGCATGAGGACTCCGTGAAAGGTTGGTTTTGCAAGGGTGTCGCCACCCAACACAACCTTGGTGGCGTGCCTTCACTGTACGGATCGAACGGTCCTCGTTACGCTGGGGTTGGCATGGGGCGGCCTCGCCGGGAGGGGTGATTTCGTGCGTCCGCCCCCGGAGTCGCGGGGGGCGGGCGGCCTGGGGTTAACGCGAGATGCCTGCTGATCACGCACGCGTCAAGTCGTCAGTCTTCGTCGCTCTGGCCGTGGCCGCCTTGTTCGGCGTCGATGACCTTCATGTTGTCCAGCAGTTTGAGCAGGTAGTGCACCGTGTGGGTGAGGTCGCTGTTCGAAAAGCCGCTCAATGCCTGTGCGTAGTAGCGCAGGATCTTGGGAGCTGCCTGCTCGAGCCAGACCTGGCGGCCGGAGTCGGTCATGGTGACCAGGCGGGAGCGCCGGTCGCGCCCATCCGGGGCGCTGCGGACATGGCCGTCGCGCTCCATGCGGCTGATCAGGCCGGAGAGGTTCTGGCGACTGACCATCAGGAAGCGGGCGAGGTCCCCCATGCTGATGCCGTTTTGTGTATCAGGACGTGACAAGGCCCCCAGAACCGCCCACTGCTGGGTGGTCAGTCCTTCGCTCTCAACGGCCTTGGTGCCGGTTTTATGCAACATGTTGGCGCATTGGTAGAGGCGGAAGAACAGGCGGTTGGCCTGTTCCATGCGGGCCATGTCGCCCATATCATTAGGGAAAACCATAGATGTTCCGTGGGTGTGAATGCTTGCGAAAAGATAGGCGCAGGACTAAGATTAGTCAATACATTGACATATCTGCCGCGCAGCATGCATCTTGATTGCGCAGCATATCAACCCCTCACCCTGGATGGAGAACCCCATGGCAAACTTTGAAGGCAAGACCGTGATCGTGACTGGCGGCGGCGGCGGCATCGGCGGCGCGACCAGCAAGCGCTTCGCCAAGGATGGCGCCAAGGTTGCGGTGTTCGACATGAACGTCGAAGCCGCACAGAAGGTGGTCGACGAGATCAAGGCTGCCGGCGGCGTGGCCCAAGCCTTCAAGTGCAACATCACCGACCGCGCTGAAGTCGATGCCGCCGTGGCCGCTGCCGAAGCCGCCCTGGGTCCCATCGCCGTGCTGGTCAACAACGCCGGCTGGGATGTCTTCAAGCCTTTCGTGAAGACCGTGCCCGCCGAGTGGGACAAGCTGATCGCTATCAACCTGACCGGCGCCCTGCACATGCTGCACGCGGTGCTGCCCGGCATGGCCGAGCGCAAGTACGGCCGCATCGTGAACGTTGCCTCTGACGCCGCCCGCGGTGGTTCGTCCGGCGAAGCGGTGTACTCCGCTTGCAAGGGCGGTCTGGTGGCCCTGTCCAAGACTTTGGCCCGCGAACACGCTCGCCAGAGCATCACCGTCAACGTCGTGTGCCCCGGCCCGACCGACACCGCCCTGCTGGCCGGCGTGGCCGAAGGTGCCCGCGATCCGGCCAAGCTGATCGAAGCGTTCAAGAGCGCCATCCCCCTGGGCCGTCTGGGCCAGCCCGACGACTTGGCCAGCGCCATTGCCTTCTTCGGCAGCGACGACGCTGGCTTCATCACTGGTCAGGTGATCTCCGTCTCTGGCGGTCTGACCATGCACGGCTAAGCCGATCGCATCTCATCCAACCTCATTCAAAGCGAGAACACCATGACTGTTGAATTCGAAGACATCCTGTACGAAGTGCGCAATCGTGTGGCGTGGATCACCATCAACCGCCCCGACAAGATGAACTCGTTCCGCGGCCAGACCTGCGACGAGATCATCAAGGCCCTGAACAAGGCTGGCTACGACCGTGAAGTGGGTTGCATCGTGCTGGCGGGCGCCGGCGACCGCGCCTTCTGCACCGGTGGCGACCAGTCGGCCCACAACGGCAACTACGACGGCCGCGGCACCATCGGTCTGCCGATGGAAGAGCTGCACACCGCCATCCGCGACGTGCCCAAGCCCGTGATCGCCCGCGTGCAAGGCTACGCCATCGGCGGCGGCAACGTGCTGTGCACCATCTGTGACCTGACCATCGCGTCCGAGAAGGCCATCTTCGGCCAGGTCGGTCCCAAGATGGGTTCGGTCGATCCCGGCTACGGCACCGCTTTCCTGGCCCGCGTGGTCGGCGAAAAGAAGGCCCGCGAGATCTGGTACCTGAACAAGCGCTACTCCGGCGCCGAAGCCGTGGCCATGGGCCTGGCCAACGCCGTCGTGCCGCACGACCAACTCGACGCCACCGTGCAGGAATGGGCCGAGACGATCTGCGAACGCAGCCCGACCGCCATCGCCATCGCCAAGCGCAGCTTCAACATGGACACCGCGCACCAGAGCGGCATCGCCGGCATGGGCATGTACGCCCTGAAGCTGTACTACGACACCGAAGAGTCGCGTGAAGGCGTCAACGCGCTGAAGGAAAAGCGTCAGCCGGACTTCCGCAAGTACGCCAAGTAAGCGCACCGACGATACGCCCGCATTTTGGAGACTGAGAGATGAACCCGAACCCGTATATCAATGAAG
Source organism: Burkholderiales bacterium (assembly GCA_029268225.1). Taxonomy (GTDB): domain Bacteria; phylum Pseudomonadota; class Gammaproteobacteria; order Burkholderiales; family Burkholderiaceae_C; genus Aquabacterium. The sequence goes on along the minus strand of JAJUGJ010000043.1, from coordinate 3,889 downwards.
ACCTGCAGGCGCTGGCCGAGACGGCCCGCCGTTTTGCGACCGAGCGTGTGGCGCCCGGTTTTCTGGAGCGCGACAAGACCCGCGACCTCAATCGCGAGCTGCTGCGCGAAATGGGTGAACTCGGGTTCATCTGCCCTGAACTGCCCGAAGAATTCGGCGGGCTGGGCATGGGCTGTCTGGCTGCGGGTGTGATCCACGAAGAGATCGCCCGTGCCGACCTCAGCTTCTCTTACCTGAACCTGCTGGCCTCGCTCAACGGCCAGATCCTGTCCAAGTACGGCAACCCCGAGGTTGTCGGCCCCTGGTTGCGCAAGCTGACCAAGGGTGAGGCCATCTGCTGTATCGCCCTGACCGAACCGCGTGGCGGCTCGGACGCGGCCAACCTGCGCCTGCGCATCGAGCGTGACGGCGACTTCTACGTCATCAACGGCGAGAAGACCTCCATTTCTGCCGCCGACCAGGCCGACATCGCGGTCGTGTTCGGTCGCACCGGCAAGCCGGAAGACGGTGCCCATGGCGTGACCGCCGTGATGGTCCCGATGGACACCCCGGGTCTGACCACCAACCGTTTCGACTGCCATGGCCAGCGCGCCATCGGCCGCGGCTCGATCTTCTTCGAGAACGTGCGCGTGCCTGTCAGCCACCGCCTGGGCGAAGAGAACAAGGGCTTTGTGCAGGTGATGCACGGCTTCGACTTCTCGCGCTCGCTGATCGGTCTGCAGTGTCTGGCCGTGGCCCGCGTGGCCTTGGAAGAAACCTGGGAGTACATCACCCAGCGTGAGGCCTTCGGCAAGACCTTGTCGAACTTCCAGGGCGTGACCCACCCGTTGGCCCAGTTCGACACCGAAGTCGAAGGTGCCCGCCTGCTGTGCCTGCAAGGCCTGTGGCTCAAGGACCAGGGTCTGCCGCACACCGCCGAGGCCGGCATGGCCAAGTGGTGGGGTCCCAAGCTGGCCTACGACGTGATCCACCAGTGCTTGCTGTGCTACGGCCACGGCGGCTACGACCGCGGTCTGATGGAACAGCGCTTGCGCGACGTGCTGGGCTTCCAGATCGGCGACGGCACGGCCCAGATCATGAAGACCATCGTGGCCCGCGTGCGCGCCGGTCGCAAGAACGTGCCGGCCTGATGCCGGTGGCGGCCGGGCTGACAGTCCACCAGCCGCCTTGAAAAAGAGATTGAGGAGACACCCCATGGAATTCGATGCTGTTTTGCTGGCGCCCCGTCGCGCCGCCGCTGTGGCCCAAGGCTACTGGCTGGATCGCACCATCAACGACGAGCTGGACGCGGCTGTGGCCGCCTGTCCGGACAAGCTGGCGTTGACCGCGGTGCGCGTGGAGACCGGTGAGGTCACCCGCTTCACCTACGCCGAGATGGCGCGCCTGGCAGACCGCATCGCCGTGGGCCTCACCAAACTGGGTGTGGGCAAGAACGACATCGTGGGCCTGCAACTGCCCAACTGGTGGCAGTTCACGCTGACCTACCTGGCGTGCTCGCGCATCGGCGCCGTGCTCAACCCCATGATGCACATCTTCCGCGAGCGCGAACTGTCCTTCATGCTCAAGCATGGCGAGGCCAAGGTCGTCATCGTGCCCAAGACCTTCCGTGGTTTCGATTTCGAAGCCATGCTCAACGGCCTCAAGCCACAACTGCCTGACCTTCAGCATGTGATCGCTGTGGGCGCTGTGGACGCCAACGGCCAGCCGGCTGCCAACAGCTTCGAGGCCCTGCTGACGATCCCTGAGTGGGAAAAGGACGCCGATGCGAAAGCGATCCTGACGCAGCATCGCCCGAGCGCCGATGACATCACCCAGTTGATCTACACCTCGGGTACCACTGGCGAGCCCAAGGGCGTGATGCACTCGGCCAACACGGTGTTTGCCAACATCGTGCCTTACGCCAAGCGCCTCAAGCTGGGTGCCGACGACACCATCCTGATGGCCTCGCCGATGGCCCACCAGACCGGTTTCATGTACGGCCTGCTGATGCCCATCATCCTGAAGTCCCATGTGGTGCTGCAGGACATCTGGGAAGCCAAGAAGGGCATCGAGCTGATCAATGCGGAGAAGGTGGCCTTCACGATGGCCTCCACCCCCTTCCTGACCGACCTGACCAACACCGTGCAGGCGGCCAACACCAGCGTGCCCACGCTGCAAACCTTCCTGTGCGCGGGCGCCCCCATCCCCACCGCCCTGGTCGAGCAGGCCCGCGCCGTGCTGGGTGTGAAGATCGTGTCGGCCTGGGGCATGTCCGAGAACGGTGCCGTGACCACGACCCGTCTGGACGACCCGGACGAGCGCGCGTTCAACACCGATGGCTGCCCGCTGCCCGGCGTGGAAGTCAAGGTAGTGGACGTGGATGGCACCGAGCTGCCGCACGGCCAGGCCGGCAAGCTGCTGGTGCGCTCGTGCTCGAACTTTGGCGGCTACCTCAAGCGCCCGCACCTCAACGGCACCGATGAGCAAGGCTGGTTCGACACGGGTGACCTGGCCCGCATGGATGAGCACGGCTACATCCGCATCACCGGCCGCAGCAAGGACGTGATCATCCGCGGCGGCGAGAACATCCCGGTCGTCGAAATCGAAAACCTGCTGTACCGCCACCCCGCTGTGGCCCTGGCCGCCATCGTGCCGTATCCCGATGAGCGCATGGGTGAACGTGCCTGCGCCGTGGTCGTGACCAAGCCCGGTCAGTCGCTGAGCTTCGAAGAGATGGTGGCGTACATGAAGGACCAGAAGGTCGCCATGCAGTACATCCCCGAGAAGCTGCTGGTTCAGGAATCCATGCCCTCGACCGCTTCTGGAAAGATTCAGAAGTTCAAGCTCCGCGAAATGATCGCCGAGATGGTCAAGCAGGCTCAGTGAGTGAGCCTTCAAGAGAACGATCTGCCATGAGCTCTACAGAACAGCCGATCCTGACCTCGACGCAAGGCCGCGTCGGGATCATCACCCTCAACCGTCCGGCGCAGATGAACGCGCTCAATGACGCGCTGATGACCGCCCTGGGCGAGGCCTTGCTGGCCTTCGACCGTGACGAGAACATCGGTGCGATCGTGATCACCGGCAACGACAAGGCCTTTGCCGCGGGTGCCGACATCGCCGCCATGGCCGACTGGACCTACCAGGACGTGGTGCGCGATCAGTTCGTGACCCGCAACTGGGAAACCATTCGCCAGGTGCGCAAGCCCGTGATCGGTGCCGTGGCCGGCTTCGCGCTGGGTGGTGGCTGTGAACTGGCCCTGTCGTGCGACATCGTCATCGCGGCCGAGTCGGCCCGCTTCGGGCTGCCCGAAGTCAAGCTGGCGATGCTGCCGGGCGCCGGCGGCACCCAGCGTCTGCCGCGCGCCATTGGCAAGGCCAAGGCCATGGACCTGTGCCTGACCGGTCGCCTGCTCAATGCGCAGGAAGCCGAGCGCGATGGCCTGGTGTCGCGCGTGGTCAGCAATGAACAACTGATGGACGAAGCGATGACCGTGGCCACCACGGTGGCGAGTTTCTCGCTGCCGGCCGTCATGAGCATCAAGGCCTGTGTCAACCGCGCCTGGGAATCGTCCCTGGCCGAAGGCATTGGCTTCGAGCGTCGCGAGCTGTATGGCCGCTTCGCCACCGACGACGCCCGCGAAGGCATGCAAGCCTTCCTGGCCAAACGTAAACCGGTGTTCCAGCACCGTTGATATTTTTCAAGGATCACACCATGTCTTCACACGCCAAAGCCTCTTTCCAATGGGACGATCCCCTGCTGCTGGACCAGCAGTTGACCGAAGACGAACGCGCCGTGCGCGACGCCGCCCGCGCCTACTGCCAGGACAAACTGGCCCCGCGCGTGCTCGAAGCCTTCCGCCACGAGAAGACCGACCCGTCCATCTTCCGCGAGATGGGCGAGCTGGGC
>JAJUGJ010000042.1 GCA_029268225.1 Burkholderiales bacterium | reverse complement strand
CCTGTTGCCCGTCGTATCCAGACCTGAGCTTGATGATACCCCGCATGGCCGAAGTTTGGGGCGGGGAGCGCCTAGAATCTGCGCATGAATTCAATGGTTCTCGCCCGCAAATACCGTCCCAGAGGCTTTGACAGCATGGTTGGCCAGGGGCATGTGGTCCAGGCTCTGGGCAACGCGCTCACGCAACAGCGTCTGCACCATGCCTACCTGTTCACCGGGACTCGGGGTGTGGGCAAGACCACGGTGTCACGGATCCTGGCCAAATCGCTCAACTGCGTGGGGCCTGACGGGCAGGGCACCATCACGGCCTCACCCTGCGGCCAATGCCAGCCGTGCCGCGACATCGACGCTGGGCGCTTTGTCGACTACGTCGAGCTGGACGCGGCGTCCAACCGTGGCGTGGAAGAGATCTCGCAGTTGCTGGAGCAGGCGGTTTACAAGCCGGTGGTGGGGCGCTTCAAGGTCTACATGATCGACGAAGTGCACATGCTGTCGAACACGGCCTTCAACGCCATGCTCAAGACGCTGGAAGAGCCGCCGGAGTACCTGAAGTTTGTCTTGGCCACCACCGACCCCCAAAAGGTGCCGGTGACGGTGTTGTCTCGTTGCTTGCAATTCAACCTGCGGCCCATGGCCGTTCAGACGGTGCAAGAACACCTGGCCCACGTGCTGCAAATTGAGCAGATCGAGTTCGATCCAGGCTCTCTGCGTCTGTTGGCACGCGCAGCACGCGGCTCGATGCGTGACGCCATGTCACTTGCCGATCAGGCGATCGCCTTTGGCAGTGGCAGGTTGGAAGAGGGCGCTGTGCGTCAGATGTTGGGCGCCGTCGATCGACAGCATGTGCAACGCATCATCCAGGCTGTCGCCGCCGGCGACGGAGCGGGTTTGGTTGCCGCAGTCGACACCTTGCGTGAGCTCGGCCTGTCTGCATCCGGCACGCTGGAGGAGTTGGCCACGGCCTTGCAGCGCATGGCCGTCTGCCACGCGGTGCCGCAAGCCATCACATCCGACGACCCGGACGAAGCCACCTGGCAAAGTCTGGCGCCCCTGCTCGCGCCGGATGAAACCCAGCTGTTCTACAGCTTGTGTCTGCAAGGTCGCGCGGAACTGGCGCTGGCCCCGGACGAATACAACGGCTTGCTGATGCTGTTGTTGCGCTTGCTGGCCTTCAAGCCTGGACACAGCTACGGCGCAACTGGGAGTGCCCCGCCCCCAAAAGCTGAAGGCTCGGTCGCGCAGGGCGCGCAGACCGGGCCCTCCAAGGACGCCAATTCGCAGCCAGTCCCTCAGGTTGAGACGCAGGCCGCCCCTGTGAAGGTCGCTCCAGCTGCACCCGCTGCTGCCTTGACAGCGCGCCCGGCCGTGCCTTCACCCGCGGTGCAACCCTCCGTGCGTGAACAAGCCAGCGTCAGCGCTCCAGCGCGTGCGCCAGAGGCCGCCATTCCGCCTTCGCAGCGAGCTCAGGTGCCGTCGCCCGTCCCATCCACGCGGCCCGTGCCGACTGAGCGCATCTCCAGCGCACCGAGCGCGAGCCAAGGCACAGCACCTTGGGACGATTTGCCTCCGGAGGCGGATCCCTCGCTGGCTGAGCACGATGCAGCCTCTTGGGCCGAAGCCGAGGACGACCTGTCACCGCCGGCTGACTTCGACCGACCGGAGCCTCCCGCTGCCTTTGAAGAGACACCGTCGCCTGCGCACACGTCACAGCCCGTCGTCGCACGCACAGTCCCATCACTGACCTTGCCGCCTCCTGGCAGTGATCCGCTGTCGGACCGCTGGGCCGAGATCGTCGGCCAGTTGCAATCTCGTGGCTTGGTCGCGGCCTTGGTGCGCGAGCTGGCCATCCAGGCGCAATGCATCGGACAAGAAGAAGGTGCAGCGCACAGTCTGTGGCGCCTGCAGGTCGATCGCGAAAGCCTGCGCACAGACAACCTGCGCGATCGCCTTGCCCAAGCGCTGTCCGAGTTACTAGGACGCGAGGTCCGTCTGGAGTTGGTGCGCGGCGCCGCCGTCAACACGCCCGCCCAACGCGACCTGGTCGCCCGAGAACTGCGCCAACAACATGCCGAACAGTTGATCAGCAGTGATCCACTGGTTCAACAGCTCATGAAACAGTATCCCGGCGCACGCATCGTGCCGGGCTCCATTCACCCCTTGGCGGATCAAACCGGCAACTGATCCGGTGACAATCACGCTTTGCACAAGAAAGGATGAGCCATGCTCAAAGGACAACTCGCAGGCTTGATGAAACAAGCCCAGCAAATGCAGGACAACCTCAAGAAGGCACAGGACGAACTGGCCAACATCGAGGTGGAAGGTCAGTCGGGCGCGGGCTTGGTGAAGGTCGTCATGACCTGCAAGAACGACGTCAAGCGCGTGACCATCGATCCCAGCCTGCTGGCCGATGACAAAGACATGCTGGAAGACCTCGTGGCCGCTGCATTCAACGACGCCGTGCGCCGTGCCGAAGCCACCAGCGCCGAGAAAATGGGCAAGCTGACGGCAGGCATGCCCATGCCACCCGGCATGAAGTTCCCCTTCTGATCGGTAGCGCGTCATGGCGGACCCCGCGCTCGACGCGCTGATCGATGCGCTGCGCTGCTTGCCCGGCGTAGGCCAGAAGTCGGCACAGCGCATGGCCTTTCATCTGCTCCAGCACGATCGTGCGGGCGCGGCAAAGTTGGCTCGCGCAATCGACACCGCGGTGTCCGAAATCGGGCATTGCCGTCGATGCCACACTTTCAGTCGCGCAGAGGTGTGCGATGTGTGCTTGGACGACACCCGAGACCCGCACCTGCTCTGCGTGGTGGAAACACCCGCAGATCAAGCCGCGCTTGAGCGCACTGGCAGTTACAAAGGCCAGTACTTCGTGTTGCTAGGACGCTTGAGCCCACTTGATGGCCTGGGTGCCCGTGACATTGGTTTGCCAGCACTGCTCGAACGTGCCAGCGATGGCAAAGTCAGCGAAGTGATTTTGGCGACCAATTTCAATGCCGAGGGTGAAGCCACCGCGCATGTGTTGGCCGAGCAACTCAAGGCGCGAGGCATGAAAGTCACCCGACTGGCACGAGGTGTGCCGGTTGGCAGTGAACTGGAATACGTCGACCTGGGCACCATTGCCCATGCCTTCATGGATCGACGCTGATTTTCTTCAACACGTTTGACAACCCTGACAGGGCCCCAAGCCGGGCCATGGAGACAAGCATGAGCATTGCAAACTGGTGTGTGCTGGCAGCCTGCCTGCTGCCGGTGGTCACGGTGGGGGCGGCCAAGGCCAGTGTGGGCATGAAGTCACCTCGCAAAGGTGGCTACGACAACCACAACCCACGGCTATGGGCTGCAGGGCTCACGGGGTGGCAGCAACGTGCCAATGCGGCACAAGCCAATGGCTTTGAGGCCCTGCCGTTGTTCATTGCCGCGGTGCTGATGGCGCAACAAGCTCAGGCTGACCAGGCGGTGATTGACCAGTGGGCCATGGCTTTCATTGGCATTCGGGTGGCCTACATCGCGAGCTACCTGATGGACAAAGCCGTGCTTCGCAGCCTGATCTGGATGGCGGGTGTGGCCGTATGCGTGTACATCATGTCTTTGGCAGCTTGAACCATTGAGGTAGCGCAGGCGACTCCCGATACTTCGGCAAGTGGCCTGCGCCAGCCTCAACGCGCGCTTGCCACGCGAACCTTGGCGCTGCGCTGACCCGCACGAGCTTTGCTGCTGGCTTTGACGGCGGACGCCACGGTTTTGCCTGCTCGGCCTTTACGCTTGTCACTCGCTTTGGCTTCGCGCACCACACGCCCCTTCTTCGCAGACGCCAAGGTGCGAGCGGCCTGAGCTTTGCCCTTGTTGGGCACGTAAACCACGATCTGCTCACCACGCTTGAAGCGCGCGGAGGCACCCACCTTGTTCCAGGATGCCACCTGCTCGACGCTGAGCCCGTAGCGTTTGGCCACTGTGCGAACGGTGTCACGTTTGCCAGCCTTCAATGTCATGCGACGCAACGGCGGCACGTCGGGCGCCAACGCCATCATGGCGTTGTCCGCCAAGGCCTCGGAGACATCACGCTCGCGATGCTCGGAGCGATGCACGAGCAAGGTCGATCCGGCCTTGACCAGCATCTTGGGTGGAATGCGATTGACCTCGCGCAAGGCGGACTCGGACATGCCAAGTTCCTTGGCCACATCCGCAGGACGCATGGTCTTGGGCACCAGCCAAGCCGTCCAAGTCGCCAATGGCCCCTTGTGTTTGCTCAGGTTGTGCACGAACAGATGCGCGTTGTCATAGGGCAGCAGCACCTGCGGGGTGCCCGCAGCGAGGATCACTGGCTTGTTCTGCGACGGATTCAGCGCCTTGAACTCATCAAGGGGCAGCGCAGCCAGCCGTGCTGCCAGGGCGACATCCATGTCCCGCTGAATGGGCACACTCACAAAGTAGGGGTGATTCTCGATGGGGGTCAGAGCGAGGTTGTAGGCCTCTGGTTGTGCAACGATGTTGCGTACTGCGTGCAGTTTGGGCACGTAGTGACGCGTCTCGGCAGGCATGTTGATGCTGAGGTAATCGGTCGGTAGACCCTGGCTCTGGTTGCGCTTGATGGCTCGCTGCACATTGCCTTCACCCCAGTTGTAGGCAGCCAGCGCGAGATGCCAGTCGCCGAACATGCGATGCAGACGTTGCAGGTAGTCGAGCGCCGCGCGGGTGGAGGCCAGCACATCGCGCCGCTCGTCGCGGAAAATATTCTGCGTGAGATCGAAGTCCTTGCCGGTTGCTGGCATGAACTGCCAAATCCCCGAGGCACGTGCCGATGACGTGGCCTGAGGGTTGAAGGCACTTTCGATGAAGGGCAGCAAGGCCAGTTCAGCGGGCATGCCACGGCGTTCAATCTCCTCCACGACATGGTAGAGGTAGCGATTGGCGCGCGCTGTCATGCGCTGCACATATTCGGGGCGACTGGCGTAGTAGCGTTCGTGCTGCCCCACCAGCTCATGCTCGAGCGGGGGCAATTGGAAACCCTGGCGGACGCGCGCCCAGAGATCCTTGGCGGCGTCGCTGTCGTCCAGATTGAGCGTGGCTTCTGGCCGCAGGGGGTCGGTCGGCGCGCCCGCAGCCATTCTGGCTTCACGGTTATGCGCTGCCGCACGCTCTTCATCTTCCTGCGTCAGGATGGCTGCGGGCCCCAGGTCAACTTGCAGGCCGGAATTGGGGTCTTCACGTGTGGCACGGCGCGCGATGGACTTGGTGACAGCAGAAGGTCGACCGCTTTGCGCTTTCAACAGCGTGTCCATGTCGGTGCCCGCGGTCACGGGGGGCGATACTGTGCCGCACGCAGACAGCAAAAGCGTGAACAGCGCTGCAGCACCGAGGAGCAGTGGGCGGGTAAGGCTGGGGCGAGAGAAAGTGGTCAAAAGATGTTCTTCCATAGGCGTAGCGCCGCGAACACCGAGTCAGGCAAGGTATCCGGGGCATGGTGCTCAAGGGCTGCCGACTGCACAGCAACTTCGGTACAGCGCAAAAAGGGATTGATGGCCAGTTCGGTGGCCAGTGTGGTGGGCAAAGTCGGCAAACCTGCGGCACGTTTGGCCTCACAAAGCGCGAGATAGCGCCGCAGCTCCGCGTTATCAGGTTCAACCACTTGCGCGAAGCGCAAATTGCTCAAGGTGTACTCGTGAGCCGCACACAAGCGGGTGCTCGGGGGCCACAGGGCAATGCGACTCAAGCTGAGGCGCATTTGCGGCATGGTGCCCTCAAAGACACGACCACATCCACCGCTGAAGAGTGTGTCCCCGACAAAAGCCAATGGCGTGGGGTCCGTCTCCCCGAGGCCTGTCGCGGCAAAGTAGGCCACATGCCCCCGCGTGTGACCTGCGACATCCACCACGTCGAAATGCAGTCCTTGCCACATCACGGTGTCACCGTCGTCGAGCGCATGTGTCACGCCTTCGATGGCCTCCGCACGCGGGCCATAGACCGGAATATGCCCGGTTTGCAAGGCGCGAATCCCACCGATGTGATCGCCATGATGATGGGTCACTAGAATGGCGGTCAGCTTGAGCCCGTTTTGCCTGAGTGCGTCGTTCACCGGCGCAGCATCTCCCGGATCGACCACCAGCGCCTCGGCGCCGTTGTGGATCATCCAGATGTAGTTGTCAGCGAAGGCGGGTAGGGCGAGCAGATTCATGAGCAAAGTCGATCCCATTATAGAGTTGCATCCCTGGCTGGCGTTACCGTCTGGCCAGGCTTTGCTCGAGTGGGAGCAGGCTCAAATGGACCGTTTGGTTGCCGATGTGTTCGGTTTTCACGCCCTGCAACTGGGCCTGCCGGAGTTGGATGGCTTGCGTTGTAATCGCATGCCTCACAAGTGGCTTGCGCTGGACAACAGCTATGCCCGCTGGCAGCCCCCCGCTGACCGTGCGCCCCTGATCCATGACCCGCTCGTGTTGCCAGAAGGGTTGATGCATGGCGCGCCTCTGGGCGTGCGCTGCGAGTTCGAGGCATTGCCGCTGGCCAGCTGCAGCCTGGACCTGGTGGTCTTGCCTCATGCGCTGGAGTTGGCGCGCGATCCACACGCCACGCTCCGGGAAGTGGAGCGCGTGCTGGTACCCGAGGGGCGTGTGGTGATCGCTGGCTTCAATCCGGCGAGCCTGTGGGGCGCGTCGCAAAGGCTGGGGCTGTGGGGCATTGACTCTGCCCTCGTGCTCCCGCAAGGCGAGTTCATCGCGTACTGGCGTCTACGAGATTGGCTGCGACTGCTTGGGCTGGAGGTTGAAGCAGGTGGCTTTGGGTGCTATCGCCCCATGACCCGCCATGCGAAAACCTGGGAGCGTCTGCGCTGGATGGAGCACGCGGGAGATCGCTGGTGGCCCGTCTTGGGCGCCGTCTACTTCGTGGTGGCCGTCAAGCGTGCGCGCGGCATGAGACTGGTCGGCAAGCTGAAGAGGAGCCGGGTGGCTGCTGCGGCAGCCCCGGCCGTTGTGGCACAACGTCACCAACGTGACGTCCACGTTCAACAGGATGTGAATGGATGAGTGATTCGACAATGCCCACCGTGGTGATGTACACCGATGGTGCGTGCAAGGGCAACCCTGGTCGGGGTGGATGGGGGGTCTGGATGGTCAGCGGCCCCCATGAGCGCGAGATGTGGGGGGGCGAGGCCCAGACCACGAACAACCGCATGGAGTTGACGGCGGTGATCGAAGCCCTGAAGGTGCTCAAGCGGCGCTGCAAGGTGGTCATCTACACCGACAGCGAGTACGTCCGCAAGGGCATCACCGAATGGATCGGCGGATGGAAGCGGCGCGGCTGGAAAACCGCCGACAACAAACCCGTGAAGAACGATGACCTGTGGCGCAGGCTGGAGGAGTTGGCTGCCCAACACGACGTGGACTGGCGTTGGGTCCGAGGTCACGCAGGCGACCCAGGGAACGAGCGGGCTGACGGCCTGGCCAATCGAGGCGCATCAGAAGCCCGTTGAGCGGTCACTCAGAGGATGAGGACCATCGTCAGCTTGTCAAAGTAGCGAACCTGACCGGGGCCATCCACCAACTTGATTGCGTGGGGCAGGACGCCGCAGCCCTGGAAACCAGCGCGCTCGTACAGTCGGATGGCAGACTCACTGGAGGCACTGACACGCAGCACGATCTGCTCAAGTCCGATCGCTTGCCGTGCGTGCGCGATGGCAGCCTCCATGAGGCGCACGCCGATGCCTTTACCCGTATGGCGTGGGTGAACCATCATGCTGTTGAGTTCGGCGCTGTGGCGCAGTTTCTGCTGAGACTGCCGCTCCAGGCCGATCATGCCGACCAATTCCGCCCCCACCCATGCCCCCATGAGAAAGCTGCCTCCCAAGGGCTCTCCTAGGCCCAAGCGGCCCAGGTAGCTTTCCGGCGGGCGCGCGCGCTCGCTGTCGAGATCGGCGTCGAAAGCCTCCGGATACAAGCGCAGGGCTTCATCACGCAGGTTTTTGTAGGCACTCAAGTCAGCCGCCGCGATCCGCGCGATGCGCACGGATGTGTCAGTCTCGACCATTCAGTGTCTCCGGGCTGTTGATGTTGTCAAAGGCAGTCGCATCTTCGAAGGATACGCTTGTCCAGCGCAGAGACTGGATACAAACCCTTAGTTTACGTTCTTCTTTCGCAAACATGGCTTCGAGTTGCGGGGAAACGTCCTTGTGCAACAGCACGCAGGCCCAATGAGCTCGGTGTTCGCCGTCGCATCCCACGGTGGTGGGGACGACCGCATTCGCGCCGCTGCGCGCCGCTTCGCTGCGCAGGCGAGAGACCAGATCGGCGGGCAGATGAGGTGTGTCGCAGGGCACCACCATGAGCCAGGGTGTATCGGTTTGCCGCAATGCCGTGAGGATGCCGGCCACGGGGCCGCTGGCTACCGGCAGATCAGCGGCATCGGGCCGCACTGCGTCCATGTTCACAGGGGTGGTGGCACCGGCTTGATGCAGCAGGCGTGCATAGTCGGGCCAATTCCGATTGGCGATTGCAAACTGGCGACTGGTCTGCGGTACCAACTGGCTCAGCACCCAGGCGGCGAGGGGGATTCCGCGATAGTGGACCAAGCCTTTGTCACGGCCGCCCATGCGCCGCCCCTCACCGCCGGCGAGCAGGCAACCGGTGACGTCGGCAAAGGGAGGGGAGGGCTGAGGTAAGGCGGTTTCAGGAGGCGCGTGCATGTGCAGCATTGTGCCGCGCCACGCACGGAGCAGCTGGTACGGCTCAGCGCTCGCCGCTGCCCGTCGTGGCCTTGCTGGCGTTCACGGAGGGCGCGCGCCGAGCACCGTCGAAACGCTTCTGCCAGTAGCTCACGCGCATGTCTTCGACACGGACGGACGAACCGGTGCGTGGCGAATGGATGAACTTGTTGTCCCCGATGTAGATGCCCACATGAGAAAAAGTACTGCGCAGGGTGTTGAAGAACACCAGATCGCCCGGCTTGAGTTCGCTTTGCTGAACGGGAACCAGGTCAGGTGAATTGGCCTGCTCGACAGAGCGGCGCGGCAAGATGAGCCCGACACTGTTCTCGAAAACATGACGGGTGAAGCCGCTGCAATCGAAACCAGTTTCGCGGCTGGTGCCCCCCATCTTGTAAGGCACCCCAAGGAAATTCATGGCCGACATCACGAGTTCGGATGCGAGGTCGGAGGCCTTGGACCGCACCTGCTGCGCCATTTCCACCACGGGCTTGGCAGAAGGGATCAATCCCCGTTCAGAAAGGAAGCGGCTGACAGCGTCTTCACTTTCTGCAGGCGCGACGGCGGGGGAAGCAGGCGTAACAGGCTGAACCACGTTCTGCGCGTGAACAGACGACCACAAGCCGACGCTCAAGGCGCTGGCAAGCAGCAAACTGCGCAGGGTGCTCAATGTGGCGTGCGCTTGATTCCGGCAAGCATGATCGCTCAACTGCATTGGATGCGACCTGGGTGTCGGTCGTTGCAAAACATGGGGACGAATGTAATACGGCTTGACGAACGCGTCAACCGGTGCAGGTAAGGGCAAACCTGCACGCAGGACCATTATGGCGTCTCCAGATGTGACTTTATGGGCATCTGTGGGGCGCTTGTGTCATGCGAAACAGGCACGGCCAAACGACGGGATTGTCAGTCTTGATATGGCGCAATTCTATGCAGCGGCTCATTGGCGTATGCTGAAAACAGCTGCCCCACACTGACACATCAGGAGACCTTCATGTCCACAACGAACACCCAAACCACCTTGACCATCGCGCCAGAATCCGGACTGAATGAAGGCCTTGTACGCGAACTGCAGGCTCGATTGTTGGGCGAAGTGAAGAAGCTGGCAGGTGAGGATCAGGCGCTCCGTCAAAAGCTCGCCAGCGCAGAGGTTGCCACCGAGCATGCCGTGCTGGACGGCGCGGAAGAAGCTCTGAGCGTGGAAAGCAATCTCGAGGTCATCAACCAACTTCAACACGAGCGACAGGAGTTGGGCGCCGTGCAGGCTGCGCTAGACCGCATTGCAGCCGGGGAGTATGGCTTGTGCACGGATTGTGGCGCTCCCATCGGATCTGCCCGTCTGGAGGTTGTTCCGGAGGCAGCTCACTGCATCGGGTGTCAGGAAGCGGCGGAACGTCGCGCTGCACATCCACACTGATGCTGTGACTGGTGCGGTGCGCCACAGAACGCATCGCACCGGGTCAGCAGAGGCGTCAAGCCCCGAGTTGTTCAAGCTGATCGGTCAGTTCAAGCCACCTTGCTTCCAAAGCATCGATCTCATCGCCGAGGGCTTTGAGTCGCTTGCCTTGTTCCGCACGATCGGCGGCAGACAAATCGGCTTGCGCCAGCGACTCGCCAAGCTGGGCTTGTTCGCCGTGCGCCTGTGCCAGACGCTCGTCCACCTTCTTGAGTTCGGCTTTCAGCGGCTTGGTTTGCTCCGCCAGTCTCTGGCGCGCCGCAGCCAGTGCCTTGCGGTCTTCGCGCTGATTGGCCGCGGGAGGGGTAGGCTCTGTCGACAATGAGGCTGCGGGCCGATTGACCGCATTTTGTGTGTCACGGGCCGCCTTGGCCGCCTGCGCTACTTCACGCGCCTGGTCTTGCAACCAGCGCTGGTAATCATCCAGGTCACCGTCGAAGGTGCTGAGTTCTCCCTTGGCGACCAGCCAAAACTCGTCGCACACCTCGCGTAGCAAAGCGCGGTCGTGGCTGACCAGCATCACCGTGCCTTCGAACTCGTTGAGCGCCATCGAGAGCGCCTCGCGGGTGGTGAGGTCGAGGTGGTTGGTCGGTTCGTCGAGCAGCAGCAGGTTGGGGCGTTGCCACACAACCAGGGCCAGCACCAGGCGCGCTTTTTCCCCGCCACTGAACTGGCCGACGGCCTGGTTGACCATATCGCCGGTGAACTGGAAGCGGCCGAGGAAGTCGCGCAGCTCCTGCTCGCGAGCTTGTGGACCAACATCACGCGCCAGACGGATCATGTGCTGCAGCGGGCCTTCGTCGGGGCGCAGCACGTCCAGCTCTTGCTGAGCGAAGTAGCCAATGCTCAGACCCTTGCCTTCGGTGATCTCGCCGCTGATCGGGCGGTTCATGTGGGCCAGGGTCTTGACGACCGTGGACTTACCTTGGCCGTTCGCACCGAGGATGCCAATGCGCTGCCCCGGCAAGACCGAACGATTGATTCCCGAGACGATGGTCAGGGTCTCATCATTGGCCAGGTGGTAGCCGCAGGCGAGGTCCTTCAAGGCCATCATGGGGTTGGGCAGGCAATCCGGCTCGGGGAAGGAGAACTGGAAGTCACTAGCCGTGAGCACAGGGGCGATCTTCTCCATGCGCTCCAGCGCCTTGACGCGGCTTTGCGCTTGCTTGGCCTTGCTGGCCTTGGCCTTGAAGCGCGCGATGAACTTGGAGAGGTGCGCGATCTTGTCTTGCTGTTTGGCGAAGGCGGCCTGTTGCTGGCTCAAACGCTCGGCGCGCATGGCCTCGAAAGCGGAGTAGCCACCGGTGTAGCGGGTGAGCTTGCCGTCTTCGAGATGCAGGGTGACCTTGGTGATGGCATCCAGAAACTCACGGTCGTGGCTGATGACAACCAGGGTGCCCTCGTAGCGCTGCAGCCAGCTTTCCAGCCAGACCAAGGCATCCAGGTCCAAGTGGTTGGTCGGTTCGTCGAGCAGCAGCAGCTTGGCCGGGCACATCAGTGCGCGCGCCAGTTGCAGACGCATCCGCCAACCGCCGGAGAAGCTGTTAACCGGCGCCTGCGTCTGCTCCAGCTTGAAACCCAGGCCCAGCAGCAGCGCTTGCGCACGGGCCTGCGCATCAAACTGACCGGCTTCGGCCAGGGCCATGTGGGCTTCGGCCATCGCGTGGCCATCTTCGGCAGCTTCGGCGTCGATCAGGTCTTGGCGGGCCTTCATCAGGCGGCCGTCGCCTTGCAGCACGAACTCGGTGGCGGGTTCGTCGGTTTCGGGCATGTTCTGCGCCACTTCGGCCATGCCGCCGGGCTGCAGCCAGGAGGGCGGGACCTCGACATCTCCGGCGTCGGGGGCCAAGCGGCCTGCCAGCAGCGAAAACAGGGACGACTTGCCGGCACCGTTGCGGCCAATCAAGCCTACCTTTTCACCGGGATGGAGGGTGGCACTGGCCTGCTCCAGCACAGGCTTGACGCCTCGCAACAAGGAGACGTTTTTGAGAACAATCATGGGATCAGGCCGATTCGAGTAGCAGGGCGTCGCGGGTGATCAGCAGGAGCTGATCGGCGCCAGAGGTGGTTTCCAGCCAGGTGACAGGCAGGTCAGGGAAGGCGCGTTCGAAGTTCGGACGCTCGTTGCCGATTTCGAGCACCAGCACGGCGTCAGGGCCCAAGTAGCGATCGGGTTCGGCGCGCAGGGCCGCGAACAGGGCGCGGGTGAAGTCCATGCCGTCTTCGCCCGAGGCCAGAGCCAGCTCGGGCTCGGCCTGGTATTCCGCCGGCAGCTTCTTCATCGAGTCGGCGTTGACGTAGGGCGGGTTGCACAGGATCAGGTCGTAGGGGCCGTGGACGGCTTGCAGACCGTCGCTGTGCAGCAGGGTGATGCGGTCAGCCAGGCCATGCTGATCGACGTTGATGCGGGCCACGGCCAACGCTTCGTCGCTGATGTCCACGGCATCGACCACCACGTCCGGGTAGGCCATGGCGGCCAGCACGGCGAGGCTGCCGTTGCCGGTGCACAGGTCGAGCACGCGGTGGGTCTGGTCGCTGAGCCAGGCGTCGATGCTGCCGTCGGCCAGCACTTCGGCGATGAAGGAGCGGGGCACGATCACGCGCTCGTCCACGTAGAAGGGCACGCCTTGCAGCCAGGCCTGGTGCGTCAGGTAGGCTGCGGGCTTGCGGGTACGGATGCGCTCGTCGATCAGGGCCAAGGCTTCGTCGCCTTGAGTATCGGTGACGGCGTCGTCGGCCACCTCGTCCAGCGCATCGAGCGGATGGCCGAGGCGCCACAAGACCAGCCAAGCAGCTTCGTCAAAGGCGTTGGTGGTGCCGTGGCCAAAAGCAACCTGGGCCTGGGTCAGGCGTTCAGCCGCCTGTTCAATCAGTTCAATGACGGTCACGTCAGGAGTCTTTCCAGCGTCTGCCGGTAGATGTTCTTCAAGGGCTCGATGTCGGCCACGGCCACGTGCTCGTCGATCTTGTGGATGCTGGCGTTGACGGGGCCGAACTCGACCACTTGCGGGCAGATCTGGGCGATGAAGCGGCCATCGGATGTGCCGCCGGTGGTGGACAGCTCGGTGTCCAGACCGGTGACGTCCTTGATGGCGGCGGCCATGGCGTCCACCAGAGGGCCACGACGGGTCAGGAAGGGGCGGCCGCCGAGGGTCCAGTCAATGTGGAAGTCCAGGCCATGTTGGCGCAGCACGTCTTCCAGGCGCGCTTGCAGGTCTTCGGGTGTGGACTCGGTGGAAAAGCGGAAGTTGAAGTCGATGATCAGTTCGCCAGGGATGACGTTGTTCGCGCCCGTGCCGGCGTGGATGTTGGACATCTGCCAGCTGGTGGGCGGGAAGTGGTCGTTGCCCTGGTCCCAGACGATGGCGGCCAGTTCGGCCAAGGCAGGGGCAGCCTGGTGGATGGGGTTGCGGGCCAGATGCGGATAGGCAATGTGACCTTGCACACCCTTGATGCGCAGCTTGCCCGAGAGCGAGCCGCGGCGGCCGTTCTTGATCATGTCGCCGACCTGCTTGACCGAGGTGGGCTCGCCCACGATACAGGCGTCCAGGCGTTCACCTTGGGCGGTCAGCCATTCGCAGACCTTGACCGTGCCGTCCACCGAGGGGCCTTCCTCGTCGCTGGTGATCAGGAAGGCGATGCTGCCGGCATGGTCAGGATGCTGCGCCACGAACTCTTCGCTGGCCACGACCATGGCGGCCAGCGAGGTCTTCATGTCGGCGGCGCCACGGCCGTACAGCCAACCGTCGCGGTAGCTGGGCACGAACGGCGGGCTGGTCCATTGGTCGAGCGGTCCGGTAGGCACCACATCGGTGTGGCCGGCGAACACCAGGGTGGGTGCACCTTCGGCATGGCCACGGCCGCGCTTGATGGCCCACAGGTTGGTCACAGGGGCATTGTCGGGCCCAAACACCAGGGTCTGGCAGGTGAAGCCAATGGCCTGCAAGCGCTCGGCCATCAAAGCTTGGCAACCCTCGTCCACGGGTGTGACGGAGGGACGGGCGATCAGCGCCTCGGTGAGGCGCACGGTGGCGTTCATGTCAGGGTCTCAGCGGGGGGCAGGGAAAGGCGCACGGGTTTCCTCTTCCGGGTGCACATCCAGGGTGATTTCAGTGAACGTCGGGCCGTCATCGTTCTCTTCGGGCTTGGCAGCGGCCTTGGAAGGAATGGTGGTGTCGTTCTGCAAACGCCACATCAGATCGGTCGGCGAGTCGGCATAACGCAGGCCTTCCTCGCGAGAGACGAGGCCTTCGCGGATGAGACGGGCGATGTCCTGCTCGAAAGTCTGTGAGCCTTGAGACATGGACTTCTGCAGCGCCTCCTTGACCTCGTTGAAGTCACCGCGGGTGATCATCTCGGACACCAGTTGGGTGTTGAGCAGCACCTCCACGGCCGGCACGCGGCCGCCCGAAGTGTTCTGCAGCAGACGCTGCGAAACGATGGCCTTCAGGCCAGAGGCCAAGTCGCTCAACAGAGCGGGGCGGGCTTCCGGCGTGTAGAAAGACAGGATACGGCCCAGTGCGTGATAGCTGTTGTTGGCGTGCAGGGTGGACAGCACCAAGTGACCGGACAGCGCATACGACAGCGCCGCAGTCATGGTTTCGCGGTCGCGAATTTCGCCGATCAAGATGCAGTCAGGCGCCTGACGCAGGGCATTCTTCAACCCCACCTGCAGCGACTGGGTGTCGCGTCCCACCTCACGCTGGTTCACCACCGACTTCTTGTTGGTGAACAGAAACTCCAGCGGGTCTTCGATGGTGAGGATGTGCCCCGTCATGCGCTGGTTGCGGTACTCCAGCATCGACGCCAAGGTCGTGCTCTTGCCCGCACCAGTAGCGCCAACCACCATGATCAAGCCGCGCTTTTCCAGCACCAGGTCGGCGAGTGACATCGGCACGTTCAGAGACTCAAGCGGTGGGATGTCGCTCGGGATGTAGCGGAACACGGCCGCCACGGAGCCACGCTGCTTGAACGCGCTCAGACGGTAGATGCCCACATTGGGGATCGTGATCCCGAGGTTGAGTTCACCGGTTTCGTCCAGCTCTTCGAGCTGTTGCGGCGTGATCAGCTCGGACAGAAGCTGACGCGGTTGCGAGGGCGTCAGGATCTGGTCCGTGAGTTGCAGGATCTGTCCATTGATCTTGATGAGGATGGGTGTCTTGGCAGACAGGAAGACGTCCGATGCCTTTTTCTCGGTCATCAGGCGCAGGATCTTTTCAAGATTGCCACCGCTCATCAAATGCTCTCCCGTGATGGGTTGTCAATGGACCGACGCAGAGTGCGGGAGCCGATCAGGCGCCGCGCAGCAGGTCGTTGATGCTGGTCTTGGAACGGGTCTGGGCGTCCACGCGCTTGACGATGACTGCGCAGTACAGCGAGTACTTGCCATCGGCCGAGGGCAGGTTACCGGACACGACCACCGAACCGGCGGGGATGCGACCGTAAGTGACTTCGCCGGTGGCGCGGTCATAGATCTTGGTGGACTGGCCGATGTACACGCCCATGGAGATCACCGAGTTCTCTTCCACGATCACGCCTTCGACCACCTCCGAGCGGGCGCCGATGAAGCAGTTGTCTTCGATGATGGTGGGGTTAGCTTGCAGGGGCTCGAGCACGCCACCGATGCCGACGCCGCCGGACAGGTGCACGTTCTTGCCGATCTGGGCGCACGAACCAACGGTCGCCCAGGTGTCGACCATGGTGCCTTCATCGACGTAGGCGCCGATGTTGACGTAGGACGGCATCAGGATCACGTTCTTGGCCTGGAAGCTGCCGCGACGGGCCACAGCGGGCGGCACCACGCGCACGCCGGAGGCGGCCAGTTGCTCGGCGCTCCAGCCGGTGTACTTGGTGGGGACCTTGTCATAGAACTGCAGGTCGCCTTGGCCCATGGGCACGTTGTCGTTCAGACGGAAGCTCAGCAGCACGGCCTTCTTGACCCACTGGTGGGTTTCCCACTGGCCGTTGATCTTCTCGGCCACGCGCAGCTTGCCGCTGTCGAGTTGATCGATGATGTGGTTGACGGCGTCACGCACTTCGGCCGGAGCTGCGGCGGCGGACAGGGTGGTGCGCTGTTCCCAGGCGTTGTCGATGACGGTTTGCAGAGCTTGAGACATGTGGTTCTTTCGGGAAATCAGACAGATTGGGATTGGATGAAGGCCTTGATGCGCTCGGCGGCTTCGACGCACTCGTCGACACCGGCCACCAGCGCCATGCGGACACGGCCAGCGCCCGGGTTGATGCCGTTGGCCTCACGGGCCAGGTAGCTGCCGGGCAGAACGGCCACATTGTATTGAGCCAGCAGCTCGCAGGTGAACGCTTCGTCGCTGCCACCACAAATGTGCTGGGGCACCTCGGCCCACAGGTAAAAGCCGGCGTCTGGCAAGGCCACGTTCATGACCGACGCCAGGATGGGCGTGACACGCTCGAACTTCTGGCGGTACAGGGCGCGGTTTTCGACCACGTGGGTTTCGTCGTTCCAGGCGGCAATGCTGGCGCGCTGCACGGCCGGACCCATGGCGCTGCCATGGTAAGTGCGGTAGAGCAGGAAGGACTTGATGATGGACGCATCACCGGCTACGAAGCCAGAGCGCAGACCAGGCACGTTGGAGCGCTTGGACAGGCTGGTGAGCATGATCAGGTTCTTGAAGTCGTGGCGGCCCAGCTTGGCGGCGGCTTCCAGCCCCCCCAGCGGGGCGGCATCGGCGCCTTCGCGGAAGTAGATCTCGGAATAGCACTCGTCCGAGGCAATCACGAAGCCGTAGCGGTCGCTCAGCGCAAACAGGCGCTCCCACTCGGCCAGCGGCATCACGGCACCGGTCGGGTTACCTGGGGAGCACACGAACAGCAACTGGGTGGTGGCCCAGGTGTCTTCCGAGATGCTGGACCAGTCGGCCGCAAAGTTGCGTGCCGGGTCGGAATTGGCAAACACCACGCGGGCACCTGACAGCAGGGCGGCGCCTTCGTAAATTTGATAGAAGGGGTTGGGGCTGACGACGGCCGGGCCACCCACATCGCGGTGCTGGGTGGGGTCGATCACGGTTTGTGCCAGCGCGAACAGTGCTTCACGCGAGCCGTTGACGGGCAGCAGTTGCGTGGCCGGGTCGATCTTCAGGCCGTAGCGGCGCTGCATCCAATCGGCGCAGGCGGCACGCAAGGCAGGCTCACCTGCGGTGGCAGGGTAGTTGGCCAGGCCTTCGAGGCCCGCAACCAGTGCTTCCTTGATGAATTCAGGGGTGGCGTGCTTGGGCTCGCCAATGCCCAGACTGATGGGGCGATACGCCGCGTTCGGCGTCACGCCGGCGGTCAGGCGACGCAGGCGCTCGAAGGGATAGGGCTGGAGTTTGTTCAGCAGGGGATTCATGGGCAGGCATTATCCCAGCCCCGGATGGCAGATGGGCATCGCTCGGGCATTCCCTTTAGCCATCCTGATCTGGCCCAGCAGCCACCACGGAGCGGTGTCGCCCCGCACTCTTGGCTTGATACAGGGCTTGATCAGCCCTCTCCAGCGTACCATCGGTGCCCTCCAGCCCTTGGTACAGTGCCAGTCCCGCGGAAAATCGCAACCGCAGTTGGGGAGCAGCTTCCGACACGGTGACGCTGATGAGCGCGTCTCTCACGCGGTCGAGTGCGATCGCTGCCTTTTGGGGGCTGGTGTTGGGCATGAGAAACAGAAACTCCTCGCCCCCCCAGCGAGCCAGTGTGTCCGTGTCTCGCAGCACCATGGACGCCGCCGACGCAAAGGCCATCAGCGCCTGGTCACCCACCAGATGCCCATACTCGTCGTTGATGCGTTTGAAGTGATCGAGATCGATCAGCGCCACCGTGAATCTCTCGCCATAGCGCTGATAGCGCTGTGCAGCGTAGACCAGTTTTTCTTGCATGTGGCGGCGGTTGTAGAGTCCGGTCAGGGCATCGCGCGTCGCCAGTTGTTGAACCTGATCCAGCGCCTGTTGCAACTCACGTCTTTGGATGGAAAGGCGCTTGCGCCAACTGGAGATCAAGTAGGCCGTGAAAATCAAGACAGGCAAGCTACCCAGCATCACCCCGAATCTCAGCATTTCAAGCTGAGGCGGATAGTAGTCAGGGTCCACGCTCGACAGCACACCCATGGCCGCACCCAGCAAGACCATCGCCAACACGCCGTGTATCACCGACAAGCGCGGGGTGTGGGTGTACATGCCGAACACGATCACCAAAGCGATGAGGACAAGGACCATGCCCCGCTCCGATGGGTCGAGCGTGACGTAGGCAAAGGAGATGGCCAACAGGGCATAAAGGTTCTGCAGCACCATCAGGCCTGCATCACGCCACTGGCGAGTGACCCCGCTGCGCACCATCACGTAGAAAATCAGGTGGGCCGGGAAGGTCACTGCCGTGAGCAGCTGAGGGCCGATGGGCAGCATCATGCCGATGGCTGCAGCGTGCGCCGCCGCAGCACAGCAGATCGCATACATCACGGCACACAGCAAAATGATGCTGGTGTGGCCGCGGGTGTGGCGGTCTGGGCCCAGGATGGCCAGTGCACCACGTTGCAATGCATCCATCAGGCGATCGGGCCCGGCTTCGGCAACGGTCAACTCAGTCATCTCTGCACCTCATGTGGGAAGGGCCGGCGGTGGTACCGGACTGCCAAGCAGATCGGGCGTCAGCAGAGGCGCCCAGACCGAGCGATTGCGACCAGAGGCTTTGGCCTGGTACATGGTCTTGTCAGCGCGCTCCACGAGTTGATCAAGGCTGTCTTCCGGCGCCGCCTGCACCAACCCTGCCGAAAAGCTCATCTGCAGGGTAGGGTGATCAGGCAAGCGCCAAGCATTCAAGGCTTTGCGCAGTCGCTCGAGCGAGGCATGAGCTTCGTTCAAGCGCGTCTGAGGAAACATCACCAGAAACTCCTCACCGCCCCAGCGACCCACCTGATCAACAGATCGAAGGTGCTTGCGCGCGAGGTCGGCAAACCCTCTCAATACAGCGTCGCCTGTGGGGTGGCCGTAACGGTCGTTGACCTGCTTGAAATGATCCAGATCGATCAAGGCAAGGCACCACTGCGTGCCGTGTCGTTCTGACAGCTGGCGCTCCGCCTCAAGGGTCTCGAGCATGACGCGGCGGTTGAGCAGTCCGGTCAACTGATCCATGGTGGCCATCTGACGCACGGTCAGCACCGTTTTGCGCAACTCTTTGGCTTGCTCGCTGATCTCAGTGCGGATGTCGCTCACCCATTTTCCGACCAGGGACAGCAGCAGCAAACTGGCACCGCCGACCATGAGGTGCGTGGCGCCTTTGTTGAGCATCCCAACGCTGGTGTCTCGCCAATCCACCCATGCAAAAGCGCCGCAGAGCATCAGGGTGGCCAGCATGCCCAAACCCAGAACCTGCTTGGGCCGCAGTCGAAGCATGGCCACCACGATGACTTGCGCCATCAGCACCAACACGTTGACACGGTGCTCGTCGAGCAGCATGTAGGCAACAATGCACAAGCCCAGCGACGCCAAGGCATGAGGGAAGGTGAGAACCGGGTCTTTCATGCGCTGTGTCAGCCCCGTGCGAACGGGCAGCCAGAAAGCCAGGAAAGTGACGATGCTCGCCAGGGTGATCCCCCATGCAGAGGGCGCGGCCAACTCGTCCAGGTGAACCAGGTGCCAGATCATGCCCAGGCTGGCCAGATAGGTTGGCAAAGAAGCCAGTGCCAACAGCGTATGGTGACGCACACGCGCCTCTTGACCCAAGAGAGGATCAGAGAAAGAGCGTAAGCATGTCAGTGCGTTCATCGGCGGCTTTGTGATCGGCTGGACTTCCCTCACGGAGAGTCCACCAACAGCCTGAAAGGTACATCATTTGCCTCTGCCTGACGCGCCGGGTAAGTACCTGCCATCCGAGTAAGTGAGCAACCAATCTGGCAAAAAAGCCACAAAAATCGAAGTCAGCATGCCCGTGCTGACCGCCTCACCCCATCCGAGCAACCAATAGCCAAGCATCCACTCATCGCCGCGCAAGGTTTCAGGTTTCTGCCCCAGAAACAGCGCCAAAGCACCACTGAGCGTGACGGCCAGAGCCGTGGCAAAAAAACCTCGACCCAGGATGTAGACAAACAAGTGGTGAGGCAAAAAGCGCCGGATCAGGAGTCCCAGGAGCAAGGACAGGGTCCCGGGCAGCATGCCCATCCAGACGATGTGGGCCGACAGGTGGGTCAGATCGGGCCACGCGGATTGTTCTATATAACTGGCGGCCAGCGCGATGGGCAGCAAGGTCCACATGGCCAGAGGCCAGCCGAACATCAGAACGAGCAAGCAGGCACCGCTGACGTGAAGCGCCATTCCATTGGGCAGCAGGTTCTCGGTCCACCACACAAACGGCAGGAGGGCCACACAGCCCAACCAGGGGCTCTGCAACGGGCGGTGCGCAAGAGGGAGCCAAGGCTTGAACAGCAGCGACAGTGTCAGCATACACAGCATCACAGCGGTCTCAAAACCGGCGGGCGGCACCCAGGTCATGATCTGTCTCGCGTGTCAAAGAGAGCAGGAAGAAAAAAGACAGCCCGTAGGCTGTCTGCAGTTGGCGCCGGGAATCAACCCAGCAAGCCCGTTTCAGCGTTGTGCTGGGGCAGGTCCACCTTGGGTGCAGGCTTCCAGCCCTTCTTGCGGTGCTCGACCACCACGTTGGTGTAGATGCCGCCGCGCACATACCACTTGGCCGTGATGCGCAGGTAGCGCGGCTGGATGGCCTTGACCATGTCGTCGAGGATGGAGTTGGTGACCTTTTCGTGGAATGCCCCGTCATTGCGGTAGCTCCACATGTACATCTTCAGGCTCTTCAGCTCAATGCACAGCTCGTCGGCGATGCAGTCGATGGTGAAGTGCGCGAAGTCAGGCTGGCCGGTCAGCGGGCAGAAACAGGTGAACTCAGGCACCTGGAACTGGATCACGTAGTCGCGCTGGGGCGCGGGGTTGGGGAAGACGTCGAGGTGGCGGGAAGGCGCAGACGGCGGCGTGGCCGGCTTGGCGCGTTCACCCACCTCGAGGGCCGTGCCCTTGGCTGGGGTGGTCTTGGCGGTGGAGGCGGGGGCTTTCTTGGCCATGGTGAACAACTCTGCTGTAAATGGATTGCCGGCAAAACGCCGATGTTATCATCTTTGGTTAGTCTTTACCCGTAACGAAACGGCTTTTACCAAGCAAATCAAGGACTTAGCCGTCTACCTTTGCCCTGTGGACGCCTTCCGAGCATGCGCCTGAACTCGATCAAGCTGTCTGGCTTCAAGTCATTCGCTGAACCGACCCACTTTCAACTGCCCGGGCAACTCGTGGGGGTGGTGGGGCCGAACGGCTGCGGCAAGTCCAACATCATGGACGCCGTGCGCTGGGTGCTGGGCGAATCGAAGGCGTCTGAGCTGCGTGGCGAGTCCATGCAGGACGTGATCTTCAACGGCTCGGGCAACCGCAAACCGGCCAGCCGCTCCAGCGTGGAACTGGTGTTCAGCAACGAAGACGCGCGGGCTGGCGGGCAATGGAACCAGTTTGCCGAGATCGCCGTCAAGCGGGTGCTGACCCGGGACGGGACCTCCAGCTACTTCATCAACAACCAGCCGGTGCGCCGCCGCGACGTGCAGGACGTGTTCCTGGGCACGGGCTTGGGCCCGCGCGCCTACGCCATCATCGGCCAGGGCACGATCAGCCGGATCATCGAGTCCAAACCCGAAGAGCTGCGCCTGTTTCTGGAAGAGGCAGCAGGGGTATCGAAGTACAAGGAACGCCGCCGTGAGACGGAGAACCGCCTCAAGGACACGCGCGAGAACCTGACCCGCGTAGAAGACATCCTGCGCGAGCTCAACAACAACCTCGACAAGCT
>JAJUGJ010000041.1 GCA_029268225.1 Burkholderiales bacterium | reverse complement strand
GCTGTCGGTGGCAAGGCATCCAACAAGGCCACCATCATCTCCAGGTGGATCATGGACGCTTCGTCCACGATCAGCACGTCCACATCCAAGGGATGGCTGGCGTTGTGACGGAACTGCCGCGTGTCCGGACGGGCACCCAACAAGGCGTGCAAGGTACGGGCCGCGCCGACCCGCTGGGTCAACTCGCTCAGGTTGATCCGATCCCCCAAAGCGTCTTGCAGCTGCGCCAACGAAGCGTCAATCGACTGCTTCAAGCGGGCCGCAGCCTTGCCGGTTGGGGCTGCCAGAGCCACCCGCAAGCCTTGGGCATCGGCATCGACGGCGAACAACAGGGCCAGCAGGCGTGCCGCCGTGTAGGTTTTGCCCGTTCCGGGCCCACCGGTGATGACCGACAGACGTGCGCGCAAGGCCACTGCACAGGCAAGCTTTTGCCAATCGGTTACGCAGGCGTCCCCGCGGTGCGCATCTTTGGCCTCTTGAAGCGCAGCTGTGGGAAACAACTGATCCAACCAGGTGCGTGTGACCAACTCATCCACCGGCACACGGTCTGACACCCGCTGGCGCAGTTGCCGAGCCACGCGGCACTCGTAATCCCAATAGCGCCGCAGGTACAGCACGGGAGCGGCTTCCTTGCCCCCCAGCACAAGCGGCTGCCCGTTGTCGTCATCAAGGCGTGCATCTCGCACCACACGGCTGGCGCGCAGCGCGGCCACCCACTCCACCATGGTGGTCGGCAACGTTGACCACAAGGCGTGCACAGCAGCCTGGGCCTCGGGCGGCCCAGCCAGCAATGCCAGTGGCGGCGCGACCACATGCGCCAAGGGCAAGCAGGTGTGTCCACGCCCCTCCATCTGTGACAGCACCGCGGCGGCCACCAACAAGGGCGGGCTGGCATCGGGGTCACGCTCGGAGAGGAAGGCTGCCAGCGCGGCATCCAGGCGGCGCAGCCAGCCCGCCTCAGCCCACTGGTCCAGGGTTTGGCAGATTGGGTTCATGCCGCATGCTCCTCGTCGGCCAGGAGGCTGTCCAAGGCATCCAGCAAGGGCCACACAGGTGGCATGACATAGGCGCCACGCTCCGGCCCATCAATGCCGCGCAGGAACAGGTACACCGCGCCGCCCAGATGCTCGGTGGGCTCGTAGGCATCGCCCAGCCGCACACGTAGCAAGCGGTGCAAGGCCAGGAGGTAGATGGCCGCCTGGACATCGTAACGATGCTCCGCCATGGCCTCTTCCAAACGCTCATGGGTGTACGCGCCCCCCTGCTCGCCCAGGTGGTTCGACTTGTAGTCCAGCACCCAGTAGCGCCCATCGTGCTCGAACACCAGGTCGGCAAAGCCCATCAGCATGCCGTGCAGCTCGCGCTCAGGCAGCGCGGGCCGGTCGCGACCACTGAGCAAGTGCAGGCGACACAGCGCATCGATGGTGTGAGCCTGCAAACGCCCGGCAGGCAACCAGAACTCCATTTCTGGCAGCAGGTGTTGCAAGCTTTGCAAGCTGCCGCCCACACCGGGCAATGGCAGCGTCACCACTGCCTCCAGCCACTGGATCACCTCGCCAGCCTGCTCAAGCCGACCCGCGCGCTCACACTGGCGACGCAACCGCTCGGTCACATCTGGGCGACTCACTGCAAAGCTTTCCGCTGCCAACCATTCCAGCTGATCGTGCAAGAAATTGCCCGCCACGGCGCCTTTGGTAAACCGATGCCAGGCAGGCGGCTGTGAGAACGCTTCTGCCTGCGTTGATACGGTCTGCGCTCCGTGTTCGTGCGCCAACGTCACATCACCCTCAATGGGCAAAACAGGAACGCCGCCCTGCTCACCGAGCACACCTTCATCTGGTGCCTGTTGTGACACCGGCCACTCGTCATCGGCAGGCCTCAAGGTGGCCACGGGCGCCGGCGACGTCACCACACTGCCCAGAGACCGCACCAGCGCAGAGAAACTGCCAATCGTCCAGCGTTTGTCAAAACGCGCCGCGTACACCGGCGCCTCGATCAACGCCGTCACGGCTTCATCACGGGTCAATCGGGTGCGCTCAATTTGGGATGGCAATGGCAGCAAGGCCATGTCCACGTCTCGCGCAGCCAGGCGTTGCAGTCGCTCCAACACGCCTTCAGGCTCACATGGCTCGGCCCCCACCAACAAATACCCTGAAGCACTGAGGTGGTTGCTGCAGCGCTGACTGCGTGCATCGCCCACGGCTGGCAAGCCCATCCACACGGTATGTCGCGCTCGCGTCAAGGCCACATAGAACAGACGCAGGTCCTCACGCAACCGATCTCGATCGGCCGCTTCCTTGACCGCAGGGTCTGACAGGTTGAGCACCAAACGACGCTGCCCGTCCTCATCCAACAGGTGGACGAACGGCGTGCGGGCCGGGTCCACCTTTCGATGGGAAGCGGCAAACGGCAGGCACACCACCGGGTACTCCAGCCCCTTGCTCTTGTGCACGGTCACCACCTTGACCAGATCTGCATCGCTCTCCAGGCGGACGATCTGCTCCTCGCTACCGCTCCGTCCCTCATCAATCTGCATGCCCAGCCAACGCACCAAGGCCTGTTCGCCATCCAGTTGCGTGCTGGCGTTCTGAAGCAGCTCAGCCAGATGCAGGAAATTGGTCAAACGCCGCTCGCCCCCCGCCTCTGCCAACCACCGCGCCGGCAGCGCCAGGCGGTGCAAGGTCTGGCGCAGCATGGTCAGCACACCCTGGTTCTGCCACACCCCATGCAGTTCGCGCAGTGATTCGCTGCGAGCGTCAAAGGCTTCGTCGTTGGCCGCCAAATACGCCAACTCATCCAGGCTCAGGTCCACCATGCGGGTGGCCAACGCGGCACGCGCCAGGCGAACATCCAGTGGTGATGCGACAGCACGCAACCAGTGCAACAGGTCGCGCGCCTCTTCGCTGGAGAACACCGAGTCCTTGTCTGACAGGTACACCGACGCCACATCGCGATGGCGCAACTCCCGGCGAATGGCCTCCGCCTCCTTGCCATCGCGCACCAAGACCGCCACGTCGGCGGGGCGCAGGCGCTGGAAGCCCTGGTCTTCTCGCATGAACCCCACTGCGGGGTCGCTCAACCAGCCCACGATCTGCTCGGCGCAACAGGCCGCGAATGGCCGCAGTGCGTCCTTGGCTGAACGCACACCATCCAGCGCATGCACCACCTGAATCGCAGGCAACGGTCCGGAAGCACCCACCAGCACCTCGTCTCGCCCCTTGGCCTTCACGGGCACGAAGGGCAACACGCTCTCCGCCTCTCCTGGCTCGCCAAACAGAAAGGCGCCTGGTCCGTCTCGCTCTTCGGCCTGTTCAAACCAAGCATTCACTGCGGACACCAAGGCCTGGGTCGAACGGTAGTTCGTGTCCAACACGTAATGGCGCCCGACAGTCGCACGACGTGCGGCCATGTAGCTGTGAATGTCCGCCCCCCGAAAACCGTAGATGGACTGCTTGGGGTCCCCGATCAAGAGCAAGGCACTGTGCCGTGCATGGTCGGCCGTGCGGTAAATCTGATCAAAGATCCGGTATTGCAAGGGCGAGGTGTCCTGGAACTCGTCCAGCATGGCCACGGGATACTGATCCAGCACGCGCTGGCGCAGCGTCTCGCCGTGAGGGCCCGACAAGGCTGCATCCAGCCGGTGCAACATGTCTGCAAAACCAAATGTGCCGGCTTGCTTCTTCAAGTAGGCCAGGCGCAGCCCCACCCTCGCGGCTGCGTGCAACCTGACCGGTGTGCGCACCTCGGGCAGATCAGACAGATCACGCAGCAGCTGCGCAAAGGCTTCAAAATGATCAGGCAGGTTGACGCCGCCAGCAGAAGGCTTGCGAGCCTCCAGCAAGCCGTCCGGACTCAAACGATGACATGCTGCGGGCGTGAGTCCATGCTCCTCCAGTTCCGCGTCAGCGGCCCAGGCTGCCAGTTTGTCCAGCCACCCCTGATAGTTGCCTGGTGCCAGCTTTCTGCGATCCCAATCGCACTCCTTGGGCGCTGTCTGAGCATCCAGCCACTCGCGCATGGCCTGCGCCCGCTGCGCCCACCCAGCCTTGAGCGTGTTCAGCCGATCCTTGCGTTGCTGCTGGCTCTCACGCAAGCACGCCGCCAAGCTGCCGCGCCCTGCTTCCGCGGGCAATACCTGCTCATGCAGTCGGCCCACGTCGCGGATCAAGGCCGGCACGTCCTTCCAAACATCCAGAACCACTGAGAGCTCGTCGCCACTGAGGCCATAGCACTGCTGGCGCCAATAGTCCTGCGCCGCCTCGGTCAACAAGGCATCGGCATCGGGCTCCAGCGTTTCGTCGAAGAGGCAACCACTGTCAAACGCATGCTCACGCAGCATGCGCTGGCACCATGCATCGATCGTGTGCACCGAGGCCTCGTCCATCCCCTCGGCGGCCATGGACAAACGCCATGCCGCCTGACGGCGCGCCTGCTCATCCGGGTATCCCGCCAGCAGATCCCTCAGCATCGGGTCAATCTTGTCGGAAAGCAACTCACCCCGAAAGCAAGCGGCCGCTTCCACCAATCGTGCCCGGATTCGGTCCGACAACTCACGGGTCGCTGCCCGCGTGAAGGTCATCACCAGGATGTCTGCGGGCAACAGTGGCCGATGAAAGCCATTGTCTTCGCCACCGTGCCCCAGAACCAAACGCAGGTACAGCGCCGCAATCGTCCACGTCTTGCCCGTGCCCGCACTGGCCTCAATCAGACGACTGCCCCAGAGCGGAAAAGTCAAAGCGTTCAGCGGTTGACTCATGCTGCGCCCCCCACACACACCGATGCCGCGGGAGCATCGTCGCTGATGGCCCCGTCCATCACAGGCTCGTGCATCACCACCGTCACGTGGTTCGCAGCCCATGCCTGCATGCGCCCCCACACCTCGTCTGCCAGCGACTCGAAGCGGCCGTCAGCGTTCAAGGCATCAAAGTCAGGATACAACCGAGACCAGCACGGGTCATCGGCCTCGGCATCCCGCATGAAACCGCCCTCGTACACAGACTCGGGCTCTTCCTCCGCAACCTTCGCCAAGGCCGTGCGCATGGGCAGCGGCAACGGCGCGTCCAAGCCCGCCCGCCAGACACTCAGCAAGGTCCGCATGTCGTCTTGGGCAACCAACGGCTCCATGGGCGAGCAGCACACGGTTGCATCGCTGCCGACCACTACCCCCTGCAACAACACCCCTTCACAGGCCGCGACGACGCTTCGCACCCAAGCCAGTCGCAGCTTGTCCAGCCTGGGCTTGGCAGGCTCCTTCTTGGTCGGCTTGCTCTTGGCCAGCTTCCCGGGGGCCAAGTCCAGCCAGGTGGGCCAGGCATCAACCTCATCGGAGACGCGCAAGTGGTCCAACCAGTCTTGCAGCACCACACCATCTTGCTCAATCCTCACCGCACGTCTCGCTGCCGGATGAGGATAGCGCGCCACCTCCTGCTGCCAAGCGATCAGCATGGGCAACAAGGTGCGCTCCAGGGCCTGCTGCGTCCAGACACCCAGCGCCCCCATGGGCAGGCGTCCTGAGCGTCGCAAACGACCCAGGCGAGCCCTGACCTGCTCATGCAGCGCAGCCGAACGTGCCTCGCTGTCATCTGCCTGCCCCTCATGTGTGGCCAACCATGCGTCCAGGTCGGCCAGCACCTCGTCCGTCAACGTGTCCACCGTCTGGTGTTCTTCCAATGCATTCAGACCGAAAGACTCCTCGTCCTCCGGCTCCGTGTCCATGTCCTGGAACACCACGTTCAGCCGTTGACGGAAAAACACCTGCGCGGGATTGCGCAAAAACTGAGCGAGTTGGGCCATGGTCAGCGGCACATGGGGATCGGGCTCATACGGTGGCAATGGCGGGACCAACGCAGCGGCATCTTCACCCATCGCGCCTTCGGGCATCTCACGATGCGCCGCGTGCCACTCTCGCGCATGCGTGAACAAGCGTGAGCCCTGTTCAAAATACCGGCGACTGAAAGGCTGCAAAGGGTGCTCGGTGGTGCGCGGCCCCAACACATCTCCTGCCCAGCCTGCCGTCAGGTAATCACGCAACTGCGACACCAGCACCGAAGGTGGTTGCGCCGTGTTGTCACGGACACTGCGCCCCGTCCAACTCACATACAACTGGCGACGCGCTGACAGCAAGGCCTCCAGCATCAACTGCCTGTCATCGTCCCGGCGTGAACGGTCTCCCGGCCGGTTGGTGCCGGGTTGCAACATCAAATCAAAGTCTGTTCGCACCGCGCGGCGAGGATAGTCACCGTCATTCATGCCCAACAGGCATACCACCTCGAAGGGGATGGCCCGCATCGGCATCAAGGTACAGAACGTGACGCCCCCGGCCTTGAAGCGCTTGTTCACCGTCGGCTCATTCAAGGCCGACAGCCACGCCTCCCGAGCCACATGCAAGTCCACGGGCTCGTCAAAACCGGCGAGCTCACACGCATCCAACCAAGCACGCAAAGCATCATCCAAAGCGGTCAGGATCAAACGATCCTGATCGTCCTGCGCCTGAACCATCTCCGATAACAAGGCACGCCCGCGATCAGCCCATCCCAAGGGAGTGGTAGGCTCGCTCAACACCTCGCACCAATGCGTCAGGCGAGCCAGCAAGCTGGCCAAGGCTCCGGCCAGCTCAGCCTCCAGGCCACCAACCTCAGCATAGGCTTCAATGCCATCAAACTCGCCGTGCCCGGCCGCATAGCCCAGCAGCATGCGACGCAACCCGAACCAGCCTGTATTCTGCTCACCGCAGCTGGCCAGGCCCAGCTTGTCCCGATGGGCCTCATCGAGGCCCCAGCGAATCCCCGCCCCCGTCATCCACTGCGTCAGGCGCGGCATGGCCTCTGCACTGATGCCAAAACGCCCGGCCACAGCCGGCACATCCAGCAGGTCTCGCAACTCGCTGAACCGGCAGCGCTGCTGCGGCAAGCGCAACAGCCACTCCAGCGCGGTCACCAGGGGACTGCTGGCACGGGCACTCAAGTCTGCAATGTCAAACGGGATGAACCGCGCGTCATGCCGGCCGTACTGACCGAAAACCGCCCGGATGGCCGGCGCAACCTGGTCAACGTCTGGCACCATGACCACCACATCGCGCGGCTGTACTGGCGAGTCGGTGCCTGCGGTGTCTGCAAACAGCTGCAAAAGCTGATCGTGCAGCACCTCCACCTCGCGCATGATGCTGTGCGCCACATGGAACACGATTGACCGGTCGGTGCCCAGGACCTCACGTTTGGGATGTTCCTGCAAGGGCACCAGATCACGGATGCACCGCTGCACCTGCACCAGCAGAGACGCATCGTGCGCATCGCCCTCCTCGAACAGGTCCACGCGGGGCACCGTGAAGCGAGCCTGTGCCTGCTGCACATCATCGAATTCATCGAGCTGACGAACGAAGTCACGACTTTGCCGGCCCCAAGCAGCCAAAAGCGGATGCGCATGAGCATGCATTTGATCGAGCGACAACTGCGACAGATCGACATCCCCGCGGAAAGCATGACGCCGGCGCGAAATCCCTCGCAGCAACTCACGGCCGTCCATGATGTCCGCCCAGTGAAAGCGACATGGATTGGGGATCGCCATCAACACCTGGCTGTGTTCACTCAGTGTGGCCAACAGCTGCAACGTGGGCAGTGGCACACTGGTCATGCCGAACACCACCACACGCCGCGCCACCGGCCGGGCCAGCGCCGCCCCATTCTCCAGCGCATGCAAGACCCGCTGGTGTACCCTCGGGCGGATGCTCCCCAGCTCGACGGGCCCCAAGCTGTTCAACAAGGCACGCCACAACATCGGCTGCCAACGCTGCTCCGCCGGAACCAACTGAGGTGGACGCCCCGGGCAGGCCAACTCATCACGCCCCTCCGCCCAAGCTTCCAGCCAGTCAGCCCGGTACACCTGATACTGATCGAACAGGTCCGCCAAGCGGCTGGCCAATTGGTACAGTCGGTCGGGCTCATCCCCCTGCAAGAAACCAGCCACAGGCTCGAAACCTGGCTCATCCATCCACTGGGGCAAGAGTTGCATCAAACGCCAAGTCAATGGCGCCTTGTCGGTGGCGCATTGGCTGGGCACCTGCTCCCGCCCCAATACCTGCCGATAGGTCCGCCACATGAATCGGGCAGGTAACTCCACGCGCATGGCTGCACACACACCACCATCGCGCGCCAGGGTCATCTTCAACCACTCGGCCATGCCGGCGCTTTGCACGAGGATGACCTCCTCCTCCAATGGCGCCAGAGGCCGCTGGCGCAGCCACATCAAGACAGCCTCCGCCAACGCCTCGGAGCGGTTTCCGTGCAGAGCGAGCAGGCCTGTCTGGATATCAGTTTGCATGGGCGGATGCATGTTCAAGTCGTGCTCATCATCTCCGATTCCTGGCTCATGGCGTGAGCCGGAATCGAGGCGACATCAGGCAGCGGACATTGTCTCCGATGCGCCACACCGCAGCACCGGCAGTGCTGGGGACGAACACCTGAGCCTGAGGCGCGAGCCGCGCCCGTACACCATTTGTGCGCCACAAAGCAAAACGCCGACAAGCACAAGACTTGTCGGCGTTCACTTGTTAGGTGGGGTGGCTAATGGGACTCGAACCCACGACAACCAGAATCACAATCTGGGACTCTACCAACTGAGCTATAGCCACCGCAGAACAGAATTAGAGTATAGCGCGATTTCGCACCTTTTTACAAGGCCGACGCAGATTTTTGCGCCGTTGTGGCTTTCTCAACCACCTTCTTGCCTTCGTTCAGGTACTCGACCTTGTACTCGCGCTTCAGAGCACGGTAGTAGGCATCGGCCTCCGCGCGTGCCCAGTAGCCACTGAACTGCGCCTGCATCTCCTTGAGTTCCTCGGGCTTCACCTCCAGTGGCACCACCTTGTTCACCTTGAGCAGGGCCACACCCTCGTCACCCAGGCTCACAACGGTCCAGGCTGGCAGTTGCTTTTCAGGCACACGCAGGGCGGCATCCAACACAGCAGCAGGCTGGGCGAACATCGTTCGGCGCGACATCTGCACCGCGGCGGGCATTGCAACCTTCTCAGGCGACTGTTTTCCCAGCGCCATCTTCTGCTCGGCATCTGCACGCGCTGCTTTCAAGGCCTGGGCCTTGATCCAACGCTCACGAACCTGTGCCTGGGCTTGCTCGAACGGCATCAGCGCGGCGGGACGGTACTTCACGATGCGCGCCGAAACCAGCTTGTTCGTTCCAACCTCGACGGCCTCCGTGTTGTGCCCCTTGGCACGGTTGGTCGCATCAAACAAGGTGTCGAGCAAGCGGCGATTTGCCATCACACCTTGCTCTTGCCCGATGGGCTGTCGCAACACGCCATTGGCAGTTTGCACCGTCAACTTCAACTCATCAGCCACAGGCTGCAAGCTGTCCGACTGCTCGTAGACCATGTTGGTGAACTTCTCGGCCGCCTCGGCATACTGGCGCTGCGCAAGTTGCTTGCGTGCATCGTCTTCGATCTCTGCACGCACAGCTTCAAAAGGCTTGGTTTCGCCGCCGCGCACTGCCGTCAGCTGGATGATATGGAAACCGAACTCGCTCTCGACAATGCCGCTGAGTTGACCAGGCTTCAAACCATATGCAGCGTCTTCGAACGGCTTGACCATGTCGCCACGGCCAAAGAAGTCCAGATCACCACCGTTGGCCCCCGATCCAGGATCGTCGGAATTCTTGCGCGCCAGCTCTGCAAACTGAGCGGGGTTCTTTTGCAACTGCGCCAGCAGTTGCTCCGCTTTGGCCCGTGCGGCCTTCTTCTGCTCAGCAGTCGCACTGGCTTCTGCCTTGATCAGAATGTGGCTCGCACGCCGCTCTTCAGGAGTCGAGTAGCGCTGAATGTTCTCCTTGTAGGAACGGCGCAGGTCATCTTCCGACACCAAGACACGTGCCTTCAGTGTGTCGAGGTCCAAGACCACGTACTGCACGTCGGCTTGCTCAGGCGTCGTCAGCCAGACCGCGTTGGCAGGATCCTTGTAGAAGGCCTGCAGTTGCTCTGCCGTGGGCGCCAGTTGGGCCATGTAAGCCTTGGGCTCGAACTTTTGCCACTGCACATCACGCACCTGGAACAGGGCATCCACTGCCGCACGGGTTGATGCCTGTGAGCCATGACTGGATGCCTGAACACCGCCCAGCACCTGCGCCACCGTCAACTCCTGGCGCAGCATGGTTTCAAGCTGCAAAGGCGTCATGCCACGCGCTTCCAGCAGGGCCTTGTTCACGGTGCCATCAGGGTTGCGCAGTGCAGCAAACTGAGGATCGTTCGCAAAGATGCGCATGATGCGACCTGCAGGCACTGCCAGATGCTGGTCATTGGCAGCCATCAGAAGCACATACTCGCGAATCAGCGCGTCCAAAGACTGCTGCTTGACCTCAGGGCGGTCAAACAGGCTCATGTCGAGATCGGGCCGCTGGGAACGTTGGCGCTCCACGAAGTTGCGGTGCGCGTTGTCCCACTCCTGCTGGGAGACCTTCTGCTTGCCCACCTTTGCAACAGTGCCAGCGTTGTCGGTGAACTGAGAATAGCCTTCCATGCCCACCAGCACGAAAGATGGCAGGATCAACAGAACCAGAATCAGCTGGAGGATGCGGGTGTTTCTGCGAACGAAATCAAACATGGCTGATGACCAGGTGTAGGCTGGCCTGCGGTAGCTTGGGAATCGGTGACACGCAATCAAAAACGTGGCCCAGATAACACAAAGGCGAACCATGGTTCGCCTTGCAGAAGTGCGTATCGGTATGGTGGGTGCTGAGGGGCTCGAACCCCCGACCTACGCCTTGTAAGGGCGCCGCTCTACCAACTGAGCTAAGCACCCGATCGCACTCAAGCCGGCTATCTTACCTTAATTGAGCGCATCCTTCAGAGCCTTGCCAGGGCGGAACTTCGGCACCTTGGCCTTTTTGATCTTGATCTCTGCCCCGGTTCGTGGGTTGCGTCCGGTTCTGGCCGCGCGCGTGCTCACTGCAAACGTGCCAAAACCCAACAGGGACACCGTGTCGCCCTTCTTGAGTGAGGCCTGGATGCCGCCAATCACCGCCTCCAACGCACGGCCGGCTGCCGCCTTGGAGATGTCTGCCTGCTGGGCAATGTGCTCGATCAACTCGGACTTGTTCACGAAAGCTTCCCTCCACAGTACAACGAAAATTCAACGCGACTTGGCGCGGATATCGGGCAAGGACTTTTGCAGATAGTAGATCATCGACCAGATCGTCAGCGCGCAAGCGATGTAGATCAACCAAGTCCCCACCTGCAGGCTGTGAAAC
Organism: Burkholderiales bacterium; assembly: GCA_029268225.1. GTDB lineage: Bacteria > Pseudomonadota > Gammaproteobacteria > Burkholderiales > Burkholderiaceae_C > Aquabacterium. The sequence continues at coordinate 10,994 of JAJUGJ010000041.1, read as the reverse complement.
AGCCCGAACACATCGGCGTCCAGCAACAAAAACACGATGGCCGCCATCTGGGTCGCCGTTTTCAACTTGCCCAGCATGTGCACGGCCACATTGCCAGAGGCGCCAATCTTGGCCATCCATTCGCGCAACGCAGAGATCGCAATCTCCCGCCCAATGATGATGAACGCGACCAAGGCCCCCACCCTGCCCAAATCCAGCAGGATCAGGATCGACGCGCACACGAGAAACTTGTCAGCCACCGGGTCGAGAAAGGCGCCAAAAGCCGACGTCTGGTTCAAGCGACGTGCCAGCCATCCGTCCAACCAATCTGTGGCGGCCACCACCACAAACAAAATGGCAGCCGTCAAATTGACCTGCGCCTCAGGCCAGGGCAGGTAAAACACTCCAACGATGAGCGGGATCGCCACGATCCGCGCCCAGGTGAGCAAAGTAGGCAGAGTCCAAAACATGGAAGCATTGTGCCGTGAACGGCGACACCTTATCGGCGATCCAGCGTCATGGGTTTGAACTGACGCTGATCGTTGAACAAAAAGGTCTCGTTGAACTTCCATGGCCGAGGAAGCTTGGACACATTACCGAACGGTGCGGCACGCTTCACGGCCTGAATGGCCAGCTGCACGGTGTCGCGCGCCTGACTCGGGTAGCGCATCACATCGATATCGCGCACGGATCCATCTGCGTTGAGCTCGATCGTCAGCACCGGAATGGCCAGCAACACAGGTGGCGCCTTGGTGGTATAGCTCACGTCGGGACTCGCTGCGACCATGCGGCGCGCAGCCTGCTCACGGGCATGCGCCCAACTCCGAGGTGTATCAGGCGGCGGGAGCTTGACAGTGCGCGGCACACCTGACCGGGGTGTTTGATCAGCCTTGACCGTGCCCTTCTGTTCAGGCTGCTGTGCACCGGGCCCTTTCTCCCCCCCCGAAGGCATCACCCCACAGCCGGCCAGCACCGCCGATGCGCCAAGCGCCAACGCCCGCATTCGAACATCACGTCCTGCATCAGCGCAGCGCTTTGTAGATCTCTTCAGCCAAGTCATGCGAAATCCCCTCCACACTTGCCAGCTCTTCAACGCTGGCTGCCGCGACGCCCTTGACGCCACCAAACCGCTGCAGCAGTTTCGCACGGCGTTTTGGGCCCACCCCGGCAATGTCTTCCAGGCGACTGCCTCCGGTGCGCACGCTGGCACGCCGTGCGCGCATGCCGGTGATGGCAAAGCGATGCGCCTCATCCCGAATCTGTGCGACCAGCATCAGCGCGGCCGAACTGGGTGACAAGGCCAACTTGGGACGTCCATCGGCAAACACCAGCTCTTCCAGGCCCACCTTGCGGCCCTCCCCCTTTTCCACCCCCACGATGATGGACAGGGGCAAACCGAGGGTCTGAAACACGTCGCGTGCCATGGCCACCTGCCCCTTGCCCCCGTCGATGAGGACCAGGTCAGGCACGCGGGCGGCCTTGGTGCCCGCTGCGCTGTAGCGCCGCTCCAGGGTCTGCTTCATCGCCGCATAGTCATCGCCCGGGGTGATGCCAGAGATGTTGTAGCGGCGGTATTGCGAGGGTTGCATCTTGTGCCCCTCGTACACCACACACGACGCCTGTGTGGACTCACCCGCCGTGTGGCTGATGTCGAAACACTCGATGCGCAATCCCGCCAAGGGGTCGTGCACCGCATTGGCCGGCGTGGCGGGCGCTGCGGCATCGCCTTCCTCGGGCGTCTCGGCCGTGGCGTCGAGCCCGGCTTCACGGGCATCCAGATCCAGATCCAGGTTGAGCGCCTCCACCAGGGCGCGGGTGCGTGCCTGCTGAGAGCCCTCCTCGCTGAGCAGGCGCGCCAGCGACAGTTCGGCCCCCTTGATGGCCATCTCCAGCCAGGCCCGACGCTGCTCGCGGGGCTGGTGCACCACCGTGATCTTGCGCCCGCCCTGCTCGGACAAGGCCTCGATCAAAGCCGGGTTGACCGGGTGACTCAGGATCAGCAAGGACGGCACCGCCCCGCCCAGGTAGTGCTGCGTCAGGAAGGCCTCCAGCACCCGGACCTCGGTGGCTTGCACCAGGGCCTCGGCGTCGCGCACATCGGCCGCATCGACCGCATTGGCGACAGGAGCCGACGACTCGCCGTGTGACGCGCCACCGCTCGACTCGTCCGCCTCATCGGGCACCAGCACATGATCCTGCACATGCACGGGGAAGTGCGCCCGGTCGCCCAGGTGCCGGCCACCCCGCACCATGGCCAGGTTCACACAGCCGCGACCGCCCTGCACCTTCACGGCCAGCACGTCCACGTCCTTGTCCATCACCGTGTCCACCGACTGCTGGTGCAGCACGGTCGACAGTGCCTGGATCTGGTTGCGGAACTCCGCCGCCTTCTCGTACTCCATGCGCTCGGCGTGCTCCATCATGCGGCGCTGCAGGTCGGCCATCACCGCCTCGGGCTCGCCCAGCAAGAAGCGTTCGGCCTGCGCCACGCTGTTGCGGTAGTCCTCGTCGCTGACCAGCCCCACACAGGGGCCGCTGCAGCGCTTGATCTGGTACAGCAGGCAAGGCCGCGTGCGGTGGTTGTAAACCGAATCCTCGCAGGTGCGGATCTGGAACACCTTCTGCAGCAGCTGAATGGTTTCCTTCACGGCCCAGGCGTTCGGGAACGGCCCGAAGTAGCGGTGCTTGCGGTCCACCGCGCCCCGGTAATAGCTCATGCGCGGAAACGCGTGCGAGGCAATCTTCAGGTAGGGGTAGCTCTTGTCGTCCCGGAACAGGATGTTGAAGCGCGGGTTGAGCGTCTTGATCAGGTTGTTTTCCAGCAGCAGGGCCTCAGCCTCACTGCGTACCACCGTGGTCTCCATCCGCACGATCTTCGAGACCATGTGCCCGATGCGCGTGCCACCGTGGTTCTTGTGGAAATAGCTCGACACCCGGCGCTTGAGGTCACGCGCCTTGCCCACGTACAGCACATCACCCTTGGCATCGAAATAGCGGTACACCCCCGGCAAAGCCGGCAAGGTGCTCACTTCCTGCAGCAGGCGTGCCCAGATCTGCTCTCGCTCCGCATCCGCCCCCTGCTTCGGGCGCTCCTGTGATGCATCCTGGTCGTCATACGGCTCACTCATGGGAAGCGATTGTCCCCGAGCCCGCGACCTCCCGGCATGCGGGTTGCCATAATCCGCGCCATGCTGTGGGATCTTTTCTGTCGCGTCATCGACAACTTTGGTGACATGGGGGTGTGCTGGCGCCTGGCCTCTGACCTGGGCCAGCGCGGCCACAAGGTCCGCCTGTGGGTGGACGACGCCAGCCTGCTGTCATGGATGGCGCCGCAGGTGAGTTGGCAGCACGACGCCAGTCTGGGGCTGGAAACCGGCGGCGGCCAGCCCGGCGTCACCGTCTGCCATTGGGCTGATGCCGAAAACCTGCCAGCCGACCTCACCGCCGATCCCCATCCCATATTTCCTGGCGACGTCGTCATCGAAGCCTTCGGCTGCAACCTGCCGGATGCCTTTGTGGCCCGCATGCAGCGCCCCGTGCCGCCGCAGTGGGTCAACCTCGAATACCTCAGCGCCGAAGACTATGTGGAGCGCAGCCACGGCCTGCCCTCCCCCATCTGGCACGGGCCCGGCGCAGGTTTGCGCAAGCGCTTTTTCTACCCTGGTTTCACGCCCGCCACGGGTGGGCTGTTGCGCGAGCCCGACCTGATGACCCGACGCGCTACCTGGGACGCCGCCGCCCGACAGGCCTGGCTGCACCGCCACGGCATCGACTGGAAGTCTGGCGAGCGGGTCGTGTCCATCTTTTGCTATGCGAATGCCCCGGTGGCGGCCTTGCTCACGCAACTGTCCACCCCGTCAGCCCAGCCCAGCTCGACAGACGCACCCTCGGCTCCGCCCCCCGTCACGCACGTGCTGCTGGCGCACGGCCATGCCACGCAATTGGCGCAAGACTGGCTCAGCAGCGCCACCCAACCACCCTTTGGTGTGCGCCTGCACCCGCTGCCCGCCCTGCCGCAAGCGGAGTTCGACCACCTCCTGTGGTCGTGCGATCTCAACTTCGTGCGCGGAGAAGACTCGGCCGTGCGCGCCCTGTGGGCCGGCCAGCCCCACGTCTGGCAAATCTATGAACAGGACGACGGCGTGCATGCCGACAAGCTCAACGCCTTCATGAACCGCTGGATGGCTGATTGGTCAGCAGACGTGCACGAACAGGTGACGGCCCTGTGGCAAGGCTGGAACGGGCTCGCGCCCCTGCCTGCCACCCTGCCCGACTGGGGACCCGACACCGCGCCATGGGCTCAGCACAGCTTGACGGCACGCAACACCCTGCTGAAACAAGCGGATCTCGTCACCCAACTGGTTCAATTTGTCAGCGAGGCGGGGTAAAATGGCTGGCTTTGCTTCTGGCAGGTTTCCCTGTGCAAATTCATCTTTGCAGCCATCGGGAGGCTGGGAGCGTCTCCGTATTTGCACAGACCCTAATCGGGAATCCACATGAAACTCGCACAAGAAATCCGCGCTGGCAACGTGATCATGCAGGGCAAGGACCCGATGGTCGTCCTGAAGACTGAATACAGCCGTGGCGGCCGCGGTGCAGCCACCGTGCGCATGAAGATGAAGAACCTGCTGAACGGCGCTGGTGCCGAAGTGGTATTCAAGGCTGACGACAAGATGGACCAGATCATCCTCGACAAGAAGGAGTGCACCTACTCCTACTTCGCCGATCCGATGTACGCCTTCATGGACGCCGAATACAACCAGTTCGAAGTCGAAGCCGAGAACATGGGCGACGCCGTGAACTACCTGCAAGACGGCATGGAAGTCGAAGTCGTGTTCTACGACGGCAAGGCCATCTCGGTTGAACTGCCCACCAGCGTCGTGCGCGAAATCGAAACAGAACCCGCCGTCAAGGGTGACACTTCCGGCAAGGTCATGAAGCCTGCTCGCATCGTCGGTACCGGCTTCGAAATCGCCGTGCCCCTGTTCGTCGACTCTGGCGACAAGATCGAAATCGACACCCGTACCCATGAGTACAAGAAGCGCGTCTGAGCCCCTTCGGTCTCACGCCCCACAAAAAGGACACCTCGGTGTCCTTTTTTCATGCCCAGGTGTCACCTTGCCATCGTGACACCCGTCGATTCAAGGACGCTGATGGGCCAGCGCCATCACTTCGGACGGTGGCAAATCCTTGAGCTTGTGGTCAGACCACACCTGACGCCAGCGACGCGCCCCCGACATGCCGTGATACAGGCCCAGGATGTGGCGAATGACCTGGGGCCAGCGCACCTCCCCATGCGCCCACCCTGCGGTGCGCGCCATTTCACGCTCGGTGTAAGCCACCATCGCGGCTTCCACCGCCTCACGAGTCAAGGCCGGCTCACGCGGCTGCAAGCCAAACAGCAGCTCGTCCCACTCGGCCATCAACCAGGGGTTGTGATAGGCGGCACGGCCCACCATCACACCGTCCAACGCGACGCCGTCGATCATCGCCCCCGGCTGCAGCTGCGCCACGCAGCTGGCGTTGTCGGCCAGGCCACCATTGAGCACGATCGTCAGGTGCGGGAAATCGCGCTTGAGCTGGTGCACGAACTCGTAACGCAGCGGTGGGATCTCGCGGTTTTCCTTGGGGCTCAACCCCTTGAGCCAGGCATTGCGCGCGTGCACGATGAACACCTCGCAGCCCGCGTTGGCCACCGTGCCCACGAAGTCGCGCACATAGTCGTACGACTCAATCTGGTCGATGCCAATGCGGTGCTTGACCGTGATGGGCACCCTCGGATCGCCACCCACCGCATCGATCATCGCCTTGACGCAGTCGGCCACCAGGGAAGCCTCGTTCATCAGACAGGCTCCGAAAGCCCCGCGCTGCACCCGCTCGCTCGGACAACCACAGTTCAGATTCACTTCGTCGTAACCGAACTGTTGGGCCAGCTTCGCACAGTGCGCCAGGTCGGCCGGCTCACTGCCGCCCAACTGCAGGGCCACAGCATGTTCTTCCTGGTTGTATTCCAGGAAGCGCAGCATGTTGCCGTGCACCAGGGCCCCCGTGGTCAGCATCTCGGTGTAAAGCCGCGCATGTGGGCTGATCAGCCGATGAAAGTAACGGCAGTGGCGGTCAGTCCAGTCGAGCATCGGTGCCACACAGGCACGCCAGGGGCTCAGGTCTTGGGAAGGCGAAGTGGTCAAGGTCACAAAAAAGAACTCGTTCAGCGGTCAGCATGCTCAGTCAGCCTGCAGGCTCTTGCCAACCGACCTTTGTACAAGCTGTCATTTTCTCAGCTGTGAGAGCCCCTATCGCCCCTGAGAGCCCCAAAACCCCATGGACTTCACATTGGGTCGTGCAAATCCCGCAAGGGATGCGCATGCGGAGGCCACACTGCCTCAAAGAAGGCCTCCACCATCTCCGGCGTCACGTCCTCGATCCGACTGGGGTTCCAACGAGGCTGGTGGTCCTTGTCCACCACCAAGGCCCTCACACCTTCCACCGTTTCGCTTGCGGCACCGGGGCGCAATTGGAAGCAATGCCTCACCATCGTGCGCTCCATGCGAAACACCTCTGCGAGTGGCATGCTGCGTCCTCGCCGAATTTGCTCCAGCGTCACGCCCATCATCAGAGGCGAGTGTCCCGCCATCTGATGGCGAATCTGCACCGCCCAGTCACTGCCATCTGTTTGCAATGAAGCCCAAATGTCTTGCAGGCTGTGCAGACTGAAATGTCGGTTGATGGCCTCCAGATGCACGGTCACTGTCGCGTCTGGCAACTGTGTGAGTCCGTGCAAATCAATATGAGCACGACAACGCCCCAGCAACTCCTCACCACCATGCGCAGGACGTGCCCGCAACTCGTCCAACATCGAGCCCAGCGCATCCGATCGGGCGTGCACATCGGCCAGCCCCAGGGTCAAGGCATCGGTCACATGCAGGTGCGGCCCCACCAAGCCCAGAAACTCCCCCACAGATCCGACACAACGCGACAGGAAGTAGCCGCCCCCTACGTCCGGGAACAGACCAATGCGTGTCTCTGGCATCGCCATGCGCAGGGCCTCGGTGGCCACACGCAAGTCGCACCCCTGCGCCAGGCCCATGCCGCCCCCCATGGTCACCCCCTCCATCCAGGCCATCGTGGGCTTGGGATAGCTGTGAATCAGATGGTCGAGCGTGTATTCCTCGGTGAAGAAGTCCTCGACAGCCGCATTCCCTGCCAGCGCGGCGTCGTGCATGAAGCGAATGTCACCGCCAGCGCAAAAGTGCGTCACGGGATGCTTGCCGCCCTCGGCGGGCCGCGCTGCCCCCCGCAGCAGAACCGCATGGACTGCAGGGTGCGTGGCCCATCCACGCAAAACCACCGTGAGTTCGCGGACCATCTCCAGCGAGAGGGCATTCAGCGCTTTGGGACGATTCAGTGTGATGACACCCAGCCCTCCCACGATCTCGGTCTGAATCACACTCTGCATCTCGTCGCTCTCCGCAAGAAAATAAAAAAGGCCGCGTTGTCACACGCGGCCTTTTTACCTCAATCTGCCCAAGCAGATCAGGATTCGCGCGAAGCGCGCTTGCGATCGTGTTCCTTCAGATGGCGCTTGCGCACGCGGATCGACTTCGGCGTGATCTCGACCAATTCGTCGTCATCGATGAAGTCCACGCCGTATTCCAGCGTCAGGTCGATCGGAGGCGTGATCTTGATCGCATCTTCCTTGCCGGAGACGCGGAAGTTCGTCAGCTGCTTGGTACGGGTCGCGTTCACCACCAAGTCGTTTTCACGACTGTGGATACCAATGATCATGCCTTCGTACACCGGATCGCCGGCCTTCACAAACATGCGACCACGGTCGTCCAGCTTGCCCAGTGCGTAGGTGAAAATTTCACCATCGTCCATCGAGATCAGCACGCCGTTCTTGCGGCCACCGATTTCGCCCTTGTGCGGCTCGTAGCCATCGAAGATCGACGAGATCAGGCCCGAACCACGGGTCAGGTTCAGGAATTCGTTGCTGAAGCCGATCAGACCGCGGGCAGGAATGCGGTACTCCAAACGCACACGACCACGCCCGTCCAGCTCCATGTTGATCATGTCGCCCTTGCGCAAGCCCAGGGCCTGCATCACGCCACCTTGGTGCTCTTCTTCCACGTCAGCGGTCACCAGTTCCATGGGCTCGCACTTCACGCCGTCGATGTCCTTGAACATCACTCGTGGCTTCGAAACGGCCAGCTCGTAACCTTCGCGGCGCATTTCTTCCAGCAAGATGGTCAAGTGCAATTCACCGCGACCGCACACCTCAAAGACACCGTCTTCATCGGTTTCCTTGACGCGAAGGGCCACGTTGGAGCGCAGCTCCTTTTGCAGGCGGTCCCAAATCTGGCGGCTGGTCACAAACTTGCCTTCACGACCTGCCAAGGGCGAGGTGTTCACGCAGAAGTTCATGGTCAGAGTGGGCTCGTCAATCTTCAGCATGGGCAGAGGCTGAGGATTGGCGGGGTCGGTCACGGTTTCACCGATGCCGATGTTTTCGAGACCACTGATCAACACGATCTCGGAAGGACCGGCTTCGGTGGCTTGCACACGGTCCAGGCCTTGGAAGGTGTGAACCTGATTGATCTTGCCGGTGTAGGACTTGCCATCGGGGCCCGCCATCACTGCCACTTGTTGACCGGGCTTCAAGGTACCTTGGGTGATGCGACCCACGCCGATACGGCCCACGAACGTGGAATAGTCCAGCGCCGAGATTTGCAGTTGCAGAGGTGCAGTTGCATCGCCCTTCACCGAAGGCACGTGCTCCAGGATGGTATCGAACAGGGCCGACATGTCTTCGCCCCACTTGGCGCCAGGCTCGCCTTCTTCCTTCGAAGACCAGCCATTGATGCCGGAGGCATACACCACAGGGAAGTCCAACTGTTCGTCGGTTGCGCCCAACTTGTCGAACAGGTCAAACGCAGCGTTCACCACCTTGTCGGGGTTCGCGCCGGGCTTGTCCACCTTGTTGACCACCACGATGGGCTTGAGGCCCAAGGCCAAGGCCTTTTTGGTCACGAAGCGCGTTTGAGGCATCGGGCCTTCTTGCGCGTCGATCAGCAGCACCACGCCGTCCACCATGGACAGCGCACGTTCGACTTCGCCACCGAAGTCCGCGTGGCCTGGTGTGTCGAGGATGTTGATGTGCGTGCCCTTCCAGGACACGGCGCAGTTCTTGGCCAGAATGGTGATGCCACGCTCACGTTCGATGGCGTGGTTGTCCATCACGGTGTCCACGACCTTTTCGTGTTCGGCAAACGTGCCAGACTGGCGCAGCAGTTGGTCAACCATGGTGGTTTTGCCATGGTCAACGTGGGCGATGATCGCGATGTTGCGAATTTGAGTGCTCATAAAAGCTCTTTGTTTCTAAATCAGATTTCTGAGGCTGATGCCACCGCTGCGGCTGGCGCTGACTGCGTCAGCATGCCGTCCACCTCGGCCGGGCTCAGCAGGCGCGTAGGGATCAATTCACCGCCCTTGATGTGGGCACTGCCCAGCAACACACGACGGCCCGGGAGACTGCCCGGCTCAGGATGGGGCCCATACACACGCACCTGGGGCGCATCGGCCAAACGGGTTCGCCGGCGCAAGCCGGTGAGGAAACGAGCGGCTTCGGACTCGGTCAAGAGCACCTCCGGCCAGTCGTTCAACAAGATATCAGCAGGCAACAAGTGGGTGTCGCGTTCGGCCTCGCTCATGGCTGCCAAGGCGTCCAGAGTCACCGCGCCGTTCAAAGTCACACCACCACTGCCCGTGCGACGCAATCCGATGAGGTGAGCGCCACAACCAAGCGTCTCGCCAATGTCTTGCGCCAGGGTGCGAATATACGTCCCTTTGCTGCATTGCACATCCAATTCCAGCACATCACCTTGCCAGTTGAGGATGTCAATGTGGTGAATGGTCACTTGCCGCGACGGGCGATCGATCTCGACACCCTCTCGAGCGTACTCGTACAGCGCCTTGCCCTGGTGCTTGAGAGCCGAGTGCATCGGCGGAATCTGTTCGATCGGGCCGGACCACTGGGCACAGGCCTGAGCAATCCGCTCCGCGTTCACCTGCTCCGGCGTCACCGGACGGGTTTGCAACACCTCGCCCTCAGCGTCTCCCGTGTTGGTCGTCACACCCAGCTTGAGCGTCGCGATGTAACGCTTGTCTGCATCCAGGGATACCTGAGAAAACTTGGTGGCAGCGCCAAAGCACAAGGGCAACAAGCCTGTCGCCAACGGATCCAGTGTGCCGGTATGTCCAGCCTTCTCTGCGCGCAACAGGCGTCGCACCTTCTGCAAAGCGTCATTGCTCGACAGACCCAGCGGCTTGTCGAGCAGGATGACGCCATGCAGTTGGCGACGTGGCTGACGCGGAGGCTTGCTCACGATGCCGTGCCCTCGCCTTCGTCATCCTTGGCCTTGTTGGCCACGGCCTGGTTGATCAGTGCATTGAGCTCCGCTGCCCGCTCGGTGGTGCGGTCGAAGTGAAAGTGCAAGGTCGGGACAGTGTGGATCTGAAGACGCTTGAACAGCCCGTTACGGATGAAACCCGCGGCCTCGTTCAAACCTTCCTCACAGGCCACGGGATCGCCCACCAACAAGGAGAAGAACACCTTGGCATGGGCGTAGTCGGGCGTCACCTCCACGTTCGTGATGGTGATCATGTTGCTGATGCGCGGATCTTTCAGATCGCGGATCAACTCGGCCACATCACGCTGGATCTGGTCGTTCACGCGGAGGCTGCGATTGGGAGTAGCTTTCTTATGGCGCATGGTGAATTCCTGCTGTCATGTCGCTGTGTGCTTCGGAAACACAAACCCCGCCTGGGCTCAGGCGGGGTTGAGAGGCGAAGCACCGAGCGCTGATTACAGCGTACGTGCCACTTCCTTGATTTCGAAGAACTCGAGGACGTCGCCTTCCTTGATGTCGTTGTAGCCCTTGATGTTCAGACCACACTCGAAGCCCTCGCGAACTTCCTTGACATCGTCCTTGAAGCGCTTGAGGCCTTCCAGCTCGCCG
>JAJUGJ010000040.1 GCA_029268225.1 Burkholderiales bacterium | reverse complement strand
TCTATGCCCTGATCAACGCTGTTGCGGTTTTTATCATCGCCTGCCCCTGCGCGCTGGGGTTGGCCACGCCAATGTCCATCATGGTCGCCACCGGCCGCGGTGCCACGCATGGCGTGCTGTTCCGCGACGCCGCTGCGATCGAGAACCTGCGCAAGATCGACACGCTGATCATCGACAAGACCGGCACACTGACCGAGGGGCGCCCGGCGTTCGACCGCGCGGTGGCCGCACCGGGGTTCGACGAGGCCGAGGTGCTGCGCCTGGCGGCCAGCCTGGACCAAGGCAGCGAGCATCCGCTGGCCGACGCCATCGTGCGCGCGGCACGCGAGCGCGGCCTGTCCCTGGACAAGCCGGAGAACTTCGAGTCGGGCTCGGGGATCGGTGTGCGGGGCCACGTAGGTGCCCGCGAACTGGCACTGGGCAACACGGCGTTGATGGACCAGCTCGGTGTGTCCGTTCAGGCTCTGGTTCCGCAGGCGGAGGCGCTGCGCTCGGAGGGCGCGAGCGTGATGCACCTGGCGGTCGACGGTCAGCTGGCGGGCTTGCTGGCAGTCTCCGATCCGGTCAAGGCGAGCACACCTGAGGCGCTCGCCACGCTGAAGGCGGCCGGACTGCGCATCGTGATGGCGACCGGGGATGGTCTGACCACGGCGCGCTCGGTCGGCGCACGGCTGGGCATTGACGAGGTGCATGGCGAGGTCAAGCCGGCAGACAAGCTAGAGCTGGTGGCTCGTTTACAGAAGGAAGGCCGAGTCGTGGCGATGGCCGGTGATGGCATCAACGATGCACCGGCGCTGGCCAAAGCCGACGTTGGGATTGCCATGGGCACTGGTACGGACGTGGCGATGAACAGCGCCCAGGTCACGCTGGTCAAGGGGGATCTGCGCGGCATCGCGGTCGCCCGCTCCCTGTCGGAGGACACCGTAGGCAACATGAAGCAAAACCTGATGTTTGCCTTCCTCTACAACGCCTTGGGCATTCCGATTGCGGCCGGTGTGCTGTACCCGCTGACAGGCTGGCTGCTGTCGCCGCTGATTGCTGCGCTGGCGATGAGCTTCAGTTCGGCTTCGGTGATCGGCAATGCCCTGCGTCTGCGGCGTGGCCGTTGACGATGAGCGCCTACCGCTTTCACCGGGAGGCGACGGCCACGCTCGCCGCGCCGGTGGAGGTGGTGTTTGCGCTGTTGGACGATCCGGCCCACATCGGGGCGCACATGGGCCGGCGCTCGGCCATGATGGCAGGCGCCTTGATGCGCACCGAGACGGACACGCGCCAGGGCCAGGCCGTTGGCTCCGTCATCCGCATGGCCGGCCGCGTGCTCGGCGTGAACCTGACGCTGGAGGAAGCGGTGATCGAGCGTGTGCCCCCGCGCCGTAAGGTCTGGGAGACACTCGGGGATCCGAAACTGCTCGTGATCGGGCGCTACCGCATGGGCTTCGACCTGACCCCGGTCGCAAACAAGGTTGACCTGAAAGTGTGGATCGACTACGACCTGCCGGCGCGTGGCGTGCCGCGCTGGCTTCGGGTGCCGTTAGGCCGCGTCTATGCCGACTGGTGCGTGAGGCAGATGGTGCGGGAGGCTGCGCAGGCCTTCGGCGGGGAGCGGCCATGAACGGAACTGGACTGCCGCCGAATGCACCGGGCCTGATCGCCGCACTCGCCGTTGGCCTGGTGATCGGGCTGGAGCGGGGGTGGCACGATCGCGAACTTCCGGAGGGCGGCCGGGTCGCGGGCCTGCGCACCTTCGCGCTGACGGGTTTGCTTGGCGGCGTGCTCGATCATCTGCAGCCGGACTTCGGCCCCTGGCCATTGCTGGGTGCGCTGCTCGGGTTGTCCCTGCTGCTGACGGTGTCCTACACCCGAGCTGCCACACTGTCGGGCAACCTCAGTGCCACCACGGCCGTAGCGATGCTGCTCACGCTGGTGCTCGGTGCCTTTGCGGCACACAGCGACATCACCCTGGCGCTTGCGGCGTCGGTAATCGTGGCCGTGCTGCTGGACCTCAAACCCACGCTTCATGGCTGGCTGAGGTTGATTGAGCACCGCGAGCTGACGGCTTCACTGCAATTGCTGGTGCTGTCCGTGGTCGTCCTGCCCTACCTGCCCAATGCGGGGCTGGGGCCGTATGGCGCGCTGAACCCTTACCAGCTGTGGTGGGCGGTCATCCTGATCGCCGGGCTGTCTCTGGCGGGCCACTTCGCCATGCGTTTTACAGGGGCCCAAAGAGGTATCTTGTGGACCGGCTTATTGGGTGGCTTGGCGTCATCCACGGCAGCCACCTTGGCGCTAGCACGCTACACCCGTCAGCAACCAGCGATGGTCAGTGCCGCCGCTTCAGGAATGATGGCGGCATGTGGCGTCATGTTTTTCCGCATGGCGGTGCTGATTGGTGTCATCGAACCGGTGCTTCTGACCACCTTTGGGAGCGCGCTGGTCGTATCAGGACTCCTTCTGCTGAGCATGGCGCTGTGGCGTTGGCACCGGATGGCAGGTGACGCCAAAAATGAACATACCGTGGAGGCGATGGCCCCCTTTGATCTCGGAACAGCGCTTGGCTTTGCGGGATTCCTTGCCGTCATGGCAGTCATGGTCCCGGCAGCGAAGCAATGGTTGGGAAACTACGGCATCTATGTGCTGTCGACCGTATCGGGTCTGGCAGATGTGGATGCGATTTTGATTTCGCTGGCCCGGTTGCACGGTGCCGGTGATGTGGCAACGGGGACTGCCGCTGTTGCACTGGGTCTCGCCACGTTGGCCAATATGCTGACCAAGTCAGGTATAGCGTGGACAACAGGAGGAAGCCAGGTCGGCAAGACTGTGGTGGGCAGCTACCTGATCGCGCTCATTGGTGGCGGCATATCACTGTGGTTGACGCTGGCCTTGGGGCGAGCTTGAGCGCGATGGGGTGGGCAAGAAAGATGACGGAAACGTAATCTACGCCTCATCTTGCTATCAGGCTCGTGTGATGAGAATGGCTTTAGACGTAACGATTTTTCAGATGCATTGAACTGAAAGGACATGTGCAATGAACTCAACGTATCACCGCTTTACGGAGCTTTTCCAACAGTTGGGACTGCCGTCTGACGTCGAGAGCATCAAAGGCTTTTTGTCGAGCCACAGCCCACTTGACGCATCCATCAGACTGGAAGATGCGTCTTTTTGGACAGCGTCCCAGGCGACCTTGTTGCGCGATGAATTACTCAAAGACGCTGATTGGGCGGAAATCGTTGATCAGCTGAATGCCGCATTGCGTGGTGTGGGTAGCAGGTAATGGTCACCATGCGCCAGGCCCTGTCCCTTGGTGTGGCTTGCCTGTCCCTGGCTCTCGGCTCAGTCAGTTACGGACAAGAGGCTCCACTGGGGGCCAGTCTTGAAGGGCTGTTGAAGTTCGCCAAAGACAACAACCCGGAGTTCGCCAGCATGCGGTTTGATGCCGCGGCTGCGACTGAGCGGGTCGGATCTGCCAGCGCACTGCCAGATCCGAAGTTCCGCACCGAATGGCGCGATATCACGCGCATGGGCGAGCAAAGTCCCACGCTCTTACCTGGCCGTGTGGGCAGTACCCGTTATCTGCTGATGCAGGATTTGCCGTGGTCCGGCAAACGCGATCTCAAACGTGAAGTCGCCGAGTCGCAGGCGGATGCCGCAAGAGGGCGCGCTGCAGGGTCTTGGAGCGAGCTGGCCGCCAAGATCAAGACCACCTATGCGCAGCTCTATTACCTGGATCAGAGCGAACGCTTGGCCAGGGAGATCCTGGACCTGATGATTCGCCTCGAACAAGTGGCCCAGGTTCGCTACGCTGGCGGCCTCACGGCACAGCAGGATGTGATCCGGGCGCAGTTAGAGCAGACGGCGATGCGCAACGAATTGATCACCATCGAGACTGAGCGCCGACAGCTCCGTGCAAGGTTGAATGCGCTGGTGGGTCGACCTTCGAACGAGCCTTTGGCAACGCCCGTTCAGCTTCGACCACTGCCCACGCCCGAAAGCGTCAGCTTTGCCGCATTGGAGCCGCGTGCACGGTCCAGCAGTCCCTTGCTCAAAACAGAGATATCGCAGATTCGCACTGCCGAAAAGAATCGTGAGCTGACCTACAAAAACCGCTATCCAGATTTCTCGGTGGGCGTCTCACCCATCCAGTATGGCGGCGCGGTCCGCGAGTGGGAGCTGATGGTCGAGATCAACATTCCTTTGCAGCAAGACGCACGGCGAGCCCAGGAGCGTGAATCGGAAGCCATGCTCGCGTCCGCCCGGTCTCGCCAAGAGGGGGTCACCAATCAAGTTCTGGCCGACCTGTACGAAAGCGTCGCGGGGTTGGAGGCCGCCCGCAGCTCGTTGAAGTTGGCCACCGAAAGCATGCTGCCGCAGTCCGAGCTGACGTATCGCTCGGCATTGGCGGGTTATGAGTCGGGCAAGGTTGACTTCGCCACCTTGCTGGATGCACAAAAACAAATCCGCCAAGCCAAACTCAACCAGGTCAAGGCGGGTATGAGTACGCAGATGCGCCTGGCAGACATTGAGCGCATCGTTGGAGACGATCTATGACGGGACGACTGAAGTCAGGTGCGATCATCATGGTGGTCGCAGGGCTCGCTGCAGGCGGGGGCTTTTGGTACGGCAAGCGGCAGTCCAGTGAACCTGGCTCACACACTGCGTTAACGGCGGCGTCTTCAAAGGGCGGAGAGAAGGAGCGCAAAATCCTTTATTACCGTAATCCGATGGGGCTGCCGGATACGTCGCCCACGCCCAAGAAAGATCCGATGGGCATGGATTACATCCCAGTCTACGCCGGTGAGCAGGAACAGGACGCGGCCAATCCCACGCAAATCAGAATCAGCACGGACAAGGTGCAAAAGCTTGGCGTGCGCGTTGAAGCGGCCAGCCTGAGGACCTTGGACAAAGTGGTGCGCGCCGCTGCACGCATTGAGCCCGACGAGCGGCAGACGTATACCGTCGCACCCAAGTTTGAGGGCTATGTCGAGCGTCTGCATGTCAATGTGACGGGACAGGCGGTCAGCAAGGGCCAGGCGCTGTTCGAGGTTTACAGCCCCGAACTGATCTCGGCGCAACGAGAGTACGCGATTGCCGCTCAGGGCGTTGACGCATTGAAAGGCGCCAGTGATGAGGCGCAGCGTGGCATGCGGCAATTGGCCGATTCCAGCCTGACGCGCATGCGTAACTGGGACATCTCTGACGAGCAGATCAGGGCGTTGACTCAATCTGGATCGGCTCGTCGCACGTTGACCTTCCGTTCCCCGGTTGCAGGCATCGTCACGGAAAAGAAGGCCGTGCAAGGCATGCGCTTCATGCCTGGTGAGATGCTCTATCAAATCACCAATTTGGACTCAGTGTGGGTGATCGCCGATGTTTTCGAGCAGGACAGTGGGCTGGTCCAGACGGGCATGCGGGCCACGGTACGTGTCAATGCCTACCCTGGCAAGGTGTTCGCGGGCGCCATCACTTATGTCTATCCGACGCTCAAGGCTGAAACGCGTACGGTGCCGGTGCGCGTCGAGCTGGACAATCCGGGGGGCTTGCTCAAACCGGGCATGTTTGCCCAGGTTGAGCTATCCGCTGCCGCCAAAGGGGCCGTGCTCACGGTGCCGACGTCCGCGCTGATCGACAGTGGGACGCGTCAAATCGTCTTGGTGCAGCTAAAGGAGGGGCGTTTCGAGCCTCGTGAGGTCAAGGTCGGTGCACGCGGCGAGGATCACATCGAGATCATGGACGGTGTGCGGGACGGTGAAATGGTGGTGGTCGCCGCCAACTTCCTGATTGATGCCGAGAGTAACCTCAAGGCTGCCATCGGGGGGTTTGGGCACGAGGGGCACGGCACGCAGCCAGCGCAAAGTGGGGCCGCCGCTGCCAAGCCTGCGGCGACTGTTGGCCATCAAGCTGAAGGCAAGGTCGAGGAAGTAGATGTTCAGGCCTCAACGTTGTCCATCGCCCATGGCCCAGTGCCCAGTCTCAAATGGCCGGCCATGTCCATGGAGTTCCAGGTCGCCAACAGCGCGCTGTTGACCGGCCTCAAGCCGGGAGTTGTCATTTCGTTTGAGTTTGTGGAGCGTGGGCAAGGTGAGTGGGTGATCACGGCGATCAAACCCATGAATCAAGCACCGGCCCGTGCGCACGCCGGCCACAACTGATTTTCGGGAGACACCATGCTTGCGAAGATCATTGACTGGTCGGGAAGAAACAGCTTCCTGGTGCTGTTGGCCACCCTGTTCGTCATCGTCGGTGGCGTCTTTGCTGTGCTCAGGACGCCTCTGGACGCCTTGCCCGACCTGTCAGACGTACAGGTCATTGTCTACACCGAATATCCAGGCCAGGCCCCACAGGTGGTCGAGGACCAGGTGACTTACCCCTTGACCACAGCCATGCTGTCAGTGCCCAAGTCGAAGGTGGTGCGGGGCTTCTCCTTCTTCGGTGCATCGTTCGTCTACGTCATCTTTGAAGATGGCACCGACATCTACTGGGCACGCTCACGCGTGCTGGAGTACCTTAACTTCGCTGCTGGGCGCATGCCCAAGGGTGTCACACCTCAGATCGGTCCGGATGCGACCGGCGTTGGCTGGGTTTACCAGTATGTGCTGCTTGCCAAAGACAAGACCTTGGCTGAACTGCGCACGCTGCAGGACTGGTACCTCCGCTACCAACTGACCAAGGCGCACGGTGTGGCCGAGGTGGCCTCCATTGGGGGCTTCGTTCAAACCTACCAGATCACCATTGATCCGGTGAAGCTGCGAGCCTATGACATTCCGCTGGCCAAGGTGTCGCAGGTGGTGCGCGAATCGAATCGCGACGTCGGGGGCCGCGTCGTGGAGATGGCGGAAACCGAGTACATGGTGCGTGGCAAGGGCTACCTTCGCGGCGTGGCCGACATTGAGAATCTGGTCGTCAAGGCAGAGAAAGGGACACCGGTCCTGATCCGCGACATCGCCCGTGTCGAACTGGCGCCCGACGAGCGACGTGGCGTGACGGAGTTCAACGGCGAAGGGGAAGTGGTCTCGGGCATTGCCATGTCGCGCTATGGTCAGAACGCGCTGGAGGTGATTCACAACCTGAAAGAGAAAATCACCGAGGTGTCCGCTGGACTTCCCGAGGGGGTCAGCATTGAGGCGGTGTACGACCGGTCAGACCTGATTCACCGTGCCATTGACAGCCTCAAAGTCACGCTGTTGGAAGAAAGCCTGATCGTCGCGGTGGTTTGCATCGTGTTTCTGATGCACGTTCGCTCGGCGCTGGTCGCGATCTTGATGCTCCCCGTCGGGGTGCTGATTGCTTTCATTGCCATGCGCCTGCTTGGCATGAATTCCAACCTGATGAGTCTGGGGGGTATCGCCATCGCCATCGGGGCCATGGTTGATGCCGCGATTGTCATGATCGAGAACGCTCACAAACACCTGGAGCGCTTACCTGCCGAGCATGACAACGCACAGCGAGTGGACGCGATGATCGCTGCGTGCAAAGAGGTCGGTCCGGCCCTGTTTTTCTCCCTGCTGATCATCACCGTGTCCTTCCTGCCGGTGTTCACGCTGGAGTCTCAGGAGGGTCGCCTCTTCTCGCCTTTGGCTTACACAAAGACGTTCGCCATGGCGGGGGGCGCCCTGTTGTCGGTGACACTGGTGCCGGTGTTGATGATGCTCTTCATTCGGGGGCGGATCCTGCCGGAGGCGAGGAACCCGGTGAACCGTTTCCTCATCTGGGTGTATCGCCCCATCATTGCCGGTGTGATGCGCTGGAAGAAGCTGACCGTTGCAGCTGCGGCTCTGGTTCTGGGTATCTCGATCTACCCCGCCAGCCAACTGGGGTCGGAGTTCATGCCGACGCTTAATGAAGGCACGCTGCTTTACATGCCTGCATCGCTGCCGGGCATGTCGATCACCAAGGCGGCCGAGTTATTG
Source organism: Burkholderiales bacterium (assembly GCA_029268225.1). Classification (GTDB taxonomy): domain Bacteria; phylum Pseudomonadota; class Gammaproteobacteria; order Burkholderiales; family Burkholderiaceae_C; genus Aquabacterium. The sequence continues at coordinate 15,809 of JAJUGJ010000040.1, read as the reverse complement.
CAGACACAGGACAAGATCATCAAGAGTTTCCCGGAGGTCGCGTCGGTCTATGGCAAGGCGGGACGAGCCAACACCGCCACCGATCCAGCGCCCACCGAGATGTTCGAGACGGTGATCAATCTCAAGCCAGAGGCCGAGTGGCGCTCAGGCATGACGATTGACAAATTGATTGCCGAGATGGACAAGGCGCTGCAGTTCCCTGGTGTGTCCAACGCATGGACCATGCCGATCAAGGCACGCATTGACATGCTTTCCACCGGTATCCGTACGCCCATTGGCATCAAGGTGTTTGGCAAAGACCTGAATGAGATGGAGCGCTTGGCACGTGAGATCGAGACGGTGGTCAAGCAGGTCCCCGGAACGACCTCCGCGTTTGCGGAGCGGATCACGGGTGGGTTCTACCTCAACATCGAACCTGATCGCGGCCAATTGGCGCGTTACGGGCTGGCAGTGGGAGACTTGCAGGAGGTGATCGGCACCGCCTTGGGTGGCGACATGGTGACCACCACAGTCGAGGGGCGTGAACGCTTCGGCGTCACGGTGCGATATCCGCGCGAACTGCGCTCCGACCCACAGCAAATCGCCCGAGAGGTATTGGTGCCAACCATGGATGGGGCGATGGTGCCGTTAGGACAGGTGGCCAGAGTGGAAGTCGCCAAGGGGGCGCCGGGCATCCGCACCGAGAACGCATTGCTGTCTGCCTACATCTTCGTGGACATCCGCGAACGTGACATTGGCAGCTATGTAACCGATGCCCGCAAGGCCGTGAACGAGCAGGTCAAGTTTCCTCCCGGCTACTACGCGACCTGGAGCGGTCAGTTCGAGTCCATGGAGCGTGCGGTGGAGAAGATGAAGATTGTTGTCCCCGTAACGCTTCTGATCATCTTCCTGCTGCTTTACCTCAACTTCAAGCGTCTGACCGAGACGTTGATCGTCATGTTGTCGGTCCCATTTGCCTTGGTGGGGGGCGTGTGGCTCATGTGGCTGTTGGGCTATCACCTGTCCGTGGCCGTCGCGGTGGGCTTCATCGCGCTGGCTGGCGTCGCTGCGGAGACCGGTGTCGTGATGCTGATCTACCTTGATCATGCGTGGGAGCAGCTCAAGGTCAAACGTCGTGCCGAAGGCGTGGAGCCTGGGGCGGCTGATCTATACAACGCCATCATGGAGGGCGCTGTGGAGCGGGTGCGGCCCAAGATGATGACGGTGGTTGCCATCATGGCCGGCTTGTTGCCGATCTTGTGGGGGACGGGCACGGGCTCTGAAGTCATGAGTCGCATTGCGGCTCCGATGGTGGGCGGGATGATCTCCTCGACCGTGCTGACGCTGGCTGTGATTCCGGCACTCTATGGCATGGTCAAGCAGTGGCGACTCAAGCGCTCGCTGGAATAGCGCGGTCCGCTCAGGGGCAGTTGCATGCGAGATCTTGCGTCTCATGCAATTTAAACTGGAGCCAGGGCAAAGGGGAGGCTGCTGTTTGTATTGACTCCTCCGTCGATCTGCGTCAAAGAAGGTCGTCTCGTTCCGGCCAGAAGCGGAAATTGGCCAGGTCTGCACCAATGTCTGGTGCAGGTGGAAAGCCCTCACTCAGCTCGACCGGCGTCCCAGCATGATGATGACCATGCCAATCATGCTGACCGCAACGCCTAGCCAGTCTGTCCCCGTCGGTTTGACTTTGTCCACCAACATCAGCCAGATGATCGCCACACCGATGTACACACCGCCATAGGCGGCGTAGACACGGCCTGCAGCAGTCGGATGCAAGGAGAGTAACCAGGCAAAAAGAGCCAGGCTTACAGCGGCGGGCAGAAGCAACCACGCCGTCCTATCCTGCTTCAGCCACAAGTATGGGAGATAGCACCCAACGATTTCAGCCAGTGCCGTCAGCACAAAAAGGGCGAAGGTGCGAAGCAGTTCCATAACTCAATTGTCTACCGAGGCCAGGTGAGCCAATCCGGCTGCATACCGGTCGACCAAGATGCCCCCTACGAGGACATCGGTCTCTTGCGCAGCGCAAATCGGACCGATGGGGGCTGCGTAACTTTTCCGAGGCGACCGTCGCCCGCTAGAGCGTCTAACCAACTCAGGCAAGGGCTGCTGTGACGCGTAGACACAGCCCACGGCTGGAGGCTCATGGCCTCCGAACCGAACGGCCAATCCAATCCTGCTGGAGAGGCCATCCTGCAGCAGATATACCGTCCCTGCCGCTAAGGCCGCCTTCATGCCGTAGCCCCAGTAGGACGCGTGTGGGCCGACACAGCGCCAGGCTGATCGTCTTCATCCTTGCGGTGGACCAGGCGATAAAGCACGGGCAGCACCAACAGCGTCAGCACTGTTGAGGACAGGATGCCGCCGATCACCACCGTGGCCAAGGGCCGCTGCACCTCTGCCCCGGTGCCAGTGGCCAGCGCCATTGGAATAAAGCCCAGCGAGGCAACCAGGGCAGTCATGAGCACCGGCCGCAGGCGGGTCAACGCACCTTCATGAATGGCCGCATCCAGGCCCAAACCGTTGTCCCGCAAGCTGCGGATGAAGGCAATCATGACCAAGCCGTTGAGCACCGCAACGCCTGACAGCGCGATGAAACCCACCGCAGCAGAGATCGACATGGGAATGTCGCGCAGCCACAGCGCCAGGATGCCACCCGTCAGGGCGAACGGGATCCCGGTGAACACGAGCAGCCCGTCCTTGACGTTGCCAAACATGGCAAACAGCAGCGTAAACACCAGCAGCAGCGAAACCGGAACAACGATTTGCAGGCGCTGCGTGGCCGATTGCAGGTTTTCGAACTGGCCGCCCCAGACGGTCCAGTAGCCAGGCGGGATCTTGACCTGTTGCAGTGATTCCTCCGCTTCGGCCACGAACGATCCCAGATCGCGCCCGCGCACGTTGGCACTGATGACAATACGGCGCTTGCCGTTTTCACGGCTGACTTGGTTCGGGCCAGGTGCTGAATCGATGGTGGCCACCTCTGACAGGGGGATAAAGCGGGCATGGGCAGCCTCTCTGTCACCGGTGCGTGAGCCACCGCCAGCCAATGGAATGGGCAACCGCCGTATCGCTTCCAAGTCCGTACGTGCCTTTTCCGACAACCTCACCACGATGTCAAAGCGCCGATCACCCTCGAACAGCGTGCCGGCTTCCTGGCCGCCGATCGCCGTGGCCAGCGTGTCTTGGATGTCCCCGATGTTGAGCCCATAGCGGGTGGCCTTCTCTCGATCGATGTTGATCGTGAGCATAGGCAGTCCAGTGGTCTGCTCGACCTTCACTTCAGTCGCTCCAGAGGTGGTTTGCAAAACCTTGGCAATCTGGTTCGCTGTGCTGTTCAATACCTCCATGTCGTCGCCGAACAGCTTCACGGCCACGTCGCTGCGCACCCCTGAGATCAGCTCGTTGAAGCGCAACTGGATAGGCTGGGAGAACTCATAGTTCTGCCCGGGCAGCTTGGCGACTTCCGCCTGGACGGCAGCGATCAATTCGTCGCGGGTTTTGCGCGGCTCGGGCCACCTGTCCAGGGGCTTGAGCATCACGTAGCCATCCGAAATATTGGGCGGCATGGGGTCGGCCGCGATCTCGGCCGTACCGGTTCGGGCAAAAACCCGCTCGATCTCTGGAAACTTGGCCTTGAGCCGCGCTTCGAGCTGGGCCTGCATGGCCACCGACTGGGACAGGCTGGTGCCCGGGATGCGCAAGGCCTGCAGGGCGAAGTCGCCTTCGTTGAGGCTGGGCACGAACTCGCTGCCCATGCGCGAGGCGATCAGGCCGCACAGTAGGATCAACACCGCCGCCAAGGTCAGCACGACGGGCTTAGCGCGCATCACGCCATGGAGCATGGGCTCATACGCTCGCTTGGCCGCGCGTACCAGCACGTTTTCGGTCTCGGACACCTTCTTGCCGATGAACAGCGCCACGGCAGCCGGAATAAAGGTGATTGACAGGACCATGGCCCCGAGCAGCGCCGTGACGACCGTGAACGCCATAGGGTGGAACATCCTGCCTTCGACGCCGGCCAGGGCAAAGATGGGCAGGTACACGATCATGATGATCACCTGGCCAAACAGCAGCGGCCGTCTTGCCTCCTGCGAGGCCGCAAAGACCTCGTGGAAGCGCTCCTGGAGCGTGAGTGGCCGGCCATGGTGGGCTTGTGCGTGCGCCAGGCGGCGCACGCAGTTCTCCACAATCACGACCGCGCCGTCCACGATGATCCCGAAGTCCAGTGCCCCCAGGCTCATGAGGTTGGCGCTGACCTTCTGGCTGACCATGCCGCTGAAGGTGAACAACATCGACAAGGGGATCACCATGGCGGTGATCAGCGCCGCACGGAGGTTGCCCAGGAACAGGAAAAGGATGGCGATGACCAGCACGGCCCCCTCAAGCAGGTTCTTCTTGACGGTGGCGATGGCCTTGTCCACCAGGATGGTGCGGTCGTAGACGGTCACGGCATGGATGCCGCTGGGCAGCGTCTTGTTGATCTCCGCCATCTGCTTGTCGACAGCCAGGGACACCGTTCTGCTGTTCTCGCCGATCAGCATGAAGACAGTGCCCAACACGACTTCGCGGCCATTGTCCGTGGCTGCGCCTGTGCGCAGCTCCTTGCCCAGGCCTACTTCGGCGATGTCGCGGATGCGGATGGGGGCACCGTCGGCTTGCTTGACGATAATGCTGCCCAGATCCTGGACACCCTTGACCTGGCCAGGTGCGCGAATCAGGTACTGCTCCCCCTCGCGCTCGATGTAGCCGGCCCCGACGTTGCCATTGTTGCGATCGAGCGCGGTGACCACATCGGACAAGGTCAGGCCATGGGCCATCAGCTTCTCTGGGAAAGGAGCAACCTGGTACTCCTTGGCATAGCCGCCGATCGAGTTGATCTCGGTGACCCCGGCCACGTTGCGAAGTTGCGGTTTGATGATCCAGTCCTGGATCTCTCGCAAGTCGGTCGGGGTGTAGTCGCTGCCGTCCGGCTTCTTGGCCCCTTCCTTGGCTTCGACCGTCCACATGTAGATTTCACCCAGGCCGGTGGAGATGGGCCCCATGGCCGGGGTCACCCCGCTGGGCAGGCGCTCTTTGGCCTCCTGCAGGCGCTCATTGACCAACTGGCGGGCGAAATACAGGTCCGTCCCGTCCTTGAAGATCACGGTGATCTGCGACAGGCCATAGCGTGACAGCGACCGCGTCTGATCCAGTCCCGGCAGGCCTGCCATGACAGTCTCAAGGGGATAGGTCACCCGTTGCTCGGTTTCCAAAGGCGAATAACCGGGCGTCTGCGTGTTGATCTGGACCTGGACATTGGTGATGTCAGGCACCGCGTCGATGGGCAGCTTCTGGTAGCTGAAAACGCCAAGGGCCGCCATGGCGACGACCGCCAACATGACAATCCAGCGCTGCTCGATGGCAAAGCGAATGATGCGTTCAAACATGATGGGCAGTCCTTGGGCTCAATGCGCGTGCTCGGCCGAAGCCTTGCCGATCTCTGCCTTGATGAGGAAGCTGTTGGCCGAAACATGGCGTGTCCCAGCTTCCAGGCCCTTGATGATCTCGGTCCGCTGGGCATCGGCGCGTCCCACTTGGACGGGTTCAGCCTTGAAGCCGCCCGGCACCTCGACGAAGACCACCTGCCGTCCTTCCAGCGTCTGCACGGCGCTGGTGGCCACGGTGACCGGGGCTTCGGCATCGCCAGAGGTCACCGCCACGCTGACAAACAGGCCGGGCCGCCACGCCAGCTTCGGATTGCTCAGCACCACGCGAGCTTTGGCGGTTCTGGTGTCCTCACCGATGAGGGCGCCGACATAGGAGACGGTTCCCGTGGCCACATCGTCAAAGGAGCTGGAGCGGATGGAGACCTTTTCCCCCACCCGGACCACGGCCAGGTCTTTTGCCGGCACGCTCACTTCTGCCCAGACCATCGACAGGTCGGAGAGGGTGAAGACGTTGGCGTCCTCCTTGACTGACTCGCCAAGCGCGATGTGCTTTTCCACAATCATGCCGTCGAACGGTGCCCGCAGTTCGTAGCGATTCAATGCACCGGCCGAGGCCGAGGCGCCCAGTGCCTTGAGCTTCTGACTGGCGTTGTCCACGGCAATTTCGGCTTCGCGCAGCGCCTGCACGGCCTGTTGATAATCCATCTGGGGCGAGATGCGGTCCTCAAATAGCTTCTTCTCCCGATCATGGGTGGTGCGAGCCAGCGCCAGACGCTTCTGCGCTGCCTGCAATTCGCTGCGCTGCTCGGACAGCAGCACACTGGAGATGACGGCCAGAACCTGGCCTTTCTTGACTTGCTGGCCCAGGTTCGCTGAGACACCCTCAACGACCCCCGCCACGCGGGGCACAACGTGCGCCGTGCGGTCTTCGTTGAACTTGATCTCACCGGGCAAGTCCACTGTCGTGCGGATGCGACCTGGCCCGGCCGCCTCGACTTTGATGCCGGCGGACTTGATCTGCTCGGCACTCAACTTCACGGCATCTTCTTCGCCTTCGGCGTGCTCACCTGGCTTGTCGTGGTGCTCCCCGTCCTTGTGATCTTTGTGGTCCTCATGGCCATCAGCTGTTTTGCCATTTTCTGCGTGATGTTCGTCGTCGCTGTGCCCCTTGGCTTCTTCGTGGCCGTGCTCCTCACGGGCTTCTCCAACCGGCGCGGACGGCGCGCTTTTGAGGACGAAAGTGCCCGCAACTGCCCCGAGCAGGACGATGACGGCGATGGCCACAAGCTGGGTGCGGCTGATGCGCCCAACCTGGCGGTTGTTCTTTGGACTGGTCATGGCGTGCTTTCTCATGGCTGGGACGGCGCTGCGTTGGAGCTGGAGCTGGAGCCCAGCAGGCGGTCAATGTCGGATGTGGTGCGGTACAACTCACTGAGCGCGCGGAGGTACTGGGCCCGCGCTTGCAGCAAGGTGCGCTGGGCATCCAGCGTCTCAAGGAAGCTGAACTTGCCCAACTCGAAACCCGTGACGGCGGCTTGCCAGGCGCTTTCGGCGCCGGGCAGAATCTCAGATCGCAGAGTCTGGATTTCGGCCTGGGTTGAACGCAAGCGCTCGCTCAACTGAGCCCACTCTGTTTCCACGCGGATTTGGGTGGCCTGCAGGTCGGCTTGCGCCTTGCCATGCATTTTCAAGGCCTGAAGCAAATTTCCCCGGTTGGTGTCCCAGACCGGCAGCGGCATGGCGATGCCAATGATGGTCTGATTGCGACCGATGGCCTCATCCCGTTTGGCGCCCAGGGTGAGCGTCACGTCAGGGACGCGCCTGGCGCGCTCCAGATCTACCATTGCCTGGCGGCGATCTACTTCCAGACGAGCCATGCGAAGTGCTGGAACGTCTTGCGAGGCAACAAGTGTGTTGGTGGTGGGCAGGGTTTGAGCCTGCACCGAGCCCGTATCCGGCCGCCAGTCCAGCATTTGGGCACGGGCGGCGGCTGGTCCGAGCAGCAAGGCCAGACGTTGCCGTGACGATCTCAACTCACCCTCAGCCTGCAGCAACTCGACCCGCACCCCGGCGCGCGCGACGTTGACGCGGGTCTCTTCCACGGGAGAGACCTTGCCCGCCGTGACGCGCTTGGTCACCGCATCGGCGGCCCGCCCAGCCAGGTCGGCCGACGTTTGGGCCAGCCGAACCCGCTCCTGCGCGATAGCTGCGTTGTAGAAGGCTTCGGCCACGTCGGCGCGCACCTGGGCGCGGCGTGCCTGAATGTCCACCGAAGCCTGCGCCTGCCCCAGTTCGGCGACCGCCACCCTGGCTGATCGTTTGCCGCCCAGCTCGATGGGCTGAGCGAACTGCAGCGTGGTCGTTCGGCTCTCGCGCCGGGTGTCCTCGACCAGGGCCTGAATCTCGGGGTTCGGGCGAGCCCTGGCCTGAAGGACCGCGCCTTCGCCGGCCGCCAGTTCATGCTGGTTGGCCGCCAACTGGGGGCTGTACTGAAGGGCCAGTTCAATGGCCTCGTTCAAGGTCAGCGCTGGCGCGGTGGCCACCTGTGAAGAAACCACAGGCAACGCCTGGGCAAGGGATGTAGAGGGAAAGATCGTCGCCGCAGTCAACGCAAAGAGCGTTGCCAACGGCACAGTGAGGCTGCGCATCGAATTCTCCGGGTCGTGAAAACAACGAGGGGGAATTCGGCGAGAGGACAAGCCATGGGCTGGCTATCCAATGGACAGGAGATGGGGAAAAGCTGCCGTCTCGCCGAATCAGGCGGCGAGACGTATGTCGGGGCGTTCTAGCCCCTCAGGAATGTGCAAGGGGTGCCCTTGCACCAAGATTGCCGCCAGCACAGCGCCGGCTTCCAAGACGGGTTGCCGTGAATCGCCGGTCAACGGTTGCATCGCGGCCAGGTGGCATGACGCGCAGTCGTTGTCAACGCTGCCATTCTGGAAATGCCCGTCCTTGCCCTTGGGATCCGAGCCGCTTTTGTCATCCACGCTTGGTGCATGGTGCACATGATCGTGGTGACCAAAATGCTGGGCTGCGGCCCCTTTTTCGTGCTGGCAATAGCTGGACACCGCAGCCCAGGAGATCTGGAGCGGAAACCATATCAGCAGAAAAACAAAGACCAAGCGGCGCATGGGCAAGAAGTATAGGGTCAGTTCGTCAGGGACATGGATGGTCGACGTACCGTGTAGAACATCATCGATCCACACGGGCCTTGAGCAGGCGTAAACCGTTGGCGACCACGAGCAAACTGGCCCCCATGTCGGCGAACACCGCCATCCACATCGAGGCGTTGCCAAAAACGGCCATGATCAGGAAAACGGCCTTGATGCCCAGTGCAAGAGAGATGTTCTGCCAAAGCACCGCGTGCGTCTGGCGCGACAAGCGGATCAACTCCGGAATGCGGCGCAGGTCGTCATTCATGATCACCACGTCGGCCGCTTCCATGGCGGTGTCGGTGCCGGCACCTCCCATGGCGATGCCGATACTGGCTTTGGCCAGGGCAGGCGCATCGTTGATGCCATCTCCCGTCATGGCGGTCATGCCGTGCTCCTGCTGCAAGCTCTCGATGGCCTGCAGCTTGTCCTGAGGCAGCAAATTGCCCCTGGCCTCCGCGATACCGGCCTGGGTCGCGATGGACTTGGCCGTAGCACTGTTGTCGCCCGTGAGCATGACAGGACGTACACGCAGGGCTTTGAGTTCTGCTATGGCCTGACGGGAAGATTCCTTGATCGTGTCGGCCACCGCAAACAAGGCGAGCACGCCCTGATCGCTGGCCAGCAAGGTGACGCTGTGGCCTGCCTGCTCCTGCTCCAGCAACTTGGCTTCCAGTGCGCTGTCGCACTGGCCGCGTTCCTCGATCAAACGGTGATTGCCCAGCACATAGGTCTGGCCTTGGCACACGGCGCGAACGCCTCGGCCCGGCAGCGCCTCAAAGGCCTCCAGCTCCAGCGCCTGCACAGTAAGCCCCTTGGAGATGGCCTGGGACACTGGATGGTCGGATCGAGACGCCAGGCTGCCAGCCAATTGGGCGACTCGCTCGCGCTCGCCCTGGATCGCTTCCCAAGCCACCAATTTGGGCTTGCCCTCAGTGATAGTCCCCGTCTTGTCCATCGCGATCACGCGCACCTTGCGGGCATCTTCCAGGTAAGTGCCACCCTTGATCAGGATGCCGCGACGTGCGGCAGAAGCCAGAGCGCTGACGACCGTGACCGGGGTCGAGATCACCAAGGCGCAAGGACACGCGATGACCAGCAGCACCAGGGCCTTGTAAAGCGCCTGCAGCCAGGTCCAGTCCATGAGCCAGGGTGTCAGCACGGCCATGGCCACCGCAAGCAAGAACACGGCCGGGGTGTAAATCGCTGCGAAGCGATCGACGAACCGCTGAGTGGGCGCCCGGGTGCCCTGGGCCTGCTCGACCGCTTCGATGATGCGAGCCAAGGTGGTGTCTGTCGCCATGGCGGTCACCGTGAAGGTCAACTCGCCCGTTTCGTTGATGGTGCCGGCGAACACGGGATCCCCCAGGCCTTTGTCCACGGGAATGCTTTCGCCTGTGACCGGCGCCTGGTTGATGGCGCTGTTGCCCTGGGTGACCGTGCCATCCAAGGGGACGCGTTCCCCAGGGCGAATGCGCACCGTGCTACCAAGTGCGATCTGCTGCACATCGACCACGGCCCATTGGCCGTCCGCTTGCTGAACTGTGGCTTCTTGCGGGCTCAGGTCGAGCAAGCCCTTGATGGCGTTGCGCGCCTTGTCCACGGACCGAGCTTCAATCAACTCTGCGATGGCGTACAGCGCCATGACCATGGCCGCTTCCGGCCACTGGCCGATGAAAAAGGCCCCGGTGACCGCCACCGTCATCAGAGCATTGATGTTCAGCTTGCCATGGCGCAGGGCCGACAGGCCTTTGCGGTAGGTCTCCAGCCCCGCCAAGCCAATGGCCACTGCGGCAAGTGCCAAGCCAAGCGACTTGAAGGGGGTGGTATCGGGCGCAAAGAACCCGAGGGCCTCCGCAAGGATGGCCAGACCCAAGGCCAGGGCGTATCTGACCCAGCCACCGCTGGTGGGTGCATGGTCGGACTCCGCACCGTGGTCTCCAGTGCCATCCTTGGCTGCATTGGGCGCTGTCACAGGTAGCGGCTCAAAGCCCGCCTTGCGGATCACATCCAAGGCCAGCGGCAAAGCTTCAGCGGAAGCGCTGATGCCGAGCGTTCGGGCGCCGAGCTGAAACCGCAGCGCTTTGATATTCGGAACACCGTCCAGCGCGCGCCGGATCTCCGACTCCTCGGCCGAGCAATCCATGGTGGCAATGCGAAACGTCGCCCAGCCGGAGCCTGCTGGGTTGGCGGCGGCCATAACAGCCGACTCCGATGCCGAGCATCCACAGCTTTGGTTCTCGCTGCCTGAACAATTTGATGCGCTTGTACTTGAGGTGTTTGGCGTTGTCATGTTCACATTAAAAACCCTATAGTCACTGGAGAGTCAAGTCATAGGGCAAACAAAATGAAGATTGGTGAGTTGGCGGGACAAACTGGATGCCCAGTGCAGACCGTGCGCTTCTATGAGGCGGAAGGGCTTCTACAACCCCCTGAGCGGAGCGCGAACAACTATCGCATTTACGGCCAAACGCATGTCGACCGGCTGTCGTTCATCCTGCGCTGCCGCTCGCTGGACATGACGCACGATGAGATTCGGGTTTTGCTGCGTCTGCAAGATGACCCGACCAAGCCTTGCGACGAGGTCAACGAGCTGCTCGACAACCACGCTCGCCATGTGGATGCGCGCATCTCAGAGTTGACAGCGCTGAAGCAGCAGATTCAGGACATCCGTGATGCTTGCGCAGGCGGCACCTGCATCGGCGAGTGCGGCGCTCTCGATTCTCTACGTCGCAACACGGGCGCTAGCGCGGCCAAGCGCGGGCACATCAAGGGTGTGCACCAGTGAGCCTGGGCTGGTCGGCCATAGTCAATTGATTTTCGTCAACGAGGTAGGTCGTTCGATGAGTATCTCGATATGGTGGTGTCGCTTGACGCGAGCTCTTGGCAGGCTCATGCTGATATGCCCCTAAACTTTTGTGCCCGGCCCTTCCGGGCTTCGCGACAGTCACTGAAGGAGCCACCATGAAGCGACTCGTACTCAACGGTGCAATTGCTGCACTACTGCTTTCTACAATGCCCGTCGCCGTTCAGGCACAGGCACCCGCGAAGGATGCCAAGACTCAGACAGCACCCGACGTGAAGGCCTTCGATAAGCAACTTAGCGAGGCTCAAGCGCAGATGAAGCGAATGCAGGAGCAAATGGATCGCATCCGCCAGACCCAGGACCCGCTTGAGCGACAAAAGCTGATGCAGGACCACTACCTTGCCATGCAGAACGCCATGACGGCGATGCACGGCATGTGGGGCCCAGGGATGATGGGCGGACCAGGCATGATGCATGGATCAGGCATGATGGGCTGGGGTGGGATGCACGGGTACTACTCGACACTCACGCCAGAACAGATGAAGCAGCGCCAGTACATGATGGATCAGTACATGGGCATGCAGCAGATGATGATGGACCAAATGATGATGCGGCAGCAATGGATGACGCCGCCGGCCACGAAATAGGCAACCCCTGCTGTTGTGACGTTCAGGGGGACAAGTCTTGAGTGGCTTGGCGCGGCGACGTCCGCTATCTTCATACCACCGACAGAGGCTCAGGCCATGTTTTCGGCGGGCTACGCAGTTCGCGCTGCGCACGAAGCCCCGCCTGGCCGGCTGCTACCGCTGCGAAGCCGACAACAACCGTGGCGGCATCAGGCAGACCTGAATCGCTCGTAGCTGTCGGCCAGAAGGCCGCAGCGCTTATCGCCAGGCATCGACGATCTTCTGCATTGATGACCATAGCGTGTCTGTGATGTTGGATCTGAGCTTGAACTCTATGAATTGCTAAGGCTGTATATCGAAAACAAGATATACATACATAGAGATGGTTAGAAATGGAGGTTTGTCTGCATCTTGGAGTGTGGTCATGCGCTGTTGGCATTCATCCGATCCCAGAAGGACGGCCAAAAGTTCCCCTCCCTCGGAAGCAGGTCCTCATATTTGGCCATGCGCTCTGGGTCTTTGCTGAGCAATGCCTGCACAGCTGGCCGGAGAGGCGCCATGTATGTCTTGATCGCGACGTCAAAGTCCTTGAGCGTTAACTCGTCGCTCTTTGGCCGATCCAAGGCCACGCGCTGCGCGGCAATCCAAAGCGCAATGATGAGCCGGTAAACGCCAGCGGTTTCGTTGAAGATCAACTGAGCGAGGTGATCATCAATCTCGATGGGCTTTTCAAGGTACTGGTACTTGCCCAGTTGGGGGAGCAGCACCATTCGGTAGGCATCACATGTGGCGCTCTCAAAGGGATCGAAACGATGATAGCCAGCAGAGGCGAAGCGCTGCAGATTGCTAAGCCGATTCGTGAGGGCTGCGATACCGTCTGGCGTTCCTGAAACGAGGAGAGGAATGTCCCAAGTGTTCATCAGATTGAGAATCCACTTCAGGCACTGATCTTCAACGATGCTCAATTCGATGCCCGCGACCTTGGATTTCCGCTTCTTGCGTGCTTCCAGGGTCGAGAGCTTGAAAAAGTTTTGCACCTCATCGAGATGCAACAGACCGAGGAAGTGTGAGACTGCTACCTGACGCCACTCCTCCAACATCTTCATGCCATCTCGTCGCTCCTTGGCGAGGGCCGCACCAAACCTTTCCAGTTCTGTTGCCTTGTCCCATGCCCGCATCAACGTTGCGGCAAGGTCTTGTGCTCGACCACTGGCTGGAACATCGATGGAAAGCCAAACTACTTGCTTGTGTGGCCCGACCATCTTCGGAAAACATTCGTGATGGATGATCTGGGGGTATCCATCAAGTATCCGAACGATGGCCTCTGTCTTTCCTGTGCCAGGGGGGCCTTCTACTGCAGCTCCAGATGCAGGCTGTCCCCTTCTCTTTGGAAAGTACCGTTGCTCGCCACTGATATGGCCCCATACATCGGGGCGTGCGGGGTCGCGGTACCGATAGCACGGTCGGATCAGTAGATCAATGGTGCTGGCGAGATCGGCTTCCACTGCAGTAGGTAGATGCAGATCACGTACGAGCATCAAGTGGTGAACACGCTCATGACGAGGAATCCCACTCACCTGTTCTGGGGGAGGTGGACGGTCTATGAGAGCTTTCAGAGTTTCTTGTCGTGATCGTATCGGGCCGAGCCGCTGCACCAGGATGTTGCCTTCGTAAGGCGATGTTGAATGACTCGCGCTACTGGACGTTGGGGTGGGTTTAGTCATTGGTGCTCTCCAGCAAGGACAGCAACAATTCAGTGTGAGCGTCAACTGCTTCATCGCGTGCCTGCTGAGCCATTTCCCGCGCGGCGGATGAAGGGCCAGTCATGGATTGCACTTCGAGTGCCCTGGCATCACGAATGCTCGGCTTAGCCCCTTTGGCTTTGCGCATGGCTTCTTCAGTCATGATCGTGGCACTGCGAGTCAACTCAGACGCCTGTTCCATCAAGCCCAACAGTTTGAGTGTGCGTTCATGCTCGCGATCCGACCTGCTCATGGACAGCAGTGCAATCGATTCAGCAACTTCGTCGAAAGTAAGTTCGGGCGAGCTGAACGACTCGTCCATGAGACTGAGCTCCAGATGGCCTGTGCCGGTCATGTTGGGAGTCCAGATCCGTGATGCAGAGCCGGGGTAGTAGTGAACTGGCAGAGACCATCCACCAAAGTTTCGGCTCTTCGCAGTCCATTGCTCCTGAATCATTTGCTCACATGAGTAGTCGCTACGAGCAAATTGAACAGACCTCAAGCCCACATGACCTGTGGCGCCGGGTAATAGCTCAGAGATAAGGTCGGACTGCAGCATATCCCGCCTGGAACCAATGCCAACGGCATGTCCCCATCGCCACAGGCCTGCAGGGCTGCCGATTGCGCCATCGGCGATCATGTGAGCATCAAGCCGCTTAGAACGGTCCGCTGTAAGGTTGTAGATCGAAAAACGGATCTGGAGGTACTGTACGTACTGCCGGACCGTCAATGCCGAATCTGCGGCATGGCCTCGCCTGAGTTCGTATTCCTTGCGGCGGTAATCCATAGCGCCCGGTACAAAGAGAAATTGCGCGTCCTTTTCAATTCGATGGAGTACCTCGACCAGTCCCTTGAGGTCAGGGCGATAGGGAGGCGTATAGCTCATGTCAATCTTCAGTTCGGCTCCCGTTTGAAAGGCTCCCCGTGATAGGTACTCACCTCGATCGCATAACAACACGCTGGGGAAGGTGGGATGTGGCTCTAAGCACAGAGTGGGTTGGTAGCCCCATAGGTCGCCAAGTAGATGAGGGTCGCAAACAGCATTGAACAGGCTTACTTTGGCCGTGGCCCAACTGGGGCCAGTCAAGCAAACATAAAAGCCAACAACGGCAGTCGACCACACGTCGACGATGACATAGACGATGGGACGCCCGACAATCCAAGCAGGATTCAGTGACGATCGTAGATAGATGTCACCAATGGTGGAGTCAATGGCCCACGTATGGCCTGGTCCGGCGACACCTTTCCAGTTCCGTGATGTCAGCGCCCGAAGCGCTCGGTTGAAATGCCCTTTGGTCGTCTTTGCTATCAGGCGCTGAAGTTGTGAGTACTCGGTTGTCAGAACACGTTTGATTTGCTGGTTGTTGGGGTACGTGCCTTTCTCAAGCTCAGTTGGGACAAGTTGGCCGTTGACCTGTGTGTAGCGTGTAATGAATCCTGACCTCAGGACGTGGTCGATGCGCTTGGGCATGTCGGGCTTCACCGGGGCCTTGTTGCTGGCATCAGCCGCCAAGATCACTGCGCGCCATTCGTCGGTCATGCCCGGTTGATCTGGATCGAGATCCTCCCCGTAGTACCTTGCCACCCGTTGCTTGTCTGTTTTTCGTCCAGCCTTCTTTCTCTCACCTGGGGTGCATGGGCGCCTGACTCCTGGCGCGCCACACCGGTCCCTTCGCGGGCGTAAGCTGATCTCCGTAATGCCATGGAGGCAAAGAGTGGACCATTGCTTGTACACAAAGCTTCTGCTGACGTCGCCGAGACTCATGGCCTCTCGAACAAGATCTCCTAACCCTTCGTGAACCAGAATGCTTTGCCTGAGTTTTGAGAACGTCAGGAATGGCGCCATGGCTTTGCATCGCGTCGCAAAGATAGCCTGATCGTCAGGTGACAGGATCGGTAACCGGTAGATGCCTTCGCGATCAACTTCAATGCGTTGGAGCCTGCTGTCGCGGCGTAGGTCAGACAGTAGTTGTCGGTCGAGCCAAAGCAGGTTGCCAATCAGCGGTGGAGGATTTTTTTTGCGCTTTCGATTGGTGACTGTTGCGAGCTTCCGCCCACCCCTTATGGCC
>JAJUGJ010000039.1 GCA_029268225.1 Burkholderiales bacterium | reverse complement strand
GTGCCCACCTGGAAGAGGACGCCGGCAAGAGCCTGCACGAGGAGTTCCGCCTGCCCGACGGCCGCGCCGCCACCGGCGTGGACCTCAACCGCGCCGGCACGCCGCTGCTGGAGATCGTCTCCGAGCCCGACATGCGCTCCAGCAGCGAGGCCGTGGAGTACGCCAAGGCGCTGCATGCCCTCGTGGTGTGGCTGGGCATCTGCGACGGCAACATGCAGGAAGGCTCCTTCCGCTGCGACGTGAACGTGTCGGTGCGCCGCCCCGGGGCGCCGTTGGGCACGCGCCGCGAGATCAAGAACCTCAACAGCTTCAAGCACATCGTGCAAGCCACGGATTACGAGATCCAATGGCAAATTGACGAGATCGAGGACGGTCGCACCATCCAGCAAGCCACCGTGCTGTTCAACCCGGACACGGGCGAGACGCGCGCGATGCGCACCAAGGAAGACGCGCACGACTACCGCTACTTCCCCGATCCGGATCTGCCTCCGCTGGTGATCGCGCCCGAGTGGATCGAGCGCGTGAAGGGCCGCATGCCCGAGTTGCCGCGTGTGATGGCCGAGCGCTTCGTGAGCGGCTACGGCCTGCCCGAGTACGACGCGACGATGATGACGCAGTCGAAGGCGTTTGCCGCCTTCTTCGAAACCGCCGCCCAGGCCTGCCAGCAACCCAAGCTGGTGTCAAACTGGTTGATGGGCGAGGTCTCGCGCCGCCTGAACGCAGCCGAGCAGACCATCGAGCAATCGCCCATCAGCGCCACCTTGCTGGCAGCGATGATCGCGCGCATTGCCGACGGCACGATCTCGAACAACGGTGCCAAGCAGGTGTTCGAGGCGCTGTGGAACGGCGAAGGCAGCGGCGAGGATCAGGCGCGTGTGGACGCCGTGATCGACGCCAAGGGGCTCAAGCAGATGAGCGACACCGGCGAGCTGGAAAAGATCCTCGACGACATCCTGGCGGCCAATGCCAAGTCGGTCGAAGAGTTCCGTGCTGGCAAAGAGAAGGCCTTCAACGCCCTCGTGGGTCAGGCCATGAAAGCCACCAAGGGCAAGGCCAACCCGGCCACCGTCAACGAGCTGCTCAAGAAGAAGCTGGCCGGCTGACGCCGCTCAGCGGACCACCGGGGTGCTGGGCGCCCCGGACGCCTTGGGCAAGGTGGGCATGGGGACGGTCCCTGGCTGGGCCCCGGCCCACATCTGGCGCAGGCGCCACAACTCGGCGTCGTAGATGGCGTTCAGGCGCACCATCTCGGCACGCTGCTGCTGGATGATGTCGCGTTGCGCCTGCTGTTGCGCGTCGTTGGCCTCGATCTGGGTGCGCAGCTTGGCCGGCAGGCGTTTGCCTTTGTAGAACTCGGTTTCCGCATCCAGCGGCTTGCGCTCGGCGCGCAGGTCTTGCAAGCGCCTGTCCGACAAGGCAATGCCTTTGAGCAAGTCGTCCATCGCGGCCTCGCGCGCCTTGTTGTGCGCGGGCTCGTTGGGAAAGCGCATCAACAGGTTGCGGTCGCGCCGCACGGCATCCTTCTGTGCGGCCTCGGCCAGCGCCTGCTCACGCTTGCGCGCCTCGGCCTGGGCGCGCTCCTCAGCGCTCATGCGCGGCTGAATCACCGTGCGCACCGAACCATCTTTGTTGAGCACACGCTGCTCGCGATCCAGACACTCGTGGATCAAGCGGTCTGAGGTCAGGCGCTTGCCCGCGCCATCGATGCAGGTGTAGATGGCCCCGGTGCTGGACTTCGTTTGCGCCCAAGCGCTGCCCGTACCGCCCGCCACCAGCCCCGCCCACACCAGCACCGACCCGAGGGCCAAGGCACGAGGGGAGCGAACGGCAATCAGGGGGCACTTCAACATGGCGACTCCGGCGAGGACGGCGCGCGCAGCGCCGACGTACTCATCATAAAACGCGTCAGACCCCGTAACGTTGACGGTAAGCGAGCACCGCAGGGTGAAACGCCGTCAGGGCGGGATCGGACTGGGTTTCCAGATAGCGCAGCAGGTCGCCCAGGGTGGCGATGGCCACAACCGGCAGGCCGTAGTGCTGCTCGACCTGCTGGACCGCGCTCTCGGCGGCATCCTGGCCGTTGGCGGTGGCTTTTTCCTGGCGGTCGAGCGCGATGGTGACGCCACAGGGGGTGGCCCCGGCCGCCTTGATCAGTTCGATGGACTCGCGCACCGAGGTGCCGGCCGAGATCACGTCGTCGATGATGAGGACACGGCCCTGCACGGGCGCGCCCACCAGGGTGCCGCCTTCGCCGTGATCCTTGGCTTCCTTGCGGTTGTAGGCAAAGGGCTTGTTGTGCCCCAGGCGGGCCAGTTCGATCGACACGGCAGCGGCCAGCGTGATGCCTTTGTAGGCCGGACCGAACAGCATGTCGAACTGCAAACCGGACTCGATCAGGCGGCGTGCATAGAATTCAGCCAGGCGGCCCAGTTTGGCGCCGTCGTCGAACAAGCCGGCATTGAAGAAATAGGGCGACAGGCGCCCGGCCTTGGTCTTAAACTCTCCAAACCGCAGCACCTGGGATTGCACCGCAAAGGCCACAAAGTCCTGAGCGAGTGTGTCGTTGGCAGGGGTGTTGCTCATGATGAATGGTGTCTCGTGTTTCGTCTGGTCTCTCTCAACCTCAACGGCGTCCGCTCGGCGGCAACCAAAGGGCTGGTGCCCTGGGCTGAAAGTGTTTCAGCCGATTGTATGGGCGTGCAGGAGCTGAAGGTTCACGTGGACGACATGCCGGCGCCGTTGAAGGCCATTGCCGGTATGAATGGACATTTTCATCACGCCGAGAAGAAGGGGTATTCCGGGGTGGGGATGTACACCAAGCACGAACCCTCGGATGTGATCATCGGCCTGGGCGCGGCCGACCCGAGCGGCGAGTTCGATCCGGAGGGTCGCTATGTGGAGTTGCGCTTCGACAAGCCAGGGCGCAAGCTGTCGCTCATCAGTTGCTACTTCCCCAGCGGCTCCAGCAGCGAAGAGCGCCAGCAGGCCAAGTTCCGCTTTCTAGACATGATCGAGCCGCACCTGGCGCGCCTGCGCGAGGACCGCGAGTTCATCCTGATCGGCGATGTGAACATCGCGCACAAGGAAGCCGACCTGAAGAACTGGAAGGGCAACCTCAAGAACAGCGGCTTCCTGCCCGAAGAGCGCGCCTGGATGACCAAGCTGCTGGACCCAGCCGGCCGCACCCGGCTGGTGGACGTGTACCGGCACCTGCACCCCGACACCACGGACGAGTGCTACACATGGTGGAGCAACCGCGGCCAAGCCCGCGCGAAGAACGTAGGCTGGCGCATTGACTACCACTTGGCCACGCCCGCACTGGCCGAGACGGCCCGGCAGGCGGCGGTGTTCAAGGAACAGTGGTTCAGCGACCATGCGCCGCTGACGGTGGATTACGACTTCAGCCTCTGACCACGCAGGGCAGACGCACCGAGCGTCCGCCCTGTCCCATCCGCTCGAACTTCAGGCCCGCACATCGCTCGCAGCGTGAAGCCATCCGATGGACACAGGTCACGGCACACAAAACCAATCAGTCTCAATATAGACTGATCAGTCTGCGCAGCGAGATGCCTCCTCGCGCACTGGCCCCACGGCAGTGTCTTGCGCCCGTCCACCTGAAAGAGCCCGCCATGAAACTCTCTGCGACCTGCTTTGCGACCCTCGCGCTGGCCAGCGCCTGCGGACTCGCCCACGCTCAAGCCGACTTTTACCGTCGGGCCATCGCGCCGAACGTGACGGAGGGTGGCACGGTGGGCGCCGCGGTGCTGGTCGGCCCGCGCTACAGCGGCTCGGATGAAACGCGTGTGCGCATGTTGCCCCGCATCGATTACCTGTGGCAGAACGGCTGGTTTGCCGGCCCACTGAACGGCATCGGATACAACGCATCCAGGCAGGCGGACAAGGCGTATGGCGTGCGCGTGACGGCCGATTTCGGTCGCAAGGCGCATCGCAGCGAGGCGTTGCGGGGCTTGGGCGACATCGATCCCCGCCCTGAGTGGGGCGCATTTTTCAACATCAGTCCGATGCGTGGACTGACGCTGAGTTCATCGCTGCGCCACGGGAGCGGCAAAGATCGCGACGGTCTGCTGGTCGATCTGGGCGCAGGCTGGAGCGTCCCCCTGACCCCAAGTCTGCGCCTGGGAGCCAACCTGGCCACCACCTGGGCCAATGCCGCCTACATGCAGTCGTACTACGGCATCGATGCAGCACAGTCCCTGCGCAGCGGCTATGCCATCTTCAAGCCAGACAGCGGACTCAGAGATGTGCGACTGGGCACCTCACTGGTCTATCGCGTGAGCCCAACTTGGGTCTTGACGGGCTCCCTGACCCACGCCACGCTGCTGGGCGATGCGCGCCGCAGCCCCATCGTGCAAGACGAAAACAGCCTGTCCACGGTGCTCGCGGTGGGCTACAGCTTCTGACCTGCGAACCGTGGGGGCGGGCAGCGCCAGCCCTCGGTCACCCCACCGCGTCAACGACCTCGATGCGATTCTTGCCATTTTTCTTGGCCGCATACAGCTGCTGATCCACGGCCTCGATGAAACTGGAAGGATGGCGGGAGGCGTCGGGCACAACGGTCCCCACGCCCACACTGACGGTGACGCATTGGCCATGCGGTGAGTCGGCATGGGGAATCGCCTGCTTGTGGATGAGACGCTGGCAGCGCTCGGCCACCTTCTGCGCCACCGTGGCATCGGCCCCCGGCAGCAAGACGATGAACTCTTCACCGCCAAAGCGCGCGACCAGATCACGTGGCCCATCGAGCGCCAGACTGAGTGTCTGCGCGATGTCCACCAGGCAGCGGTCCCCTCGGATGTGACCGTACAGGTCGTTGTACTGTTTGAAGTAGTCGATGTCGAACAGCAGAACGGACAGGGGCTGGCGCAGTCGGCTGGCACTGTCCCACTCCAGTTCGAAGCTGGCATCGAAGCGCCGCCGATTGGCGATGTTGGTCAGACCATCCTTGAAGGACAGGGCCTCGAGCTCCTTCTGCAGGGCCAGGAGCTTTTCTTCGGTCTTCTTGCGCTCGCTGATGTCGAACATGAAACCGATCAAGGCCTCAACCTCGCCCAGGTCGTTGCGCACGACATGCACCACGTCGCGGATCCAGACGTATCCGTTGTCCTTGGTCAGGGCACGATAGTCGGCCTCATGGTCCACCCCAGCCTGGGACTGGGCGACACAGAAGTTGACCACGCGCTCGCGATCGTCCGGATGCATGCGCATCGCCCAGTCTTCCACGGTCATCCAGCTTTGTGGGCTCCAACCCAGCAAGGCCTCGATCTGAGGGCCGATGTAGGCAAACTGCTTGGAGGCCCAATCGATCTTCCACGGAATGGCCTGGGTCGACTCCAGCAGGGTGCGGTACACCGCGTTGTCATCGTCGAGCGCGCTCAAGACAGGCATGGTCCATCATCTCCCTGTTCATCAGATGATGCCGAGCGGGCTGGCTCCAAGCCAAGGTGGCGAGCGTTCACCGCCCATGCCACGCCACGACAAGGCGTTGGGGCATGTTAGCAGTCCATGCGCTCAAGCGATCACGCGGTCACGCTGAGGACCGTACCGACGCGCTGACCGAGGTTGTTGACGCTGGCAGGGGACGGCGTCGACATCCACGCGGGTGGGGGCATGGATGCGGAAAGGAGAGGGGCCCTCGTCACTTCGGCATCGACCGCAGAGGGTGCAGGTGAGGCCTCCGTGATCCCGGAGGTGAAGGTGACGAGCTTGCCCTGGGCCTGCCCTGCATCGGCCAGCGCCTGGGTGGCGCGGCTGTCCAGCCCGCGCGCATTGGCTTCGGCTCGGGCGGCTTGTTGCCAGGCATCGCGGGCCTGAAGTTGGAGCTTGTCGGCGGTCTGCTGGGCGCGCTCCGCTGCCTGACGCAAACGGGCGACGGTGGGCTCCTGAAAACTGGCGCGCATCAGGTTGGCCGAGGAAGAGATGGCAAGCGTGGTCATGACAACAACCCGGACTCCGCGCCGAACAAGCTGATCAGGCGCGCAGCGAGAGCGACCGTTCGCGCATGGCATCGGTGGTGGTCAGCGCCGACACGCCCGCCTGCTGCATCGCGGCGTACGTCGCAGCGCTCTGCGCCGCCATGCTGGCGCGGTCGTTGACGGCAGCCTGTGCCTGAGGCGCCGCATCATTGGGGGTGACCGGCTGCATGCTGGCGGTGGTCTGCGCCAGCACGGTGCGAGAGGCGGAATCGGCCAGACGGCTCTGCATGGCCATCCAGCCCGCGTCCTCCATGGACTGCGCGCCCGTGTTGTCACGGCGCTCGGCCACCACGTCGGCCGAGCGAGGCACCATGCCGTCGGCGCGCCGCTGCGCCGCCTCGGTGCGAGCCTGCATCATGGCGCGGAGATCGGATGGACCCGTTGCATTCTGGATGGCCAAGGACATGGCACCACCTCCGTTCAAGGTTCGCGAACCACGGTGCCCCAAAGCCGCATCAGCGGCCAATGTCACACGTTGATCACACTTTGCATTCAACCGTGGGCGTGCTAAGCGCCCATGACTGCAGTGTAAAAACGAACCCGGATGGTGTCAAACGCGTGCCGGCTCAGGCCACGCTGTGCAGGTGGGCCGCCAGCGCGGCCGCCTCGACACGGTTACGCCCCAGGCGCTTGGCATGCAGCAATGCGCCGTCGGCCGCTTCGGTGAGGCTGGCCGCGGTATCGAACATCGGGAAGGTGGCCACCCCGGCGCTGAAGGTGGCCCGCAGGGCGCCCCCGGGGTGGGCGTGCGGCAAGGCGGCGAAGTCGGCGCGGATGCGGTCGATGACGGTGACGGCCTGCTCCAGACTGACCCCAGGCAAGGCAATGAGGAACTCCTCCCCACCGTAGCGCCCGATGAGGTCGCTCGCGCGCAAGCGCCCCTTGAGCAACCAGGCCAGCGCCCGGATGACCTGATCGCCCACAGGGTGGCCGTAGGTGTCGTTGATCGCCTTGAAATGATCGATGTCGATCATGGCGACGGTCAGCGCCCCCTGGGTGCCAGCCTCGGTCGACGCGCCTGGCGATCCGAACTGCTGCACCAGTCCCGCCAGACGAGATTTGGCGGCCGTGTGGTTGAGCAGGCCGGTGAGGCCATCGAGCCGGGTCGAGCGCTGGGTCTCGCGGAAGCGCTCGATCTTGGTCTTGACGACCGCGGCCAACAGCACCGGATTGAACGGCTTGGTGAGGAACTGATCCCCCCCCAGACGCAAGGCCTCGACCTGCATGCCGACATCGGTGGCCCCCGAGAGGTAGACGATGGGCAGGGTGCTATAGGCCGACATCTGTCGCAGCACGCGGGTGGCCTCCACGCCGTTGAAGCGTGGCATGAACATGTCCATCAGCACCAGATCGGGCCGATACGATTCGAGCACATCGAACAAGGTGCCTGGATCACGGATGGCATGGCTGTCGATGCCGTGTTCGGCCAAGGTGCGCTGGATCAGGGCCACGGCCACCCGAGAATCCTCGACCACCAGGACGCGGTATTTCTCCTGCTCGATGTTCTGAACGAGGTCGAGGATGCGGTCGAGCACGCGGGCATGCTGTTCTTCAGCGGGAATGGCCACGTCGATGCCCGCGCGCATCAGCTCCACAATGGGTTCGATGGCCGACGCCACCCCCAGGTAGAACAGCTGGCTGGCGGGGCAACTGGCACGGATATCGGTGACGAACTGCAGGCCGGCAGGCTGCAGTCCATCGGGGGCGGGGACGAACAGCACGGCCAGGGGCCGATCGCCTTCGGGGTGCACGCCGCCCCACGGGAGCTCCATCGTCTGAAAGCCGAAGTAACGCAGCTGGTGGCCCAGGGCCTGCACCAACTCTTGCTGACCGGGGGCGCTGATGAGCCACACTGTGCGCGGCTTGATCCAGTCGATCTCGGGCGCGGCGGGGCTTTCCACACGGCGCTCCCGATCGGGCACATGCGGCTTGGCGCTGGCCACGGCGCCCAACAGGGTGTCGAGTTGGCGCTGCAAGGCGGTGGTGTCCTGCTCCCCCAGGGGATGGCTGTCATCTTGGCCCAGGCGGGCCAGTGCGGCATTTTCCAAACCTTCACACACGCGGACCAGACCGGGCAGACGCATGCGATTGAGGTGTTCCGCCAGGCTGTTGACGGCCACGGTGAACTCGATGAAGTGTTCAAACCGACCTTCGGCCAGGTAGTTGGCCCACCGCGTCTTGAGGACGTGGAGTCGATCATCGATGGAATGGGGCAGCGCAGCGGTCATGAGCGGGAAGCGTCCTGCCGGGAGGCCGGCGGTGAACGTGGCGCGGGCGACTCCACCACCAGTTCACGGTGAACCAGCACGGCGGAGTTGCGCGGCACCACCGACCGGCCACGCGCCAGCAGGTGGGTTTTGGTGAAGGCCGCGCCAAACAGCAGGATCAAGGAAGAATAGTAAACCCATAAGAGGATCAGCACCACCGAGCCGGCCGCACCGTAGGTGGAGGCGGTGGCAGTTTGCGCCA
Source organism: Burkholderiales bacterium (assembly GCA_029268225.1). Classification (GTDB taxonomy): domain Bacteria; phylum Pseudomonadota; class Gammaproteobacteria; order Burkholderiales; family Burkholderiaceae_C; genus Aquabacterium. The sequence goes on along the minus strand of JAJUGJ010000039.1, from coordinate 15,545 downwards.
GGTAGAGCGCAATCGCATCGCGCCCGATGGCGAACAGCACGGCCGTGACCAGGGCTCCGACCACGACTTCGCGCCACTTCAGCACCACATCGGGCAGCACCTTGAAGATGGTGCCAAACAGCAGCCCGGTGACCAGCAGGGACAGCAGCATTTCGCCACTGGCCAGCAACGCCGCCACCGCGGGCACGAACTGATCGGCAAAGTGCAGGACCGCCCGCAAGACGACGCCCAGCAACAAAGACACCAGCAACACAAAGCCAATGGCCAGCACCACGGTGAGCGAAAGCAGGCGGCTTTTGAGGAACATGAAAAGACTGCTGCGATCCGGGCGCGCCGCCACGCCCCAGATGTCGTTGAGCGAGACCTGCATCTGACCGAACACGGTGGTGGCGCCCGTCAGGAGCGCCGTGATGCCGAGCAGGGTGGGCAGCCAGCCTGCCTCGGACAGTCTCGATCGGGCCACCGCCTGCTCGACGGCTTGCGCCGCCTCCCGCCCCATGACGTCCTGGAGTTGGCCCACGATCTGCCCCTGCGCAGCCTGCTCGCCGAGCACCACCCCAATCACCGCCACCGCGATGATGACCACCGGGGCCAGCGAGAACAGCGTGTAGAACGCCAGCGCCGCCGCATGGCTGAAGGCGTTGCTGTCCAGCCAGAGCTGGATGGCGCCCCGGGTGATGCCCCACCAATGCTGGCCGCGCTGGCGCCACATCTGCGACGCCTCAGTGCGGGGCTGCCGCGGTGCCGAGGCGCTGCGCGAGGGTGCTCAACACGAGCGGCTCGTCCCAGGGCTTGCCAAAACAGCCCTGCACATTGGCATGCGGCGCAAGGCGCTCGGCCAGGTCTTCGAAGCTGGAGACGGCATAGACCGGAATGGTGCGCAACTGGGCATCGGCATCGAGGCGGGCGATCAGTTCGTAGCCGTCCATCTCGGGCATCTCGATGTCGGTGACGATCACGTGCGGCTGCAGCTGGGGAATCAGCTCCAGCGCCTGCACGCCGTTTTTGGCGATTTCGACGCGGTAATTGACCGACTTGAGCAGTTTGACCATCTTGGCGCGTACGACGGCGGAGTCGTCCACGACCAGGATCAGCGGCGGCTCACCGCTCGGGGCCGGGGCCGACGGCGCGGGCGGAGGCACCACGGGCGCAGCTGGCGCGGGGGGCGTGATGAGCACCGGCGCGACCGTGTCGATCGGGCTGACGGGCAAGGGCTCGATCGCTGGAGGTGCCACAGGCGCCTCGGGCACGAATGCTGGCGCAAGCTCTGGCTCTGGCTCTGGCTCTGGCTCTGGCTCTGGCTCTGGCTCTGGCTCTGGCTCTGGCTCTGGCTCTGGCTCTGGCTCTGGCTCTGGCTCTGGTTCTGGCTCTGGCTCTGGCTCTGGCTCTGGCTCTGGTTCTGGTTCCGGAACAGGTTCAGGCTCCGGCTCTGCGAGCGCGATCGGCGCAAGGGTCAACGCCTGCATCGGCTCGGGTTCTGGCTCCGCCTCCCGCTCGGGGGGCGGCGTTGTCAGCGCCAGGGCCTGTTCCTGCTCTGGCTCGACCTGCGGGGCCACATCCAGGTCCAGATCCAGGTCGATCTGATCGACGGCCTGAACAGGCGGCGTCGCCCCCACCTCGTCGCCGGAGGAGAGGTCCAACTCCAGGTCCACGGCCGCCTCGATAGCCGGTGACTCGGCGGCCGCAGGCGGCAGCGCCTCGTCCAGCGGCAGGGGCTCGGTGGAGAGCTCGTTGAAATCCGGAGGCGCTTCAACCACGGGGGCGGCGGCCTCGACAACCTCGACCGCCACGTCAGGCTGCAGAGCGACCGGCGCCTCGGGTTCGGGCGCCGGGGGAGGCGCCAGTTGCGGCGCGGACTCCGGGGCGGCGGCAGGCTCGGCCTGAGGCGCAGGCGCCACTTCATCCCGCGGCGGAATCGGTCGGCGGAACGCCCCGAGCCACCACAGCAGGACGAGCAGAACCAGCACACCAATCAGAACGTAAACGAGCACGAAACTCTCCCGTTGCAAGGAGCCGCAAGCGTGTGCCCGCAGCGTTGCATGCCAGTCTAACCCGCCGAAACGGGGGGGCAGGGTCCGCTCATTCCCGAAGGCGGCGTGCGCGCGACAGCACCGTCAGCACGGATCAGAGCGTCGCGCTACCATCGTGACCCAAGGAGTTCTTCGCCATGACCGTTTCGCCCCACGCCCTGGATGCTGCCGTCGCCCTCACCCCTGCGGGCGAACACCGGTTCACCGGCCAGACCCACCCCACCTACGCCAACATGGTGGGTCCTTTCGGGGGCACGATTGCCGCAACCCTGCTCAACGGCGCGCTCTCTCACCCGGAGCGGCTGGGCGAGCCCCTGTCCCTGACGGTGCATTACGCCGCCCCCATCGCCGATGGGGCCTTCGAGGTGCACGCCCGCCCGATGCGCACGAACCGCTCCACCCAGCACTGGCTGGTCGAGTTGCGACAGCACGACGCCGTCGCGGCTTTTGCCACCGTGATGACCGCCGTGCGACGCGACACCTGGAGCGCCACGGATGCCGTGTTCCCGTCGGTGCCGCCCGCCGCACAGTTGCCGCGTCACCCTGGGGTGTTCCGCACGGCCTGGCCACGGGCTTACGACATGCGCTTCACCGATGGCGAACAGGTGCTCGACAGCGTCGAGCGCGACGACGCCGTGACGCAGGTCTGGATCCGGGACGAGCCGCCCCGGCCACTCGATTTCTTGTCCTTGAGCGCCATCTGCGATGCCTTCATCCCGCGCATTTTCGTGCGCCGCTCCCGGCCGGTGCCGGCGGGGACGGTCACGCTGACGGTGTACTTCCATGCCGATGCGGCCCTGCTGGCGGCCCAGGGCAGCGAGCATGTACTGGGCTGTGCCAAGGGACTGCGATACAGCCAGGGCTTTCACGACCAGACTGCCGAGATCTGGAGTGCGCGCGGCGACCTGCTGGCGGTCGGCCACCAGGTGGTGTACTTCAAGGAGTGAGTGTCAGGACATGACGGCGTCGGGGCGGCGCAGGAAGCGTGCTTCGAAGTCCACCATGGGCATCGGGCGGCCGATCAGGTAGCCCTGAAACGCTTCGCAGCCCAGGCGCGTGAGCATGTCGCGCTGGGACTCGGTTTCCACCCCCTCGGCAATGACGGTCAAGCCCAGGCTCTGCCCCAGGGCGATGATGGTCTGCACGATCACTTCGCTGCTGCGGTCACGCTGCAGCCCCGCCACGAAAGACTGGTCGATCTTCAGCTGATTGAGGGGCAGGCGCTGCAGGTAGGACAGGGACGAGTACCCCGTCCCGAAATCGTCCAGCGAGAAGCCCACACCCAGTTGCCGGAGGGACTCCATCTTGGCGATGACGTCGTCCACCCCATTGACCAGCATGCTCTCGGTCAGCTCCAGCTTGAGTCGCCGCGGGTCGGTGCCGGTGTCGTTGAGCACCACCCTCACCTGCTCGACGAAATCGGGCTGGGCAAATTGCGCGGCACTGACGTTGACCGCCAAGGTGAAGTCCGACGTGCCCAGCTGTTCGGTCCAGGCCACCAGCTGACGGCAGGCCTCGGCCATGACCCAGATGCCCAGCGGCAGAATCAGCCCGGATGACTCGGCGATCGGGATGAACTCGGCCGGCGACACCATGCCGCGCTCCGGATGGGCCCACCGCACCAGGGCCTCGGCCCCGATCAGCTGACCGGTGTGCGAGACCTGTGGCTGACAGAACAGCCGCAGCTCGGCGTGCTTCAGCCCCTCGCGCAGGCTGTTGATGAGGGCCACGCGGTGAGACACCTCGGATTGCATCCGCACGTCGAAGAAGCGCAGCTTGTTGCGCCCGGCGGCCTTGGCGGCGTACATCGCCATCTCGGCCTGGCGGATCAATTCGTCCACCGTGCAGTCGGAGGCCTGAAACAGGGTGATGCCGATGCTCACCTCACTGCGGTAGTGCTGCTCGCGCAGCGAGTACGGCTCGCCCACCACGCTCAGCAGCTTGTGAGCGGTGCGCTCGGCATCGGCCGCGGCCACCGCCAGATCGTCACTGAGGTCGTCGAGCATCACCACGAACTTGTCCCCGCCGAAACGGGCCACGGTGTCGCTGTCGCGCACGTGGCGTTGCAGACGATCGGCCAGTTGCTGCAGCAGCAGGTCGCCCATCTCATGCCCGAGGGTGTCGTTGAGGCCCTTGAAGTCATCCACGTCCACGAACAGCAGCGCCGCGCAGTGCCGGTGGCGCTGACGCGCTGCGATCGCCTGGTGCAAGCGGTCGTGCAACAGGCGGCGGTTGGGCAGGTGGGTCAGGGCATCGTAGAAGGCCAGCTGGGTGAGTTGGGCCTCGACCTGTTTGCGCTGGGTGATGTCGGTGAGGGCGTAAACGTAGTGGGTGACGTCGCCCAGGGGGTTGCGCACCGCGTTGATGGTGGCCCAGTCGGTGTAGACCTCGCCGCTCTGACGACGGTGAGAGAGCTCGCCCTGCCAGGAGCCTTGCGCCCGCAGGGTGTGCCACATCTGGTCAAAAAAAACGGCCTCTTGGTGGCCGGAGTGCAAGATGCGGGGTGACTGGCCGAGCAGCTCCTCGGCCCGATAGCCGGTCGCCTGCGTGAAGGCACTGTTGACGCGCAGGATGCGATCATGCGCATCGGTGATGAGCATGCCTTGCTGGGACTCGAAGGCGGTGGCGGCAATGCGCAACTCCTCCTCGGCCTGGGCCAGGGCGCTCATGTCGGCGTCCATGCAGAACATCACCTTGGGATGCCCGGGCAAGGCCACCACGGTGTGGCTGGAGAAGACGGAGACGGGGTGACCGTCTTTGTGGCGCAGGGTGAGTCGGGCGGCCGGGATGCCCTTGCCGGTTTCGAACATCTGCGCCATGTCGTGCTGCACCGCCGCCCAGGCTGCCGGCGGAATGATGAGATCGAGCAGGTTGCGCCCGATGGCCTCTTGGGCGCTGTAGCCGTAAATCATCTCCGAGGCACGGTTCCAGTACACCACCGTGCCGTCTTGCAGGTAGCCCTGGATGGACATGGCCTCGGCCTCGTCGCACAACTTGTGAAAGCGCTGCTCGGCGGTGCTGACCGCCGCTTCCCAGAACTCCGTCTCGCTCACCACCAGGTTCGGTTCAAGCATGGGACCACTCCCGACATGTCTGTGTGTTTTTAACATGATCCGGACAGCCTGCGCCTCCCCCTGTGGTGGGCGGATCAGGTGGTGTACTCCCCCGCGGCCTCGGGCTGGAAGTGCAGGGACAGGATGCGGGCCGTGCGAGGCGTGCCGGTGGGCGTGAGCCAGACGGCCTCGCTCCCGACGCGACGCCCCAGCAAACTGGCGCCCATGGGCGACAGCAGTGACACCAGGCCGACGTCGGCCCGCGCGTCGGCGGGATAGCACAGGGTGATGTCGCGGGGCTCGGGCTCGCCCTCGGCGTGCAGGCGCAGGCGTGAATTCATGGTGACGACATCCGGCGGGACATCGCGGGCCGGCACGAGGTCAGCCGCGTCGAGCAAAGCGTCCAGGGCGTGCTTCTGGGCATCGCTCAACGCCGTGCGACGCATGAGGCCCAGGATGCGGGCATGGTCGAGTTCAGACAGGATGCGCTCGTCCACGGCGGGACGGGAATCAATGGACATGGGTGTCTCCAGGCAAAGGGGGCGCGGCAGAGCAGGCCCGGAGATCTCAAAACAGCGCGAAAGGGGAAGGACAGGAGATCGCCGGGCTCAGGAAAGTGCGGCCAGCGATCGGCGCACGCGTTGACCCACCCCGCAGCCCAGAGGGGTGCGGAGGGTGCGGGCGAAGCAACCTGTGATGTCCATGGGCAGAGTCTAGCCCGGATGTGCCGATTGGGCAAACCACGGGCCCCAGGCCGACCACGCTCGCGAAAAAGTTCCGCAGAGCAAAATTTGATTCCGATCGGATGGCGACCCTGACGCCAAAAATCGCCTTGCTGCGGTTACCCCTGTTAGCAATTACCCTAGTTTGTTCCGCAGAACGGAAACGAATGCCGAAATTGCCTTGACCCCTCAAACAGGTGATGGGCACACTGCATTGCACTTACCGGCCATGTCCATTGTGGGCATGCCGAGCACCGTTTGAGGAGCGCATCTTGGATTTGTTCTTTCAGCAACTGCTGAATGGCCTGACGATCGGCGGGGTGTACAGCCTGGTCGCGCTGGGCCTGACGCTGGTTTACGGGATCTTGCACGTCCCGAACTTCGCCCACGGCGCGCTGTACATGGCCGGCGCCTTCGTGGCTTTCTACTTCATGGAGTCGCTGGGCCTGAACTACTGGCTGGCGATGCTGGGCTCGGCGGCCGTCGTGGCTGTGCTGTCCATGCTGGCCGAGCGTCTGGTGTTCCACCCACTGCGCAATGCCCCGCCGCTGCACGACATGATCGCCGCCATCGGCATCCTGTTGTTCCTGGAGGCCGGTGCGCAGGCCATCTGGGGCGCCGACTTCCACCGCATGCAGTCGCCGTATGGCAACCTGGTCGAGATCTTCGGCCTGACCACCGTCGGTCAGCGTCTGCTGATCATCGTCGGCGCCGTGGTGCTGGTGGCCGTGCTGCACCTGTTCCTGACCCGCACCACCACCGGTCTGACCATCATCGCGATGGCGCAAAACCGCGACGGCGCGGCCCTGGTCGGCATTGACGCCACCCGCGTGACGCTGCTGGTGTTCGCCATCTCCGGCGCGCTGGCGGCCGTGGCCGCGGTGCTGTACAGCCCGATCAACCTGGTCTATCCGGCCATGGGCCACCTGGTCATCACCAAGGCCTTCGTGATCATCATCCTCGGCGGCATGGGCAGCTTCCCCGGCGCCATCGTCGGCGGTTTGATCATCGGTCTGGCCGAGGCCTTCGGCGGCTTCTATTTCTCGACGGACTACAAGGACCTGATCGCCTTCGTGCTGCTGGTGGTCATCCTGTCGGTTCGCCCACAAGGTCTGTTTTCGAAAGGCGCGCACTGACATGAAGCTCCTTCAAGGTAAGGCGGGCTGGGCTTTGCTCATCGCCCTGGCCCTCGTGTTCCCCTACATGGTCTCCAACACCTACTTCCTGTCGGTGATGACGCAGTCGTACATCTTTGCGATTGCGGCCCTGGGCCTGAACCTGATCACCGGCTACACCGGCCAGTTCAACCTGGCGCACGGTGGCTTCATGGCCATCGGTGCCTACGCGGTCGGCCTGCTGACCACCGATTACCAATGGGGCTTCTGGACGGCGTTTGCAGCCGCCGGCGCCATCTGCGGGGTGATCGGCTATCTGGTGGGCGTGATCTCGCTGCGCATGACGGGGCACGTGTTCTCGATCTTCACGCTGTGCGTGGGCTACATCATCTACCTGCTGATCGAGAAGTGGGAAGACGTGACCCACGGCGCCGTCGGCGTGATGGGCATCCCCTCCCCCACCGGCTTCGGTGGCCTGGAGTTCGAGTCGGCCAAGGGCCAGTACTACCTGGTGCTGGGCTTCCTGATCCTGGGCGCCTACATCATGCACCGCATCGTGCATTCGCTGCTGGGCCGCAGTTTCGTGGCGGTGCGCAACAGCGAGGCCCTGGCCGAAGCCCTGGGCATCCCGCTGGCACGCACCAAGCGTCTGGCCTTCGTGCTGTCGGTGATCTATGCCGGTCTGGCCGGTGGCTTGTATGCCGGCGTGGTGCGTTTCCTGGGCCCTGACCTGGCGGCCACCCACCACACCTTCGAGCTGGTGATGTTCATGCTCGTGGGCGGCATCGGCACCATCCTGGGCCCGATCCTGGGTTCGATCCTGGTGCCCTGGCTGACCCAGTCGCTGCAGTTCCTGCAGGACTACCGCATGGTCGTCTTCGGCCCGGTGCTGATCCTGCTGCTGATCTTCGTGCCCAACGGCATCGTCGGCACCATCTTGCACCGCCGTGCCCGCCGTGCGGCGGCCCAGCGCGAGCAAGCCCAGGCCGCCAGCGCCCCGGCTGCCGCCTCGTCTACCCCCAACGGAGCCCGCCATGCTTGAGATCCGCGGTCTGACCAAACGCTTCGGCGGCCTGACGGCTGTCAACAACGTGACGGCCAAGTTCGAGGCCGGCCACATCAACGCCATCATCGGCCCCAACGGCGCCGGCAAGACGACGTTCTTCAACCTGATCGCGGGCACGCATGCGCCGTCGTCAGGCCAGATCATCGTCAAGGGTGAGGACGTGACCGGCATGCGCGCCGACCAGATCGCCCGCCTGGGTGTGGCGCGCACCTTCCAGGCCACCAACCTGTTCGACCAGGCCTCGGTGCTGGACAACCTGATCGTGGGCCACCGACTGCGCACCCGCTCGGGTTTGTGGGATGTGATCATGCACACCCCGCTGCTCAAGCGCGAAGAAAAGCTGTGCCGCGAGAAGGCCGAAGAGGCACTGGAGTTCGTGGGGCTGAAGCGCGTGGCGCACCGTCTGGCGGGCGACATCACGCAGGAAGAGCGCAAGCGCGTGGCCTTTGCGCTGGCCCTGGCGACCGAGCCCGATCTGCTGCTGCTGGACGAGCCAGCCGGTGGCGTGAACCCGGAAGAAACCGTGGGGCTGGCCGAGCTGATCCGCAAGTTGGTCGACCATGGCAAGACCGTGTGCCTGATCGAGCACAAGATGGACATGATCATGAGCCTGGCCGACAAGATCATCGTGCTGAACTACGGCGAGAAGATCGCCGAGGGCACACCCGCCGAGATCCGCAGCAACCCGCTGGTGATCGACGCTTACCTGGGAGCCGAACATGCTGAAGCTTGAAGGCGTTTCGCTGTCGTACGGCAGCTTCCGCGCCCTGGACAACGTGAGCCTGCACGCCGACAAGGGCGAGTTGGTGGTGCTGCTGGGCGCCAACGGTGCGGGCAAGAGCTCGATCTTCATGGCGATCTCGGGCATCAACAAGACGAGCAGCGGCTCGATCTCGTTCGACGGCCAGGAGCTGGTGGGCATGAAGCCCTCGGCCATCGTCGAACACGGCGTGGTGCACTGCCCCGAAGGCCGCAAGCTGTTCCCGCAGATGTCGGTGGAGCAAAACCTGCTGTTGGGCGGCTATGTGCACCGCAAGGCGCAAGACAGCAAGGCCACGTCCAAGCAGATCCTTGATCACATCTACGAACTCTTCCCCATCCTGCAGCAAAAGCGCCATGATCCGGCCGGCTCGCTCTCGGGTGGTCAGCAGCAGATGGTCGCGATTGGCCGCGCCCTGATGGGCCGCCCCAAAGCCCTGCTGCTTGATGAGCCCTCGCTGGGCTTGGCCCCCTTGGTGGTCAAGCAGATGTTCGAGATCATCCAGAAGATCAACCAGACCGGCGTGACCGTGTTCCTGGCTGAGCAGAACGCCTACTCGGCACTGCGCATCGCGCACCGGGCCTATGTGCTCGAACGCGGTCGCATCGTCATGGAAGGCAAACCCGAAGAGATGCTGCACGACGAAGGCATCCGCAAGGCCTACATCGGCGCCTGATGGCGCGCGACACCCCGTTCCTCCTCACACGTTCCCCTACGTTTACCCACCCCTCACAAGGAGACCTCACCATGCGTTTCATCCCCAAAGCGCTCAAGCTCGCCCCCCTGGCTGCCACCGTGGCCCTGGCCTTCAGCGCCAGCGGTGCCTTGGCCCAGGAAGTGCTCAAGATCGGTCTGACCGCCCCGCTCAGCGGTGGTGCGGCCCTGTACGGCAAGAACGTGCTCAACGGCCTGAACCTGGCCGCCAAGGAAATCAACGCCCAGGGTCTGACCGTGGGTGGCAAGAAGTACACGGTTGAGATCGTGGCGCTGGACGACAAGTACTCGCCCGCAGAAGCCGCCATCAACGCCCGTCGCCTCAAGCAGCAGCATGAAACGGCCGTGATCTATGTGCCCCACTCCGGTGGCGCCTTCGCCCTGCAGGCCTTCAACCAGCAAGAAAACTTCCTGCTGATGGCCTACACCAGCGTGCCCACCATCACGGAAAAGGGCAACAAGCTGACGATGCGCATCCCGCCGAACTTCATGACCTACATCGACCCCTTCATCCGCTACCAGATGAAGAAGGGCAAGAAGCTGGGCATGGCGCCGGCTGACCACGACTACGCCAAGGCCTGGGTGGCCGCGTTCGAGCCAGCCTGGACCAAGGCCGGTGGCACCGTGACCTCGAAGAACCCGATGTCGTACAACAAGTCGGCCGACTTCTACACGGGTGTGAGCCGCGTGCTGGAGACCAAGCCGGACGTGATGTTCATCGGCGGCCCCTCTGAGCCGACCGGTCTGGTCGCCAAACAGGCGCGCGAGCTGGGCTTCAAGGGCTCCTTCATCGTGATGGACCAGGCCAAGATGGACGAAATGGCCAAGGTGACCGGTGGCCTGCAGATGCTCGAAGGCTCGATCGGCACGCTGCCGCTGACCGCCGACGAACGTCCGGGTGCCAAGGGGTTTGTGGCCGCTTACCGTGCGGCCTACGGCGCCACCGCCAACCCGTCGTCGGAGTCGTCGCTGAACTACTCGTCGCTGCACATCGTGGTCAACGCGATGAAGATGGCCGGCACCGTGAGCGACCCCGCCGCCATCCGCGCCAAGTTGGACGCGGCCGCCAAGGCCCTGCCCGATGCCATCAACCCCAACGACTTCAATGGCGTGGACGCCAACGGCGGCTCGGTGCTCAACACCGTGATCGGCGTGGTGGAGGGTGGCAAGCTCCGCGGCGTGCGACTGAAGGATCTGTGATCCCGAGCCGCTCGCCCCGCGGGGTGAGCGGTGGACCGGGCGGGCCCCCAGCTGGGGTGACCCGCCTTTTTTGCGCGCAGATCGCTGTTCTGCACACCAATTCGCGATTTCACGATGCAAGCCAACTCGCAGGCATCGGAGGGCATCGAACACGCAACAAGGGGCTTCCCTGCTGCATGGTCGGCATGCCAAGATATCGCAGACGACCCGCTATTCCACCATGCAGACCTTACAAGCCTCCGCTCTCGAAGATGGCAAGGAAGACCGACATTTCGTGACCGCCCTGGCGCGCGGGCTGGAGGTGCTGTCCTGTTTCCGCACGGGGGACAAAGCCCTGGGCAATCAGGAGATCGCCAAACGCTGCAAGCTGCCCAAGTCCACCGTGTCGCGCTTGACGTACACGCTGACGAAGCTGGGCTACCTGATCCAGCTGGAAGAAAACGGCAAGTACCGCCTGGGCACCTCGACCCTGGCACTGGGCAGCTACATGATGGCGCGCCTGGACGTGAAGCAGATGGCCAAGCCGATGATGCAGGAGCTGGCCGAGTTCGCGAAGGCCACCGTGTCCCTGGGGACGCGCGACCGCCTGGCCATGCTGTATGTGGAGAACTGCCGCAGTTCGGCTGCGCTGACGCTGAGCGTGGACGTGGGCTCGCGCATCCCGCTGCTCAGCTCGGCCTTGGGCCGGGCCTATCTGGCGGAGATCAGTCAGGCCGAACGCGTGGAGTTGCTGGAGCGCTTCCGCGAGTACGACGAGCAGGCCTGGCCGAGCATCCAGGCCTCGATCAACACCGCGCTGGAGGACTACCGCGCCCTGGGTTGCACGCGATCGTTCGGTGACCTGCAGGCGCATGTCAACGGCATTGCCGTGGCCTTCAATCCGGGTGGTGGCCTGCCGGTGATGGCCATCAGCTGTGCCGGTCCGGCCTTCAGCCTGTCTCAGGAGTTCCTGCTCAACGAGGTGCGCCCGCGCCTGATCGAGATGGCGCGCAAGCTGCAAGCCTCGGCCGGCCGGACCTGATCCGCCGCGGCACCGAGCGCAACGAGGCGCGAAGGCCACCCGGCCGCCTCAGCGCGATCACGGGCTTCTGCTAAGCTGAAACGCCCGATTGCCTGACAGCGCGCTTGCCCACGCCCGCCCCGCCCATGAAGCGTTCCACCGCCCCCCTTCCCTGCTGGCTGGCCCTGAGTGCCGCAGGCCTGGGGCTGGCCCCAGTTGCCCTGGCCCAGCCTGTGCCGGGTGCTGCCGCCACGTTTGCCCAGGCTGCCGCCCCCATTGCTGCGCTCGCGGCTCAGCGATGCGCGGCCCACACCGATGCCGCACAGCGACTGGCCTGCTATGACGCGGTGTTCCGCCCGCGTGCGCCCGATCCGCTGAATGCCCCGGCCACCGCGGTGACGGCGCCCGACGTCTCGACCGCAGCGGACCGCTCCCCCGCGGAGACATCGGCGAACGACACCGATCGCGTGGCCACCGCCCCGCCTCCTGTGTCAAGCGGGACCGCCATGCCGCCACCGGGCAGCGCCCTGTCCACCTTCTGGGAGCTGGGCCGCAGCGACAAGCGCAAGGCCTTTGTGGTGCGGACCTTCTATCCCAACTACCTGCTGCCGCTGCACCTGACCAGCGACATCAACCGCCAGCCCTCCAGCCCCACGCGCGGTGCCGCACCGCTCAAGCCGAACTACAAGGCGGTGGAGGCGAAGATGCAGATCTCGCTGCGCGTGAAGGTGGCCGAAGACCTGCTGCTGCCACGGGCCGACCTGTGGGCCACCTACACCCAACGGTCCATGTGGCAGGTGTGGAACCAGGCCGACTCGGCCCCGTTTCGCAACACCGACTATCAGCCTGAGCTGAAGTACGTGGTGCCCGTGCCCGATGGCCTGAGCGTGCTGCCCGGCGGCTGGTCGTGGCGCATGCTGGAGGCGGGCTTTGCCCACCAGTCCAACGGACAGAGCGAGCCGCTGTCGCGCAGCTGGAACCGGCTGTACGCGGGCACGGCGTTCGAGAAGGGCGAGTTGGCCGTGCAGATGCGCTTCAACCGCCGCCCGCGCGAAGGCTCGAAGGACGACAACCCGGACCTGACGCGCTACATCGGCAACACGGAGATCCAGGCCTCGTGGCTGCCGGGGCAGGCCACCGCCAGTCTCACCTGGCGCCTGCACCCGAAAGAGCTGAAGAACGGCTCGGTGCAGCTGGACTGGACCTATCCGGTGGACCGCAGCCAGCCGCAAGGGCTGCGCTGGTATCTGCAGCTGTTCAGCGGCTATGGCGAATCGCTGCTGGACTACAACCACCGCCAAACCAGCCTGGGGCTGGGCCTGACGCTGTTCCAGTTCTGAGGTCTGCGGGATCGGCCCAGGACTGAGGCGCAATGGCCGGCGCGGGACGCCTCAGTCGCGGGAGACCGGGCGCAAGACGCCGTCGATCAAGCGCGGCACGACGCCGCTGACGCTGCGTTGCGCGGCGTAGTCCAGCTCGTCGGGCAGGCCCTTTTCCAGCATGCGACGGCCCACACGGGCTTCGTCAAAGCAGGTCCGGGCGTCGGTGGCGGCGTGCATCCATTCGGCGGCACGGGCGGCATCGGTGAGGTCGCGCACACCGGCCTGGCGGAACAGCGAGACGAGGTAGCCGGCGCCGTAAAAGTCTTCGAGGTTGAAGCGGTCGGCCGAGCCCGAGCACACGATCACAAGGGTGTCGTCGGGATGATGGCGGGCGATGTGGTCCACCACGGCCTGTGCGTTGAGCAGTGCGGCCGCGTACACATGGGCGGCGCCCTGCGCACGGGTGAGCGCCACGGTGCCATTGGTGGTCGCGTAGATCAAGCGGCCTTGCGCGGGCAGGCGTGCCAGCACGGCCAGGGGCGTGGCCGGGGCAAAGCCGCTCAGCGTTTCGGCATACAGCTCGCCGGCCAGCAGGTGGGGCTGATCGCCCTGCTGCGCCGCGAGCGCGCGGGCCGCGTCCCCGTCGAGCGCTGGCCACACCTCGGTGGCGCCGGCTGACAGGGCCGCCACGATGGTGGTGGTGGCAAACAGGATGTCGAGCACGATGACGACCTTGCCGTCCAGGCGCTGGCCGTCGAGCTCTTCCTTCTTCATCAGGACGTGGAGTTTGCGCATGCAGCCTCAGGCGGTCGGCGTGGTGGGTGGGGTGGCGGTGTGGGCTTTGGAGACCGGGGCCTGCAAGCGCCCGTGCACATGCCCTCCCGGGGGCGGCTCGACCGGTTTGACGATGGCGAAGACGCCGCTGGCGCGCAGGATCTTGCGCTCGCCCACCTTGAGGTGGCAGCTGGCAAAGGCCATGCGCGCGCCGATGCGGTCGACCTCGACATGGCACTCGATCCAGTCGCCCAGGTGCGCGATGCCGATGAAATCGGTGCTCAGGTTGGCCGTGACCACCGCCAGCGGGCCGCCCCTCATGTGGTTGACGGCGTAGCCCAGGCCCGAGTCGGCCAGCGTCACCAGCAGGCCGCCATGCGGGTGGCCGCGCAGGTTCATGTGCTGCGATTGCAGGCGCATGCCCAAAATTGGAGTGCTGCCGGGCACGTCCTTCCAGTAGATCGGACCGCACAAGCCGATGAAGGTGTCGGAGTTCGCGTGAAAGGGCACGAAGCCCGCGGGCACCTCGTGCGTCACAGCGGAGGACGCGGCGTGCGCGTCAGACGGTGAACGGGTCTGGGAAGGATCGGCGGGCGTGCTCATGCGGGTCAGAACCAGTCGGGCGAGGCGGTCAGGGTGGTGTCATCCAGGCTGCGCAGCAGGTCGTGCTGCGGCCGGGTGCGCGGCAGCTCCCAGCGGTAGAACCACTGGCAGGTGTGCAGTGTGCCCTGATAAAACGCGACATCGCTGCCTTGGGCCGTGGGCAGGGCACGCGCGGCCACCAGGGCCTGCTCCAGCCAGATCCACGCCAGCACCGTGTGGCCGCAGGCTTCGAGGAAGACGCTGGCATTGGCCAGGGCCCAGGTGGGGTTCGTCGCCAGCACCGGGCGCAGCACCTGCAGGGTCTCTTCCACTTCGGCCCAGGCGGTTTGCAAGGCGCGGGCATGCGGCTTCAAGGTCTCGATGGTCTGGGCCTGCGCCACGGTCTCGGCCACCTTGCGTGCCAGCAGCTCGATGCCCGCCCCACCGCGCATCACGGCCTTGCGGCCCAGCAGGTCCATGGCCTGGATGCCGTGCGTGCCTTCGTGGATGGGGTTGAGGCGGTTGTCGCGATAGAACTGCTCGACCGGGTACTCGCGCGTGAAGCCGTAGCCGCCATGGATCTGGATGGCCAGGTGGTTGGCTTCCAGGCACCACTGCGAGGGCCAAGACTTGACGATGGGGGTGAGCGTATCGAGCAGCAGCGCGGCTTCTTCGCGGGCGGTGGCGTCGGGGTGGGTCTTGTGTTCGTCGACCAGGCGGGCGGCGTACATCACCAGGCCGTAGGCGCCTTCCACATAGGCCTTCTGGGCCAGCAGCATGCGGCGCACGTCGGCGTGCTCGATCAGCTTGCGCTGCGGCTCGTTGGGGTTCTTCGAGTCGGGCAGGCGGCCTTGCGGACGGTCTTGCGCATAGGCCAGCGAGGCGAGGTAGCCGCGCCAGCCCAGCATCACCGCGCCCATGCCCACGCCGATGCGCGCCTCGTTCATCATCTGGAACATGTAGCTCAGGCCCTGGTGCGGCTCGCCCACCAGTTCGCCCTGGCACTCGCCCTTCTCGCCGAAGGACAGCATGGTCGAGGTGGTGCCGCGCCAGCCCATCTTGTGGATGAGGCCCGCGAGGTTGACGTCGTTGTGCACGCCCAGGCTGCCGTCGTCGTTGACGCGGTACTTGGGCACGATGAACAGCGAGATGCCCTTGACGCCCGCAGGGGCACCCTGGATGCGCGCGAGCACCAGGTGCACGATGT
>JAJUGJ010000038.1 GCA_029268225.1 Burkholderiales bacterium | reverse complement strand
GTTTGACGGAGTCCCCTTCGTCTAGAGGCCTAGGACACCACCCTTTCACGGTGACTACAGGGGTTCGAATCCCCTAGGGGACGCCAAGTTTTGACGGCGCTTGGATTGCGTAAGCGATCAGAGACGTCAGCCACTGCGGAGTGGTAGTTCAGTTGGTTAGAATACCGGCCTGTCACGCCGGGGGTCGCGGGTTCGAGTCCCGTCCACTCCGCCAAAGTTTAGAAAGCGTTGCTGGTGACACAGCAGCGTGAAGTTGATGAATCGGTCTCGGTGCCAGTCTGGCGCCCTGCATGCGAAAGCATGAGGGGGTATAGCTCAGCTGGGAGAGCGCTTGCATGGCATGCAAGAGGTCAGCGGTTCGATCCCGCTTACCTCCACCATTCACCGCCGCGGGTGTCGCGTGCCGGTCACGGTGGCGTCAAGCCGGTAGCGAGACAGGTACAATCAGCGACAATTTAGTTTGACGGAGTCCCCTTCGTCTAGAGGCCTAGGACACCACCCTTTCACGGTGACTACAGGGGTTCGAATCCCCTAGGGGACGCCAAGTTTTGACGGCACTTGGCTTGCGCAAGCAAGCACAGACGTCAGCCACTGCGGAGTGGTAGTTCAGTTGGTTAGAATACCGGCCTGTCACGCCGGGGGTCGCGGGTTCGAGTCCCGTCCACTCCGCCAAAAATGCAAAGCCCTGATGCGCAAGCGTCAGGGCTTTTTGCTTGGCGCGCGTACTGGCAGGAGGTGGTGGCCTCGGTGCCAGAAGCCTGGCAGGGCAGGCCAGCCTGGGCGATCAGGTCTGTACCGCTGGGCCCGGCGTGCGCCGGCCGAACATGGCCCAACTCTCGATCGTCATCACGATCTCGTCGCGCTGGTTGAGGGCTTCCCAGCGCGTCTGCACCAGACCCACATGGGGCTTGCTCTTCATGGGGCGGCTGTCGAGGACGGTCATGCGGGCGCGCAGCGCGTCACCTACCAGCACCGGTTTGTGCCATTTCAGCGAATCCAGCCCGGGAGAGCCCAGGCTGCTGGAGTCGAGGATGAAGCCGTCGCACATCATGCGCATGACGATGCCGGCGGTGTGCCAGCCGCTGGCGGCCAGTCCGCCGAACAGCGAGGCCTTGCCCGCCTCTTCGTCCAGGTGGAAGGGCTGAGGGTCGAAATCGGTGGCAAAGCGGATGATCTCCTCGCGGCCGACTTCGCGTGGGCCGAAGGTCATGCTCAGTCCGGGTGTGAAATCTTCCCAGTACCAGCGAGGTGACGAGGTGCTTGTGCCGGTTTCGGCCTGACTCATGGCTTGTCCTTGTGACGTGGGTGAAGGGGTTTGACTTTGACTTCCTCGCGCAGGCTGCGATCGATGGCGCGGCGGGCCTCGGCGCGCTCTTTCGCCTTGAGACTCTGTGGCGTTTGATGCGCGCCGGCCTTGCGTTGCAGGGCTGGGGCCACCAAAGGGTTGCGCGGCTTGAGGGCCGGCACGACCAAGGGCGGCTGTTGCGTGAGCTTTTTCTTGCGAACGGCGGTCATGGCGGTGGCCGTGAGGCGTGGGCAGTCTGCAGGCTGGGCGCCGGCGCAGGTCGGTTGGCCAGCCAGGTTCCCAGCGCAATGACGACGGTGCTGAGCAGCATCCAGCTTGTGATGCGCTCGTTCAAGAAGAGCGCACCCCACAGCATGCCAAAAACGGGGATCAGGAAGGTGACGGTGAGGGCCTGGTTGGGACCAATGCGTCCGATCAGGCGGAAGAACACGATCTGGGCCAGACCGGTGCAGACGATGCCCAGGGCCAGCAGTGCGGCCCATGCGGTGCCGGGGACCTCGTTCCAGGCCTGGGCCGTGTGCGGGGGCACGGGTTGAGGGCCGAGCCACAAGGCCGGGCCGATCATCACCAGTGCCGTCATGCACAGGGTGCCGGTGGCATTGCTCAGGGGGCTGAGCGCGTGCAGATGACGGCGGGCCACGTGTACCGACAGGGCATAAGACAGCGTGGCACACAACATCAATGCAACGGCCAGCAAGCCGCCTGAGCCTGGTGGGATCGCGCCCTTGTCGGCGGTGAGCAGCGTGACACCCAGCAGTCCGAGGGTCAGGCCCAAGCCGCGTGTCAGGTGCATGCGCTCACGCAGCCACAGCCATCCGACGAACGCGCCCCACATGGGCGTGGTGGCGTTGAGGATGGACATCAAACCCGCCGGCAAATGACGGGCCGCCACACTCAGGCAGAGGAAGGGGAGGCCGAAGGCCAGCAGTCCACAAACCAGCAAAGGCTTGGCGTAGGAGATCAATTGAGCGCCATCCCGCTTCAGCAGCACGATGGGGAGCAGCAGTAGCACCGCGGAGCTGACGCGGAAGGCGGCGAGACCCGCCGGGCCCACCACAGGCGCAGCGACATGCAGAAACAGGAATGAGCCACCCCATACGGCGGCCAGCGCCAGCATGGCCAGCATGTCGCGAAATGTCATATGGGCTCTATCCTAGCGGGAAGGCCGGCGTCTTGCTGATGACCTTGAATTGCGGGGTTTGTGCAAGTTACGGGGCGGCGAGGAGAAAGTCGCAGGTGCTGTCCTTAAAATCGCGGCCTGTCATCACGAATCATCAACGAAAGACTGTCATGCAAGTTGCCGCTTCCATTTTCAAGGCCTACGACATCCGGGGCATCGTCGGTCAGACCTTGAACGAGGCGATGGCCGAGCACCTGGGCCGTGCTTTCGGTACAGAGGCGCTGAAGCTGGGGGAGAAGGCCGTGGCGGTCGGGCGTGATGGCCGTCTGTCCGGCCCATCTCTCAGCGCGGCATTGATTCAGGGCCTGCGTAGCACGGGCATCAACGTGATTGACCTGGGCGCGGTGACCACGCCGATGTTGTATTACGTGGCCGCCACGCGCGGCGAGTTGGGGTGCCACAGCGGCATCCAGGTGACGGGCAGCCACAACCCGAAGGACTACAA
Source organism: Burkholderiales bacterium (assembly GCA_029268225.1). Classification (GTDB taxonomy): domain Bacteria; phylum Pseudomonadota; class Gammaproteobacteria; order Burkholderiales; family Burkholderiaceae_C; genus Aquabacterium. The sequence continues at coordinate 21,495 of JAJUGJ010000038.1, read as the reverse complement.
CGGCTTCAAGATGGTGTTGGCGGGTCGTGCTATTTACGGCGATGACATTCAGGGCCTGCGTGAGCGCATCGAAGCCGAAGACTATGCGCAGGGCCAAGGCGCCCTGAGCGAGCTCAATGTGCTGGCCGAGTACACGCAACGCATCATCGGTGACTGCAAGCTGGCCCGTCCGATGAAGATCGTGGTGGACTCGGGCAATGGCATCCCGGGTGCTTCGGCCCCCGGCATCCTGCGCGCGCTGGGCTGCGAGGTCATCGAGCTGTACTCCGAGGTGGATGGTGACTTTCCCAACCACCATCCAGACCCGTCCAAGCCCGAGAACCTGCGCGATCTGATCGCCGCCGTGAAAGAGCATGGCGCCGAGCTGGGCCTGGCCTTTGATGGCGACGGTGACCGCCTGGGCGTCGCGACCCGCGAGGGCAACAACATCTTTCCCGACCGCCAGATCATGCTGTTTGCGCAGGATGTGCTGACGCGCGTGCCCGGTGGCCAGATCATTTATGACGTGAAGTGCAGCCAGCAGCTGGCCGTGGCCGTGCGTGCGGCCGGCGGGGTGCCGGTGATGTACAAGACCGGCCACTCGCTGGTCAAGGCCAAGCTCAAGGAAACCGGTGCGCCATTTGCCGGTGAGATGAGCGGGCACATCTTCTTTGCCGAGCGCTGGTACGGCTTTGACGATGCCACCTATACGGCTGCGCGTCTGTTGGAGATCCTGAGCAAGGTGGCCGACCCGAGCGCCGTGCTCAATGCCCTGCCCACCAGCCACAGCACGCCCGAGTTGAACGTGGCCTGTGCCGAAGGCGAGCACCACGAGGTGATCGAGAAGCTGCGCCAGACCGCGCGCTTCGAAGGCGCCGAGTTGACGACCATCGACGGCCTGCGTGCCGATTACCCCGATGGTTTCGGTCTGGTGCGCGCGTCCAACACGACGCCCGTGCTGGTACTGCGCTTCGAAGGCCAGACCCCGGAAGCGCTGGCTCGCATTCAGGCGCACTTCATGGCGGCCGTGCTGGCCGTCAAGCCCGATGCGCACATCGGTGCCTCGGCACACTGATGGCAAGACGGGCTGACCGGTTTGAGTGATTCTGCGCCGAGCGAAGTTGCGCTGAAGCCTTGGCTGGCCCGGCAGGCCTACAGCCTGCTGCTGCGCCTGGGTACCCCTGCTTATCTGTGGCGGGTGTGGGCGCGCGGGCGTGAGGAGCCGGCCTACCGTGCCGACTGGACGTGGCGCCTGGGCTGGTATGGACGTGCTCATCGCGAGGCGGTGCGACGCTTTCAAGGTCATCCTGTGCTGTGGCTGCATGCGGTGTCGCTGGGCGAGGCCCGTGCCGCCGCACCTCTGGTACAGACCCTGCGGGTGCAACGCCCTGACATGCGCCTGTTGTTGACGCACACCACAGCGACGGGGCGCGAGGCAGGGCGTGCCTTGCTGCAAGACGGTGATGTGCAGACCTGGCTGCCTTATGACACCCCCGGCGCGGTCCGGCGTTTTCTGCGCCTGCACCGTCCGCAGGTGGGGGTGCTGATGGAAACCGAGGTTTGGCCCAATCTGCAACATGAGGCGTGGCGGGCTGGGGTGCCCATGGTGTTGGCCAACGCACGCCTGAGTGAGAAGAGCTTGCGACAGGGGTTGAGGGTGGGCGCGCTGATGCGTCCTGCTGCGCAGGCCATGCGTCTGTGCCTGGCGCAGACACCGCAGGATGCGGCGCGCCTGACCCGTATGGGTGCACCCTTGGTGCGGGTGGCGGGCAATGTGAAGTTCGACATGACGCCATCGCCTGCCTTGTTGATGCAAGGTCAGGCTTGGCGGGCTGCCAGCGCACGCCCGCTGGTGCTGGCGGCGAGCACGCGAGAGGGCGAAGAGGTCGGTTTGCTGGCCGCTTGGCAAGCTGCGTATGCTCGCCTTGCCGTGGACGAAGCACGTCCACGCTTGTGGATCGTGCCCCGACATCCGCAGCGTTTTGACGATGTGGCGGAAATCGTGACATCGGCGGGTTTGAGCCTGTCACGGCGCAGCGCCTGGTCGAACGGTGTCCCCGATGCGGCAGCAATGGCCGCCGAGGTGTGGCTGGGGGATTCGATGGGCGAGATGCCTGCTTATTACGCTGCGGCACGCGTCGCTCTGCTGGGGGGCAGCTTTGCGCCACTGGGCGGTCAGAACCTCATCGAGGCAGCTGCGTGCGGCTGTCCGGTGGTGATGGGGCCCTCGACGTTCAATTTCGCAGATGCGGCCGAGTTGAGTGAGCAGGCGGGCGCGGCTCAGCGTGTGGCCGATTGGTCCGAAGGTGTGACCAAGGCCCTGGAGGTGTGCGAGTCAGGGGTGCAAGCCCGCATGGCGGCATGCGCGCTGGAGTTTGCACAAGCCCACCGTGGTGCCGCGCACAAGATGGCCGAGGCCATCTGGGCCGTGGCGTGCCCAGGGTGAGCTGAGGCGTCAGGCCAGAAGGTCTTGCCACTCGGGGTGGCGTCGAATGTAGACAGCCACGTAACTGCACACCGGGTTGACGCGCAGCCCTTCACTGCGTGCCCAGTTCAGTGCGGCGCAGACCAGTTGTGCCGCCAAGCCTCGCCCTTCCAGCGCCCTGGGGACACCGGTGTGTGTCAGGTGCATCACCCCATCGATGAGGTGATAGTCTGCTTCGCAACGCAGCCCATCCACGATGGCTTCGAAGCGGCCCGCTTGCGGATGATGAACGATGGTCAGTGATGAGGGGCTGGACATGGTGATGGAGTCTCCGATCAAGTGAGCGGGCTGATTCAGACCAGGCCCAGTGCGCCGAGCACGGCGCCGGCGGCAATCAGCCAGATCAGACGAATTTTGGTGCGCCACACCAGCACCGCCACCACGACGCTGAGCAACAAGGCGCGCGGTTGGGTGGCCAGCGGTGGGGCCAACACCCAACCAGTGGCCAGCAACAAACCGACCGTGACCGGCATCATGCCCGCCTGAAATGCCTGCACGCTCAACCAGTGGCGCCGCGTGGACACCCAGCGTGCCACAGCCAGCGCCAAGGTGGTGGAGGGGATCATGATCCCCAGCATGCTGATCAAGGCGCCACCGAGGCCGCCGGCATACCAGCCGAAGAGGCCGACAAACAAGACATTGGGGCCTGGCGCGGCCTGGGCCAGCGCAATGGCCGCGGTGAAGTCGCCGTTGCTGAGCAGATGGTCATTGACGACCAGCCGTCGGTGCATGTCAGACACCAGGGTGATGGCGCCGCCGATCGACATCAGCGAGAGAGCGATGAAGTGCCCGAACAGGCTCCACCACACCTCAGGGGCCCACATGAACGGTGACATGAGCAGAGGGGAGGCGGCTTGGCTCACGAAGTCTCCTTGGCAGACGCGGCCTGACGTCGGCGGCGCAAGACGGTGTACGTGAACACGCAGGTGACACCGCCCAGCCCGAGCAGCACCCATACCAGGGGCCAGCGCAGCCAGATCATCATGACCAGTGCCAAGGCAGACAGCGAGAGGGCGGTCGGCCAGCCCAACTCGTGTTGCCGCATCGGTGCCGACAGCTTGAGCACCGTGCCGACAATCTGACCGGCTGCGACGGCCGCGATGCCGCTCAGGGCACCGTGGATGAGGCCTTGCAACTGCTGCACCTGGCTGGCCTCACCCAGCAGCCACGCCAGACCCAGCATCAGGATCAACGGGGCCGTGATCATGCCTGCCAGGGCCACCAAGGCGCCGCGCCAGCCAAAGAAGCGATCACCGATCATCAGGGAGAGGTTGCAGACGTTCGGTCCGGGCAATACCTGTGCCGTGGACAGCAACTCCACAAATTCCCGTGGGGTCAGCCATTGGTGTCGGTCACACAACTCACGCTGTGCCACCGCCAGCACGCCCCCGAAGCCCTGCAGCGCCAGCAGCGAGAAAGCCGTGAACAACTCGGTCAAGGAAGCGGGCCGCGCAGCCGCAGTGTCCAGGTGCGCGGCGGATTCAAGCTCAGGCATACACCGCTACCACCTGGTAGCCCAGAGCCGCCAACTGGCCGCACGGGGTCCACAGGGTGGTTTTCTCGTTCACAAAGCCTTCGCCCACGGCCAGTGCATCCTTGTCCATGCGCCAGTGGCCATCGCGCTGTCCGATGCTGACAGGGCGCAACTCCAGCGCCCAGGAGACCGAGGAGGCCGGCGTGTAGCCCCGAAGCTGTGCCAAGGCAGGGGTGGGGCCTGCGTCGGCCAGGATGATCGCCTGCAGTTCGGTGTCGATGCCGGCGTTGTCGAGCAGGCGCACATAGGTGCGGCTGTGCCAAGAGTCATCACCCGAGAAGGGGACGCCACCTTCGGCATGTCGGAATTCGAGATGACGGGTGAACGGCGGTGTCATGCCGGGGATGAAGGGCCATGGGTAGGAGGTTTCTACGTCGTTGGCGACAGCCACCTGCGGTGGGCGCAGCGATGGCAAGACCGATTCACGTCCGACACCAAAGGAGCCGAGCAAGATGCCGGCAATTTGCTCCACTCCCTCGGCGTTGGCTTGCAGGATTTGGGCCTTGACCTGGCGAATGTTCTTGCCTTGACGCAGCAGGGTCACATCCACGTGCACCAGACCCGGGCTGACGGGGCCCACGAAGTTGGTCTGCAGGGCGCGAAGGGGCCAATCACTGCCACAGATGTCACGCATGGCCTGCACCGCCATCACCGACAGCACACCACCGAACATGGTGCGCCCCTGCTGCCAGTCTTCGGTGATGCGAAAGCTGACGCGCTGCCCCTCCCTCTGTCGGTGGTCCAGCACCTGGGCCAGAGGGGTGATCGGGGAGCTCGCTGGATTCATGGTGGGCACTTCTTGGGGTAAAGCAGAAGGCCCTATTATCAAACGACCGTATCAATCGTCTGTGCCGCCTGCGCCCCTCACTCGCAGGAGCGGGCCCACCTGCTCTGCGGGAACAGGGCGGCTGTACAGATAGCCTTGGGCGATGTCGCAGCCCAGTTTGCTGAGCAACTCGACCTGCTCGGGGTGCTCGACGCCCTCGGCAACCACCGACATGTGCAGCCCGTGTGCCATCGAAATCATCGTGCTCACGAGCTGACAGTCGCTCAGGTTGTGAGGGGTGTCCTGGATGAAGCTGCGATCGATTTTGAGCTGGTGAACCGGGAAACGCTTGAGGTAGGCCAGCGAGGAGTAGCCCGTGCCGAAGTCGTCGATCGACAAGGACACGCCCAACTGGTAGAGCATCAGCAGGAACTGTTCCGCGCTGGTGCCCGACTCCATCAGGCCGCTTTCGGTGATCTCGATTTCGAGATGCTCGGGCGGCAGGCCCGTGTCCCGCAGGATGCGTGACAGCCGTTCGATCACGCCACCACGACGTACCTCACTGGGGGACAGGTTGACGGCGATGCGGCCGAAGCGCAGGCCCGCATCCAGCCAGACCTTGCCCTGACGGCACGCTTCGTGAAGCACCCATTCACCCAGCGCCACGATCATGCCGGTCTCTTCCATGACCGGGATGAACTCGCCAGGTCCGATGGAGGGCAGGGTGGCATCGTCTCCGCTCGGGGTTTTGAGTCGCACCAAGGCTTCGAGGGCGACCACCTCGCCGGTGGCGATGTTCACCATCGGCTGGTAGTGCAGGGTGAACTCATCGTGCTCGACCGCGCGGCGCAGGCGTGTTTCCATCTGCAGCCGATTGGTGGCCACAGCGGTGAAGGCTTCGGTGTAGAAGTTGAAGTTGTTGCGTCCACGCCGTTTGGATTCGTACATGGCCGCATCGGCGTTGCGAATCAGTTCGGCAGCGTCTTGTCCGTCTTGTGGGAAGAGGCTGATGCCGATGCTGGCGCGCACGTACACCTGCTGGCCGCCGTCGAGTGTGAAGGGTTGCCCCAGACTGTCGAGGATGGCAGAGGCCACCATGCCGGCCTGTTGCGGGTGGCGCAGGTGTTCCAGGACCAGGATGAACTCGTCACCGCTGAGTCGGCCCAATGTGTCTTCCTGTCGGACGCGTTCGCGCAGGCGCTGTGCCACTTGTTTGAGCAGGCTGTCGCCCGCCGCGTGTCCCAGACCGTCGTTGACGGTCTTGAAGTTGTCCAGATCGATGAACACCACGCCCACCAGCGTGTGGTGGCGTTGGGCGAGGTTCAGGGCATGGCTGAGGCGCTGTTGGATCAGCACCCGGTTGGGCAGGTCGGTGAGCGGATCGAAGTGGGCCATGCGTGCGAGGCGCTCTTCGGTTTCCTTCAGTGGGGTGATGTCGGTGAACATCGCCACAAAGTGGGCAGGGCGCCCACGGGCACTGTGCACGGCACTCAGCGACATCTTGACCATGAAAAGCTCACCGCTCTTGCGCCGGAACCAGACTTCACCTTGCCAGGCACCATGGTTGCGCAAGTCGGTGCGGATCTCGTCGATGAGGTCGGCCGGCTGGTCGGGGATGAGGAACTCTGGCGTGCGGCCCACGGCCTCGTCTTCGTGGTAACCGGTCAGGCTGGTGAACGCGGAATTGATGGAGACCAGGATGCGGTTGCGGTCGAGCACCATCATGCCGTCGCGTGTGCTCTCCAGGGCTGCCGCATGCAAGCGCACCCGTTCCTGGGTGAGATCGTGTTGGGTGTCGCGGTGGAGGTTGGTGAGCGCGAACGACAGGTCGTCTGACAAGTCCTGGAACAAGGCGAGCTCTTCACGGTCCTGATCGCGGACACGACGACCCAGCAGGAGCAGATGCCCCACCAGCTCCTGGTCGCGCAACAGCGGCACGATCACGCAGCCTGGGGTGTTGGCCTCGATGGCCTGGATGGCCCACAAAGGCAGGTCGGGGTGCTGACTCAGGTCGGCGGTGCGAAAGCAGCGCCCCTCGAGCAGACACTGCGGCAACTCGGCCACGGGGTCGGGGCTCACACGGAAACTCAAGGTGTCTTGAGCAGGCTGGGCATCGCCTGCGGCTGTCTGGCAGTTAAGTTGACGGGGAATGTGGGCATCAAACAGCGTGACCCATGCCTTTCGGAATTGCCCTTGTTGCACCGCGACCTCGCACACGCGCTGGAGCAGGTCGAACTCGCTGTCGGCGCGCACGATGGCCTGGTTGACGTGGCTGAGGAAGTCGTACATGCGCGTTTTGTGACGCAACTGGTTCTCGCGTGCCTTCAGCGAGCCCATCGCATCTTCACGCTGGCGCTGCGCGCGGGCAATGAGAACCAGCAAAACCAGGGTGACGCAGGCCACCAAGGCCATGTTGAGCTTGTCGAGACGCTGCTGCAATGCGGTTTCGGCGTCCAGCTCAGACGCCCACTGGGTCGCGACCGTGTGGGCGGTTTGCTCGATGCCGACCAGCAGCGCTTGCAATTGAGCGGCATCGGTGGTGGGGGGGGAGCTCAGTCGGCCGGCCTGTGCCTCGCGGGCACTCACCAGCAGCTTGGCCAGTTGGGTCAGGCCTGGCTGCAGCGTTGTGGGGGCCATGTGCTGGAGCTGTCGCGCCGCATACTGGGCCTCGCCCGAGAGGGTGTCGATCAGTTGCGCACTGCCTGGATTCTGGCCGGCAGCATGCTGTTCCGTGAGGATCTGAGCCCGTCGTGCCTGTAGCTGAGCCTGCGACAACAGGGTGTCAAAGGTGTGGGCGCGTTGTTGCAGCTCGTACCAGCCTTGATGAGACCAGGCCATCAGGCCCAGGCTGACGGCAGCCAGCAGCAGCACGGACCACGCCATGGAACGGAAACGTCCCTTCGCCAGAGCTGAGCCTGGAGCTGAGGATGGCCGAGGCCGGGCAGAGTTCGAAACCGCGCTCACAACAACAAAACAGAGGGGCTGGAGGTCAAAAAACGGAAAAAACAGTGAGTCGGCACGCAGAGATCAGATCGGCGATGATGCACATGGCAACGCTGCCCTTGCTTCTGAAAGGGCTGTGTGTGGTGCACACCCGCACTCAAACTGCGAGCGTATCGCGTCAATGAGGTCCCAATTGTCGTCTTTTGTACCGATTTACCCTGCCAAGTCTCTGACTATGCATGTGCGTGGCCTGCCGCAACACCTCCTGATCTGGGGGGATTTGGCGCGCATCAGTGCGGAAGAACCCTTGTTGTTGATGGTGCACGGCTGGATGGACGTGGCCGCTTCGTTCCAGTTCATGGTGGACGAGTTGCGCCAGCAGCCTGGCTGGGCTGACCGACCGATTGCCGCGCTGGATTGGCGGGGCTTTGGCCGAACCCCGGCACCCCTTGGGACGGACGCCTATTTTTTCCCGGACTACCTCGGGGATCTGGATGCCGTGGTGCATGCGCTCTCGCCCGATCACCCGATCGACTTGCTGGGGCACAGCATGGGCGGCAATGTGGTCACGATGTATGCGGGGGTGCGGCCCCACAAGATCCGGCGTCTGGTCAACCTGGAGGGGTTTGGCATGCCCGCCACCACCTCCGACGAAGCGCCTGACCGTTACACGCGCTGGCTCGATGAGTTGCGCACGCCCATGCAACTCAAGTCATACGACAGTCTGGAGGGGGTGGCGGGCCGCCTGCAGGCCAACAATCCACGCATCCGCCCCGAGCATGCGATGTGGCTCGCGCAGCATTGGGCGCGCGAGGAGGGGGGGCGTTGGGTGATCAATGCCGATCCGGCTCACAAGCGGGTCAATCCATTGCTCTACCGGGTGGAGGAGGTGACGGCCTTGTGGGCGCGCATCACCTGCCCGGTGCTGTTCATTGAGGGGCTGCAGACCCAGTATTTCGCGCTGTTCAACGGACGCTACACGCGGGATGAGTTCCTGGTGCGTGCCGAGGCGATCGCCAAGTTGCGCATCGAGAGTCTGGACGACGCTGGTCACATGCTGCATCACGATCAGCCCGAGGCGCTGGCAGGCCTTTTGGCAGATCACCTGGCTCTGCCATCCGACGTGTCGGTCGCGCCGCCACAAAGCCCTGGCGCGTGAGAAAATAGAACCATCTGACAAGGCTCCAGCCATTGGCTGCGGGGCCTTTTTGCCATATTCCACCCCAAGATTCGCAGGATTTCACATGGACATCGAACGCATCAACGCCCTGGGCACCCAGATCGCCGACCTGACTCAGCGCACCGCTGAGCTCCGGAGGTATCTTTGACTGGGATGAAAAGTCCCGCCGTCTAGCTGAAGTCAACGCCGAACTCGAAGACCCGGCCGTCTGGAACGACCCCAAGCGCGCGCAAGCCTTGGGCAAGGAAAAGCGCTCCCTTGAGGACGTGGTCCTGGTCATCGCATCCTTGACCACGAACCTGGCCGACAACGGCGAACTCTTCGAGATGTCGAAGGAAGAGGGCGACGAAGCCGGCCTGCAAGCCATTGGCGACGAGGTGCTGGGTTTGCAAGCCCAGGTCGAGCAGCTCGAGTTCCGCCGCATGTTCAGCAACCCGGCCGACCCGAGCAACTGCTTCATCGACATCCAGGCTGGTGCGGGTGGCACCGAGGCCTGTGACTGGGCTTCCATGCTGCTGCGCCAATACCTGCGTTACTGCGAGCGCAAGGGCTTCACGGCGACGCTGGAAGATGAAACCCCCGGCGACACGGCTGGCATCAAGAGCGCCACGATCAAGGTCGAAGGCGATTACGCCTTCGGTTACCTGCGCACCGAAACCGGCGTGCACCGTCTGGTCCGCAAGTCGCCGTTCGACTCGTCGGGTGGCCGTCACACCTCGTTTGCCTCGGTGTTCGTCTACCCGGAAATCGACGATTCGATCGAGATCGACATCAACCCGGCTGACGTGCGCACCGACACCTACCGTGCCTCGGGCGCGGGTGGTCAGCACATCAACAAGACCGACTCGGCCGTGCGCCTGACGCACATCCCGACCGGCATCGTGGTTCAGTGCCAGGACAGCCGTTCGCAGCACAGCAACCGCGATGTGGCCTGGCGCCGCCTGCGTTCGCGCCTGTACGACCATGAAATGCGCAAGCGCATGGAAGCACAGCAGAAGCTGGAAGACACCAAGACCGATGTGGGCTGGGGTCACCAGATTCGCTCCTACGTGCTGGACAACAGCCGCATCAAGGACCTGCGCACCAACGTTGAAATCTCCGCCACCCAGAAGGTGCTGGACGGAGACCTGGACCCATTCATCGAAGCCAGCCTGAAACAGGGCCTCTAAAAGGATAGCCATGCGTGAAGGTACTGCTCCGCTGGTGCGCCGTGAAGACTACACGGCGCCCGCGTTCTGGATCAAGACGGTCGATCTGACCTTTGACCTGGATCCGGCCAAGACCCTGGTCATCAACAAGATGACCGTGGAACCCAATCCGGGCCAACCGGGCGCTGCATTGCGTCTGGACGGTGAAGACATCACCCTGACCCGCGTGCTGGTGGACGGTGAGCCCGTCACCTTCCGCACCGAGGATCAGCAACTGGTGCTGGAGAACCTGCCCCAGCAGCCCTTCACGCTGGAGATCCGCAATACCTGCGCCCCAGAGAAGAACACGCAACTGTCGGGTCTGTACACCAGCGGTGGCGGGTTCTTCACGCAGTGCGAGGCCCTAGGCTTCCGCCGCATCACCTACTTCCTCGACCGTCCGGATGTGATGGCGACCTTCCGCGTCACGCTGAAGGCCGACAAGCGCAAGTACCCGGTGCTGCTGTCCAACGGCAACCTCGTGGAAGAGGGCGATCTGGGCAATGGCCGCCACACCGCCGTGTGGGAAGACCCGCATCCCAAGCCCAGCTATCTGTTTGCCCTGGTGGCCGCCGACCTGGTGCGCCGCGAGCAGCGCATCGTCACGCGCGAAGGCAAGGAGCACCTGCTGCAGATTTACGTGCGCGCCGGTGACCTGGACAAGACCGAGCACGCGATGAACTCGCTGATCGCGTCGATCGCCTGGGACGAGCACAAGTACGGCCTGAGCCTGGACCTGGAGCGTTTCATGATCGTCGCGGTCAGCGACTTCAACATGGGCGCGATGGAGAACAAGGGGTTGAACATTTTCAACACCAAGTTCGTGCTGGCCAACCCGAACACCGCCACCGATGTGGACTTTGGCAATGTGGAAAGCGTGGTCGCCCACGAGTACTTCCACAACTGGACCGGCAACCGCATCACCTGCCGCGACTGGTTCCAGCTGTCGCTGAAGGAAGGCCTGACCGTTTTCCGTGACCAGCAGTTCAGCCAGGACATGTCGGGCAGCCTGAGCGCCCGCGCGGTCAAGCGCATTGAAGACGTGCGCACGCTGCGCCAGTTGCAGTTCCCGGAAGACGCGGGTCCGATGGCGCATCCGGTGCGTCCGGACAGCTACATGGCCATCGACAACTTCTACACGGCCACCGTGTACGAAAAGGGTGCCGAAGTGGTGCGCATGATGCACACCCTGGTAGGTGACGCAGGCTTCGTGAAGGGCATGGACCTGTATTTCTCGCGTCACGACGGCCACGCCGTGACCTGCGACGACTTCGCCCAGGCCATTGCCGATGCCAACCCTGAGAGTGAACTGGCCAAACGCCTGGACCAGTTCAAGCGCTGGTACAGCCAGGCTGGCACGCCGCGCGTGCAGGCGCACGGTGTGTACGACGCCGAGAACCGCATCTACACCCTGACCTTGAGCCAGACCTGTGCCCCGACCGCGGGCCAGCCTGAGAAGGCGCCCGCCGTGATTCCCGTGGCCATGGGCCTGGTGGGCATGGACGGTCGCCAGATCAACCTGCATCTGGAGGGCAGCCTGGACCCGATCGGCCACAACACCGTGCTGGTGCTGTCCGAGCCGAGCCAGACCTTCACCTTTGTGCATGTGCCGGTGGAGCCGGTGCCCTCGCTGCTGCGCGGCTTCTCGGCCCCGGTGGTGCTGGAAACCGAGCTGGGCGATGACGCTTTGTTTGCGCTGCTCAGCCACGACCACGATCCATTCAACCGTTGGGAAGCCGGCCAGAAGCTGGCGCTGCGCCGCATCTTGAGCGCGGTGCACGGCAATGGTCACATTGAGCTGGACGCGCGCTTCATCGACGCCATGCGCGGCGTGTTGCGTCACCCCGAACTGGATGCGGCTTTCAAGGAGTTGGTGCTGACCTTGCCGAGCGAAGCCTATGTGGCCGAGCAACTCGACGTGGTCGATCCGCAGCGCATTCACACGGCGCGCGAAGGCATCAAGCTGCAACTGGCCCGCGCCCTGCACTCCGACTGGGAGTGGGCTTATGAGTCGAACCACGACACCGGTGCCTATTCGCCCGATGCCGTGAGCAGCGGCCGCCGTGCCTTGGCCAATCTGGCGCTGAGCATGTTGGTGCTGGACGCCCAGGTTCGCCACAACCAGGTGTGGCCGGGCAAGGCCCTGCAGCGTTTCAAGGACGCGACCAACATGACGGATCGTCTGGGTGCTTTGGCCGCGCTGGTCAACGCTCACAGCGATCTGGCCGCTGGCGCGCTGGAGCGCTTCCATGCCCAGTTCAAGAACGAGGCGTTGGTCATCGACAAGTGGTTCACCCTGCAGGTGACCGCTCCCGAGCACGAAGGCAAAGTGTTTGCACGCGCCAAATCGCTGATGCAGCACCCCGACTTCACGCTGCGCACGCCCAACCGGGCTCGCAGCCTGCTGATGGCCTTGTGCCAGAGCAATCCGGCCGCTTTCCACCGCACGGATGCGGCAGGTTATGTGTTCTGGGCTGACCGTGTCATCGAGGTGGATGCCATCAATCCGCAGTTGGCGGCACGCCTGGCACGCGCCATGGACCACTGGCGTCGCCTGGCGGAGCCTTATCGCACCGCAGCTTGCGAAGCACTCAAGCGCGTGGCCGCTCGCACCGAATTGTCCGACGATGTGCGCGAGATCGTGACCCGCGCTTTGCAGGACTGAGTGCCACCGGCCTGTCTGAATCCATTTTCTTATTCATCTGATCATCATGACCAAACGCATCAGCCTCACGCAGTACCTGATCGAGCAACAGCGGGGCGAGGCCCAGATTCCGTCGCAGCTGCGTCTGCTCATCGAAGTCGTGGCCCGCGCCTGTAAGCGCATCGCCATCAGCGTCAGCAAGGGCGCCCTGGGTGAAGTCCTGGGCACCGCTGGCAGTGAGAACGTGCAGGGCGAAGTCCAGAAAAAGCTCGACATCATCGCCAACGAGGTGCTGATCGAGGCTAACGAATGGGGCGGCCACTTGGCCGGCATGGCCTCGGAAGAAATGGACGACATGGTGGCGGTGCCCAACCGTTACCCGCAGGGTGAATACCTCCTGCTGTTCGATCCTCTGGACGGTTCCAGCAACATCGACATCAACGTGAGCATTGGCACCATCTTCTCGGTGTTGAAGCACCAGGGCGGTGAGGTCACCAACGACAGCTTCTTGCAACCTGGTACCGCTCAGGTCTGCGCCGGCTACTGCGTGTACGGTCCGCAGACCACGCTGGTGTTGACCGTGGGCAAGGGCGTGGTGGTGTTCACGCTCGACCGCGAAATGGGTGCCTGGATCATGACGGACGACAACGTGCGCATCCCCGAAGACACCAAGGAATTCGCGATCAACATGTCGAACATGCGCCACTGGGCTGCGCCGGTCAAGCGTTACATCGACGAGTGCCTGCAGGGCAAGGAAGGCCCGCGTGGCAAGGACTTCAACATGCGCTGGGTGGCCGCGATGGTGGCCGACGTGCACCGTATCCTGACCCGTGGTGGCATCTTCATGTACCCCTGGGACAAGCGTGAGCCGAACAAGCCCGGCAAGCTGCGCCTGATGTATGAAGCCAATCCGATGAGCTTCCTGGTGGAGCAGGCCGGTGGCGCTGCCACCAATGGCGTGCAACGCATCATGGAGATCCAGCCGACAAGCCTGCACGAGCGCGTCTCGGTGGTGCTGGGATCGAAAAACGAGGTGGAGCGTGTGACCGCTTACCACCGCGAAGCGCAGTAAGCCAAGCGGCAAACTGTGCATGGCCCGCCTCGGCGGGCTTTTTTGATCTGGCTGTGTAACTGCTTGTGTGCCTGAACTTGACTGGAAGACCCTGGTGAACTCGGCGAGTCCCGAGTGTCGTCGCCTGTTGGCCGAGGTGGCTCAGCGTGACGCCGCTTTGCTGGCCGATGCCTTTTACGCGACGATGGAACGGCATCCTCAGGCTGCGCCGTTTTTGACCAACAACGTGGTGCACGACCGCTTGCATGCCTCGATGATGCGGTGGGTGCAGGAGATCTACGCCGATCCTCCGCAGGAGGCTGCCACGGTGGTCGCGCACCAGCGCCATGTGGGAGAAGTGCATGCCCGTATCCACCTGCCGATTCACCTGGTGGCACGCGGCGCGCGTCTGCTCAAGCACGTGCTGAACAACCAACTGGCTGTGAGCGACGCGCCGGAAACCTTGTTGCGTGAAACCCAGACGTATGCGGGCCAATTGATGGACCTGGCGCTGGAACTGATGTCGGAAGCCTACCAACGCAACACCCAGCGCAGTGCCCGCAATGACGAAGCCTACCGGCTGTTCTCCCTGGGGCAGAACATGTCGGTGGAGCGTGAAAAGCAGCGCTCGGTCTTGCTGGAATGGGGGCAGGAGGTGTTGTTCATGTTGCACCGCTTGCCTCAGCCTGCGGTGCTGCCGGCCCTGTCACGGTCTGAGTTTGGCCTGTGGTTCCACCACAAGGCCAGCGCGATGTTCGAAGGCGCGCCCGAGGTAGAGCTGATTGCCGAGATCATGGAGCGGGTGGATGAAACCCTCTTGCCGCAGATGTGCGTGCCGCAGGACGGCGAAGATGCCTCGCGCCAGTTGCAGTCACTCATCATGACCTTGCAGACGGAGCTGGACAACCTGAAATTCCAGTTGAGCGCCTTGTTCGAGCGCCAACTGGAGGTGGAAAACGGCCGCGACACGCTGACGCGCCTGCTGAACCGTCGCTTCCTGCCGTCGGTGCTATCGCGCGAGATCAAGGTGGCGACCGAGCGGCACACGCAGTTTGCGATGCTGATGATCGACGTGGACCACTTCAAGCACATCAATGACGAGTACGGTCACGAGGCCGGTGACATGGTGCTGCAGCAAGCGGCGATGTTGATCCTGAACTCGGTGCGCAACGGCGACTTCGTGTTCCGTTACGGTGGTGAGGAGATGCTGGTGATGCTGGTGGAGATTGACCCACAGGTCGCTTGCCGGATTGCCGAGACGCTGCGCCACCGCTTCGAGACCAACGAGTTCCTGGTGAGCATGGGGCGCAAGCTGCAGGTGACCATCAGTGTCGGGGTCGCGGTGTACGACGGTCATCCGGACTACCAGTACCTGATCAACCGTGCAGACCAGGCCATGTATGAGGCCAAGCAGACGGGACGCAATCGGGTGTGTGTGGCGCCGTGAACGCACACAGGTGTCGAGGTGTTTGGGGTGTGAGTCACACGCCCTGAAACCGAGCTATAATTTCGGGCTTGGAAGCCGGTGTAGCTCAGTCGGTAGAGCAGCTCATTCGTAATGAGAAGGTCGAGGGTTCGATTCCTTTCTCCGGCACCATCTAATTTCCCCAAGTCCTTGATTCGTAAGGACTTTCCGGGGTGTGGGCAGGGTGATCCGTGGTAGAACTGTGGTAGTTCTGTCCATGCGTTTCACTCTTGGCCCCTTGTCTGTGAAGATCAAGTACGTTTTCAGTCGCGGAAACACAACGTTCTATCAACGTGCTGTTCCGACTGACCTTCGCTCTCGCTATCCCGGTGCAAACATCAAGGTGAACCTTGACACCAACGACGCCGCTCAGGTGGCTCGAATGGTGGATAGGCTCAACAAGAAATATGAAGCGGAATGGGCTGCACTTCGTGCTGCACCTGAGTCGTCCCCAGAGGCGCTCAAGGCCCATGCACGCGACTTCCTGAAGTCTTGGGGACTAGACCCCGACGCTCCCAAGAACGATCCTAAAGCGATTGAGCTTTTGAGCGACTACGTTGACGACAAGCGTGTGGCGTTCGCCGATGGTGACGAGGATGCATTCCATAGCGCAAGGAGCGAGGACTTCTTGACGCCGACTGAGATGCTGGCCGGGGAGTTGCTGTACGGCCCTAAGGTGGACACCATATCGGATGCATTGGAGGTGTACCTAGACACCAACCGACGCAAGGGCAACGAGAAGTTTGAGACCTATGCTCGACGTGCATTCTCGACAGTTGTTGCTGTGTGTGGTGACAAGGACATCAGAGCGTTCACTCGATCCGATGCGAGGCTGTACGTTTCAGCGGCGCTCCGGTCGGGTAACAAGACAACCACGGTTAGGCGAAGGATTAACTCCTTCAGGGCTGTCTGGAGTGCTTATGCTGTGGAGAAGGCTCACGACCTAAATAATCCATGGGAACGGCTCACAATCCCTGGAGAGGGTGACGACGCGGTCAAGCGTGTACCGCTTTCATCAGATCAGTTGAACCAACTGTGGAAGGCATGTCGTGACCGTGACGACGATATGCGTTGGGTTGTTGCGATGCTGATTGATACCGGGGCTCGACTGGCGGAGATCGCAGGGTTGGCTCTCGACGACATCAAGTTGGATGACCCTGTGCCACATATCCTCATCCAGCCTCATCCGTGGCGATCGCTGAAGACCAAGATTGCCCGGAAGGTGCCTCTCCATGGCGCTGCACTCTGGGCCGCGAAGAGGGTGATCGAATCGGCAGGGCCTGGTCAAAGGTTCGCATTCCCTCGCTACACGAACGAGCAGGAGTGCAAGGCGACATCAGCATCCGGTGCTTTGGTCAAGTGGGTAAAGGGGCTTGGCATCGAGCATGTATTGCACGAACTCCGCCATACGATGAAAGATAGGTTGCGTGACGTCGAGTGCCCGAAGTGGATCAATGACGGTATCTGTGGTCATTCGTCAAGTGATCAGGGGGATGGATACGGCGAGGCGCAGTTCCTTGAAGTGAAGTCAAAGTGGCTTGCCAAGGTTGCCTTAAGACTCCCCGAAGGGGTTTGAAGACCTGTCCCTGTGCTTCTCTTGTACAGGGTGTCTCCTACAAGTCGTAAGTGAAGTTCTTTGTCAGCCGAAACCGACTGGTATGGGTTGAAAAAAAAGCCCAAGACAACCGGTATGGTCGCCTTGGGCTAATGATGTGCTGAGGCTAATGATTCTGTGTTTGGGGCAGTTTGAGGATGCCGACACTACAAGTTGAAGAGCAAAACTACCAGATTGAAGTCGAGTCGTTCGACGAGCTGGTTGACAAATGTGAGTTCATCGAAGCGACTGGCTTTCTCCGCACTATGGCCGGTGACGAGGTCGGTCGCTGCGTGATCCAACGCTACGGTCGTCGTGCTGGCGTGTCGAGGATGTATGCAAGTGACATCTGTGACGAGTTAGATGATCACAGCGACCAAGCTGGGGTGCTCGCCGACCTGCTCGTAGAGGAGTTTGGGGCGGAGCGTTTGGAGGGTTACATCAACCGGTCTGGATTGCTGCTTCTGGACTCTCTAGAGATCGTTCCTGGCCTCCGAGGACGTACCCTATGGGTGCCATTGTTTCAGGCGACCTTGGCAAAGGTGACGAAGCAGATGCGTCAGATGCCGGATGGCTTCTTCCTGAAGGCTGCACCTTTGACGCAGAGGGGTATGTCTCCAGACGCGATCAGTCTTGCTGAGCGCAAGCTAGAGCAGCTGTACATGCGCTGCTTGAAGGCTTCACGCATCAGCGAGCAAGACGACCACGGGGTGTGGATGTTTGCTCCTTGTGTGCCCAGGTAAGTAATCTTAGAGGCAAGCAAACAGCCGATGGCTTTGCTGGCCTTGGTGTGTCATCAGCTTTGAGGCTTAGGTTGTCACCTAAGGTATTCATTCATGTTATTGAACAACAATGAATATTGAAAGGTGGTCATCTTCAGTAACCTGGATGCACTCACATGAACCCATCGGTGTTGCTTAAGGATTTACTTAAGTTGTCACTAAGTATTGATCCAAGACCACTTCAGATTCCCCTCCATCCGCAATCTACCTCGTAACCGTCCTACCGTGTCTCCAAAGTTGGCGACAAAGTGAGGTGCGGCTTCATGCCGAGTGGTCTGCGTCAATGCTGGTTCCATCACCTCCAGCACTCGCTGTGTCAAGTTCGTGGCCTTACTCGCTCACCATAGGGGTGAGTTAACGGATCCCATTTCGATCCGAGAGAGGCCAGCGCTTGAAGACCCAAAAGATTGGGATAGAGGGGAGGTGACGATGTTCAATAGCGTTTGCGTATTGATCCTGAGCCACTTCGAGTTCCCCAGAGAGTTACCTCTCCTATGGGTCGTGGAAATCGGGCAGTGCCTGTTTCCAGGTTGACAGTTTTCTTCTGTTGTTGAGCACTCCAGTCAACCAGGCGACGCAGACCGATTCAAAGCTGCCCCTCGTCCTACAAGCCGCACAAGCAATCAGGCTGCACACGGCCCCAGCCCCGCAATGAATGTCTGGTTAAGGCTGCGCTATGTCCTCAGGATCGGTGCTGCTGACGTCTGTGGGGACGCGTGAGCACGGACACTTCGTCCGATTACTCACTTTCAACGGTTCGTGTGACGTGCTCTGAAGGCTGCATCGGATTTCAGCTTGCTAGCGCAGTGTTCTCAGTGAGCCTTGGGCTGCATGTCTGCTGCGTCAACCTTGGCTGTGTCGGATGAGTCCAACTCCGATGGTCGTCACCCCCTGGACGTTTTCGTCCTGGGGTCTTTTCATGGCTATTAGTCCCGCGTCGTTTGGCCCTACGGTGTCGCGTCCTATTTCGGTGGACATGAGTGTCCCCGGCCCCAGGGCATAGATGACCCCCGTCCAGGGACGCTAGTGACCTGGGGTGGGGTCTTTCCCGGCGGGTGGATGCTGGGTAAAGTTCTCACATACCAGAACACAAGATGACGTGAAATGAAGTCAACAACAAAAGCAGACAAGGTAACCCCTTCGTACGCAGCACCTGAGCCCAAGGACTCTGAAAAGAAGTGGGGCAAAGCCGTGATGGCACTCGGGTACTGCATCCTTCCCTCAATTCTTCTGCAATGCCAGGGTCGACTCAGACTGAACGCGCAAGAAATGATCGTGCTGCTTCAACTTGCTGAACATTGGTGGACTGCTGAAGGGCAGGTGTTTCCCAGCAAGGAAACGATCGGTGAACGAATTGGATTGAGTGCCAAACAGGTGCAAAGGCACATCAAGAAACTGGAAGAAGCGGGGTTCGTTCAGCGCGTTGCTCGCTTCAAACAAGGGCGTGGCCAGGTGAGCAACGAGTACGACTTGAGTGGACTGGTCTCCAAGCTAAAGGCTCTCGCTCCTGAAGTCGCCCAGGGGCGCGAGTTGAAGGTGGCCGCCACAAAGCCGGGTGGACTGGTTGCAGCCTTAGGCAGAAGGAGATCGGACATCAAACCCAAGGCGGCATCACAGTGACCACACAAAGGGTCGGTTAGACTCTGTGTGTTGCAATACACCACAACTCTGCTAGAGTACTGTTCAAATGCACAGGACTTAATCGTGTCAGAAACTGAACGACGTAAAGGTGGCGGCAAGCTGTCTCGATCAGAAACCGTAACAGTACGCTTGGACCCCAAGCTACGTTACTTGGCCGAGCTCGCGGCACGAAGACAGCGTCGTACCCTCTCCAGCTACATCGAGTGGGCGATCGAGGACAGCCTGAAGCATCTCAGCCTCGACGCCAAGGTGGATCACACGTCGATTGCCGATGAAGCAAGCGAGCTTTGGGACGTTGATGAGGCAGATCGATTTGCTCGGTTAGCTCTTCGTCACCCTGACCTGCTCACGCATGAGGAGCAAGTGCTTTGGAAACTGATCCGTGAGAACGGATGGTTGTGGCGCGGGCAGTATGAAGGCCCAGACTTGGAGTGGCGGTGGGGCGTTAGGGAGGACTCCCTTTGCTTTGACCGACTTCGTCAGGCTTGGGCCCAGTTTGTCGCGGTTGCGGACACTGGCTTAGGGCACGCAGACCTACCCACTTGGACGAAGGTTGCACCCAAGCGCACTGCGCCGCCATCCTACGGCACAAAGGAAGAATCAAACGGCTTTGAAGGAATGGATGACGATATTCCGTTCTAGATCAAGGCCTAAAGGCGAAGGGCCAGACGTTGCAGCGTCCAGCCCTTCTATGCACCACAGCCCCTTGACCGGGAGTTCAGCTAGTGAACTTGAGCTAGCAGAAAAGCGAGGTCTCGTGATCTTTACGAGCAACGAAAGAAGAGTTTGACCAGCTACCTGCACGCGGAACAGTGCGCTTCCGCGTCGGGTAGTTTATGCGATGAGTCCAAACGGTCAATCCTGGTTACCGGCTGACCGATTGGAAACGACAACTATTCCCGTAGAAGGAGCCCATCTTGGCTCAATACAAGTACGGTCAGTACCTGACCCAATCTGAACACTCAGCCTACGACAGTCTGTTCACACCAGGCAGCACAGCTGAGAACCCTGGCATCTATCGCTGCGCTGTTTGCGGTGACGAGATTGCCATCGCTAAGGGGCACACCCTCCCGCCCCAGAACCATCACCAACACCGCCCAGGGTTGGGGGCAATCCGATGGCAGTTGCTGGTTTTCGCCCAGCAACGTCGCTGATCGTGTGGGGCCTCTGAAGTGGGCCCCTTTTTGTCTTCCTCACAGTCCGCCGCAAGACGCCTTGATATCGCAGTATTTTCAGTAGTCTTTCGGTGGCACCGCTAACGCCAAGACCAAAGACTGCACAACACTGGGTGAGATGGTTGTCGCCCAGCAAAAAACGCTCATCCCATGCCTGTAGCGACTGGATCGATCAAGTTTCTGGCTCGAGGCCGATTCTGTCAGGTTGCTAGTCTGGGTCGAGTTTGACTGAATGACTGCTTGCAATAGCGCTTCACGGTCGCGGTAGACAGTTGCCAGTGCTTCGCTGTCTCCTGAATGCTGGCGCTGTTGGCCTTGCGCCATGCGACCACCTCAGCTGGGTTTGCCTGGAGAGGACGACCCACGCTCTCCTTGCCGTGCTGGGTCTTGCCTGTAGTTGCCAGCAACTTTCGGGCAGTCTCTCTGCCTTGTTCTGTTCGCTCGGAGATCCTCTTACGCTCCATGTCGGCCACTTGGGCCAGCACAGCTAGGATCAACTCCCCAACGCCATGAGCGATGCGACCGAGGCCGTAGACCTCAATCGCTACACCCTTGTTCAGTAGGTCGCGTACGGTTGTCTGCACGTCGATGGCGTCACGGCCCAAGCGATCCACTGCGTACACATGGAGGGTGTCGCCTTGACGGACGTAGTTCAGGAGTTGAGAGAAGCCAGGACGCTTGTTGGCCTGAACTGCGCCGCTGACGCCTTCGTCAGAGAACTCTTTGTCAAAGGAGCCTCCAAGGGCTTGTCGCTGGGACTCAATCGATTGGTCGGTTGTCGAGACTCGGTAGTAAGCGATGCGAGACATAGACTGCACAAAGGATCAGAAGATACTGAATCATTGTGATCTATGGCTCATTTTCTCGTCAAGTATCTTGTGATCCAATCTGGAGGCGTCTATCCAGCATGGCTCAGAAGGTACAACTTTCCTGATTAGAAACGTGTCTCAGCATGCGACCTGACCGCCTTTTCCTGGATGGGCTTTGCTCTCACGACATCGACGATGAGGCTTGCGACCAGGCCCCGCAAATCGAAGCGGCGGTTGAACCTGTAGGCGAAGCCTGCGAG
>JAJUGJ010000037.1 GCA_029268225.1 Burkholderiales bacterium | reverse complement strand
TGGTAGGCGCGATTGGATTCGAACCAACGACCCCCACCATGTCAAGGTGGTGCTCTAACCAACTGAGCTACGCGCCTGCAAATGCAAGACCACAACTATAGCATCATTTCCGTCGGGCCCGCAAAACACCGCTGATTTGCAACACTTTGGCCAACAGCGACTGCAGTCTGGCGGAGTCGGAGGTTTGCACGGTCAAGGTGATGGTCACCCGGTCGCGCACCGCCTGGCTGTGCATGGACAGCACATGGCTTTTGCCCTGCGCCAACACATCGCACACATCGCGTAGCAGCCCCGAGCGGTCGTGCGCCTCGATGAGGACGTCCACGGCGTAGTGGGCGTTCTCGGCCATGGCCTGACGGCCCCAAGCGACCGGGATGACGCGCTCGGGCTCCTTGGCTGACATCTGGCGGAAGTTCACGCAATCGAGGCGGTGAACGGCCACCCCCTTGCCCCGGGTAACGTAGCCACCAATGGCATCCGGTGGCGCGGGCTTGCAGCAGCGTGCCAACTGGGTCAGCAGGGAGTCCATGCCAACCACCAGCACACCCTTGCCCTCCCCACCCATGCGACTCGTGTCGCTGCGCGCGAGCTTCTGAGCGATCAGCTCGTCTGGATCCTGCTCGGGCGCAGCCGGGCGCAGGTACTGCTCGATGTTGCGCAAAGAGTATTCGTCCTTGCCAACGACATCGAACAGCGCCTCGGCGTTGCGAAAGCCAAGGTTGCTGGCCAGGTCTTCGAGCTTGATCGCCGTTTTGCCTTCGCGCTGCAGCAACTTCTCGACCGCATCCCGCCCACGCGCGATGGTGGCCTGCTGTGCCAGGGCATTGAACCAGGCCCGCACCTTGGAGCGAGCGCGTGGACTGCGAATGTAGCCAAGCTCGGCATTGAGCCAGTCAAGCGATGGCCCCCCCTCTTTGACGGAGACGATTTCGACCGTCTGACCGCTTTGCAGCGGGGTGTTGAGTGGCACCATGGCCCCATCCACGCGGGCGCCACGGCACCGGTGGCCCAGATTGGTGTGGAGGGTATAGGCGAAATCAACGGGCGACGCGCCTGCCGGCAGATCGATGATTTCGCCACCCGGCGTGAACACGTAGATGCGGTCATCGAACAGGCCTCGGTGAGCCTCTCCCGATGCCGCGTCATCGGCGGCGGCCAGATCGCGCTCCCACGCCAACAGTTGGCGCAGCACAGTCTTGCGGGCCTCGGCCACGCGGCTCTCAAAGTCACCCGCTGCCTGCACACCGGCATAGCCCTTGGTGCCCGCTTCCTTGTAGGCCCAGTGCGCGGCCACACCACTTTCGGCGTGATCGTGCATGGCCTGAGTCCGGATCTGGATCTCGATGGAGCGTCCCTGCTCGTCACGCACCACGGTGTGCAGAGACTGGTATCCGTTGGGCTTGGGTTTGGCGATGTAGTCCTTGAAGGCCTCCGGGATGGGCGACCAGAGTTCATGGGCACGGCTGAGGGCCGCGTAGCAAGCGGGCACGTCTTCCACGATCACCCGCAGCGCACGCACGTCAAACACCTTGTCCAGGGTCAACTGCTTGCCCTTCATCTTCTTCCAGATGCTGTAGAGATGCTTGGGGCGCCCCTGCACCTGGGCTGGCAGGCCGGCGTCTGCGAGGGCATGAAGCAGTTGCTGGCGAATGCGTTCAATGTGCTGCTCGCGCTCGACACGCTTTTCGTCCAGCCCCTTGGCAATCGAGCGATACACATCAGGCTGCAGAAAGCGGAAAGACAAGTCTTCCAGCTCCCACTTGATCTGCCAGATGCCCAGGCGGTTGGCCAGGGGCGCGAAGACCTGCATGGATTCACGAGCAAGTGCACGGGGGCAAGGCTGCTTGCTCTCGGCGTAGTAGCGCAGCGTCTGCAGACGCGAGGCCAGGCGCAGCAAGACCACTCGCAAATCACGCGAGAAGGCGAGCAGCATCTTGCGAATGCGCTCGATCTGTTCGGCGGCCAGCGGTCCGTCGGCATCGTCACCCAGCGTGTCACGGGTGTTGCGCTGCACCTGAACCAGTTTGCGCGTATACGCAACCAGTGCGGCCTCGTCGGGACCGAAAGCACGCCCGATGATCTCTTCAGGTTGGGTGAGGTACTGACTGGCGTAGACCAAATACGCCACGCCACGCAATGACGGAGGCGCCCCGATACCGTGAAGAATGAGGCTGACCCCATCGGCGTGCGCGAGAGCCTCTTCGCCTGTTTCAAAGCGCTCGTTCTGCAGCAGCGGTTCGGCAAAGGCACGGGCCTTGACCAGCAGTGCCGCCGACTCGGCGTGCCCCGTTGCCATGTCCATGAGGTCCACGATGGGTGCATGCCCCATCGCGTCAGGCGTCAAAGGCGTCGGATTGAGCAGTCCGGTTTTCATGCCAGCAAAAAGTCGTGAACGGCGGCCACCTGGTCAGGTGCGATCAAGGTTGGGGCGTGACCCACACCAGCGAACTCGACCAATTGGGCCTTGGGGCCACGCTGGGTCATGCTCTGAGCCGTTTCAGCATCCAGCAGATCGGAGTCCCGTCCGCGCAGCAAGAGCACCTGGCAGCGAAGGCCATCGTAAATCTGCCACAAGGCCGCCTCGCCGCTGCTGGCACTGTCGGCCGACACGGCACGGAAAGGCTCGGCAATGGCGGGGTCGTAGTGCAGGGTGAGCCCTTGACCGTCAGCCGCGGGACGCAGCAAGGGCCGACACAAGGCCAGCCACTGCTCAGGGGTGTGGGGACCAAAGCCGGTGGAGATGCTCCAGAGGTAATCGGCAGCTTCCTGCTCGGACGTGAAGCGCCGCGGCTGGCCCAGGTACTCGCCGATGCGGACGATGGCATCGTGACGCAGTCGGGGGCCAACGTCGTTGAGCACGAACTTGCGCAGGTGTGCGCCGGACGCCTCTGGCGGCAGCGTGGAGAAACCAAGGCCGATCAAGCCCCCCATGGAGGTGCCCACCCAATCGATCTCAATGGGCGCACTGGCCTGACGTTGCGCACGCAGGTGTTGCACCAGCGCCACCATGTCGGCCACATAGCCGAACACCTGATACCCCTTGGGGTCCGCCAGCCAGTCGGATTCGCCACGTCCCACCACATCTGGGCAGACCACGTAGTAGTGCTGACACAGGCTGCGTGCCAGGGTGTCGAAATCGCGCCCCTGGCGGCTCAAACCGTGGACGCAGATCAGGACACGCTCACTCGACGGGTCACCCCAGGCCCAATAGGCCATGCGGTGGGTGGCAGCGTCGGTCTTGCTCGCGCCGGGGCACGTGACGTGGTGCAGAACCGGTTGTGCCGGCACGGAAGAGGAAGAGGTGCTGCTCATATTGGCAAAACGACATCGGATAATGGGCCACTGCTCATTGTGTTTGTTCTTGCCGACAGGAGGCCCGAGATGTTGAAAGGAAAGACTGCCCTGGTCACCGGTTCCACCAGTGGGATCGGTCTGGGGATCGCCGAAAAGCTGGCCGCTCAAGGCGCCAACGTCATTCTGAACGGATTTGGCGATGTTGAAGCGCCCAAGGCAGCCGTGTTGGCCGCAGGTCAGGCATTTGGCATCAAGGTGGGCTATCACGGCGCCGACATGTCCAAGCCTGCAGAGATCGAGGCCTTGTTTGCCTATGCCAAGGCCGAGTTTGGTGGCGTGGACATCCTGGTGAACAACGCCGGCATCCAGCATGTGGCCAAGGTGGAAGACTTCCCGGTCGAGAAGTGGGATGCCATCATCGCGATCAACCTGAGCTCGGCCTTCCACACCATGCGTCTGGCCTTGCCGGGCATGCGTGAGAGGAACTGGGGGCGTGTGATCAACCTGGCCTCGGCGCACGGTTTGGTGGCCTCGGCTGGCAAGTCGGCTTATGTGGCGGCCAAGCATGGTTTGGTGGGTCTGACCAAGGCTGCAGCCCTGGAAACCGCCACCACGGGCGTGACCGTCAATGCCATTTGTCCCGGCTGGGTGCTGACCCCGCTGGTCCAAAAGCAGATTGACGCCAAAGCGGAGCGCGAGGGCATCTCCCTGGATGCCGCACAGCGCGACCTGCTGGGTGAGAAACAGCCGTCCTTGCAGTTCGTCACGCCCGCGCAGTTGGGTGATCTGGCTGTGTTCCTGTGCTCGCCCGGTGCGGACAACGTCCGAGGTGCAGCCTGGAACGTCGATGGCGGGTGGGTGGCTCAGTAAGCATGTCGGTAACGCCTGCGACCCTGGGGGAGAGCCCCTCAGGCAAGGCACCGGGAGTGCCCTACTCACCGGTGTACGACGATCTGTATCACCCGCCGTCAGGGGCACAGGCCCAAGCTCGGCGGGTGTTCATGGCAGGCAACGGCCTGCCTGGACGCTGGCAGGGTCGCACGCGCTTTGTCATCCTGGAAACCGGCTTCGGGCTGGGCAACAACTTTCTGGCCACCTGGGCGGATTGGCGCGCCGACGCACAACGCTGCGATCGGCTGGTGTTCATCTCGGTGGAGAAACACCCGCTCACCGCCTCAGCCTTGCGTGAGGTACATGGCATCCGTCAGGCGCCCTCGCCCTCGGCATCTGTCGAGCAGGAATTGGCGCGCAGACTGGTGGCCGCCTGGCCGGCCCTGACGCCCGGTTTTCACACGCTGAGTTTCGATGAAGCCTTGACGCCACAAGGAGCACCGCAAGGGGTCACGTTGCAGTTGTGTCTGGGCGATGTAGCCAACATCGTGCCGGCCCTGATGGCCGAGGTGGATGCGTTCTACCTGGACGGTTTTGCACCAGCCAAGAACCCGGAGATGTGGGACCCGCAATGGCTGTCACGGCTGAACCGCCTGGCGGCACCACAGGCCACTGCTGCAACCTGGTCGTCGGCCCGCGTCGTGCGAGACAGCCTGACCCAGGCTGGCTTTCAGGTGGAACGCACACCGGGATTTGGCGGTAAGTTTCACTCGACACGCGCCGATTACGCGCCACGTTATATTCCTGCGCCGCAAGCAGGAGGCCTGTGGCGCCAACCCGCAGCCGCGAATCGCCATGCGATCGTGGTGGGCGCAGGCTTGGCAGGCTGCTCGGCTGCCTGGGCGCTGTGCCGAGAGGGGTGGCGTGTGACCTTGCTGGATGCGCACGCTGGCCCCGCACAGGAAGGCTCGGGCAACCCTGGCGGCTTGTTTCACAGCGTGCTGCACGGCGATGACGGCATCCACGCCCGAGCCCACCGTGCCGCGGCACTGGCCACCTGGCGACAGGTACAGCCCTGGATTGCCGCCGGCGAGCTGTCCGGCCAATGCGCAGGCTTGCTGCGTCTTGACGCCAAAACACAAGCAGCGGAAGCGCACGCCTTGCTGACCCGCCAGGGTCTGCCAGCAGACCATGTACGCTGGCTGGACACGGATGAGGCACGCGCGGTGGCAGGCATGGCGGTACCAAGTGGCGGCTGGCTGTTCGAGCAAGGCGGGTGGCTGCATCCGGCAGGCTATGCCAGCCATCTGCTGCAAGAGGCCCAGAGCTGGCGAGCTCAGGGGCAGCCACTGCTGACGTGCCTGTGGGGACACGCGGCGCATCGCATTCGGCCCACCGAGCAAGGTTGGGAGGTGCTCGATGCGCAAGGGCAGCACATCGCCGAGGCCCCCAGTTTGGTGTTGGCCAACGCCCACCAAGCCCCCACCTTGCTGAGCACACTCCCGCCGGAACACGCCGCGGCAACACTGCCACTGTCCAGAGTTCGCGGGCAAATCTCGGCTTGGCCCGAGCTGTCTGGCGCCCCCGAGGCGGTGCGTTTGCCCCATCTGCCTGTGGCCGGCAGTGGCTACGTGTTGCCACTGCGTCAGGACTGCCTGCTGTTTGGCGCCACCACCCAGCACCACGACGAAGACCCGGCCATCCGGGACGCGGACCATCGCCACAACCTGAAGCAGGCCGCGCGACTCGGCGCCTGCGCCGAATACCCGGCTGACGCTCCCTTGCCCAACTCTTTGCAAGGCCGCACCGGTTGGCGCGCCACCACCCCCGATCGCTTGCCCCTGATCGGCGCCCTGCCCTGGTCGGCCGAACGCTTGACACAGGCTCCCACCAGGACAAGACTGGACCAAGTGCGCCTGATTCCACGGGAACGCAACGACCGAGGTGGCTTGTATGTGGTCTCGGGGCTGGGCTCGCGCGGCATCACTTGGACCGCCCTGGCGGGCGCGTTGCTGGCCCATTGGGTCACAGGCAGCCCCTGCCCAGTCGAGTCTGACCTGCGCGACGCCCTTGACCCTGCCCGTTTCCTGTCACGCGCCCATCGCCACTGACCCCATGCCCACCGAAGATCGCCCCCTGCCCGGCCTGACCGACCGCCTGCGTCTGGACAAATGGCTCTGGGCTGCCCGTTTCTACAAAACCCGCGGCCTGGCTGCGGACGACATTGACAAAGGCCGGATCCAGGTCAACGAGCAAGTCGCCAAGGCCTCCCGCGAGCTCAAGGCCGGCGACCGCGTGGACATTCGCCAAGGTCCTGTGACCCGTACCGTGATGGTGAAGGCCCTGAGCACCGTGCGCGGCCCCGCCCCCCAGGCTCAGCAGTTGTACGAAGAGACCGCAGACAGTATCCTGCGACGCGCCCAGCACGCCGAAACGCGGCGACTGGCGGCTGAGCCGGCGGACAGCATCGAGCAGGGGCGCCCCACCAAGCGAGACCGTCGCCAGCTGGTGGACTGGCAGCGCTGGTCGGCCAGCGTGGACGAGTGAGCCACAGTTCGCAAATATTTTTCAAGGCAGGCTCTTGAAGCCCGCCACCCCACCCTGATATAGGCAGGGTTTTCGCAATCAACACACCGAATCAGAGATGAGCGACACGAGCAACACGCCCGAACAGGCAGCCAGCCCCGCCCCCGAGACCGAAGCCCTGCCCAACGAGTCGGTGGCCCAGGACATGACGGAGTTGCTGGCCAAGCACGCCGAAGTGTCTGACGCCTACCTGCGCGCCAAGGCCGAAGTCGAGAACATCCGCCGCCGCAGCGAAGAAGAAATCGCCAAGGCACGCAAGTTTGCGGTGGAGTCGTTTGCCGACAGCATGCTGCCCGTGCGCGACAGCCTGGAGGCCGCCCTGGCATCCCACGCCGCCAAGCCCGACACCCCCATCGAAACCGTGCTGGAAGGCGTGCAGATCACCCTGCGCCAGCTGACCTCTGCGCTGGAGCGCAACAAGGTGCTGGAGATCAACCCGGCTGCCGGCGAGAAGTTCGACCCGAACCGCCACCAGGCCATCAGCATGGTGCCCGCCGAGCAGGAAGCCAACACCGTGGTAGGCGTGCTGCAAAAGGGCTACGTCATCGCCGACCGCATTCTGCGTCCGGCCCTGGTGACCGTCGCCGCCCCCAAGTAAACCGCGTCTTCAACCGTTTTCTCACCGCGCTGACAAGACCTCAGGCCCTTTTTTGATCCGGGCCTCTTGAAAACCCGGTCAGCGCGCACAGATACAGCATCAATCGGAAGCCACCGGCCTCCACACCAAAATCCTCTAGGAGCACATCAACATGGGCAAGATCATTGGCATCGACCTGGGCACCACCAACTCGTGCGTGTCCATCATGGAAGGCAACACCACCAAGGTGATCGAGAACAGCGAAGGCGCTCGTACCACCCCTTCCATCATCGCCTACCAAGAAGACGGCGAGATCCTGGTGGGTGCCTCGGCCAAGCGCCAGGCGGTCACCAACCCCAAGAACACGGTCTACGCTGTCAAGCGCCTGATCGGCCGCAAGTTCACTGAAAAGGAAGTGCAGAAGGACATCGACCTGATGCCCTACACCATCACGGCCGCCGACAACGGCGACGCCTGGGTGGAAATCCGCGGCAAGAAGCTGGCTCCCCAGCAGGTTTCCGCTGAAATCCTGCGCAAGATGAAGAAGACCGCGGAAGACTACCTGGGTGAAGAAGTCACCGAGGCCGTCATCACCGTGCCCGCCTACTTCAACGACGCTCAGCGTCAAGCCACCAAGGACGCTGGCCGCATCGCCGGTCTGGACGTCAAGCGCATCATCAACGAGCCTACCGCTGCAGCCCTGGCCTTCGGCCTGGACAAGACCGGCAAGGGCGACCGCAAGATCGCTGTGTATGACCTGGGTGGCGGCACGTTCGACGTGTCCATCATCGAAATCGCCGATGTGGACGGCGAAAAGCAGTTCGAAGTGCTGTCGACCAACGGCGACACCTTCCTGGGCGGCGAAGACTTCGACCAGCGCATCATCGACTACATCATTGCCGAGTTCAAGAAGGAATCTGGCGTGGACCTGACCAAGGACGTGCTGGCCCTGCAGCGTCTGAAGGAAGCCGCTGAAAAGGCCAAGATCGAGCTGTCGAACTCGGCCCAGACCGACATCAACCTGCCCTACATCACCGCTGACGCCACCGGTCCGAAGCACCTGAACGTCAAGCTGACCCGCGCCAAGCTGGAAAGCCTGGTCGACGAGCTGATCGAGCGCACCATCGCGCCTTGCCGCACCGCCATCAAGGACGCCGGCGTGGCCGTGGGTGACATCGATGACGTGATCCTGGTCGGCGGCATGACCCGCATGCCCAAGGTGCAGGAGAAGGTCAAGGAGTTCTTCGGCAAGGATCCGCGCAAGGACGTGAACCCTGACGAAGCCGTGGCCGTGGGTGCTGCCGTGCAAGGCCAAGTGCTGGCCGGTGACCGCACCGACGTGCTGCTGCTGGACGTGACCCCGCTGTCTCTGGGTATCGAGACCATGGGCGGTGTCATGACCAAGATGATCTCGAAGAACACGACGATCCCGACGAAGTTCGCCCAGACCTTCTCGACCGCCGACGACAACCAGCCTGCCGTGACCATCAAGGTCTACCAGGGTGAGCGCGAAATGGCCGCCGGCAACAAGCTGCTGGGTGAGTTCAACCTCGAAGGCATCCCGCCCGCACCGCGTGGCGTGCCCCAGATCGAAGTCGGCTTCGACATCGACGCCAACGGCATCCTGCACGTGAGCGCCAAGGACAAGGGCACCGGCAAGGAAAACAAGATCACCATCAAGGCCAACTCGGGTCTGTCCGAGGAGGAAATCCAGAAGATGGTGAAGGACGCCGAACTGAACGCCGCCGAGGACAAGAAGAAGCTGGAGCTGGTGCAGGCCAAGAACCAAGGCGACGCCATGGTCCACAGCGTGCGCAAGTCTCTGACCGAGTACGGCGACAAGCTGGATGCGGGCGAGAAGGAAAAGATCGAAGCCGCGATCAAGGACGTCGAAGAAGCCATCAAGGGCGACGACAAGGACGACATCGAGGCCAAGACCAACGCGCTGATGACCGCTTCGCAGAAGCTGGGCGAGAAGATGTACGCCGACATGCAGGCTGCCCAGGGTGCTGAAGGTGCCCAGGCTGCCGGTGGCGCCGACCAGGCCAAGCCCGCGGACGACAACGTGGTCGATGCCGAGTTCAAGGAAGTCAAGAAGGACTGATTCAGTCTGACTTCTCGCCGACAAGGCACAGGTTGCGTGAGCCTCGCGCTCAGGCCCTGTGCCTTTGTCGGATCTAGCCCCGATCCGCGAAGCCCTTCGCTCAGCCCGACAAGATCATGGCAAAACGCGATTTTTACGAAATCCTCGGCGTCGCCAAAGGCGCATCCGACGATGACATCAAGAAGGCCTACCGCAAGCTGGCCATGAAGTTCCACCCTGACCGCAATCAGGGTGAGAAGGCCAAGGAAGCCGAAGAGAAGTTCAAGGAAGCCAAAGAGGCTTACGAGATGCTCTCCGACCCCAAGAAGCGTGCGGCCTACGATCAATACGGCCACGCTGGCGTGGACCCGAACATGGGTGGCGGCGCAGGCGGTGGCTTTGGTGGCGGCGGTTTCGCTGACGCCTTTGGCGACATCTTCGGCGACATCTTCGGCCAGGGCGGTGGGCGCCGTGGCGGTGGACCACAGGTCTACCGCGGGAGCGACCTGTCGTACGCCATGGAGATCACGCTCGAAGAGGCGGCCGCCGGCAAGGACACGCAGATCCGCATCCCCTCGTGGGATGAGTGCGATGTGTGCCACGGCAGCGGCGCCAAGCCCGGCACCAGCGCCAAGACCTGCCCGACCTGTAATGGCTCGGGTACCGTCCACATGCGCCAGGGCTTCTTCAGCGTGCAGCAAAGCTGCCCGCACTGCCAAGGCACCGGCAAGATCATTCCCGAGCCCTGCACCTCGTGCCACGGTCAAGGCAAGGTCAAGAAGACCAAGACGCTGGAAGTCAAGATCCCGGCAGGCATCAACGAGGGCATGCGCATTCGCTCGGCTGGCAACGGCGAGCCGGGCACCAATGGCGGCCCTCCTGGCGACCTGTACATCGAGATCCGCATCAAGCAGCACGACATCTTCGAGCGCGACGGCGACGACCTGCACTGCAACGTGCCGGTGCCACTGACCACGGCGGCACTGGGCGGCAGCATCGAGGTCCCAACCCTGGGCGGCAAGGCCGAGATCGACATTCCCGAAGGCACGCAGCATGGCAAGACCTTCCGTCTGCGCGGCAAGGGCATCAAGGGTATCCGCTCCAGCTACCCCGGTGATCTGTACTGCCACATCGTGGTGGAGACACCCGTCAAGCTCACCGAGCACCAGCGCAAGCTGCTCAAGGAGTTGGACGAGTCCTTCCGCAAGGGCGGTGAGAAGCACTCGCCCACCTCGAAGAGTTGGACGGATCGCGTGAAGAACATCTTCAAATGATGCAGATTCGCGAAAGCGGACACACGAAGGCACCCTCGGGTGCCTTTTTCATTGCACGTGCATCGCATACCATTGACGTATGCGGCCCTTCCTGACCAAGCCTACCGAACTTCAGGCACCTGACAGTGACCTGAGAAGTTGCAAAGCCCTGATCATCGACACGAATCAGACCTCTCGCAGCATCTTGCGAAGCATGCTGGCCGATCTGGGGCTGACCGGCATCATCCAAGCATCGAAGGTGGTGGAAGCGCGACGTGCGCTGGAGACCCGCTCATTCGACGTGGTGCTGTGTGACTACCACTTTGACGATTGCGGGATGACCGGCGCGGACTTGCTGGACGACCTGCGGCGGGCCCAGTTGCTGCCCTACTCCACCGTTTTTGTGATGGTGACCAGCGAGGCCTCCTATGTGAAGGTGGCAGAGGCCGCCGAATCCGCACTGGATTGCTATCTGTTGAAGCCCCACACCGCCAACGCGCTGGCTCAACGCCTGCACCTGGCCCGACATCGCAAGGTGGTACTGGGTCCGATTTTCGCAGCGCTGGAAGCGGAGGAGTTCGAGAAGGCGGCTGAGTTGTGCCTGGATCGCTTTGCCGACCGCGGTGAATACTGGGTGTATGCCGCCCGCATCGGGGGGGAGTTGCTGCTGCGACTGAACCGGTTTGACGAAGCCAAAGCTCTTTTCCACGCCATTGATGCCACCAAAGCCTTGCCGTGGGCACGCCTGGGCATCGCCCGCGCGCAACTGGATGGAGGACAACCTCAGCCCGCGCGGCGCACGTTGGAAAGTCTGATCGCCGAACATCCGACCTTCACAGATGCCTATGACGTGATGGGCCGAGCTCAGCTGCAAGCGGGTGAATTCAAAGAAGCGATGGAGACTTACAAGAAGGCCGCCGAGGCGACTCCCGCGTCCATCGCGCGACTGCAGAAGGTGGGCATGCTGGCCTTCTACCTGGGCGACAACAACGAGGCACAGCGCGCCTTGGAGCGAGCCACCAGCTTGGGGGTGTCATCCAAGATGTATGACTATCAGACCTTGGTCATGCTCGCCCAGATCCGATTCGACGAGAAGGATTACAAAGGGGTTCAGCGTTGCCTGGGCAATGTGGCACATGCCTACGAAAAAATCCCCAACAGCGTCCGACTCAAGCGCATGCATGGCCTGATCAATGTGCTGGGGCTGATGCTACAGCGGCAGGTCAGCGATGTGGTGCGCATCGTCAAAGCCATGGTGCTGGACGCGCAACAGCCTGATTTTGATTTTGAAGCGGCCGGCAACCTGTTGAGCTTGCTGGTTCGACTGCGCACGAACGAACTGCAACTGCCCGAGGCCGATGACTGGGTGCAGAAGGTGGCGATGCGGTTCTGCACATCCAAGGCTTCGACCGACATGCTGGCCATGACCGTGCAACAGCATGCCCCTTACAAGGAAATCGTGGAGCAGGCCTACAAGACGGTGCTGGAAATGGCCGAAAAGGCACTGGGGCATGTGCGCACAGGCAACCCGACCGCAGCGCTCAAGGCACTGGTGGTGCATGGCTCGCAAACCAGCAATGCCAAGTTGCTGGATTTGGCTGACATGCTCTTGAACCGACATCGTGACGACATCGCCGATGCGGCGGGCATGGGCGGCATGCTGCAAGACATGCGCAGCAAGTTTTGCCGCCACAGCATGCAGGTGCAATTGGGCGCAGGCACCGGCCGTGAAGCCGGTGGTCTCAAATTGCGAGCCTGATCAGGTTTCGCTTTTGACACAGTCCACGTAGTAACGCTTGCCGCCGCCCGGCAGGTCTTCGGCGACGAGGCCGTGCACATCGGTGGCAAAGCCGGGGAAAGCGTCGTTGAAGTCGCGGGTGAACTTCAGGAAGTCCACGATCTTCTTGTTGAAACGCTCGCCCGGGATCAACAGCGGGATGCCCGGAGGATACGGGGTCAGCAGCGCGGTGGTGATGCGACCTTCCAGCTGGTCGATGTCCACGCGCTCGGTCTGGCGACGGGCGATGCAGGCGTAGGCGTCCGACGGCTTCATGGCCGGCTCCAGGCCCGACAGGTACACGTCGGTGGTCAGACGGGCGATGTCGCCGCGGGCATAGGCTTCGTGCACGCTCTGGCAGAGGTCACGCAGACCCATGCGCTCGTAGCGCGGGTACTTCTTGCAGAAGTCCGGCACGACGCGCCACAGGGGCTGATTCTTGTCGTAGTCGTCCTTGAACTGCTGCAGCGCAGTCAGCATGGTGTTCCAGCGGCCCTTGGTGATGCCGATGGTGAACATGATGAAAAAGCTGTAGAGGCCCGTCTTTTCGACGACCACGCCGTGCTCAGCCAGGAACTTGGTGACGATGGACGCCGGAATACCGGTCTTGGCGAACTTGCCCGAGACGTCCAGGCCCGGGGTGATGATGGTCGACTTGATGGGGTCGAGCATGTTGAAGCCTTCGGCCAGGTTGCCGAAGCCGTGCCACTTCTCGTTGGCCTTGAGCACCCAGTCAGACGGCTTGCCGATGTCGTCGGCAGCGATCTTGTCCGGACCCCAGACCTTGAACCACCAGTCCTTGCCGTATTCCTTGTCGACCTTGCGCATGGCGCGGCGGAAGTCCAGTGCCTCCTTGATGCTTTCTTCCACCAGGGCGGTGCCACCGGGGCGATCCATCATGGCCGCGGCCACATCGCACGAGGCGATGATGGCGTACTGCGGCGAGGTGGAGGTGTGCATCAGGTAGGCCTCATTGAAGAGGTTGCGGTCGAGCTTGATCTGCTGCGAGTCCTGCACCAGCACCTGCGAGGCCTGACTGATGCCGGCCAGCAGTTTGTGGATGGACTGCGTGGCGTAGACCACGGCCTCTTTCGGCCGATCCCGGTTCTTGCCCATGGCGTGGTAGGCGCCATAGAACTTGTGGAAGGCGGCGTGGGGCAGCCAGGCTTCGTCGAAATGCAGGGTGTCGACCCAGCCGTCAAGCATGCCCTTGATGGTCTCGGTGTTGTAGAGCACACCGTCGTAGGTGCTCTGGGTCAGCGTCATGATGCGCGGCTTGGCCGTCTTGGGGTCCACGCCCTTGAGCAGCGGGTTGTTGGCGATCTTCTTGCGGATGGCCGCCGGCTCGAACTCGCTCTTGGGGATGGGGCCGATGATGCCGAAGTGGTTGCGCGTCGGCGTCATGAAGACGGGGATGGCCCCGGTCATGATGATGCTGTGCAGGATGGACTTGTGGCAGTTGCGGTCCACGATGACGATGTCATCCGGGGCCACGGTGTGGTGCCACACCATCTTGTTGGAGGTGGACGTGCCGTTGGTGACGAAGAAGCAGTGATCGGCGTTGAAGATGCGCGCGGCGTTCTTCTCGGACTCGTAGACCGGGCCGGTGTGGTCGAGCAACTGGCCGAGTTCTTCCACGGCGTTGCAGACGTCGGCGCGCAGCATGTTCTCGCCATAGAACTGGTGGAACATCTGGCCGACGGGGCTCTTCAAGAAGGCCACGCCACCGGAGTGACCGGGGCAGTGCCAGGAGTACGACCCGTCCTGGGCGTAGTCCATCAGCGCCTTGAAGAACGGGGGCGCCAGGCCGTCGAGGTAGCTCTTGGCTTCACGGATGATGTGACGCGCCACGAACTCGGGCGTGTCCTCGAACATGTGGATGAAGCCGTGCAGTTCGCGCAGGATGTCGTTGGGGATGTGCTCGGATGTGCGCGTCTCGCCATACAGATAGATGGGGATGTCGTTGTTCTTGAAGCGGATTTCTTCAATGAACTTGCGCAGGTTCAGCACGGCCGGGTCCAGGTCGGGACCTTGGGTGAACTCTTCATCGTCGATGGACAGGATGAAGGCGCTGGCGCGGCTTTGCTGCTGAGCGAACTGGGACAGGTCACCGTAGCCGGTCACGCCCAGGACTTCAAATCCCTCTTTCGTGATGGCGTCGGCCAACGCGCGGATGCCCAGGCCCGAGGTGTTTTCGGAGCGGAAGTCCTCGTCAATGATGACGATGGGGAAGTGAAATCGCAGCATAGGCCACCCACCAACAAGAATTACTGAAAAATGCGAAGTGTAGGCGCCTTGCATGTCATCTGCCCACCTTGTGCGCGCGATATGATGAATTTGCTCGGCCTCTGCCTCAATGCCGAGGACAGAACAAGAAATGAAGGAGTGATTTGTGGACGAAAGTACGCAATGGTGGCTGATGGCAGGCGTGCTGGTGGTGGCCGAACTGGCGACTGGCACGTTTTACCTGCTGATGATTGCGCTGGGGGCCGTGGCGGGGGCGTTGGCCGCGCATGCAGGCCTTCAGACCGAGGTTCAGTTGACTGCCGCCGCCGTGGTGGCGGCTTTGACGGCAGGAGGCTGGTACTTCTGGAAGCGGCAGCGTCAGCAGCGCCAAGGCGCTCAGCCTTTGGGTGCGCAGGCTGCACCGGATCTTGAACTGGACCTGGGCCAGGTGGTTCAGGTCCATGCGTGGGAGCCCGATGGCACGACGCATGTGACTTACCGTGGCGCACCTTGGCGCGCGCGCTTGCAGCAATCTGCTGACTTGGCTCAACCCGAGCCGGGCTCGTATCGCATCTGTGCCTTGCAAGGCAACCTCCTTCTTCTGGAAAAGGTCTGATCACCATGGAAATCGCCATCCTCTTTCTCATCATCGCCGTGGTTTTTGTGGTGCAGTCCGTCAAGGTCGTGCCACAGCAAAGCGCCTGGGTGCTGGAGCGTCTGGGCAAGTACCACGGCACGCTGACCGCCGGGCTGAATGTGGTCCTGCCTTTCATTGACCGGGTGGCTTACAAGCATTCGCTCAAGGAAGTGCCGCTGGATGTGCCCAGCCAGGTCTGTATCACCAAGGACAACACGCAGTTGCAGGTGGACGGCATCCTGTATTTCCAGGTGACCGATGCGATGCGGGCCAGTTATGGCTCGTCGAACTACATTGTGGCCATCACCCAATTGGCGCAGACGACGCTGCGCTCGGTGGTGGGCAAGATGGAGTTGGACAAGACGTTTGAAGAGCGGGACATGATCAACGCGGCCGTGGTGAATGCGCTGGACGAAGCCGCGCTGAACTGGGGCGTGAAAGTGCTGCGTTACGAAATCAAGGATCTGACGCCGCCAGCAGAAATCCTGCGCGCCATGCAAGCGCAGATCACGGCCGAGCGTGAGAAGCGCGCGCTGATTGCCGCATCGGAAGGCCGTCGTCAGGAGCAGATCAACATCGCCACCGGCGAGCGCGAGGCCTACATCGCCCGCTCCGAGGGTGAATAGCTGGCAGAGATCAACAAGTCACAGGGTG
This sequence comes from Burkholderiales bacterium, assembly GCA_029268225.1. GTDB lineage: Bacteria > Pseudomonadota > Gammaproteobacteria > Burkholderiales > Burkholderiaceae_C > Aquabacterium. The sequence goes on along the minus strand of JAJUGJ010000037.1, from coordinate 10,551 downwards.
AAGCCGCCGCCATCACCGCGGTGGCCGATGCAACCGCTGACGCCATTGCCAAGATTGCCGCAGCCATCCGCCAACCCGGTGGCCAGGAAGCCGTGAATCTGAAGGTGGCCGAAAAGGCTGTGGAGGCCTATGGCCAGTTGGCACAGAAGAACAACACGATGATCGTCCCGGGCAACATGAGCGAGGTGTCCGCCCTGATTGGCACCGCCATGACTTTGCTGAAGAAGCCCGGCCAGGCCTGAGTTGGCCTGGATATGCAGGAGAAGTGAATGAGCGTGGAGTTGACTGCGGGTCGCAATGTGCTGGGCGGGCCGTTGCGGGCCTGTTCGTATGACCCGGTGACGGGCTACTTTCGGGATGGCTGCTGCCGGACGCGCGAAGACGATGCGGGCCTGCATGTGGTGTGTGCCCGCATGACCCAGGCGTTTCTGGACTTTTCGCGCAGCCGAGGCAATGATTTGGTCACCCCACGACCGGAATGGCGCTTCCCGGGCTTGAAGCCGGGTGACCGCTGGTGTCTGTGCGCACTGCGCTGGCGTGAGGCCTGGGAAGCGGGTGTGGCGCCACCGGTGTCGCTGGAGGCGACGCATGAGCGTGCGCTGGACGTGGTGACACTGGACATGCTCAAGTCAGTGGCTTTGGAGTCGGGCAAACCAGCGATCTGATCTTCGGGGTGCTTTTGATGGCAACGGCAGCGACTCAGGCTGCCGTTTCTGTTTGTGACCTTCGGTCTCTGGACGTGGGTTCAATTGCGCATTAAGATACTGTACGTTCATACAGTACCCTGCAATGTCTGCCCTGAATCATCTTGTCCACGCCGACCGCAGCGCCCTCACGCCTGCGGTACTGCCGCCGCATCTGGCTGCGCTGGTGTGGCGTGGCGAAGTCATGGGACACCATCAGGCGTCGGTACTGAGCAGTGGGCATGCGGCCCTGGATGCAGTCTTGCCAGGCGGGGGCTGGCCTTGTCACAGCCTGACCGAGATCCTGCAAGCCCAAACTTGCCTGGGAGAGTGGCGCCTGCTGACCCCAGCCTTGGCACGCCTGGTGGCGCAAGGCGGATCGGTGTTGTTGATCGGAGCGCCACGTTTGCCTTATCTGCCAGGTTTGGCGCGTGAGGGCATCCAGCCTGAGCGGGTGATTCGCATCGACGCCGATGCCCCTGCGGAGCGTTTGTGGGCCACCGAGCAGGCTTTGAAGACGCAGTGTGTGACGGCGGTGCTGAGTTGGTTGCCGCAGGCCAGGCCCGAGCAGATCCGGCGCTTGCAGGCTTGTGCGGCTCAGCATCCCGGTTTGTTTTTTGCCTTCCGCCCGGTGCGTGCGGCCCAGGAGTCGTCGGCTGCGCCCTTGCGCCTGCATCTGGCCTTGGGGCCCTGCCCTCATCCGCTGGAGGTGCATGTGATCAAACGCCGGGGGCCCTTGCTGGCGGAGCCGGTTGTGTTGTCGCATTGGCCTCGCGGCTTGGCTGAACTGTGGTCCGTGACAACAGGGGCCATACCCTCGGCGCGGCCCGTGGCGGCAGACACGCCCGCCGCCCCCCTTGCCGCCCAAGCCCACCGGCGCGTGGAGGCGTCCACGTTGACACAGAGGTCTCATGCAGCACTGGATGGCCTTGTTGCCCGCCTCACGGCATGACGCGGAAGACGGCGCCTCTCACCCTGCCCCCACCCTGGACTCGCAGCATCTGGGTTGGTGGGCCTTGCAGTTCACCCCACGGGTGGCGCAACTGGAAGAGGCAGTGGTGCTGGAATACCGCGCATCCGAGCGTTTGTTTGGCGGTGCGCAGGCCTTGCGCGCCCGTTTGAGCGACGGGGCTCAGAGGCAAGGGACTGCGAGTTGGGCGTTTGCACCCCATGCTTTGGCTGCGCTGTGCCTGGCGCGGCATCGCCTGAACACTGGCACGGCACCTGCGAAGGACGCCAACCCTGATGCGGTGGCGCAGGCGCTGGACGCCTTGCCCTTCGAGACCTTGAGCGCGCTGCGCCCCCACGCCGGCACCCTGGCGCGCCTGGGGTGTCGCACACTGGGCGATGTCCGGGCGCTGCCCCGTGGCGGGGTCAGCCGGCGTTTTGATGCGGCCGCGCTGCGGACACTGGATCAGGCTTATGGGCTCAGCCCCCTGCCCTTGTCCTGGCTGACGCTGCCCGAGGTGTTCGACGAGCGGCTGGAACTGCCCGGCCGGGTGGAGTCAGCGATGGCGCTGCTGCATGGCGCCCGCGTGTTGCTGCATCGGCTGTGCGCCTGGCTGGCTGGGCAGCATGCGGGGGTCGAGTCGTTCACCCTGGGCTGGCACCACGGTCTGAGGCGCCATCAAGCCCATTCAGGGCAACACACCGTGCGCTTGTCCAGTCCATCACGCGACGTGGAGCGCCTCGCGGCATTGTTGAGCGAGCACCTGCATCATGTGGCGCTGGAGGCGCCGGTGGAAGAGCTCAGCCTAAGGGCCGAACAGATCGCCCCGCTGGTGGCGCACAGCCACAGCCTGTTCCCGGAACAGGGTGGCGAACAGCTCACCGCCCAGCCCGGCAGCCTGCTCACGCCCACCGCGCAGCGGGCCCAGCGCGAAGCCCTGTGGACGCTGCTCGATCGCCTGGGCGCCCGCCTGGGAGCAGAACGGGTGCAGACTGGGCAACTCTACGCCGACCACAGGCTGGAACATGCCCAGCGTTGGCAAGCGGCCTTGCCGACCTCACCGGGCGCACAGGCCCCATCCGTCGCCCAGCACCCAGCCCTGCCCCCCTGGCCTCAGCCCAGTTGGGTGCTGGAGGCCCCAATGCCCTTGACCATGGTCGCCGATGCCCAAGGGCTGCGCGAGCACCCGCACTACCAAGGGCGACTGCACTGGCTGGCCGGCCCACACCGGGTCGAAGCCGGCTGGTGGGATGATGCTTCATCAGACAGTGCCTGCGCACGCGACTATTACCTGGCCAGCAGCCCAGGTGCCGGACTGCTGTGGGTGTTCCGTGCCCGACACACCGGCAACACATCTGCCCCGGCCTGGTTTCTGCATGGCCTGTTTGCCTGACGTGGAATGAGGCCCACCATGAACCGCGCGCTCATTCGCGCGACACCCCTGCCCGACTACGTCGAGTTGCATGCGGTCTCGAACTACTCCTTTTTGCGCGGTGGCTCGCACCCGGAAGAACTGATCGAGCGCGCCCTGGCACTGGGCTACCGAGGTCTGGCCTTGACCGACGAGGCCAGTCTGGCCGGCGTGGTGCGTGCGCACCTGGCCTTGCGCAAGGCGCGGGAGGCCGGCGTGCCCGGCGCAAACACCTTCCAGTTGCTGTTGGGCAGCGAGTTCGAGGTGGCAGACGCGACGCCTTTCAAGCTGGTGGTGCTGGCCTGTCACCGCATTGGCTACGGCCTGCTGTGCGAGTTCATCACCCGGCTGCGTCGTGCCGGCCCTGGCAAAGGCCTCGCCCCTTTGAAGCGCGAGGACATCCGGCCTTCGGCCTGGGGCGACTGCCTGGTGCTGCTGATCCCACAACGACACAGCGCCCCCGAAGTCGTGGCCGAGCAGGCACGCTGGCTGCGCCGCCTTTTTGCCGACCGATGCTGGCTGGGCGTGGCGCTGCACCACCATCTGGACGATGCCGTGTGGCTGCGCACCTTACGCCAGGTTGGCGAGGCCGAGCAAATACCCCTGGTGGCCACGGGCGACGTGCACATGCACCTGCGCTCTCGCAAGCCCTTGCAGGATGTGCTCACCGCCACCCGCCTGGGGCGTCCGCTGAGCGACTGCGGCCTGCAACTGGAGCGCCACGCCGAACGCCATCTGCGCAGCCGACTGCGACTCGCCCAGCGCTATCCCGCCGACCTGCTGCAAGCGACGCAGGACGTGGCGGCACGTTGCGCGTTCAGCCTGGACGAGCTGCGCTACGAATACCCGGACGAAATCGTGCCCGAAGGCGAAACACCGATCAGTCATCTGCGTCGCAGCAGTGAGGCTGGCCTGCACAGACGCTATCCGCAGGGCGTCCCACCTCGGGTACGCGCCCAACTGGACGCCGAGCTATCCCTGATCGCCGAGCTTGGCTATGAAAAGTACTTCCTGACGGTATATGACATCGTCTGCTTTGCGCGCTCGCGCCACATTCTCTGCCAGGGACGTGGCAGCGCGGCCAATTCGGTGGTGTGCTACGCCCTGGGCATCACCGAGGTCGACCCCGAGCAGAGCACCTTGCTGTTCGAGCGCTTCATCTCACGCGAGCGCAACGAGCCACCCGACATCGACGTGGACTTCGAGCACGAGCGCCGCGAAGAGGTCATCCAGTATCTGTACGCCCGCTATGGCCGTGACCGGGCCGCACTCACGGCCACCGTCACCACCTACCGCACGCGCAGCGCCCTGCGTGATGTGGGCAAGGCCCTCGCCTTCAGCCTGGACGAGATCGAGCGCGCCAGCGGCAACCTGCAATGGTGGGACAGCCACGCCGCCCTGGCCGAACGCCTGCAAGAAGTCGGACTCGATCCAGGCACACGCCGTGTGCAGCAGTGGCTGGAACTCACGCGCACCCTGGTGGGTTTTCCACGCCACCTGAGCCAGCACACCGGCGGCTTTGTGCTCTCGCGTGGGGCGCTGTGCCGCATGGTGCCGATCGAAAATGCCAACATGCCCGACCGCAGCGTCATCCAGTGGGACAAGGACGACTTGGACGCCCTTGGCCTGCTCAAGGTGGACGTGCTGGCGCTGGGCATGCTCACGGCCTTGCGCAAGGCCATGGACTTCATCGGCCAATGGCGAGGCCACCCCTTTGACCTGCCTGACATCCCGCGCGAAGACCCCGTCTGCTACGAGATGATGTGCCGCGCCGACACCATCGGCGTCTTCCAGATCGAAAGCCGGGCGCAGATGAGCATGCTGCCGCGCCTCCAGCCCCGCCAGTTTTACGACCTGGTGGTGGAAGTGGCCCTGGTGCGCCCGGGACCGATCCAGGGCGGCATGGTCCACCCGTATCTGCGGCGCCGTCAGGGGCTGGAGCCCATCGATTACCCCCGTGGCCTGCAGGCGGCCTTGAAGCGCACCCTGGGTGTGCCGATTTTTCAGGAACAGGTCATGCAGATCGCGATGATCGCGGCGGGCTTCACCGCAGGCGAGGCCGATGACCTGCGCCGCTCCATGGCCGCGTGGCGACGCAAGGGCGATGTGCACAAGTTCAAGGAGCGCATCAAGGCAGGGATGCGCGCCAACCAGTACAGCCCCGAATTTGCCGAGCAGATCTGTCAGCAGATCGAAGGCTTTGGCTCCTACGGCTTCCCCGAGTCGCACGCGGCCAGCTTTGCCTTGCTGGTGTACGCCAGCGCCTGGATCAAATGCCATGAGCCGGCGGCTTTCCTAGCGGGCCTGCTCAATGCGCAACCACTGGGTTTTTACTCGCCTAGCCAGTTGGTGCAGGACGCGCGCCGACATGGCGTGGAGGTGCGCCCACCCGACGTGATGTGTTCGACCTGGGATTGCAGCCTGGAGCCGCCTTCATCCTGTTCTGCGAATACCGCCTTGCAGGCATCACATGCTCGGTCGCCTTCGACACATGCCGATCCACACACCGATTCACTCGCTGCCCCTGCCGTTCGCCTCGGCTTGCGGCTGATCGCCGGGCTGTCCCCCGACGTGGCGCAGCGCATCGTGGCCGCGCGCCATCAAGCCCCCTTCACCGACGTGGATGACCTCGCCCGCCGCGCCGACCTCGATCAGCGCACCCTGCGCGCCCTGGCCGCTGGCGATGCGCTGATGAGCCTCTCCGGCCACCGTCGCCAGCAAGTGTGGGAGGCCTCGGCCCTGCACCGCGCGCCACCGCTGTTGCGCGAGGCCCCGGTGGCCGAAGCCCCACTGGCACTGCCTGCCGCCCCCGAAGGCGAAGAGATCGTGTTCGACTACGCCTCGCAAGGCCTGACGCTGCGGCGCCACCCTCTGGCCTTGCTGCGCGCGCAACTGAGCGCTCAGCGCCTGCTCAGTGCCGCCGAGTTGCATGATTTTCCGAATGGCAGACTGGCCCGCGCCTGCGGCATCGTCACCGTGCGGCAGCAACCAGGCACCGCCTCGGGCGTGGTCTTCGTCACCCTGGAAGATGAAACCGGCACCGTCAACGTGATCGTGTGGCCGGCCCTGAAGGAACGCCAGCGGCGCGAGTTGGTGCACTCGCGGCTGCTGGCGGTCTATGGGGCGTGGCAGCGCGAAGGCGAAGTACGCCACTTGGTGGCGCATCGGCTTCGCGACCTGACGCCCCTGCTGGGGCGCCTGAGCACCCACAGCCGGGACTTTCACTGACACGGGCGCGTCAGTGTCAGCGCATCAGCGCTTGCGGGCCGGCGGCAAGTCGGTGCAACTGCCGTGAGCCGCTTCGGCGCACAGGCCGATGCTCTCACCCAGCGTGGGGTGCGGGTGGATCGTCTTGCCGATGTCGACCTCGTCGGCCCCCATCTCGATGGCCAGCGCGATTTCACCGATCATGTCACCCGCATGGGTGCCGACGATGCCGCCACCCAGGATGCGACCATGGCCGTTGGCCTCGGGGCTGTCATCGAACAGCAGCTTGGTGAAGCCCTCGTCGCGACCGTTCGCAATGGCACGACCCGAAGCCGACCACGGGAACAGCCCCTTCTTGACCTTGATACCCTGGGCCTTGGCCTGGTCCTCGGTCAAACCCACCCAGGCCACTTCCGGATCGGTATAGGCCACGCTCGGGATCACGCGGGCATCGAACTGGGCCTTGGCCAGCTTCTCGTCGCCCAGCAGTTCACCCGCCACGACCTCGGCGGCCACATGCGCCTCGTGCACTGCCTTGTGCGCCAGCATGGGCTGGCCCACCAAGTCGCCAATGGCGAAGATGTGCGGCACGTTGGTGCGCATCTGCACGTCCACCGGAATGAAGCCACGGTCAGACACGGCCACACCGGCCTTGTCCGCGTCGATCTTCTTGCCGTTGGGCGTGCGACCCACCGCCTGCAGCACCAGGTCATAGGTCTGCTCGCTCAGCGTACCGTCGGCCGCCTCGAACTTCACCTTGATGCCTTCGGGCGTGGCCTCGGCCCCCACCGTCTTGGTCTTCAACATGATGTTGTCGAAGCGCGGCGCGTTCATCTTCTGCCAGACCTTGACCAGATCCCGGTCAGCGCCCTGCATCAGGCCGTCCATCATCTCGACCACGTCCAGACGTGCACCCAGCGTGGAATACACCGTGCCCATTTCCAGGCCGATGATGCCGCCGCCCACGATGAGCATCTTCTTGGGCACGCCCTGAAGCGCCAACGCCCCGGTCGAGTCCACGATGCGCTCGTCCTGCGGGAAGAAGGGCAGACGCACGGCTTGCGAACCGGCGGCAATGATGGCCCGCTTGAAACGCACCACCTTGGCCGAGCCGGTCTTCTCCTGACCCGCACCTGTGGTCTCCTCGACCTTCAGGTGATACGGGTCGATGAAGACGCCATAGCCGCGCACGGTCGTGACCTTGCGCATCTTGGCCATGGCCGCCAGGCCACCGGTCAACTTGCCGATGACCTTTTCCTTGTGGCCCCGCAGCTTGTCGATGTTCACGCTGGGCTCGGCGAACTCAACGCCGGCATCGGCCAGGTGGCGCACCTCGTCCATCACGGCGGCCACGTGCAGCAGCGCCTTCGACGGGATGCAACCCACGTTCAGGCACACGCCGCCCAGGGTCGCATAACGCTCGACGATGACGGTGTTCAGACCCAGGTCGGCCGAACGGAACGCAGCCGAGTAGCCGCCCGGGCCACCGCCCAGCACGACCACATCGCACTCCACGTCCACCGGACCGCTGTAGCTGCCAGCCGGAGCCGGTGCCACGACCGCTGGCGCCGAAGGTGCAGCCGCGGCCACAGGTGCCGGAGTCGGAGCAGTCGCCGGAGCCGCAGCGGGTGCTGCAGAGGCCGTGGCCCCTGCGTCCGCGCTCTTCAGCGTCAGGATCACCGTGCCCTGGTTGATCTTGTCACCCAGAGCCACCTTGAGTTCCTTCACCACCCCGGCGTGCGACGAAGGAATCTCCATCGAAGCCTTGTCCGACTCGACCGTGATCAGGCTTTGCTCGGCCTTCACCGTGTCGCCGGGTTTGACCAGCACCTCGATGATGGCCACGTCCTTGAAGTCACCGATGTCGGGAACTTGTACGTCAATCAATGCCATGTCGCGCTCCCGATCACAGCACGATGCGGCGGAAGTCCGCCAGCAGCGACGCAAAGTACACATTGAAGCGGGCAGCCGCCGCACCGTCGATGACGCGGTGGTCCCACGACAGCGACAGCGGCAACATCAGGCGCGGCTGGAAGGCCTTGCCATCCCACTTCGGCTCGATGGTGCTCTTGCACACGCCCATGATGGCCACTTCAGGCGCATTGATGATGGGGGTGAAGTACTTGCCACCGATGCCGCCCAGCGACGAGATCGAGAAGCAACCACCGGTCATGTCGGCCGGACCCAGCTTGCCGTCGCGCGCCTTCTTGGCCAGCTCTGCCATTTCCTGGCTGATCTGGAAGATGCCCTTCTTGTCGGCATCCTTGATCACCGGCACCACCAGGCCATTGGGCGTGTCCGCCGCAAAACCGATGTGGAAGTAGTTCTTCAGCACCAGTTGATCGCCGTCCAGCGAGGCATTGAACTCCGGGAACTTCTTCAAGGCCGCCACCGCCGCCTTGATCATGAACGCCAACATCGTGACCTTCACGCCCGACTTCTCGTTTTCCTTGTTCAACTGAACGCGGAAAGCTTCCAGCTCGGTGATGTCCGCATCGTCGTGGTTCGTGACGTGCGGGATCACCACCCAGTTGCGATGCAGGTTGGCGCCCGAAATCTTCTTGATGCGCGACAGGTCCTTGCGCTCGATCGGGCCAAACTTGGCGAAGTCCACCTTCGGCCAAGGCAGCAGACCGGGGAAAGCGCCTTCCGATGCAGCCGCCGCCGGAGCCTTGGCCTGTTGGGCCGAGGTCTGCAGACCACCCGCCATCACGTTGCGCACAAAGTTCTGCACGTCAGACTGGGTGATGCGGCCCTTGAAGCCGGAGCCCTTGACCTCGGCCAGCGGCACACCCAGTTCACGCGCGAACTTGCGGATGCTGGGGGATGCGTGCGTCAGCGCAGCCGACGGTGTGCCCGGCTGATGGGCCGGCAGCGTCGCCACGGCCGAAGCGGCCACAGCAGGCGCAGCCACGACAGCAGGCGCTGCTGCAGCCACAGGCGCGCTGGCTGCCGGTGCAGCCGCCGCAGCCGGTGTCGCCACCGCGCCGCCCACGCCTTCCAGCACCACGATCGGCGTGCCCTTGGCCACCTTGTCACCCAGCTTCACCATCAGGCTCTTGACCACGCCGGCGTGCGAAGACGGAATCTCCATCGACGCCTTGTCCGACTCCACGGTGATCAGGCTTTGCTCGGCCGTCACAGTATCGCCCACCTTGACCAGCAACTCGATCACAGCCACTTCATCGAAGTCGCCAATGTCCGGCACCACCACCTCGATCGGGCCGGAGGCAGCCCCTGCGGCCACCACAGGCGCGGCCACGGCCGCGGGTGCCGCCGCTGCAGGTGCCGCAACCGGTGCTGCCACGGCAGCGGTCGCCGCAGCCGGCGCCGATGCCACCGCAGCGCCATCGGCCGTCTCCAGCATCAGCACCACCGAGCCTTCGCTCACCTTGTCGCCCAAGGCGACCTTCAACTCCTTCACCACGCCAGCGTGGGAAGACGGGATCTCCATCGAAGCCTTGTCCGACTCCACCGTGATCAAGCTCTGCTCGGCCTTCACGGTATCGCCAGCCTTCACCAGCACCTCGATGATTGCCACTTCATCAAAGTCCCCAATGTCAGGGACCTTCACTTCAATCAATGCCATTTTGTGTCTCCATTCAGGACGACGTCATACGTTGGTTCGACAGCCCCCGCCCGCGCACATCGGTGGCGCAGGGCTGGGGCTTCGGTTCGGTGTCTGAGAGCCTCAGGCGTACAGGGGGTTGACCTTGTCGGCCTTGATCCCGTACTTCTGAATGGCCTCGGCCACCTTGGCCAGCGGCAACTTGCCATCGTCGGCCAGCGCCTTGAGGGCGGCAACCACGATGTAATGGCGATTGATTTCGAAGTGCTCGCGCAGCTTGCTGCGGAAGTCGCTGCGACCGAAGCCGTCCGTGCCCAGCACCTTGTAGCTGCGGCCCTTCGGGATGAAGGGACGGATCTGCTCGGCGTAGGCCTTCATGTAGTCGGTCGACGCCACCACCGGGCCGTCGAACGGCTGCAGTTGCTGCGCAACGAACGATGCCTTGGGCGTTTCCAGCGGGTGCAGCAAGTTGTAGCGCTCGGCGTCCTGGCCATCACGGGCCAGTTCGTTGAAGCTCGGGCAGCTCCACACGTTGGCCGACAGGCCCCAGTCGGACTCCAGCAGCGCCTTGGCCGCGATCGACTCGCGCAAGATCGTGCCCGAACCCAGCAGGTTCACGCATGTCTTGCCAGCTTCGCCTTCCTGCAGCAGGTACATGCCCTTGAGGATCTGCTCTTCCGTTCCTTGCTTGAGGCCCGGCATCGCATAGTTCTCGTTGAGCAGCGTCAGGTAG
>JAJUGJ010000036.1 GCA_029268225.1 Burkholderiales bacterium | reverse complement strand
GTTCGTGAATCCGAACCTCGACGTGGCCTATCTGGAAGCCTGGCTTGCAGCTGACAAGGATCACGCAGTTATCCTGAACGTTCCGAAAGTCACGGGGCGCTACTACACAGCCCAGCTGCTCGACGGCTGGGGCGAAGTCATTACCAACATCAATGAGCGCACCTATCCGGATCACCCGTATGGCAAATTTGCCCTGGTGATCAAGGGCACCAATCCGCCGGTGCCGGACGACGCGGTCAAGATCGAATTGCCGTCGGCCAAAGCGAAATTGCTGGCGCGTGTCGAGCTCAAAGGCTCACCGAAGGTTGCCGTGAACTTGCAGCATCGCTTCACTGTCGACGCGTCGCCCGATACCCAGATCGATCCGCCCTTTCCGGTGCCTTCCTTCACGCCGGCCGCGCCCATTGGCGGCGAGATCTTCGATCACGTGAGCGAAGCGCTGGCCACCTATCCGGACGCCATGCCGAAGGCGGCCGAATATCAGGCGGCGGCACTCAATGTCGCCAGGTATGCGAAGAGCAGCGACGCTGCCCGCAAGCGCGTCAACGACGTCGTGAAGGCCAAGGCAATTCCGGCTTTCCTCGCGAACGCCAAGGGTTTCGGCACGCAGAAGGACGGCTGGTCGGTGACTTATGTGGCCGGCAACTTCGGCAATGACTATGTGGCGCGCGATATCGTCAACTACGGTGGTCTGTGGGCCAACGTGATCAGCGAGGCCATCTATTTTGTGGGGCTGAGCGACAGCGACAAGCAACCGCTTGATGGCAGCAAGACCTACGAGATCCGCTTCCCCAAGGGTGAAAAGCCGGACAGTCATGTCAAGGGCTTCTGGTCGGTGACGTTGTACAGCGTGCCGGACTACCGCGTTGTGCCTAACGCGTTGCATCGTTACAACCTGAACAACGTGTCCCATCTGAAGGCGAATGCCGATGGCAGCACGAGCATCTGGCTTGCACCGGTAAAGCCGAAAAACGCGCCTCAAAGCAACTGGTTGCCTACGCCGGAAGGCAAGGGCTTCTCGCTGAACTTCCGTACTTATGTTCCGAAGGACGAGGTTCAGCAGGGTAACTGGTTCCCGGCGCCGATCAAGGCCGTGAATTAACCGTTATCGAAGATAGCGGCATCGAAGGTTCAGTCTGTCCGGGCTTGCTTCGGGCAGACTGAGCTGGCTACTGTTCAACGCGTCCTGGTGCCCGTAAAGCCCGTGTGTGCCGGCCGCTTCGGCTCCAATCGCAGTAGTTCTGGTCTCACAGCCGGTGTCCCTGGCTCTCTTCCTATTTGGCTGATCGTCAACTAATATCTTTTGCGACCTAATTGCGCCGAAAAAATATATTGGACGTCTTACCGGCCTTCTCGCACTATTCGTCTATTCCCAGCTCCCACCGTGCGCGCTATCGCGAGCCACCGCTTGCGGGCTATCGGCATGCCGTCGCCGTCTTCGACGGTGCGTTGGCCGGGCTGGGCACAATTCTAATTTTGACGACCCCCATATCTGAGGATACAGATGCCTGACTATCGTTCACGAACCTCGACCCATGGCCGCAACATGGCCGGCGCCCGTGCCTTGTGGCGCGCCACTGGCATGAAGGACGGTGACTTCGGCAAACCCATTATTGCGGTGGTGAACTCGTTCACGCAGTTCGTGCCGGGCCATGTGCATCTGCGCGACCTGGGCGCGCTGGTGGCGAGCGAAATCGAAGCGGCCGGCGGCGTGGCGAAAGAGTTCAACACCATCGCGGTGGACGACGGCATCGCCATGGGTCACGGCGGCATGCTGTATTCGCTGCCCTCGCGCGACCTGATCGCCGACAGCGTCGAGTACATGTGCAATGCCCACACCGCCGACGCGCTGGTGTGCATCTCCAACTGCGACAAGATCACCCCGGGCATGCTGATGGCCGCGCTGCGCCTCAACATCCCCGTGATCTTCGTCTCCGGCGGTCCGATGGAAGCCGGCAAGGTCAAGCTCGAAGGCAAGGTCATTTCGCTCGACCTGGTGGACGCCATGGTCAAGGCCGCGGACAAGAGCTGTTCCGACGAAGAAGTGGCTGCCGTCGAGCGCTCCGCCTGCCCCACCTGCGGTTCCTGCTCGGGCATGTTCACGGCCAACTCCATGAACTGCCTGACCGAAGCCCTGGGCCTGTCCCTGCCGGGCAACGGCACCACATTGGCCACCCACGCCGACCGCGAGCAGCTGTTCCGCAAGGCTGGCCGCACCATCGTTGAGCTGGCCAAGCGCTACTACGAGCAAGACGACGAAACCGCGCTGCCGCGCAACATCGCCACTTTCCAGGCGTTTGAGAACGCCGTGGCGCTCGACGTCGCCATGGGCGGCTCCACCAACACCGTGCTGCACCTGTTGGCCGCGGCCCGCGAAGCCGGCGTCAACTTCACCATGGCCGACATCGACCGCATGTCGCGCAAGGTGCCTTGTCTGAGCAAGGTCGCCCCGGCCGTGCCCGATGTCCACATCGAAGACGTGCACCGCGCCGGCGGCATCATGGCCATCCTGGGTGAACTCGCCCGTGGCGGTCTGCTGCACACCGACGTGCCTACCGTGCACAGCCGCACCATGGCCGACGCCATCGCCCAGTGGGACGTGAAGGTCACCAACGACGAGGCCGTGCACCACTTCTACAAGGCCGCGCCCGGTGGCGTGCCCACCCAGGTGGCCTTCTCGCAAGACAGCCGCTGGAAGAAGCTCGACCTCGACCGCGAAAAGGGTGTGATCCGCTCCAAGGAACACGCCTTCACGCAAGACGGCGGCTTGGCCGTGCTCTACGGCAACATCGCCGAGAAGGGCTGCATCGTCAAGACCGCCGGTGTGGACGAGTCGATCTGGAAGTTCACCGGCAAGGCCCGCGTGTACGAAAGCCAGGAAGACGCTGTCGAAGGCATCCTGGGCGAAGAAGTGCAGGCCGGCGATGTGGTCATCATCCGTTACGAAGGCCCCAAGGGCGGCCCTGGCATGCAGGAAATGCTGTATCCCACGTCCTACCTGAAGAGCCGCGGCCTCGGCAAGGAATGCGCGCTGCTGACCGACGGTCGCTTCTCGGGCGGCACCTCGGGCCTGTCGATTGGTCACGCCTCGCCGGAGGCGGCCCAGGGCGGCGCCATCGGTCTGGTCGAAGACGGTGACACCATCGAGATCGACATCCCCAACCGCCGCATCCACCTGGCCATCAGCGACGCCGACATGGCCGCTCGCCGTGCCGCCATGGAGGCCAAGGGTTCGGCAGCCTGGAAGCCCGCCAGCCGTGAGCGCGTGGTCTCGGCCGCGTTGCAGGCCTACGCCCTGATGACGACCTCGGCCGACACCGGCGCCGTGCGCGACATCACCCAGCTTCAGCGCTGAGCGTCAGGTGGCGGGCGGCTCAGGCGTTTCAGCTGGGCCGCTGCCATCGCACCGTACATCGGCGGGCTGATCACCCGCGACACGCCACTGGCGACCACACTGCAGGCCATGAGACTGAGCACCAGTCCATGGCCTTCGATCATTTCCATCACGATAATGAAGGCCGTGATCGGGGCCTGCGTCACGGCCGCCAGAAAACCGGCCATGCCCAGCGCGATCAGCGCGGGCGTGTTCAGGTGCCCGGTCAGCTGGGCGATCTCGTTGCCGATGCCCGCACCCAAGGCGAGGGCGGGTGCGAACACGCCACCAGGGACACCACTCCACGCCGACAGCCAGGTGGCGATGAAGCGCAAGGGCACATAAAACCCATTGGTCGGGTCTTGGCCTTCGAGCAGGGCGCGCGTGGCGTCGTAGCCGCTGCCCGACGAGGCGCCCTGGCTGACCACCCCGATGATGGCCACGGCCAGCCCGCAGCCCGCTGCAAAGCGCACCGGGTAGCGTTGCCGCCACCGACTGAAACGATCGGTACCGCCGCGCGCGGCCTGCACCAGCAGGCGCGCAAACAAACCGCCCAACAAGCCCGTGGCCACCGCGATCAGCAAGCCGGGCCACAGCGCCGACCAGCCAAAGTCCCTCACCGAGATCTGGCCGAAATAGCTGACGTTGCCGAACACCGACATGCCGATCAGACCCGCCAGCACGATGGCAGCGATCAACAGGCCGCTGGAGCGGTGCTCGGGCCGGCGTGACAGCTCTTCAATGGCGAACATCACCCCGCCCAGGGGCGTGTTGAACGCCGCTGCAATGCCGGCGGCGCCGCCGGCCACGATCAGGCCATTGTCGTTGATGCTGCTGCGCTGGGGCAACCAGTGGCGTGCGGCGTACATGATGCCGGCGCCGACCTGCACCGAAGGCCCTTCGCGGCCCGTGGCCAAGCCCGCAAAGAGGCCGCCCACGGTGAGCACGATCTTGGCTGCCGCCAGCTTCAGCGAAATGAAGAGGTGACGTTGCCCGGGCGGCGTTTGCACATCGAGCGCGGCCAGTACCTGGGGAATGCCCGAGCCCGCCGCACCGGCAAAATAGCGGTTCGTACACCACACCAGGGCAGCGGTCACCGCCGGTGTCCACGCCAAAGCCAGCCAGGGCGAGTATGCTGTCAGCGCAAAAAATGCGGCCAGTGCATGTTCGCTCAGCCAGGTCAGCAGCACGACGCTCAGACCCGCCAGGGTGGCAAAGCTCAGCACCACCGCGCGCGCGGCCCAGGGGCGCCAATCGGCCAGTTCCTTGGCGTGTTCGGCGGTCTCGTCAGGTGGGGTGGCGGGCGGCGTCATGTTTCATTCACTACAGGTTTTCATGTCCAGACTCAGCCTTCCGTCAGATTCCGAGTCCGATTCGGTGGCGCTCGCCCCGGAGGCTGCCATCGTCTTGCGGCAGTTCCGCGTGGTGTTCAACGCCGTCAAGTCGCACTTCCAGCGTGTCGAATCCCAGTCCGGGCTGGGCGGGGCGCAGTTGTGGGCGCTGAGCATTGTGTCGCGCCACGCCGGTACCGAGGTGGGCGCGCTGGCGCACGCCATGGACATCCACCAGTCCACAGCGAGCAACCTGGTACGCGCTCTGGTGAAAAAGGGTCTGATCCGCAGCGCGCGCGACGAGGACGACCGTCGGGTCGTGCACCTCCATGCCACGCCGGAAGGCCATGCCTTGCTGACCAACACCCACGGGCCTTTCGCAGGCTTGTTGCCCGATGCCTTGCAGCGGCTTGATGCCGACACCTTGGCGCGTTTGCATGCGGATCTGGGTCAACTGATTGCCCAGCTCGGCGTGGAAGAGGTCGGGGTGGCTGCACAAACACCCTTGGCTGAGCTGTGAAAGCATTTGTCACAATATAATGGCGAGGTAACGAAGGCGCGAACCCGCGTCGTTGCAACACCAGTGATATGGAGTGTCTTGAAGGGCCTGCTTCACCGCAGGCCCTTTTTTTTGCTTCATCATCTTGAAACATGTACATTTGCACAAATGTAATTGCATGAGCAAGGCGTGTCGATATCGAATGAGGAGAAGCACATGATCAAAGTGGGATTGGTAGGCTACGGCAAGGCTGGGCAGGCGGTTGCGGAGGTTCTCAGGCAGGATCCCCGGTTCGACCTGGTCTGGATTGCCAAGCGCAACCCGGTACCGGAAGGGCAGCCGCAGCCGCTGGGACTGCCTGTTTTCGCGATGTCGCAGGGCAACTTCGGCGAGTGGCTGGACGCCCATCCGGTCGATGCCCTGGTTGACTTCTCGACGGCCGAGTCGATTCACCTCTACGGCGAGGAGGTTCGCAAGCGCCACCTCACCTTGGTCAGCGCCATCTCCGCCTACAGCGATGAGGACTTGGCCTACGCCCGCACCCTGGGCGAGCAGGCCCGCGTGCTGTGCTCGCCCAACATCACGCTGGGCATCAACTTCCTGATCCTGTCGGCGCGCATGCTGCGTGGCATCGCGCCGTTTGCGGATGTCGAGATCCTGGAGCAGCACTTCCGCGAGAAGTCCGAGGTGTCCGGCACCGCCCGCAAGATCGCCCAGAGCCTGGAGTTGGAGGATGGCCGCATCACCTCCTTGCGCCTGGGCGGCATCGTCGGGGTGCACGAGGTCATCTTCGGCTTTCCATATCAGACCGTGCGCATCACCCACGAATCCATCCGTCGCGAGGCCTTCGGGACCGGCGCGGCCTTTGCACTGGGCGAACTCAGCAAGCGACCCCACGGCTTCTACACCTTCGACGATCTGCTCATGCGCATGATCCGCGAGCAGTTGACGCAGCCGGAGGCTGGCCCGTCGTCCTGATGACGCGAACGGTCGCAGACTTGCGCTATCGTTCGGGCCATGCTGATTCACCCTCAATTCGATCCGATCGCCATTGCCCTGGGGCCGCTCAAGGTGCACTGGTACGGGCTGACCTACCTGGCGGCCTTTGCCCTGTTCTACCTGCTGGCCAGTGCCCGGGCCAAGCAACCCTTCTTCGCGCAACGCGGGTGGGATCGCCAGATGGTCGAAGACGTGCTGTTCTTCGGCGTGATGGGGGTCGTGCTCGGGGGGCGCCTGGGTTATGTGCTGTTCTACAAGCCCGGCTATTACTTCAGCCATCCGTCCGAGATCCTCGCCGTGTGGCAAGGGGGCATGGCCTTTCACGGGGGCCTGCTGGGCGTGATCACGGCGCTGGCCATCTATGCCAAGCGTCAGGGCCGACACTTTTTCGAGGTGGCCGACCTGGTGGCGCCCTGTGTGCCCATCGGTCTGGCGGCCGGCCGGTTCGGCAACTTCATGAACGGGGAGTTGTGGGGGCGGGCGGCCGATCCCAGTTTGCCCTGGGCCATGGTCTTCCCTCAATCCGGCACGGACATCGCTCGTCATCCCTCGCAGCTTTATCAGTTCGGCCTGGAGGGCGTGCTGCTGTTCGTGCTGCTGTGGCTGTATGCGCGCCGTGCGCGTCCTCTGGGCGCGGTGTCGGGCATGTTCCTGATGGGCTATGGCGTGTTCCGCTTCACAGCCGAGTACTTCCGCGAGCCTGACAGCTTCCTGGGGCTGCTCACTTTCAACATGAGCATGGGTCAGTGGCTGTGCGTCCCCATGATCCTGGTGGGTGCGCTGTTTTGGGGCATGGCGCAAAAAAACGCCTTCCGATCCGAAGACCGAAAGGCGTAAAGAGGTCGGCGGTATTTTCGCGGACCGCAGACCCCCGCTGAGGAAGACCACCCGGCTCTGGCGAATCAGGTGATCGACGGGGGTCATGCAAGCCATGTGCCAGGCACCTTGACTGCAGCGGACGTTCTGCTCAGGCCGCCTGACGGTCGGCCACGCCGTGCCGCGTGTACAGAAAGTCCAGCACCGCCTTGCGACAGGCGATGTAAGTCGGGTCTTCGGCGAGCGCCACGCGGTTGCGAGGGCGCGCCAGGGGCACGGGCAGCACCTCGCCAATCGTGGCGGCCGGACCGTTGCTCATCATCACGATGCGGTCGGACAGTAGCACCGCCTCGTCCACATCGTGCGTCACCATCACCACGGTGCAGTGCGCCTTGGCCACGATCTTGAGCAGCTCGTCTTGCAGGTGGGCGCGGGTGAGGGCGTCCAGAGCGCCAAAAGGTTCGTCCATCAGCAGCACCTTGGGCTCCATGGCCAGCGCCCGGGCAATCCCCACGCGCTGCTTCATGCCGCCCGAGATCTCGTGCGGTCGCTTGTGCGTGGCGTGGCTCATGCCGACCAGCGCCAGGGCGTCGGCCACGCGCTGCTTCAGTTGCTCCTTGCTTTCCTTGCCGCCGAACACCCGCTCCACCGCCAGGTAAACGTTGTCGTGGCAGCTCAGCCAGGGCAGCAGCGAGTGGTTCTGGAACACCACGGCCCGCTCCGGGCCAGGGCCCGCGATCTCGCGGCCATCGCAGATCAGTCCGCCCTGCGTGGGCGTCAGCAGACCGGCGATCAGGTTGAGCAAGGTGGACTTGCCGCAGCCCGAGTGACCGATCAGGGTGATGAACTCGCCCTTGGCAATGCCCAGGTTGATGTCACTGAGGGCGTGGAAACGACCCTTTTTGGTGTGGAACACCATTTCGGCGCGGTGGATGTCGATGAAGTGGGTCATGACGTGCTCCTGTCAGGTGTTGGGGGTCATTCAAAGCTGAAGCGCTTGGCGATGGCCACCAGTCCCTGCTCCAGCAGCAGGCCGACGATGCCGATCACGAAGATCGCAATGAGGATGTGCTGGACATTGAGGTTGTTCCACTCGTCCCATACCCAGAAGCCAATGCCCACGCCACCGGTCAGCATCTCTGCGGCCACGATCACCAGCCAGGCCGTGCCCACCGACAGGCGCACGCCCGTCAGCATGTAGGGCAGCACCGAGGGCAGCAGGATCTTGGTGGTGATCTTCCACTCGCTCAGGTTCAGCACTTTGGCCACGTTCAGGTAGTCCTCGGGCACGCGTTGCACACCCACGGCAGTGTTGATGATCATTGGCCAGATCGAGCAGATGAAGATCGTCCAGATCGCAGCCGGGTCGGCCGACTTGAACACCAGCAGGCCAATCGGCAACCAGGCCAGCGGCGAGACCGGACGCAGCAGGCTGATGATGGGGTTGAGCATGCTGCTGGCAATCTGCGAGCGTCCGATCAGGAAGCCCAGAGGGATCCCGACGAGCGCCGCCAGACCGAAGCCGATGCCCACGCGCTGCAGCGAGAACAGGATGTTCCAGCCGATGCCCTGGTCATTCGGTCCGTTGCTGTAAAACGGATCGGCGAACAGCTCAACGGCGGCCTGCCAGGTTGCCAGCGGCGTGGGGAAGGTGCTGCTGTTTTGCGTCAGCAGGGCCCAGACCCCGATCAGCAAGGCGATGCCTGCCAGGGGGGAGGCCATGCGCAGGATCCAGCCCAGCCAGTCCACGGGTGGCTTGGCGGGAGTGGAAGCAGAGGCCGGCGCCGCCTTCTGTACGGGCGCAGGCGCGATCTGCGCGGGGGAGGGGGCTGTCGCCGGCACGGCGTCATCGACCTCCGAGGGGCTGTGAAAGACGGCACTGACCATGATGGGCTCCTTTCAGTCTCAGGCTTTGATGGCGAAGCTGTCGGCGTACTTGGCCGGGTCCTTGCCCGTCCAGACCACGCCATCGATCAACTTGCTGGTGCGCATCGGGTCCTTGGGTACCGAGATGCCCAGACCGCTGGCGGCCTGCTTGTACAACTCGATCTGGTTGATCTGCTTGGCCACACCCAGGTAGTCCGGGTGTGCCTTCAGCAGGCCCCAGCGCTTGTGCTGAGTCAGGAACCACATGCCGTCCGACAGGTAGGGGAAGTTCACCTTGCCGTCGTTGAAGAACTTCATGTGGTTGGGGTCGTCCCAGGTCTTGCCCATGCCGTTCTGGTAACGGCCCAGGATGCGCTGGTTGATGGCATCAACGCCCGTGTTCACGTAAGACTTCGCCGCGATCGTCTCGGCCATCTTGAGCTTGTTCTGCAGGCCGGCGTCGATCCAGCGGCCTGCTTCCAGCACCGCCATCATCACGGCGCGAGCGGTGTTCGGGTACTGCTTGACGAACTCGCCCGTGCAGCCCAGCACCTTCTCGGGGTGGTCCTGCCAGATGTCCTGTGTCGTGTTGGCTGTCACCCCGATGCCGTCCATGATCGCGCGGTGGTTCCACGGTTCGCCCACGCAGAAGCCGTCCATGTTGCCCACGCGCATGTTGGCCACCATCTGCGGCGGTGGGACCGTGATCAGCTTGGCGCTCGACAGCGGATTGATGCCCGCGGCCGCCAGCCAGTAGTGCATCCACATCGCGTGCGTGCCGGTGGGGAAGGTGCCCGCAAAGGTGTACTCGCGCTTCTCGCGCGCCATCAGCTTGGCCAGCGAGGGCCCGTCGACCGCACCCTTCGAGGCCAGCGCCTTTGACAGCGTGATGGCCTGCCCGTTGTTGTTCAGACCCATCAACACGGCCATGTCCTTCTTGGGGCCGCCAATGCCCAGGTGCACGCCATAGACCAGGCCGTACAGCACATGGGCCATGTGCAGGTCGCCGTTGACGAGCTTGTCGCGCACGCCGGCCCACGAGGCCTCCTTGGTCGGGATGATCTTGACGCCGTACTTCTTGTCGAAGCCCAGCACCGAGGCCATCACCACCGAGGCGCAATCGGTCAGCGGAATGAAGCCGATCTTCACCTCGGTCAGCTCGGGCTTGTCCGAGCCTGCGGCCCAGACGGCGGACTGCAGTCCGGGCACAGCGCCCACTGCGCCGGCAGCGGCTGCGCTCTTCAAGATGGTGCGGCGCGTCATTTTCAGATCCTGGGTGTTCATGGTGCAAGACTTTCCCTGTGGACAAACAAAAAAGGTGCCATCCGTCGCGCAAGCTCATCCTTGGATGGGCGCACGCGTCAGAAGACACCTTTGTCGGAAGCTAGGCAGCCCGTCTTCGGGCCACCAAGACTGCAAAATCGCCGTTGACTTTGCTTGCAAGGGTTAATGCAAACCCTGTGCCAGGTCGTTTGCGGGGCCGCAGCACCGCTGGGCGGCCGATGAAGCGGCGGCCTGCCTTGTGCTGGTGCATGCGCACGCCAAGCTGGGGCAGAGCGACTCACCCCAGCAGATCGGCGGCATCAATCAGGCGTTGCGCCACCTCCACCAGCTTCAAGCCCTTGTCCATGGCGGCCTTGCGCAGTCGCGCGTGGGCCTGCGGTTCGGTCAGTCCCTGGCGACTCATCAACAGACCCTTGGCGCGGTCCAGCACCTTGCGGTCGGCCAACTCCGAGCGCGCATCGGCCAGCTCACGGCGCAAGGCCTCTTCCATCTCGAAGCGCGCCATCGCCACATCGAGCACCGGTTTGATGCGCTCGGCCGGAGTACCCGCCGCCACATAGGCCGACACACCCGCCGCCACCGCCTTGCGCAGGTAGGCCGTGTCCTCGTCACCCGAGAACATCACGATCGGGCGACGCTCATCGCGCGTGGCCATCACCACGTGCTCCAGGATGTCGCGCCCTTGCGACTCGGCATCCACCACGATCAGATCGGGCTGAATCTGCCCGATGCGCTCGGGCAGAAAGGCATCGCCGGGCAAAGTGGCCACCACGTTGTAGCCCGCTTCCAGCAAGGCAATGCGCAGCACCCGGGCGCGCTCGACCTCGGCCTGCTCCTCGTCATCCGGTTCGGCAGACAAGGACAAAGGCAGGACGATCACCACACGCAGGCTGGCCAGGTTCGCATTCATGACGTCATCGCATGCAACAACTGCGCCCGGAAGCAGGTGTTTCACGCTTGGGCGTGGCGAGAACAGGTGGGTCCCCTACACTGGCGGGATGTCGTCCACGCCCGCCACCTTGAACGCCCCCCTGCCTGCCGACTTGAAGCACCCCTGCCTCATCCTGGGGGTCGAGTCCTCCTGCGATGAGACTGGCCTCGCGCTGGTGCAACTGCCATCCGAGGGCGAGCCCCGCCTGCTGGCGCACGCGCTCCACAGCCAGATCGACATGCACCAGGCTTACGGCGGCGTGGTGCCCGAGTTGGCTTCGCGCGATCACATCCGCCGCGTCGTGCCGCTGGCGCGCCAGGTGCTCGCCGAATCTGGTCAAACGCTCGCCGACATCGACGTGGTCGCCTACACACGCGGCCCGGGCCTGGCGGGTGCCTTGCTGGTCGGCGCCGGCATGGCCTGCGCCCTGGGTACGGCCTTGAACAAGCCGCTGCTCGGCGTGCACCACCTCGAAGGCCACCTCCTGTCGCCCTTTCTATCTGTGGACCCGCCCGAGTTCCCCTTCGTCGCCTTGCTCGTGTCCGGCGGCCACACTCAACTGATGCGTGTCGATGGGGTGGGGCGCTACGAGATGCTGGGCGAGACGGTGGACGACGCCGCTGGCGAGGCCTTTGACAAGTCCGCCAAGTTGATGGGCCTGCCCTATCCCGGCGGCCCGCACCTCTCGCGCTTGGCCGAGTCGGGCGACCCGAGCTCGTTCGACTTGCCTCGCCCGATGCTGCACAGCGGCAACCTCGATTTCTCGTTCGCAGGCCTGAAAACCGCCGTGCGCACCCATCTGGTGCGCCTGGGTTGGCTGGACCGACCCGACCTGCTCGCCACACCCGAAGCGCAGCCCGTCCTGTCCAATCTGGCTGCCTCCACTCAGGCGGCCATCGTCGAGGTGCTGGTCAAGAAGGTGCTGCTGGCGCTGAAGTCCACCGGCCTCAAGCGTGTGGTCGTCGCGGGCGGGGTCGGGGCCAACCGCTTGCTGCGCGCCCAGTTGGATCAGGCCTGCGCTTGCCGCCAGATCCGCGTGCACTATCCCGAGATGCACCTGTGCACCGACAACGGCGCCATGATCGCCCTGGCCGCCGCCATGCGCATCCAGAGTGGGCAGGCGCGCCTCAGCACCGAGCCCACCTTCGACATCAAGCCTCGCTGGGATTTGTCCAGCATCTGACTTCTTGCTATACTCGCAGGCTTGCTGCCTTGAAAAGGGTGGCAAATCTCGCACGACCTGGGTCGGTTTCACCCGGAGTCGCAAGTCCAACGCAGAAACCAAAGGCGGTTGATCAACGATCGACGCCCCAGGTCTGCACATGTTTTCAAGGAAACACCATGTCCGTCGCAGACATCAACACCGCCGCCATCGTCAAGGACAACGCTCGTAGCGCCAACGACACCGGCTCTCCCGAAGTGCAAGTGGCCCTGCTGACCGCTCGCATCGTCGAACTGACCCCCCACTTCAAGGCCAACAAGAAGGACCACCACGGTCGTCGCGGCCTGCTGCGCATGGTCAGCCGTCGTCGCAAGCTGCTGGACTACCTCAAGTCCAAGGATGCCGACCGCTACGTCGCCCTGATCCAGAAGCTGGGCCTGCGCAAGTAAGCACCGCATGACGACAAAAAGCCTGTCTGGATCCTCCAGCACAGGCTTTTTGTTTTTTAACGCCAGCCACTCGACTCCTGCGAACGCTGTGTCATTCCAACGAGGCTGAGGCCTCAACCTCGCTGGAATGGCATCGCGATTGAGTGACGGCACCCCTGACGGGTGGCATGTGTTGCCCGTCCAAACCAACCGGAGAACTCATCCATGACCATGTTCAACAAAGTCACCAAGACCTTCCAATGGGGCAAGCACACCGTCACGATGGAGACGGGTGAAATCGCCCGTCAAGCCACCGGGGCCGTGCTGGTCGACATCGAAGGCACCGTCGTGCTGGCCACCGTCGTGTGCGCCAAGACCGCCAAGCCCGGCCAGGACTTCTTCCCCCTGACCGTCGACTACCTCGAAAAGACCTACGCCGCCGGCAAGATCCCGGGCAGCTTCTTCAAGCGCGAAGCCAAGCCTTCCGAGTTCGAGACCCTGACCTCGCGTCTGATCGACCGCCCCATCCGCCCGCTGTTCCCCGAAGGCTTCTACAACGAAGTCCAGCTGGTCATTCACGTCGTGTCGCTGAACCCCGAAGTGTCGGCCGACATCGCCGCCATGATCGCCTCCAGCGCCGCGCTGTCGATCTCCGGCATCCCGTTCAACGGCCCCATCGGTGCCGCTCGCGTGGGCTACATCAACGGTGAATACGTGCTGAACCCCAGCATCACCGAGATCGCCAACTCCAAGATGGACCTGATCGTCGCCGGCACCGAAACCGCCGTGCTGATGGTTGAGTCCGAAGCCGACCAACTGTCGGAAGACGTGATGTTGGGTGGTGTGGTGTTCGGTCACGAGCAAGGCAACATCGCCATCAACGCCATCCACGAACTGGTGCGCGACGCTGGCAAGCCGGCCTGGGACTGGCAGCCTCCCGCCAAGGACGAGGCCTTCATCGCCAAGGTCAACGAGCTGGCCGAAGGCCCGCTGCGCGCTGCCTACCAGATCCGCTCCAAGCAAGCCCGTACGCAAGCTTGCCGCGCCGCTTACGCCGAAGTGAAGGCCGCCCTGACTGCCGAAGGCATCGCCTTCGACGCCGTCAAGGTCGAAAGCATGATGTTCGACATCGAAGCCAAGATCGTGCGCAGCCAGATCCTGGCCGGTGAGCCCCGCATCGACGGCCGCGACACTCGCACCGTGCGCCCTATCGAGATCCGCACCGGCGTGCTGCCGCGCGTCCACGGCTCGGCCCTGTTCACCCGCGGTGAAACCCAGGCCCTGGTCGTCGCCACCCTCGGTACCGAGCAAGACGCCCAGCGCATCGACGCCCTGACCGGCGACTTCCGCGACACCTTCCTGTTCCACTACAACATGCCTCCGTTCGCCACCGGCGAAACGGGTCGTGTCGGCTCGCCCAAGCGTCGCGAAATCGGCCACGGCCGTCTGGCCAAGCGCGCCCTGGTGCCGCTGCTGCCCCCGAAGGACGAGTTCGCCTACACCGTGCGCGTGGTCTCGGAAATCACCGAGTCCAACGGCTCGTCGTCGATGGCTTCGGTCTGCGGTGGCTGCCTGGCCATGATGGACGCTGGCGTCCCGATGAAGGCCCACGTGGCCGGCATCGCCATGGGCCTGATCAAGGAAGGCAACAAGTTCGCCGTCCTGACCGACATCCTGGGTGACGAAGATCACCTCGGCGACATGGACTTCAAGGTGGCCGGCACCACCGGCGGCATCACCGCCCTGCAGATGGACATCAAGATCCAGGGCATCACCAAGGAAATCATGCAGGTCGCCCTGGCTCAGGCCAAGGAAGCCCGTCTGCACATCCTGGGCAAGATGACCGAAGCCATGGCCGGCGCCAACACCGAAGTCTCGGAGTTCGCTCCCCGCCTGTACACCCTCAAGATCAACCCCGAGAAGATCCGTGACGTGATCGGCAAGGGCGGCGCCACCATCCGTGGCCTGTGCGAGGAAACCGGCTGCCAGATCAACATCGCTGAAGACGGTGTCATCACCATCGCTTCGACCGACGCTGGCAAGGCTGACTTCGCGATCCAGCGCATCAACGAGATCACCGCTGAAGTGGAAATCGGCAAGACCTATGAAGGCGCCGTCACCAAGCTGTTCGACTTCGGTGCTCTGGTCAACCTGCTGCCCGGCAAGGACGGTCTGCTGCACATCAGCCAGATCGCCCACGAGCGCGTTGAGAACGTCTCCGACTATCTGAAGGAAGGCCAAATCGTCAAGGTCAAGGTTCTCGAAACCGACGAGAAGGGTCGCGTCAAGCTGTCCATGAAGGCCCTGCTGGAGCGTCCGGAAGGCATGCCTGAGCGTGAAGAGCGTGGCGACCGCGGTGACCGTGGCTCGCGTGGCGACCGTGGCCCCCGTGGTGATCGCGGCGACCGCGGTGACCGCGGTGACCGTGGCGAGCGCCGTGAGCGCGCCCCCCGTGCCGAGCAGCAGCCTGCCGAGCAAGGCGAGGGCGGTGCCGCTCAGGAACAGCAACAACAGCAGCAATGAGCGTCATGAAGAAACTGGTCGTTGGCAACTGGAAGATGCACGGTAGCCGTGCCTTCAATGCAGAGCTGATTCAGGGTCTTCTGGTGGCCGACCTGGCCACCACGGCGCCCAATGCAGACGTGGTGGTGTGCCCGCCCTTCGTGTTCCTGGCGGATGTGGCCGATGCCCTGCAAGGCACGGCCATCGCCGTCGGCACGCAAGACATCTCGGCGCAGACCCAGGGTGCGTACACCGGTGAAGTCGCGGGGCCCATGATCCGTGAATTCGGCGCCACCTACGCCATCGTGGGGCACTCCGAGCGTCGCAGCTACCACGGCGAAAGCGACCAGCTGGTCGCCGACAAGGCCAAGGCCGCGCTCGCGCACGGTCTGGTGCCCATCGTCTGCGTCGGTGAAACGCTGGCCGAACGTGAGGCCAACCAGACCGAAGCCGTCGTGGGTCGCCAACTGCAAGCCGTCATCGACACCCTGGGCGCCGACATCGCCCGCGTTGTGGTGGCGTACGAACCAGTCTGGGCCATCGGCACCGGCAAGACGGCCTCGCCCGCTCAGGCGCAGGCGGTGCATGCTTGCCTGCGCGCGCAACTGGCCCAGGCCACGTCGAGCGCGGCAGACATCCCCCTGCTGTACGGCGGCAGCGTCAAGCCCGACAACGCGGTCGAGCTGTTCTCGCAGCCTGACATCAACGGCGGCCTCATCGGTGGCGCCGCCCTCAAGGCGGCTGACTTTGCTGCCATCGCGCGCGCTGCCTGAACGGTGTCGCGACTAGATTGACTCTGGAGTTTCATTCATGCAACAAACCTTGATGACCCTGGTGCTGCTGCTGCAGGTGCTCTCCGCGCTGGCCATGATCGGCTTGGTGCTGGTGCAGCACGGCAAGGGTGCCGACATGGGCGCTTCCTTTGGCAGTGGTGCTTC
The DNA here is from genome assembly GCA_029268225.1 of Burkholderiales bacterium. Lineage (GTDB taxonomy): Bacteria > Pseudomonadota > Gammaproteobacteria > Burkholderiales > Burkholderiaceae_C > Aquabacterium. The sequence continues at coordinate 11,603 of JAJUGJ010000036.1, read as the reverse complement.
CGGTAGCCTGTTTGGCGCCACCGGTAGCGCCAACTTCCTGTCTCGCTCTACGGCTGTGGCGGCCACGATCTTCTTCGTGTCGACCCTGGCGCTGGCCTACTTTGGCAACCTGCGTGGCGCAGCGTCGCAAGGCGCCAGCATCCTGGAGCAGGCGGCCTCCGCGCCGGTTGCTGCTTCGGTGCCGTCTGCTCCGGCTTCCGGTGCGGCGCTGATCCCGACCAAGTGATGAATCTCATGCCCAGTTTGTAGGGCATGGTTCCTTGGACTTGTTTTTCGGTTTAGAATATGAGTCTTCGGGGAGCAAGCCTCAAGCAAGCCGAAGCAAACAACGAGCGAACCCAAAAGGTTCAACGGCCGACGTGGTGAAATTGGTAGACACGCTATCTTGAGGGGGTAGTGGCGAAAGCTGTGCGAGTTCGAGTCTCGCCGTCGGCACCATAAGATTTCTAAACGAGTCTTTGCACCACACCATGATCAGCATCGGTAATTCTTTCCACGCTGATCAGATGGCAGTGGCATTTGCCCCACAAGGCAGGTGCCCGTGGTGTGAGGTGCTCCAGTGGGCGCGCTTTGGTTGATGTCACATCAGGTTCATCCTGATGGTCATGAAGCCTGGCGCGCTTTTCTTTTGTCCGTGTGGTCCAATCACACAATTTGTTCCATCTGAGGCCCCACATCATGATGAACATTGAGCAATACCTGCCGGTCATCCTCTTCATTCTGGTTGGCGTCGGCGTCGGTGTCGCCCCGCAGCTGCTGGGCTTCCTGCTCGGCCCTCGTCGTCCTGACGAAGCCAAGAACTCCCCCTATGAATGCGGCTTCGAAGCCTTCGAAGACGCGCGGATGAAGTTCGATGTGCGCTACTACCTGGTCGCCATCCTCTTCATCTTGTTCGACCTGGAAATCGCGTTCCTGTTCCCTTGGGCTGTGGCGCTCAAGGAAGTGGGCATGACAGGCTTCCTGACCGTCATGCTCTTCCTGGGCATCCTGGTCGTGGGCTTCGTCTACGAATGGAAGAAGGGTGCGCTCGACTGGGAGTGATCCCGTCTCGCTCGTCCCCCACAGGAATCTGAAGAGGTAATACACATGGGTATCGAAGGCGTCTTCAAAGAGGGCTTCATCACCACGTCGGCCGACACGCTGATCAACTGGTCCAAGACCGGATCGCTCTGGCCGATGACGTTTGGTCTGGCCTGTTGCGCGGTCGAGATGATGCACGCCGGTGCGGCGCGCTACGACATCGACCGCTTTGGCATGTTGTTCCGTCCCAGCCCCCGTCAGTCTGACCTGATGATCGTGGCCGGCACGCTGTGCAACAAGATGGCGCCGGCCTTGCGCAAGGTGTATGACCAGATGGCCGAGCCCCGTTGGGTGCTGTCCATGGGCTCCTGCGCCAATGGCGGTGGCTACTACCACTACAGCTACTCGGTGGTGCGCGGTTGCGACCGCATCGTGCCGGTGGACGTGTACGTGCCGGGCTGCCCTCCGACGGCTGAAGCGCTGCTCTACGGCATCTTGCAACTGCAGGCCAAGATCCGCCGCGAAAACACCATTGCCCGCTGATCAGGAGCCATTGCATGAGCCAGAAACTCGCCAACCTGCAAGCCGCCCTGGAACGCATCCTGGGTGACAAGATCAAGCGCCTGGACAGCATCAAGGGTGAACTGACCCTGACCGTGTCCGCCGCTGATTACCACGACATCTGCCTGACCCTGCGCGACCACGCCGATCTGAAGTTCGAGCAACTGATCGACCTGTGCGGCATGGACTACTCGACCTACAAGGACGGGGCCCCCAGCATCTACGCGGATGGCCCGCGTTTTTGCGCCATCACCCACCTGCTGTCGGTCAGCAAGAACTGGCGCCTGCGCCTGAAGGCCTTTGCGCCGGACGACGATTTCCCTGTGCTGGCCTCCATCACCGACGTCTGGAACAGTGCCAACTGGTTCGAGCGCGAAGCTTTTGACCTGTACGGCATCATCTTTGACGGCCACAACGACCTGCGTCGCATCCTGACGGACTATGGCTTCATCGGCCACCCTTTCCGCAAGGACTTCCCGACGACCGGCTACGTGGAAATGACCTACGACGAAGCGCAAAAGCGCGTGGTCTACCAGCCCGTCACCATCGAGCCGCGCGAGATCACCCCGCGCATCATCCGCGAAGACAACTACGGTGGTCTCCACTGATGCACAAGGCCTGAGTCATGTCAGAAATCAAGAACTACACCCTGAACTTCGGTCCGCAGCACCCGGCCGCGCACGGCGTGCTGCGTCTGATCCTCGAGCTGGACGGCGAAGTCATCCAACGTGCCGACCCGCACATTGGCCTGCTGCACCGCGCCACTGAAAAGCTGGCCGAGTCCAAGACCTTCATCCAGTCGCTGCCCTACATGGACCGACTGGATTACGTGTCGATGATGTGCAACGAGCACGCTTACTGCCTGGCCGTCGAGAAGATGATGGGCATCGAGGTGCCGATCCGCGCCCAGTACATCCGTGTGATGTTCGCCGAAATCACCCGCGTGCTGAACCACCTGCTGTGGTTGGGCTGCCATGGTTTCGACTGCGGCGCCATGAACATCCTGATCTACTGCTTCCGTGAGCGCGAAGACCTCTTCGACATGTACGAAGCCGTGTCGGGCGCCCGCATGCACGCGGCCTACTTCCGTCCGGGTGGCGTCTACCGCGACCTGCCGGACACCATGCCGCAGTACAAGGTCAGCAAGATCAAGAACGCCAAGACGATCGCTCGCATGAACGAGAACCGTCAAGGCTCGCTGCTCGACTTCATCGACGACTTCACCCAGCGTTTCCCCAAGCTGGTGGACGAATACGAAACCCTGCTGACCGACAACCGCATCTGGAAGCAACGTACCGTCGGCATCGGTGTGGTGTCGCCTGAGCGCGCCCTGCAAATGGGCCTGACCGGCGCCATGCTGCGTGGCTCGGGCATCGTGTGGGACCTGCGCAAGCACCAGCCCTACGACGTTTACGACAAGCTCGACTTCGACATCCCCGTGGGCACCAATGGCGACTGCTATGACCGCTACGTGGTCCGCGTCGAAGAGTTGCGTCAGTCCAACCGCATCATCAAGCAGTGCGTGGACTGGCTGCGCGCCAACCCGGGTCCGGTCATCACCGACAACCACAAGGTGGCACCGCCTTCGCGCGTCGAGATGAAGACCTCGATGGAACAGCTGATTCACCACTTCAAGCTGTTCACCGAAGGTTTCCACGTGCCCGAAGGCGAAGCCTACGCCGCTGTCGAACACCCCAAGGGCGAGTTCGGCATTTACCTGGCTTCCGACGGTGCCAACAAGCCATACCGCCTGAAGATCCGTGCCCCGGGCTTCCCGCACCTGGCTGCCCTCGACGAAATGTCCCGTGGCCACATGCTGGCCGACGCCGTGGCCATCATCGGCACGATGGACATCGTGTTCGGTGAAATCGACCGCTAAGTGACCGAGCTAATCATGCTGAGCGAACAAACCAAAGCGCGCTTCGACCGCGAAATCGCCAAGTACCCGGCTGACCAGCGTCAGTCGGCGGTCATGGCCTGTCTGTCCATCATCCAGCAGGAGCAAGGCTGGGTCTCGCCCGAGGCCGAGCAGGCCATCGCCGATCACATCGGCATGCCCGCCATCGCCGTGCACGAAGTGACCACGTTCTACAACATGTACAACCAAAAGCCTGTCGGCAAGTACAAGCTGAACGTGTGCACCAACCTGCCTTGCCAGCTGCGCAATGGCCAAGGTGCCCTGCAGTACCTGTGCGACAAGCTGGGTGTGGAAGACGGCGGTACCACGGCCGATGGCCTGTTCACCGTGTCGCACTGCGAGTGCCTGGGCGCCTGCGCAGATGCACCGGTGGCCCTGGTCAACGACCGTCAGATGGTCAGCTTCATGAGCAACGACAAGCTCGACGAGCTGGTCGACGTGCTCAAGGCTCAGGCCAAGTGAGGGTGAGACAAGATGCTTGACCTTTCCAAATTCCAGGCGACCGGCAAGGAAACCGTTTTCCACGGCCGCCATATTGAGCCCCAGATCTACGCCGGCATCGACGGCACCAACTGGCGTCTGAAGGACTACGAAGCTCGCGGCGGTTACGCTGCGCTGCGCAAGATCCTCGGCAAGGACGGCGGCGAAGGCATGACCCAGGATCAGGTCATCGCTGAAGTCAAGGCTTCGTCGCTGCGTGGTCGTGGTGGCGCCGGCTTCCCCACCGGTCTGAAGTGGAGCTTCATGCCCCGCACCTTCCCGGGCCAGAAGTACCTCGTCTGCAACTCCGACGAAGGGGAACCGGGCACGGCCAAGGACCGCGAGATCCTGCGCTACAACCCGCACACCGTCATCGAAGGCATGATCATCGCCGCTTACGCGATGGGCATCACCGTCGGCTACAACTACATCCACGGCGAAATCTTCGAAGCCTACGAGCGTTTCGAAGAAGCCCTGGAAGAAGCCCGTGCCGCTGGCTACCTGGGCAACAACATCATGGGCAGCGACTTCAGCTTCCAGCTGCACGCGCACCATGGTTTCGGCGCCTACATCTGCGGTGAAGAAACCGCGCTGCTGGAGTCGCTGGAAGGCAAGAAGGGGCAGCCCCGCTTCAAGCCGCCTTTCCCGGCCAGCTTTGGTCTGTACGGCAAGCCGACCACCATCAACAACACCGAAACCTTTGCGGCCGTTCCCTGGATCATCCGCAACGGTGGCGAGGCCTTCCTGGCCGTGGGCAAGCCCAACGCCGGTGGCACCAAGCTGTTCACCGTCAGCGGTGACGTCGAACGTCCTGGCAACTACGAAATCCCGCTGGGCACGCCGTTCTCCAAGCTGCTCGAGCTCGCCGGTGGCGTGCGCGGTGGCAAGAAGCTCAAGGCCGTGATCCCCGGTGGTTCGTCGTCGCCCGTCATCCCCGGCCACATCATGATGGACGTGACGATGGACTATGACGCCATCGCCAAGGCCGGCTCCATGCTGGGTTCCGGCGCCGTCATCGTGATGGACGAGACCCGTTGCATGGTCAAGAGCCTGCAGCGCCTGTCCTACTTCTACATGCACGAGTCCTGCGGCCAGTGCACTCCCTGCCGCGAAGGCACGGGATGGCTGTGGCGCATGGTCGATCGCATCGAAACCGGCCGTGGTCGTCCGGAAGACATCGAACTGCTGGACAACGTGGCCGAGAACATCCAGGGTCGCACCATCTGCGCCCTGGGCGATGCGGCTGCCATGCCGGTGCGCGCCTTCATCAAGCACTATCGCGATGAGTTCGTGCACCACATTGAGCACAAGTCCTGTGTTGTGCCGTCCTACATCTGAACTGGACAACAGTCATGGTTGAAATCGAAATCGACGGACAGAAAGTCCAGTGCCAGGAAGGCAGCATGGTGATGCATGCGGCCGAGCAATCTGGCACCTACATCCCGCACTTCTGCTATCACAAGAAGCTCTCGATCGCTGCGAACTGCCGCATGTGTCTGGTGGACGTCGAAAAGGCGCCCAAGCCCATGCCCGCCTGCGCCACGCCTGTGACGCAAGGCATGATCGTGCGCACCAAGAGCGAGAAGGCCATCAAGGCTCAGCAGAGCGTGATGGAGTTCCTGCTGATCAACCACCCGCTGGATTGCCCGATCTGCGACCAGGGCGGTGAGTGCCAACTGCAAGACTTGGCCGTGGGTTACGGTGGCAGCGCTTCTCGCTACAACGAAGAAAAGCGCGTGGTCTTCCACAAGGAAGTCGGCCCGCTGATCTCGATGGAAGAGATGAGCCGTTGCATCCAGTGCACCCGCTGCGTGCGTTTCGGCCAGGAAGTGGCCGGCGTGATGGAACTGGGCATGGTCAACCGCGGCGAGCACTCGGAGATCGAGACCTTCGTCGGCCAGACCGTGGACTCCGAACTGTCGGGCAACATGATCGACCTGTGCCCGGTCGGTGCCCTGACCAGCAAGCCTTTCCGCTACAGCGCCCGCACCTGGGAGCTGTCGCGTCGCAAGAGCGTGAGCCCGCACGACTCCACCGGTGCCAACCTGATCGTTCAGGTCAAGGGCGGCAAGGTGCTGCGCGTGGTGCCGCTCGAGAACGAAGACGTCAACGAGTGCTGGATCGCCGACCGCGATCGTTTCAGCTACGAAGCCCTCAACAGCGAACAGCGCATCACCAAGCCCATGCTCAAGCAGGGTGGCGAATGGCGTGAAGTCGACTGGACCACGGCCCTGGAATACGTGGCCCAAGGTCTGAAGTGCATCAGCAAGGAACAAGGCGCCAACACGATCGGTGCCCTGGCTACCGAGCACAGCACCGTGGAAGAGCTGTACCTGCTGGCGCAACTGATGCGCGGCCTGGGTTCCGACAACGTCGACACCCGCCTGCGTCAGGCTGACTTCACCACCGGCGCCGGTGCGCGTTGGCTGGGTCTGCCGATCGCCGAGCTGTCCACGCTGGACCGCGCCCTGGTCATCGGCTCCTTCCTGCGTAAGGATCACCCGCTGTTCGCCTCGCGTCTGCGTCAGGCTACCAAGCGCGGTGCCCAAGTTTCGGCCATCGGCGGCGTGAACGACGACTGGCTGCTGCCTGTCGCCAACCGCGTGACCGTGGCCCCGAGCGCCTGGGTGCAAGCCCTGGCCGACGTCGCCGCTGCCGTGGCGGCCGAAAAGGGCGTGAGCGCCCCGGTCGCAGGCAATGCCACCGAGGCTGCCAAGGCCATCGCCGCGTCGCTGCTGTCCGGCCAACGCGCTGCGGTGCTGCTGGGCAACGCCGCCGTGCAACACCCGCAAGCCTCGTCGCTGCAGGCCCTGGGCCAGTGGATTGCCGAGCAGACTGGCGCCAAGCTGGGCTTCTTCGGTGAGTCGGCCAACTCGGTCGGCGCACAACTGGTCGGTGCCCAGCCTCAACAGGGTGGCCTGAACGCCGGTCAGATGCTGGCTGGCAAGGGCCTGAAGGGCATCTTGCTGCTGGGCGTTGAGCCCGAGTTCGACGCTGCCAACCCCGCTGCTGCCATGGCCGCGGTGCAGGGCGCCGAAATGGTTGTGTCGCTGTCGTCGTTCAAGACCTCGGCAATGGACTACGCCGACTGCATCCTGCCGATCGCCGCTTTCGCCGAAACGTCGGGCACCTTCGTGAACGCCGAAGGTCGCGTGCAGAGCTTCCACGGTTCGGTCAAGCCGCAAGGCGATGCCCGTCCGGCTTGGAAGGTGCTGCGCGTGCTCGGCACGATGCTGGGTCTGGCTGGCTTCGGTTTCGAAACCTCGGAAGAGGTCAAGGCTGCTGCCCTGGGTGACCTGGCTGCGCTGCCTGCCAAGCTGAACAACGCCACCTCGGCCGCCATCACCGTGGGTGCTTCCACCGGTGGTCTGGAGCGTCTGGCCGATGTGCCCATCTACAGCGCCGACGCCCTGGTGCGCCGCGCCCCTGCGCTGCAAGCCACGGCCGATGCGAAGGCGCCGGTCGCCAGCCTGCCGCAAGCCCTGTGGGCCGAACTCGGTCTGGCTGCGGGTGCACAGGTCAAGGTCACGCAAGACGGCGCCTCCGCTGTGTTGCCGGCCGCACTGGATGCCAGCCTGCCTGCCAACGTCGTGCGCGTGCCGGCCGGCACTGTGGCGACCGCCACCCTGGGTGCTTCTTTCGGCGCGATCCGCGTCGAAAAGGCCTGAAGGGTAGGGGAGACAACAGATGATTGACACCCTGTACAACGCTGGTGCCGCCAACCTGGGCGCAGCCTGGCCCGTGGTCTGGTCGCTGATCAAGATCGTGGCGCTGCTGCTGCCGCTGCTCGGTTGCGTGGCTTATCTGACCCTGTGGGAGCGCAAGGCGATTGCCTGGTCGCAAATCCGTCCGGGCCCCAACCGCACGGGCCCGCGCGGTTTGCTGCAGCCCATCGCAGACGCCGTCAAGCTGATCTTCAAGGAAGTGATCATCCCGACGGCGGCCAACAAGAGCCTGTTCTTCCTGGGCCCGATCATGACCATCATGCCGGCTCTGGCCGCATGGGCCGTGATCCCCTTCGGTCCGGAAGTCGCACTGGCCAACGTCAACGCCGGCCTGCTGTTCCTGATGGCCATCACTTCGCTGGAAGTCTATGGCGTGATCATCGCCGGCTGGGCCTCCAACTCGAAGTACGCTTTCCTTGGCGCCATCCGCGCATCGGCCCAGATGGTGTCCTACGAAATCGCGATGGGCTTCTGCTTCGTGATCGTGCTGATGACGGCCGGCTCGCTGAACATGACCGACATCGTGCTGAGCCAAGACAAGGGTCAGTTCGCGGACATGGGCCTGAACTTCCTGTCGTGGAACTGGTTGCCGCTGCTGCCGATCGTGGTCGTGTACTTCATCTCCGGTCTGGCCGAAACCAACCGTCACCCGTTCGACGTGGTGGAAGGTGAATCGGAAATCGTGGCCGGCCACATGATCGAGTACTCGGGCATGTCGTTCGCGATGTTCTTCCTGGCTGAATACGCCAACATGATCCTGGTCTCGACCCTGTGCGCGATCATGTTCTTTGGCGGCTGGCTGCCCCCGATCGAAGCCCTGAGCTTCATCCCGGGTTGGATCTGGCTGGGCATCAAGGCCTTCATCATCGTGACGATGTTCCTGTGGGTGCGTGCATCGTTCCCCCGCTTCCGCTACGACCAGATCATGCGTCTGGGCTGGAAGATCTTCATTCCCATCACGCTGATCTGGCTGGTGATCGTCGGCGGCTGGATGATGTCGCCCTGGAACATCTGGAAATAAGGGGCCATTGAAATGTCTGCTACGTCCCTCAAAGAGTTCGTTTCCAGCTTTTTCCTGCTGGAAATGTTCAAAGGTCTGGCGCTGACCGGGCGCCACTTCCTGAAGCCGCACATCACCGTGCAGTTCCCGGAAGAGAAGACCCCGCTGTCGCCCCGCTTCCGCGGCCTGCATGCCCTGCGTCGTTATGAAAACGGCGAAGAGCGTTGCATCGCCTGCAAGCTGTGCGAAGCCGTGTGTCCGGCCATGGCCATCACCATCGAGTCTGATGTGCGTGATGACGGCTCGCGCCGCACCACCCGTTACGACATCGACCTGACCAAGTGCATCTTCTGCGGCTTCTGCGAAGAAAGCTGCCCGGTGGATTCGATCGTGGAAACCCACATCTTCGAATACCACGGCGAAAAGCGCGGCGATCTGTACTTCACCAAGGACATGCTCCTGGCGGTGGGTGATCGCTACGAAAAGGAAATTGCAGCCAACAAGGAGGCGGACGCGAAATACCGCTGACCCGATATGGACACCTTAAGCCTACTTTTCTATACCTTCGCCTTCGTGCTGGTCTACGCGGGCTTCCGCGTGATCACCGCCAAGAGCCCGGTGACCGCCGTCCTGCACCTGGTGTTGGCTTTTGCCAGCGCTTCGTGCGTGTGGATGCTGCTGCAAGCCGAGTTCCTCGCCATCTCCCTCGTGCTCGTGTACGTGGGGGCGGTGATGGTGCTCTTCCTGTTCGTCGTGATGATGCTTGACATCAACAGCGCCGTCGTTCGTGAGGGTTTCTGGAAGCACTTCCCCGCTGCCGGCCTCATCGGCGTGCTGATTGCGCTCGAAATGTCCTTCGTGCTGACGCGTGGCTTTGACCTGCCGATCGCCAAGCCGATGGCCCCTGAAGTCGCCGCCGTGCCCAACGCCAAGGCCCTGGGTATCGAGTTGTTCACCAACTACCTGTTCCCGGTGCAAGTGGCCGCGGTCATCCTGTTGGTGGGCATCATCGCCGCCATCGCCCTGACGCTGCGTCAGCGCAAGGACTCGCACTTCCAGAAGCCGGCCGAACAGGTCCGCGTCAAGAAGGCTGACCGCCTGCGTGTGCACAAGGTGGCAGCTGTGGTGGAGGCCCCTGCGGCCGAAGCCGATGCCAACAACCAGGCTGGAGGCCAAGCATGACGTCGATCACCCTCGGGCACTACCTGTCGCTGGGCGCGATCCTGTTCACGATGTCGATCATCGGCATCTTCATGAACCGCAAGAACCTGATCGTGTTGTTGATGGCCATCGAGCTGATGCTGTTGGCCGTGAACCTGAACTTCGTGGCCTTCTCCCATTACCTGGGTGACATGGCCGGTGAGGTCTTCGTCTTCTTCATCCTCCCCGTGGCGGCCGCCGAGTCGGCCATCGGTCTGGCCATTCTGGTGCTGGTCTTCCGTAATCGCCTGGCGATCAACGTGAGCGATCTGGACACCCTCAAGGGCTGATCGGGAGAGATACAACAATGTCTGAACTTTCTCTCAATTCGCTGCTGGCGGTGCCCCTGGCGCCACTGGTCGGCTCGATCGCTGCCGGCCTGTTCGGCAAGGTGATCGGCCGCCGAGGCGCGCACCTGCTCACCATCTTGGGCGTGCTGATCTCGTTCATCATCTCGGCGATGACGCTGAAGGCGGTGGCCGTCGATGGCGCCAGCTTCAACGCCACCGTCTACGAGTGGATGAGCCTGGGCTCGCTGAAGATGGAAGTCGGCTTCATGGTCGACGGTCTGACCGCGATGATGATGTGCGTGGTGACCTTCGTGTCGCTGATGGTGCACATCTACACCATCGGCTACATGGAAGAAGACGATGGCTACCAGCGCTTCTTCTCGTACATCTCGCTGTTCACCTTCTCGATGTTGATGCTCGTGATGAGCAACAACCTGCTGCAGCTGTTCTTCGGCTGGGAAGCGGTGGGCCTGGTGTCGTACCTGCTGATCGGCTTCTGGTTCAAGAAGCCTACGGCCACTTTCGCCAACATGAAGGCCTTCCTGGTCAACCGTGTGGGTGACTTTGGCTTCATCCTGGGCATTGGTCTGCTGCTGGCCTACACCGGCACGCTCAACTACACCGAGCTGTTCGCCAAGGCCAACGACCTGACCGCGTTGACGCTGCCCAAGACCGACTGGGCGCTGATCACCGTGATCTGCATCTGCCTGTTCATCGGTGCGATGGGCAAGTCGGCCCAGTTTCCGCTGCACGTCTGGCTGCCCGACTCGATGGAGGGCCCGACCCCGATCTCGGCGCTGATCCACGCGGCCACCATGGTGACGGCCGGCATCTTCATGGTGTCGCGCATGTCGCCGCTGTTCGAGTTGTCGGATGCGGCCCTGAACTTCATCCTGGTGATCGGCTCGATCACGGCCCTGTTCATGGGCTTCCTGGGGATCATCCAGAACGACATCAAGCGCGTGGTGGCCTACTCCACGCTGTCGCAGCTGGGTTACATGACCGTGGCCCTGGGTGTGTCGGCCTACAACGTGGCCGTCTTCCACCTGATGACGCACGCCTTCTTCAAGGCTCTGTTGTTCCTCGGCGCGGGCTCGGTCATCATCGGCATGCACCACGACCAGGACATCCGCAACATGGGCGGCCTGTGGAAGCGCATGCCCATCACCTGGATCACGTCGCTGCTGGGCAACCTGGCCCTGATCGGCACGCCGTTCTTTGCCGGCTTCTACTCGAAGGACTCGATCATCGAGGCGGTGCACTTCAGCAAGCTGCCGGGCGCCGGCTTCGCGTACTTCGCGGTGGTGGTCGGCGTGTTCGTCACCGCCTTCTATTCCTTCCGGATGTACTTCCTGGTGTTCCACGGCAAGGAGCGCTTCGACCAGAACCCGGACGCGCACCACGACGAG
>JAJUGJ010000035.1 GCA_029268225.1 Burkholderiales bacterium | reverse complement strand
GAGCCGAAGGTGCCGAGGTACAGCACGCACATCAGCCAGTTGTGCTTGTTGCGGAAGATCGCGGATTGCGTGGCAAACGAGGCCTTGGCATCGGCGATGTCGTTCATGAAGAACCAGGCAGCCAGGCTCACGATGACGATCCAGGGCACCCACACGAAGGCGGCGTTCTGCGCCCAGATCTCGGACGACTGACCGGCCTTGTTGACGATGGTCTGCGACTCACCACCCAGCACGCCAAACAGGCCCACCGAGATGATGATGGGGCTCAGGAACTGCACCACCGACACGCCCAGGTTGCCCAGGCCGGCATTGACGCCCAGGGCCGAGCCCTTGCGCTCCTTCGGGAAGAAGAAGCTGATGTTGGACATGGACGACGAGAAATTGCCGCCGCCGAAGCCGCACAGCAGCGCCAGGATCAGCATCGTCGGATACGGCGTGGTGGGATCCTGCACCGCGAAGCCGATGCCGATGGCCGGGATCAGCAGAGAGGCGGTAGAGATCGCCGTCCAGCGACGGCCACCCACCAGGGGCACCATGAAGGAGTAGAAGATCCGCAGCGTGGCGCCCGACAGCGCCGGGGCCGAGGCCAGCCAGAACAACTGGTTGGTGCTGTAGTTGAAGCCCATCAGCGGCAGGTTCACGGCCACCACGCTCCACATCTGCCAGATGGCAAACGCGAGGAACAGCGCCGGGACCGAGATCCACAGATTGAGCTTGGCAATCGCCTGACCTTCTGCTTCCCAGAAGGCCTTGTCTTCTGGGGTCCAGACCGTCAGGGTCGTGCCCGGACGGGCCTTGCCCGCCGAGGTTTTGATGGTTGACATGATGTGTCCTTGAGGGAGGGAATCAGGCGCGCTTGCCGACGGGAGCGTGCTGGGGCTCACCGCCCACCACGTCACGAGAGCGAACTTCGGTCATGTACATCCAGATCAGCGAGACCCAGACGACGCCGTAGAGCAACATGAAGGCGCTGGAGCGAACACCGGTGAGGTCCAGCAGGTAACCGAACATGATTGGCAGCACGAAGCCGCCGAGGCCACCAGCCAGACCCACGATGCCGGAGATGGCGCCGATGTTGGTCGGATAGTCATTGCTGATGTACTTGAAGACACTGGCCTTGCCGAAGGCCATCGCAATGCCCAGGGTGAACATCACGATCGTGAAGACATAGACGTTCAGGCCGATGTGGAAGGTTTGCGGGCCATTGACGGTGGTGATGGTGAAGTCGGTCTGCGGGTAGCTCAGGATGAACAGACAGATCCAGCACACCCACAACACCCACCAAGTGACCTTGTGAGCCCCGTGCTTGTCGGACAGATACCCCCCGATGGCGCGCAACACCCCGCCAGGCAGCGAGAAACAGGCCGCCAGCAAGGCCGCCACGCGGATGTCGAGGCCATATTCACCGACGTAGTACTGCACCATCCACAGGCTCAGGCCCACGTAACCACCGAACACGATGGAGTAGTACTGGCAGTACTTCAGAACGCGCGGGTCCTTGAGTTGCTTGAGCTGGTCGCTGAAGCTGGCCTTGGACTGGACCAGATGGGTGGGGTCGGAGTAACTGAAGCACCAGAACAGCAGGGCCGTGCCCAACATGATGGCAGCGTAGACCTGCGGCACCATGGTCCAGCCAGCCGCGACCACGATGACCGGCGCGATGAACTTGTTGACCGCGGCGCCCGAGTTACCCGCACCGAACACGCCCATCGCGAAACCTTGCTGGTCCTTCGGGAACCAACGGGCCACATAAGGCGTACCGACCGAGAACGAGCCGCCGGCCAGGCCCACGAACATGCCCAGGACCAGGAACTGCCAGTATTGCGTGGCGTAGGCCATCAGGTAGATGGGCGCCACACACAGCATCATCGTGATGAACAACACGATGCGACCACCGAAACGGTCGGTCCAGACACCCAGCGGCACCCGGATGAGAGAGCCCGTGAGCACGGGCATGGCGGTCAGCAGGCCGAACTGCGCGTTCGTCAGACCGAGGGTTTTCTTGATGGGGATCCCGATGACGCCGAACATCATCCAGACCATGAAGCACACGGTGAACGCCAGTGTGCTGACTACCAGGACCGATAAGGCCTTACCTCTCTGAGACATGGGAAGCTCCTATTCCTATGTCTCACAGTGTTCAAAAATAACCCTTCTGTGAACATCCTTCCGTTGGTCAGGCGGAATCGGTCAAAAGGAGTAGTCCGTCACGTTCCTTGATTTAGATCAGTCACGGCAAACACCGCCGCCTGCACCCGTGAGGTCAGGTTCAGCTTGCGCAAAATGTGCTGCACATGGATCTTGACCGTCGTTTCGGCAATGCTCAAGGTGCGAGCGATCTCCTTGTTGCTGGCACCGCGTGCGATCTCCCTGAGAATGTCGCGCTCCCGCGGCGACAGACGTGAAACCGCGCTGCTGCCTTCATCCTTGGTCCGATCGGTGCTGCCCGCATCGTCTGCAGGCGGCTCGGCCACCGCGGCGCCGGCAGGCGCCTCGGCAGTCACCGGTGTGCTGGCGACCACCTGCCGGTAGGCCGCCATCAGCTTGCCTGTCATCTCGGGCGACAACACCGACTCGCCCCTCGTGGCACGCAACACCGCATCGACCAACTCCTCACCCTCCACGGTCTTGAGGAGGTAGCCGGCCGCACCCCGCGCCAGGGCTTGTGCCAGGTCGTTGGCATCCTCACTCACCGTGAGCATCACGATGCGTGCCCCCGGCACGGTCGCGCACAACTGGGGCAAGGCCTCCACCCCATGAACGCCAGGCAAGTGGTTGTCGAGCAGGATCACATCGGGGCGATGCTGTGCTCCCAGCTTGAGCGCCTCCCCCGCGTCGCGTGCCTCGGCAACGACATCGATGCGTTCGTCGCGCGACAGCAAGGCGATCAGACCGCGTCGGAACAGGTTGTGATCGTCCACCACCATCAGGCGGACCGTGCGGGTATCGTTCATGTCAAAACACCGGGTTGGGTCGTGGGAGCGCCAGAACGGCTGGCCACCAGATTGGGGAGCCGCAGCTCGATCAGCGTGCCATCCGGCCCGGACTCGCAGTGCAAGTCGGCGCCAATGCGCTGTGCGCGCTCGCGCATGATGCTCATGCCCACATGGGTATGGTCGGGTGGCCCTGCTTTCAGGTCAAAGCCACAACCGTTGTCGCGCACCTGCACCCGCCAATGCGGCTGTGTCTCCACATCCACCCACACGTGCGTGGCCTTGGCATGTTTGCGGGTATTGGACAGCGCTTCTTGCACGATGTGCAAAACCTGAATCTGAACATCCGGGGGCAGCGGTAGACCGTGGCCCTCGACACTCAGGTGCGCCCTGATCTTGGACTGAAGTTCAAACTTGGAGATCGTCTCGCGCAAGGCGGGCTCGATGTCGTCGGTGTGGGTACGCACCCGGAAATGGAGCAACAACTCGCGCACGTCGCTGTAGCTCTCTCTCACGCCCACGTCCAACTCGTCCATGGCCGCATCAACGGCTGGCTGATCGTGACGGGCCATGGCATCGCGCAGCAACTGCATCTGGATCTTCAGGAAGGCCAGCGACTGGGCAATGGAGTCGTGCAACTCCTGCGCCAGCAGCTGTCGCTCGGACGCAATCGCGGCCTCCCGCCCCAATGCGGCCGCCCGCAAGCTCTCCATGGCGCCGGCGAGGTGGCTGGCCAAGGCCTCGAACAGCGCCTTCTCTTCCTCACTCAAAGCCGGATCACCGCGGTAAAACAGCTCCACCTCGCCCAGCACGCGCATGTGCAGGCCCAAAGGCACGGTGATCAGGGTGGTGTAGCCCGCACGCTCACAATGATCGTGCACGCGCAGTGCGGCCGACTGCCCAGAGAGGCTGCGCGTGGCATCCAGAATGGGAATCACCCTCACACTGGGCATGGTGCCTGCCTCCACCTTGGCACCGCACAGGCAGTCACCGGACAGGACGCATTGCTCCTCTTCGGTCATGACATGCGGCAGGCAATCGCTGCCCAGCAGCACGTAGCGCTCATTGGCCACATCCGACCAGCGAATGGCCACTGCATCGGCCTGCGCAATGCGCCGCATGTGCTTGGCAAAGCCGTGTGCCAACTCCTCCAGGGTCTCGGCACTGGCCACGAAAGCGGCCACCTCGTACAGCGCACTCAGACGCTGCTGCTTGGTCTCCAGGCTGGCGGTCTTCTCACGCACCTTCGACTCAAGGTTGCCATAGAGCGACTGCAGGTTCTCCGCCATGCTGTTGAAGCCATCGGCGAGCGAGCCCATTTCGTCCCCCGCATCGACGATGACACGTGTGGCGAAGTCACCCTGCTCAATGTCACGCAAAGCCGATTTGAGGCGGGAAACCGGCTCCAGAATGACCACATAGCCCGCGTACATCAGCGCCAAGGCACTCAGAATGGCCAACACCATCATGGCCAGCTGGAAGGTCCGCAATAGCGTGGTCCACCCCGAGAGATGGCGCTCGACCGCGGACACAAACAGATCCACCTGTCCAACCAGATCGCTCACGTGCGCGTTCAAACTGCCCGGTGGCGCCGCCCCATTGGCAATCGACAACGCTTGCGCACGCAGCCTTTGCCAATCCCTCACCACGCCTTCGAACTGCGCACGGGTGTGCCGGTCCCAAGGCACCGCCAACGGACGCGTGGAGTCTCCGCGCCGCAACAAGGCCACGCTCCGATCAAATTCGGCCAACTGCGCAGACACCTCGGCAGAAAACTTCACAGCATCCACAGGTTTTTGCTGCAGGCTGAGCGCCAACTGGTAACTGCGCATGCGCATGCGCCCCGCCTCATTGACGGCGGCCGCACCGCCCTCCAACTGCCAAGTCACCCACAGCGTCAAACCAATGGAGGCCAGCGCCAGCACCAGAAACACCCCGCCAATCGCCATGAGCTTGCTTGCCAGGCGCATGCCCCCAAAGCGCGAACGCCAACGCCGATGCAGGCTTTGAAGCGGCGCATCGGCAGTTGGAATGGTCTGATCTTTGAGGTAAATGGGCAATCCGGACTCCGTCAGGGCACGGGCCCTGAGCACAGATCATGATGGCGCTGGCGGGCCGTGCTCATGATCAGCCCCCGGTTTGTGACATGAAACGAACAATCTGCTGCGGACGCTCGTTGAATTCATGGCGCTCGGGTTTGACCCGGATGCCTTCGTGAATGGCGGCCACCAACTCCTCGTCGCTCGCGCCGTCCCTCATCATGCGCCCCAGTGGCACCTGATCGTTCTGCCCCAGGCACAGGTAGAGCGTCCCATCCACGCCCAGTCGCACGCGGTTGCAGGCCTCACAGAAGTGTTGAGACATTGGGGTGATGACCCCCAGGCTCATTTGCCGATCGGGGGTGCACCAATACCGTGCCGGACCTGCCCCCTGCCCCATGATCTCCGGCAGCAGGCCATGCTGCTCGGCCAGGCGCTCGCCCAGCTTGCTCAGGTCGATGCCTTTGGTGGCTCGCCCGGTGTCGCCCACCGGCATGGGTTCGATCAGGCGCAAGACAAAGCCTTGCTCGATGGCAAACGCCACCATGCGCTGCACCTCGTCCACGTTCACGTCGGCCTGCACCACCATGTTGAGCTTGATCGGCCGAAAACCCACCTCGCGAGCGGCACGCAAACCATCCAGCACATCAGACAGGCAATCCCGCCCCGTGATCCGGGCGAAACAATCGGCATCGAGCGAGTCGAGACTGATGTTCAGACGCCTCACACCCGCCTCACGCAAACCCGCCGCATGACGCGCGAGTTGCGTGCCGTTACTTGAAACCGACAGGTCCCGCAAACCGGGCAAGGCAGCAATCTGCCGCGCCAGATCCGTGACCCCCCGACGCAACAAAGGCTCGCCACCAGTCAGACGAACCTTGCTGACGCCCAATCCGACGAACAGCCCGACAAGGCGGGACATTTCATCGTGGCGCAGCCAGTGCGCCGGCTCTTCAAACCCCTTGAAGCCTTTTGGCAGGCAGTAGGTGCACCGCAGGTCGCACCGGTCGGTCACCGACACGCGCAAGTAATCAATGCGACGCTGGAACGAATCAATCAGACGGGTCATGTTATGAGGCTCGGTGGTCGCCCAGATGGACGGACGGCAGCTTGACGATCACTCTAGGGAAGTCGCCCCATTTTGCCTATCGATCGGAAGGAGTAGTTCATTGTGGACATCCAGATGTGCCGCAGACGTGCTATCAATGCGACATGCGTCTCCCTCTTCAACCCGTCGCCCCCAGCATCGACGATCCGATCGAATTGCTGCAAGCCTGCCACGACAAGGTTCGCCGATTTGCCGCCCTGACGGTGCGCCTGCGTGCCCACCTTGCCAACCGGGGTGCGGACGATCAGGCTCAGGAAGCAGCCAAGTCCATCCTGCGGTACTTTGACGTGGCCGCCCCCCTGCACCACGAAGATGAAGACATGGACTTGTTCCCGGCGCTTCGCGCACTGGGGCAAACCGATCTGAACGCCCGAATTGATGAACTGCAAGCCCAGCACGACAGCCTGGGAAGGCTCTGGCAGGCATTGCGACCATGGCTGATGGCCGTCTCTGCCGGACAAACCCACGAGATCCCGGCCGAGGCGGACGACTTCGCCATGGCATACCCCGCTCATGCCGCTCGCGAAGAGTCGGAGATCTACCCCGCTGCGTCTCAGCTGAGTGCCGCCACCGTGCAACGCATCAGCGAGGCCATGGTGCGGCGACGTACAGCCTCTTGAAGACGTTGGCAGGGCGAGGGCATGAATGCTCCGCGTTTACCGCATACAGCCCCACCGATCACAGAACGTATGATGTGCGCCATCCCTTGCATGGGCGTTTTTTGCATACCGTTTTCATGTCTTCTCCCGCACCCAAATCCCTGATTCTCAATCTGATGCGCGCCGCCGAAGGCCGCCCGGTCACCGCCGCCGACGCGGTGACCTCAGCCGCACTCTTTGGCATCCGCGAAAACAGCGTGCGCGTCACCCTCGTTCGCCTGGCGGCTGCGGGCTTGATCGAATCGGCGGGTCGAGGCACTTACAAACTCGGTCCCCAAGCAGCCGATCTGGCACACGACCTCTCCGGCTGGCGCCACAGTGAGGAGCGCGTCATCGACTGGTCCGGGGCGTGGATCATGGTCAGCACTGGCGCACTGGGCCGCAGCGACCGTGTGGCGCTGCGCCGCCGCGACCGCGCCCTGGCCTTGCTCGGGTTCAAGGCCCTGGACAGCGGCCTGTATGTCCGCCCCGACAACCTCAAAGGTCGCAGCGCAGGCGCACGGGAGCGCCTGCACCGGCTCGGGCTCGAAAGCACGGCGCCAGTGTTCACCGCCACCGACCTGGATGCCGAGCTCGACGCCAAGGCGCGCGGCTTGTGGCAAGGCGAGGCCCTGACACAAGGCTATCTCCACACGCGCCAGAAGCTGCAAAACTGGTTGAGCCGCTGGCAGGACCTGGAACTGGAAGTGGCGGCACGCGAGTGCTATTTGCTCGGCAATGAAGCCATTCGCCAGCTGATCTTCGACCCCCTGCTGCCCGACCCCTTGGTGGACCGGCAGGTACGGCGCGAATTCACGCAAAGCGTGCTGACTTTCGACCAGACCGGCCACGAAATCTGGCGAAAGCTCTTGCCGTCGATGAGCCTGTGATGCTCAGCTCGACATGATGACGGGTCCGCCCTTGGCCAGCGCACGCTGGTAGGCTGGGCGGGCTTCCATCTTGCGCACATAGGCGGCAATTGCCGGGCACCGCGCGGCCTGGTCTCCACGGGCCATCAGTGCCGACACGGCAAAACTCATCTGCACATCCGCCAGCGTGAATCGCTCGCCCGCGAACCAGGCGTTCTGGCTCAGGTGAGACTCCATGAACGCTGTCGCACCCGCCACATTGGGATCGATCAGGCGCTCCTGCACCTGCTTGCACAGCGCACGGGCAATGGGACGCACGAAAAACGGCATGGGCTGCTTGGGGATGGTCATGAACACCAGCTTCATCACCAGCCAGTTCATGAGGGAGCCCTCCGCAAAATGCATCCAGTAGCGACATTGCAGATGTTCCGGCGTGCCAGGCTGGGTCGGAACGGGAGCGTCCGCGTGCGCAACCTGCTGACCATAGCGTTCCATGAGGTATTCCAGGATCGCCCCGGATTCGGCCACGACCAGATCACCGTCGGTGATCACAGGCGCCTTGCCCATCGGGTGAACCTGTTTGAGGGCCGCCGGCGCCAAGCGGGTTTTGGGGTCGCGTTGATAGACCTTGAGCTCATAAGGCAGGCCCAGCTCTTCCAGCAGCCACAGCACCCGCTGTGAGCGCGACATTTCAAGGTGGTGTACGGTGATCATGACCTGCAGCATAGCCAGCCCGGGTTCATGACGATGCCGAAGGGTTTTTGCAATGCGATGTCATTTCCCGAAGCACGGCACAGCCACCTACAATCTCGGACATGTTTCAGCCCGCGCTCACGATGAACACCGTTTTGGCCTGCGTCCATGCGCAAGGCCACCCCTCGGCAGTGTGTGACGGCGCTACCTGGGCGGCCCGTCGCCTGCACGCACCCTTGAATTTCCTGCAGGTGATCGACGAGGGGGAGGCGCACACTGGCGAAACCCGCTTCAGCGATCTCACTGGCTACGACACGGGCCCCACGCGCACGCAGGCGCTGGACGCCATGCCCGGCTCTCACATCATCGGTGGGCAATCTCACAGCCAGCAACTGCTCGAAGGCGTGCGCGCCCGTGCCTTGCATCTGGGCCACACCATGGTGGAACTCAGCCTGCGCCAAGGTCAACTCACTGACGCCTTGCTCGACTTGAGCGAAGAAATCCGGCTCGTGGTGATGGGGTTGCATTCGCATCACCTGGATGCCCCCTGGCGCCAGGGAGATCACCACGTAGAACAGGCTCTGCGCACCGTGCAACAGCCGATGCTCGTGGTCACGCGCTCCCATTTCACGCCGCCCACGGCCTTTGCCCTGGCTTATCACGGCGGCCCAGAGTCACTGGCCCTGGTCGACGCCGTGGCCGAATGCGAACTGCTGCAGGGCATGCCTTGTCACCTGGTGCATGTGGGCAACCGCACCGCAGACCTGCAGGCAGAAATGACCCAAGCCGCCCAGCGTCTGGCGGACGCGGGATTCAGCACCCACCTCGTGGTCGAATCTGGCGATGTGGCCCAGGTCATGGCTCGGCACCTCACGATTCAGCAACTGCCGCTGCTGGTCATGAGCGCCTTCACCCACGACGGTTGGCGTCAGAAACTGCTCGGCACCACCACATCGACCCTGCTGCGCCGCACCCCGGCCAGTGTGCTCGTGCTGCGCTGACGTTTGCTCACACCTTGCGCAGGGTTTCGGGTTGACGCTCAGCAGCCCATCGCAGTACAAAGAAAGCATCCGCCACGCACAGGAGGTGCCGAGATGGACACAGCTGTTCACACCCTCAGTGACCTGTTTCGCCAACTGGGTTTGCCCGACACACGCGCCGACGTTTCCCGCTTCATTGCCGTGCATCGCCCTTTGCCACCGGAGGTGCCATTGGCTGAAGCCTCATTCTGGCGCCCGGAACAAGCTCGTTTCCTGCGCGAAGAGCTACAGGACGACGCCGATTGGGCCGAGTTGATCGACACGCTCGACGCCAGCCTGCGCCACCCGGGGCCTCAGCCCGGGCATGCCTATCCTCAGTCGCCCTGAGCCGGTGCGGCAGCCAGACCTCCCCCCAGGGCCTGGTACAAAGTGGCCAGCGCATTGAGCCGGTTCAGACGGTTTTGCGCCAGGTTGTTTTCGGCCTGGCGTCGGGTCTCCTGCGCGTCCAGCCAAGTTTTGAGGGCTGTGGCGCCAGCACGGTAGCGCACTTCAGCCAAACGCTCAGACGTTTGCGCAGCCTTCAGCGCCTCGACCAGGCGTTCGCCCTGAGTCTCGTATTGCACCCGCGCGGACAGGGCGTCTTCCACGTCGGCCAGCGCCTCGTACCAGGTCTGGCGGTAGCCGCGCACAGCGATCTCGTGGTCGGCCTCGGAAATCGCCACGCTGCGCGACATGTCACGCCACTGCACGAAGGGCAGCAGCAAGCCAGCCCCCAGGGTGCCGACCGGGTCACGAAGCACGTCGGACAAGGCGGTGCTGCTGCCGCCCACGCTGCCGGTGAGGGTCAGCGCCGGGTAGAAGCTGGCGCGGGTGGCGTCCACATTGGCCAGGCTCTTGCGCAGGCGCAGTTCTGCCGCGCGCAGATCGGGTCGACGGTTGAGCATCGACGCCGGCAAGCCGGCGGTCACCGTGGGCAAGGCCCCATCGGGCAGGCGCATGGCCTCGTTGAGGGCGACACCGGGTGGGCCATCGAACAAGATGGCCAGCGCATTGCGCGCCTGCACGCGCTGTTGCAGCCACTGCGTGTGGTTGGCCTCCTGGGCAGCCAGGGACTGCGTGGCCTGCGCCACTTCCAGGCCCGACACACTGCCGGCGCGGTACTGCCCCTGCACCAGTTGCAAGGTCTGGCGAGCGTAGGCGATGCTTTGCTCGCTGGCGGCTACGCGCTGGTTCAGATAGGCCACCTGCCAGTACTGGCTCGCCACCGTGCCCACCAGGGCCATGGCGGCAGCCTGGCGGTCTTGCTCGGTGGCCTGGGCTTCCCACTCGGCCGCGTCACGCAGCGAGCCGAGGCGATTCCACAGGTCCACCTCCCAACTTGCACCGGCGGTCAGGGAGTGGTTGCGCGACGTCGGGCCACCGTCGATCGCTTGAGAGGCATTGGTGTTGGCGCGCACACTGACGCTGGGCAGCCGGTCGCTGGCCGCCTGGCCAGCCACCAACTGGGCGCGACGCACCTTGATGGCCGCCTGCGCCAGGTTGTTGTTGCGCGCCAGCGCCTGCTCGATCAGCTGGGTCAGGTTCGGGTCGTTCAGTTCCGGCCACCAGGGGCTGAGCGTGGCTGTGCTGGTCTGCGCGCCGCCCTGCCCTTGCTGCCAGGTGCCCGGCACCTGCAAGTCGGCTTGGGGCAGATCGCCACGCGTGGCGCAGCTGCTCAAGGCCAGCGCTGCCACCAGGGCGAGCAAGGCTGACGGCACGCGGTGCCCGGCAGGATGGGTATGCTTCGATACGGAATTCATGGTCATGTTCTTGGCTGCCACGTTCACTGCCTCGACAAGGCATCGACGGGATCGAGTCGGGCTGCGTTGCGTGCCGGCAGGAAGCCGAACACCACGCCGATCAGGGACGACACCCCGAAGGCGGCCACGATGGAGCTCACGGAATACACCATCTGGAAGGTGCCACCGATCTGGGCAAACACCGCGCCGATGCCCAGCGCCAGGCCAATCCCCAGGATGCCGCCCAGCAGGCACACCAGCACCGCCTCAATCAGGAACTGACGCAGGATGTCGCTCTGGCGGGCGCCCACCGCCATGCGCACCCCGATCTCCTGGGTGCGCTCGGTCACCGACACCAGCATGATGTTCATCACGCCAATGCCGCCCACGATCAGCGAGATCACGGCGATCGACGAGATCAACAGCGTCATGGTCTGCGTGGTGCTCTCTATGGTCTGGCGGATGCTGTCGCTGTTGCGCACAAAGAAGTCCTTCGTGCCGTGGCGCTGGGTCAGCAGCTTGACGATGCCCTGCTCGGCCGCCGCCGACGGTGCCGTGTCGCTGATGCGCACCGTGATGCTGCGCAGGTGTTGCTGCCCCAGCATGCGCCGCATCACCGTGGTGTAAGGCACCCACACGTTCAGGTTGTCGCTGACCATGAAGCCGCTTTCCTGCGGCGCCGTCACGCCCACCACGCGCACCGGCACGCTGCCCAGAAAGATCACCTCGCCCACCGGGTTCTCGTCCGACTTGAACAGGGCCTTGGCCGTGTTCGGGTCGATCACCGCCTCCTGGGTCTGGCGGCGCACACCGCTGGCGTCGAACGCCTGCCCGTTCGCCAGCGTGTAGCCCTTGACGCGGAAAAACTGGTCGCCCACGCCATTGATGTTGGCTGAGGCCTCGACATTGCCGCGGCGCAGCGTCACGCTGGTGTTCACGCTGGGCGTGGCGCTGTCCACAAAGTTCAGGTTGGCCAGCGCGTCCGCATCGGCCGGCACCAGGGTGCGGATGCGTCCCGCAGTCCGGTCGCCAAAGTTCTGCCCAGGGAAGACGTCGATGGTGTTCGTCCCCATCGCGCTGATGTCCTTGAGGATGCGCTGGCGTGAGCCCTCGCCCAGGGCCACCATCGACACCACCGAGGCAATGCCGATGATGATGCCGAGCATGGTCAGCAAGGTGCGCAGGCGATGCCCCGCCATCGCGCGCAAGGCCATGGTGAAGGCCTCGGTGAAGCGGTCCCAGTTGGCGCGCCAGGGGTGGGGGGCAGACTGGGTGCGTTCGCGCTTGACGGCGCTCGGCGCATCGCCCTCAGCCTGGCGACGATCGGCGACCACCTCACCGTCTGACACCTCGATGATGCGCTGCGCGTGGGCCGCCACCTTGGGGTCGTGGGTCACGATGATGACCGTGTGCCCGTCGGCATGCAGCTCACGCAGGATGCGCATCACCTCGTCGCCACTGGCCGTGTCGAGCGCGCCCGTGGGCTCGTCGGCCAGGATGACGTCGCCACCGTTCATCAGAGCGCGCGCAATGCTGACGCGCTGCTGCTACCCGCCGGACAACTGGCCCGGCTTGTGCTCGATGCGCTCGCCCAGGCCCAGGCGGCCGAGCAAGGCGGCGGCCCGGGTGTGGCGGTCGGTGGTGTTGTGCCCCGCGTAAATCGCGGGGATCTCCACGTTGCCCAGCGCACTGAGATCACTCAGCAGGTGGTAGCGCTGGAAGATGAAGCCGAAATGCTCGCGGCGCAGGCGCGCCAGTTCGTCGGGCGGCAGGTCGCCCGTGGCCTGGCCCGCCACTTTGTAAACGCCTCGGCTGGGCCGGTCCAGGCAACCGAGGATGTTCATCAAGGTGGACTTGCCCGAACCCGAGGCGCCGATGATGGCGACCATCTCGCCGGCCTCGATGCGCAGGTTGATCCCCTTGAGCACGGCCACGGTGCCCTCGCCGGACGGGAACTCCCGCCACAGGTCCTGCACTTCCAGCAAGGCGGGCTGGGCCTTCGGGCCGATGGACTGCGATGCACTCATGGCGTCAGAACATCCGTGGCATGCGGCCTGCGCCGGAGCCACCCGCGCCATTGGCACCGCCCTCACCCACCACGACCTTTTCACCGGCCTTCAGGCCTTCGAGCACCTGGGCCTGCACCCGGTTGTTCAGCCCCACCTTGACTTGGCGCGTGCTCACCTGCGCGTCCTTGCCCTCGCCTTCGAGCACCCGCACCTCGTAGGTGCCCTGCTTGCGGTCGCGCTGGCCCAAGGCGGTCGCCGGAATCACCAGGGCTTTGTCTGCGCGGTTGAGCACCACGAACACCTGGGTTGTCATCGCCACCCGCAACTTGCCCTCGGGGTTGTCCACGTCGAACAGGCCGTTGTAGTAGATGGCATTGGTGGTGGACGACGCCGTCGTGGTCTTGGTGTCGGTCTGCTCCGACTCGGGCACGGGCTCGATGGCACGCAGCTTGGCCTCGTAGCGGCGCTGGGGCTCACCCAGGATGGTGAAGTACACCGGCAAGCCCGGCTTCACGCGCACCACGTCCGCCTCGGAAATCTGCGCCTTGATCTGGACCTTGTCCAGCTTGGCCAGCTTGATGATGGTGGGCGCCGACTGCATCGCGTTCACGGTGCGCCCTTCTTCGGCCACCACCGCCACCACCACGCCGTCAATCGGCGCCATGATGCGGGTGTAGCCCAGGTTGACCCGTGCGGTGTCCACCGAAATGTTGGCCTGACGGATCTGTGCATCCAGGGCGGCGATCTCGGCACGGGTGGTCGCCAGTGTGGCCTCGGCATCGTCCAGATCGGCCTTGGAGCCGGCGTCCAGTTGGAACAATTCCTTCTTGCGCTGATAACTCAGCTCGGCCTGGCGCAACTGGGCTTGACGTGCCTGGCGCTGAGCACTCAGCAGCGACACCTGGGCTTCGGCATTGCGCAGGGTGTTGGTCTGCGTGGTGGAATCGATCTCGGCCACCAGTTGACCCTTGCTGACCCGGTCACCCAGGGCCACATGCAGGCGCTTGATCTGGCCCGAGACCTGCGCGCCCACACTGACCTCCTGCGAGGCCTCGATGGTGCCGCTGGCGAGCACCGTATCTTCGATGTCGTCGATCGTGGCCTCGGCCGTGATGACCTGGGGCGCGCTGGGAGGTTTGAAATACGCCGATTTGATGCCCCAGCCGGCAGCAGCCAGCAAGACCACCCCCATTGTCAGGCGCCAACCTGACAACCATCGATTGCGTTTTATTGTGCTCATGTTCACAGTGTCCTGGTGGACGATGTCTCTACTGCGTGTCGCCCGTAAAGGAAATGTAAAGTCAAACCCATGAATGCCGTCACCGTCATCACCGGCGCCAGCCAAGGCATTGGCGCGGCCACCGCGCGCCTGCTGGCTGCACAAGGCCACTCCCTCCTCATTCACTGCGCTCACCGCCTCGATCTGGCGCAAGCGGTGGCAGACGAATGCCTGCAACTGGGTGCGCCCCGTGCCATCATCGCCCAGGCGGACATCGCCTGCGAAGCCGATGTTCTTCAGCTGTTCGCCAAGGCAGATGCCTCTCTGCCACCTTTAACCGGCGTGGTGAACAATGCAGGCATCATCGACCGCACCTCCCGCCTCGACGACATGAGCGCCGAGCGCATGACGCGGATGTTCTCGGTCAATGTCGTGGGCCCGATGCTTTGCGCCCGAGAGGCGGTCAAGCGAATGTCCAGCCGTCATGGCGGTCGCGGCGGCGTGATCGTCAATGTGTCCAGCAGTGCGGTGCGAACCGGCTCGCCTGCACTGTATGTGGATTACGCTGCCAGCAAGGGCGCCATCGACGTTTTCACCCACGGGCTGGCCAAAGAGGTGGCCGGCGAAGGCGTGCGCGTGTGTGCGGTACGTCCCGGCATCACCGCCACCGCCATCCACGGCACTGGGGGAGAGCCGGACCGAGCCGATCGGCTTGGCCCCACACTGCCCATGGGCCGTGCAGCGCACCCTGAAGAGGTCGCGCAGGCCATTGTCTGGCTGCTCTCCGATGCTGCCAGCTACACAGCGGGCGCCATTCTGGATGTCACCGGTGGCCGCTGACGCAGCCTACGAGCGCGCACTGTCATCAGCCTTTCACACCGACCCGACACACTGCACGCTGTTCCGGGTCGTCTGTGATGCACCCGGAGGGAGCAAAGCCTGTCCTGACATGCTGGTCACCACAGTCAGGACAACGCCCACGCCCCCAAACCATTTACGCCATGGACGAGACGCCCAAGAGTGACAGCATGAGTGCCACACGGGCTTGCGCCGCTGTCAGGTGCGGTACCCCCGGCCACTCGTCGCCCTCCCGCGGCATCACGCCACCTCGAGCAACACGGCTGCTGCGCCAGACGGTCACGCCCTGACACGCAGCCTCGCGCAGCGCCTCGGTCAAGCCCGCATGGATGGTGCCGTGTCCGGTGCCGGCCACCACGATGCCACGCAGCGGTCTGGTGGTCGTCTGCGCTTGAGCCAGCATGGCCCGCACGATCCAGCCGTCGGCGTCGGCATGGCTGCAGACGATCTCGACCCGTGGTGGGTCTGCTTCCAGATAGCCCCAGCCCCAACGACCGCAACGGTGCCAGGCCGACGTCCAGGACTCCTCGGCAGGCTCAGCAGCCCCTGCCCCTTGCGCCCGAAAGCCCAATCTCGACAAGGCCTTGACCACATCCTCGTCGAGCTCCACTGGCTCCCGCTTCAATGTGACCAGTGGGGGCGCATCCCCGCCATCAAAGGCATCGGGGGCGTGGGTGTGCGACTTGCGTACAGCGCTGGCCGACCAGACTCGCCCGTGCATCACGGCCACCACACCTCCCAGACAGCGCCGAGCCGCCTCTTGCACCACCCGCACCGCGTCTCGAAGGTTGGTCGGGCCATCGGCATGAGGCGAGGTCGCAGGAAACATGGCGGCCGTCAACACCACCGGCTTGGCGCCATCGTGCAGTGCCTGAAGCAGGTAAGCGGTTTCTTCCAGCGTATCGGTGCCATGGGTAATCACCACCCCAGCCACTTCGTCGCGTTCCAGATGCTCGTGCAAGGCACGCCCCAAGGCCCGCCAGACCGACCAGCTCATGTCCTTGCTGTCCACCTGCGCGACCTGCACCGTTTCGAGCGGCACCCCTTCCAACTCCGGCACAGCTTCGACCAATTGCGACACCGACAGTTGCGCAGCCCGGTAAGCCCATTGCCGCGACGGATCTTGCGCCGTGCCGGCAATGGTGCCCCCGGTTCCCAGAATCACCACCCGCCGCATCGTCGCTCCCAGCCCACAAATAAAATACTGGACAAACAAACAGCCCTGTATAGAATGACAGTCAACGTCGACACCCTCAGTTCAAGGCACGACACACGATGACGAACGATAAACCCAAACTTACGCCACGCCAGCAGCAGATTTTCGAGCTGATTCAGCGTGCCATCGCAAAGACAGGTGCGCCTCCGACGCGTGCCGAGATTGCGGCCGAACTGGGTTTCCGTTCGGCCAATGCTGCCGAAGAACACCTGCAAGCCCTGGCACGCAAAGGCGTCATCGAACTGGTGGGGGGCACCTCGCGCGGCATTCGTCTGAAAGCGGGCACCTTGCGCACCGTGAACGAAACCCGTAAACGGGGCGACACCGAGTCATCGGGCCTGCCCTTCAACCTTCCCCTGCCGGGGCTGGAGCAACTCGTCTTGCCGCTGGTCGGGCGTGTGGCCGCAGGCCACCCCATCCTCGCGCAGGAGCACATCGAGCAAAGCTACGCTGTCGAGCCCAGTCTGTTTGCCAAGCGTCCCGATTACCTCTTGCGTGTACGCGGCATGAGCATGAAAGATGCCGGCATCCTGGATGGCGATCTGCTCGCCGTGGCGCGCACCCGCGAAGCACGCAATGGCCAAATCGTTGTGGCTCGCCTGGGCGATGAAGTCACGGTCAAACGCTTTCAGCGGACGCCACAGGGCATCACCCTGTTGCCAGAGAACCCCGATTTTGAGCCCATCGTGGTGTCCTCCGATCATCCCGATTTCGAGCTCGAAGGACTGGCCGTGGGCCTGATCCGTAACCAACCCCTGAACTGAGACCTTTCTTCCTCACCATGCGGGTGGCGGGCATTCGCATCATCAGGCCGATGATGCAATCCCGCGTGGTGATCCTTCAATGGAATCCTGCCGAACTTCAACGTTGTTTCTGGGAGTTCATCATGATTCATCACCTGGCCCGTGCTTTCCATGTCCGCGAGGCCGTCCTCGCTGATAACGCCAACGACCCACGCCCTGCGACGACACCATCTGCGCGCCCCATCAAGCCACGCCCCCTCACTCCGTGGCGTGCACCCCAGACGTCTGGCCATGGCACGCGGGCGGCCCAGGTCATCCCATTGCGCAGCGGTGCCGGCACCGTCACCCGAGTGCGCATCAGCACCGACCCCAGCGATGCGCGCCGCACCGTGATTGCCGGGCGTTTTGCCGAGGTCTGCGCGGCGCTCGACCGCCTGGTGCGCGAGCAGGAAGCCGCGGCCTGATACCACCAAGAAAACATCCCGCTGGCATTGCTGCGCAGCGGGATGGTCGTGACACCCTGAACCGAAGGGTGTGGTGAGACGCCCGGTGGTGCCGCACCGGGCCCAGGGGATCAACCCATGTGCAAACCGCCGTTGACCGAGAAGTCAGCGCCGGTGGCAAATCCGGCCTCGTCGCTGGCCACCCAAGAGATCATCGATGCGATCTCATCAGGCGTCCCCAGGCGCTTCACCGGAATGGTGGCGACGATCTTGTCAAGAACGTCCTGACGGATAGAGCGCACCATGTCCGTGCCGATGTAGCCGGGCGACACCGTGTTGACGGTCACGCCCTTGTTGGCCACCTCTTGTGCCAACGCCATGGTGAAGCCATGCATCCCGGCTTTGGCCGCCGAGTAGTTGGTCTGGCCAAACTGACCTTTTTCACCGTTGACCGAGCTGATGTTGACGATGCGGCCCCAACCACGGTCCACCATGTCATCGATCACCTGCTTGGTGACGTTGAACATGCTGTCCAGGTTGGTGCTGATCACGGCATCCCAGTCGGCCTTGGTCATCTTGCGGAACATGCCGTCACGGGTGATGCCCGCGTTGTTCACCAGGATGTCAATCGGGCCATGCTCCGCCTTGGTCTTCTTGAACGCTTCGACCGTCGAGTCCCAATCGGACACATTACCGACCGAGGCGTAGAAGGTGTAGCCCAAGGCTTTTTGCTCATCCAACCACTTGGTGTAGTCGCGGCTGGGGCCGCAGCCGGCGATCACCTTGTAGCCATCGCGATGGAGGCGTTGACAAATGGCGGTTCCGATCCCACCCATACCACCAGTGACGTATGCAACTTTTTGAGTCATGTAAGGCTCCTCTTTATGTTTCTATCGCGGGCTGACGCGGCGCCTCAGCGCTCGATGGTCAATGCAACGCCCATGCCACCGCCAATGCACAGCGAGGCAATGCCCTTCTTGGCGTCGCGGCGGGCCATTTCATGCAGCAGCGTCACCAGAATGCGGCAGCCTGATGCACCAATGGGGTGACCGATGGCGATGGCGCCCCCGTTGACGTTCACCTTGCTGGTGTCCCAACCCATTTCCTTGTGCACGGCACAGGCCTGGGCGGCGAAGGCTTCGTTGATTTCCAGCAGGTCGAGCTCGGAAGCTTGCCAACCGGCACGCTCCAGCGCGCGACGCGAGGCCGGCACAGGGCCCATGCCCATGTAAGCGGGGTCCAGACCGGCGCTGGCGTAGGACTTGATGCGACCGAGCACCTTCAGGCCGAGTTGCTGCGCCTTCTCGGCGGTCATCAGCAACACGGCGGCAGCACCGTCATTGATGCCCGAAGCGTTGCCAGCGGTCACGCTGCCAGCCTTGTCGAAGGCGGGGCGCAGGCCGGCCAGGGCTTCGGCGTTGCTCTTGCGGTTCAGGTACTCGTCGGTGTCGAACACCAGCGGATCGCCCTTCTTCTGCGGAATGACCACCGGCACGATCTCGTCCTTGAACTTGCCAGCATCCTGCGCAGCAGCTGCCTTCTGCTGAGAAGCCAGAGCCAGCGCGTCCTGCTCTTCACGGCTGATGCCGTACTGCTTGGCCACGTTCTCGGCGGTGATGCCCATGTGGTACTGGTTGTACACGTCCCACAGGCCATCGTTGATCATGGAATCAACCATTTGCCAGTTGCCCATGCGCTGACCGTCACGCGAGTTGGGCACCACATGGGGCGACAGGCTCATGTTTTCCTGGCCGCCGGCGATCACGATCTCGGCATCGCCATCACGGATGGCTTGCACGCCCAGCATCACGGCCTTCAGACCCGAGCCGCAGACCTTGTTGATGGTCATGGCGGGCACACCTTGCGGCAGGCCGGCCTTGATGACCGCCTGGCGCGCCGGGTTTTGACCACAGCCGGCCGTCAGCACCTGACCCAGGATGACTTCGCTGATCTGGTCGCCCGACAGGCCGGTACGGCGTAGCAGGTCCTTGATCACCACGGCGCCCAGTTCACTGGCCGGGGTTTTGGCCAGGGTGCCCCCAAATTTGCCCACTGCGGTTCGCGCGGCGGCAACGATGACGATGTCAGTCAAGATCTTCTCCTTCAGTCAAGATAGGTGCCCGTTGTGCGGGCACGTTGTCAGGCTTTGCGCAGAACGTATCGTCCTGGCGCAGCTTCAATCGCAGGGTATTTGCGGCTGCCAGCTTGCTTGGGTGCGGCCACCATCGGGCCAGCGTGGTCGCGCAACCAGTCGGCCCACACGGTCCACCAGCTACCCGGTTTCTCTTCTGCGCTGGCCAGCCAGGTGTTGGCGTCAGTCGGCAACTGCTTGACCTTCGCGCCAGTGACCCAGTGGCTGCGCTTCTTCTTAGCGGGCGGGTTGATCACGCCAGCGATGTGACCCGAGGCACCGAGCACGAAGGTGCGCGGGCCGGTGACCACCTGGATCGAGGCGTAGGCCGACTCCCAGGGCACGATGTGGTCTTCACGCGAGCCGTAGATGAACGTGGGCATGTCCAGACGACGCAGGTCGAGCGGCTCGCCGCACACCGTCACCGCACCGGGCTTGATCAGGTTGTTCTCGAGGTAGGTGTTGCGCAGGTACCAGGCGTAGTAAGGGCCAGGCAAGTTGGTGCTGTCGCTGTTCCAGTAGAGCAGGTCGAACGCCGGGGGCATTTCGCCCTTGAGGTAGTTGCCCACCACATAGTTCCAAACCAGGTCGTTGGGGCGCAGGAAAGCGAAGGTCGAGGCGAGGTCGCCGCCCTTCATCAAGCCACCACCTTGCGGGCTGTCCGGGCCCATGGTCATTTCGCGCATGCGCACCATGGCCTCATCGATGAAGATGTCCAGGATGCCGGTGTGCGCGAAGTCGAGGAAGGACGTCAGCAGGGTCAGGCTGGCGACGGGCTTGCGGCCCTTGGCAGCCAAGGTGGCCAAGGCCACGCCCAACATCGTGCCGCCCACGCAGAAGCCCAGGGCGTTGATCTGCTCGGCACCGGTGATCTCGCGCGTGACCTCGATGGCCTGGATGACACCGTGCTCGATGTAGTCATCCCAGGTCGCCTTGGCCAGACTCTCGTCCGGGTTCACCCAACTGACCATGAACACGCGATGACCTTCGGACAGCAGGTGGCGCACCACCGAGTTGTCGGGCTGAAGGTCAAGGATGTAGTACTTGTTGATGCACGGTGGCACGAACAGGAAGGGCTTGGCGTGCACCTTGTCGGTGATCGGTGCGTACTCGATCAACTGGAAGAAGCCGTTCTCGTACACGACCGTGCCGGGCGTGGTGGCAACGTTCTTGCCGACCTCGAACACACTCTCGTCGGTCATCGACAGGTGGCCCTGGCGGATGTCACCCATCAGATGCTGGATGCCCTGCTGAATGCTTTCGCCCTTGGTCTCGACCGCCTTCTTCAAGGCTTCAGGATTGAGCGCCAGGAAGTTGCTGGGCGACATCGCGGCCGACCACTGCTGGACGGCAAAACGCACGCGCTCACGCGCCTTCTCGGCACCGTTGAGGCTGTCCGCCAAGCGCTGCATGGTCTGCGCGTTGAGCAGGTACATCGAAGCCATGAAGGCGCTGACCGGGCTCTGCGTCCACTCGGGTGCGGCAAAACGGCGGTCGGACACCGTCAGGGCTTCAGGCTTGGTGAGCGCCTGGTTCCAAAGCTCGGTGGCGCGCTGGATGTACTCGCTCTGGATGCTCTTGAGGGTGTCGGGCTCGACCTTGAGCGCCGCCAGCGACTTCAAATCGTCGCTGACACTGTGGCCGACGGCCTCGACCGCCTGCTGAACCGGCTGGAGCCCTGGCACATTCAGGCCGGCCATGGGCGACTGCTGCAGCCACGACTGAAAGAGCGTGGGCGAAAAGCCTGGCAACTTGCTCAGCTGGTCGTGCCACTGCGCCTTGAGAGCGTCCAAGTCGACACCGGGCATGCGGAAAGCCGCGCCCATCTGCTCGAAAGCAGAAACGTGAGGGGCTGCTTCGGCGGTGGCCTGGGTGTCTGTGGGCTTCTGGTTCTGTGTGTCGGCCTGGGGGACCGATTTCGCTTTTGCGGTCCCGCGCGTGGCGCGCGGCTTTTGAGGTACAGCCATACATCTCCTGATTTGAACTGGCCACTTGTTCACAACATGATGGCCGAATCATGTGGCGTTATTCTGACGACATCAAAGTGTTGCAAAGACGCCAACTCGACCCATCACGCGGCCCGCCTGGTGGTCCGGCGTGACCGATAGTCCCATCTTGCCTCCATCGATTGCAGCAAGCTCGATGCCAGGCATGCTCGTTTACCCTTGGTTTTCTGATTTATTGAGTACCGCTCCCATGTGGATTGTTGCGATTGCCTGGATGTACGTGGCCATGATGATGGCCGTGGCCGAAGCCACGAGCCCTCAGGGCTCGATGCTCGGTGCCATCATCACTTTCGTGATGTACGGCATCGGCCCCCTGGCGCTGGTCTTGTATTTGTTGGGCACGCCAGCACGTCGGCGCGCACGCCGGGCGAGGGAAGAAGCCGAATGGCGCGCGCAGGTGGCAGCCGAACAAGCCGCAACGGAATCAGCGCAAGCAGATGCTGGCGGCCTGACGACCGGTGATGGCGTCCCGGCGGAACGAAAAGAACCGTGAGGCATCGCTGACGGTACAGTCGCCGCCGCCCTGGATGAGCGTGACGCCTTGCGCCGAGAGAATTTCCCGCGCCAGCCCTGGCAGATCGGCCAACCACTTGCCGGGTGAGCGAGGCTCAAAGCACTCTTGCGCCCAAGTCGCCTCGGGGTCTCGAGCAAACCCACGCAACACGTCGGCCCCCACTTCGAACTGGCTGGGGCCAATACAGGGGCCTAACCAGGCCTGCAACTCTCCGGGGGCACAGCCAGTGGCCTCGCACAACGCACGCACACCGGTGTGGACGATGCCCTGCCCCGCCATGTCTCCCGCGCCGGCCAGCCCTCGCCATCCGGCATGGAGGGCTGCAACGCCTCGCCCGTCAGGCGCAGCCAGCAAGATCGGCAGGCAGTCAGCCACCATGACCGTGCAGGCCAAGCCACGCTCGGTGGTGAAGGCACCGTCGGCACGAGGCTGAGGTGCGCCAGGAGTCCAGCAGACTCGGGCAGGGTCAGAAGCATCGGGGGTGCGGCTGAGCCGCACCACACGGTTGCCATGCACCTGAGTGAGCCATACCGGATCTGCCTGGAGGATGGCGGCGAATCGCGCTCGGTTATCAGCCACCGCTGCCAGGTCGTCCCCCACATGATCCCCCAGGTTGCACGCGTCATAGGGGGGTTGACTGACGCCGCCCGCACGGGCACTCATGAGCGCGCCCACCCGCTCACCCAGGTTGACCGATGTCCACCCCACAGGCAAGGGCATGGCTGACGAGGCGCTTTCGACACAAGGCGACATGATGGAGGGGGACAAGGGCCGCTATGATCCAGCCCCGATGCTACCTCGCCCTGTCTCCAGTGCTGCCAACGCCTTGAGCGCGTCCTCTGCGTGCCCGCAGCGCCGGCGCGTGTCGTCGTCGGCCACATCGGTCGGCAAGTGGCCCAGGGGCTGCGTGTCCGCATCTTTGCGGCGCTGGCTGCAAGCCCCTGGCTCGCTGACGGCGCGCCTGCGTGCGCACGGCACGGTGACGCTGGTGGTCACGCGGCAAGGAAGACTGCCCTTTTGGCCCCAGGAGCGCTCAGCCCTGGGGGTGCGCCATGGTCATGTCCGAGAGGTGGTGTTGTTGATCAACGGGCGACCGGCGGTGTGGGCGCGCAGCGTGACGCCCTTGGGCGCCGTCAAGGGCCCGTGGCAAGCCATGAAAGGACTCGGCACACGCCCTCTGGCCGAGCTGCTGTTCACGCGACGTCAGGTGCAGCGCGACCCCTTGGTGGGAGAGCGACTGCCGCGACACTCGGCCGAGCGCCAACACATGGTGCGCGAGTGGCAAAAGCTGGGCCTGACGGAGGTCGACCCCGCACCGGTCTGGTGCCGCCGCTCGGTGTTTTGGCGTAACGGCCACCCTGTTCAGGTGATGGAGAGCTTTGCCCCGTGGGTGACCAAACTGTGGACCTCACCTTGAAGCGCGGCTGAGGGCGACTACGCCCGTGTGCCCAGGGTTTGTTGCCCTACACTGGCTGCATGTTGTTCTCACGTCGAATCGAGCACTGTCAGGTCTGCGGCACCCCGGTCGAGCACAAAGTGCCGGCCGATGACAACCGTGAACGCGCGGTTTGTCCTTCCTGTGGCCACATCCACTACGTCAACCCGCTCAACGTGGTGGGGACGCTACCGGTATGGGGTGAGCAGGTGCTGCTGTGCAAGCGCAACATCGAACCACGCAAGGGCTTCTGGACCCTGCCGGCCGGCTTCATGGAACTGGGCGAAACCACCGACGAAGGTGCAGCGCGCGAAACCGACGAAGAGGCTGGCGCACGCATCCAGTTGCAAGGTCTTTACAGCGTGCTGAATGTCGTGACCGCTGGTCAGGTGCATTTCTTTTACCGCGCCCGCTTGCTGGACACCGACTTTGCCCCCGGCCCTGAGACCATGGAAGCCCGCCTGTTCCACGAGCACGAGATTCCCTGGGCCGACCTGGCCTTCAGAACCGTGCGAATGACACTGGAGCGCTATTTTGAAGATCGCAAGCGGGGTCAGTTTGACGTCTACTGTGCCGATCTTCGGTGAGTCTGGTTCACACCTTTCGTCATGAACGCACCCCAGGAAAACGTTTCAGCGTCCACCACAACCACGCGCGTGCGTGACGACCTTGTCGGTCCGGACCCCCTGCTCGATTGCCTGGTGGAGGTGGCCCGTCTGCACGGACAGGGGGCGACCCGGGCTTCCTTGTCGGCAGGCCTGCCGCTTCAACCGCAAGAGTCTCTGCCGCTCTCGCTGGCGGAACGCGCAGCATCACGCGCCGGCTTGGCCACTCGGGTGCAACGCCTGGCGTTGGACGAGATCGACGCGCTGACCCTCCCCGCCATCCTGATCCTGCACGGTAACAAGGCCTGCGTGCTGCTGGGCCGCGATGACAGCGATCACTGGCGCGTGCTGCTGCCAGAAACTGGCCAAGGCGCCGTGACGTTGAGCACCGAGGCTCTCCAGTCTCGTTACAGCGGCGTGGTGCTGTTTGCACGCCCCCATTTCCGCTTTGACGAGCGCACCCCCGAAGTCAAGGCCACCCGCTCGGGGCACTGGTTCTGGGGACCGGTGCTGGCGCAGCGCTTTGTGTACCGCGATGTGCTGTGGGCCGCGCTGCTGATCAACCTGTTTGCGCTGGCCTTTCCCATTTTCTCGATGAACGTGTACGACCGCGTGGTGCCCAATCACGCCACCGAGACGCTGTGGGTGCTGGCCATTGGTGTGACGCTGGTATTGTGCAGCGACCTGTTCATCCGCCTGCTGCGCAGCCATTTTGTGGACGAGGCCAGCGCCCGCATTGACGTGCAGATTTCGGCAAGCTTGATGGAACGGGTGCTGGGCATGCGCCTGGAGAACCGCCCTCAATCGGTGGGCTCGTTCGCCGCGAACCTGCGGGGCTTCGAGCAGGTGCGCGATTTCATCGCATCCAGCACGGTCACGGCACTGATCGACCTGCCTTTCGCGCTGCTGTTCGTGGTGGTGATGGCCTGGATTTCACCGTGGCTGGTCCTGCCAGTGATCGGGGTGTTTGTGCTGATCCTGGTGTCGGGTTATGTGTTCCAGCATCGTCTGCATGAGCTGTCGCAAAGCTCTTACCAGGCGGCGGCGCAGCGCAACGCCACCTTGATCGAGAGCCTGACGGGCATCGAGACGATCAAGTCCCAGGGGGCAGAGAGTCTGATCCAGTCGCGCTGGGAGCGGGCGAACCAGTACCTCTCGGCGCTGAACGTGAAGATGCGCAGCATGTCGGCCACGGCGATGTACTCCACGGCCACGCTGCAGCAGTTTGTGTCGGTGTGCGTGATCCTGATCGGGGTGTATCTGATCTCGGAGAGGCAGCTGACCATGGGGGGCATGATCGCCGCAACGATGCTGGCGGGTCGAGCCCTGGCGCCTGCGGGTCAGATCGTCGGTCTGTTGATGCAGTACCAGGGGGCCCGCACGGCGATGACCTCACTGGAGCAGATCATGGCGCAGCCTGTCGAGCGTCCTGAGGGCAGCCATTTCATTCAGCGCCCGGAGTTCAAGGGGGAGATCGAGTTCCGCCATGTGTCCTTCGCCTACCCGGGTCAGCAGGGCCATTCGCTGGACGACGTGAGCTTCAAGATCAACCCCGGTGAGCGGGTGGCCCTGATCGGAAAGGTGGGTTCGGGCAAGACGACGCTGCAAAAGCTGATCATGGGGCTGTATCAGCCGACCGCGGGCGCCATCTTGTTCGATGGCATCGACATGCGTCAGCTGGACCCGGCCGACGTGCGACGCAACCTGGGTTGCGTGTCGCAGGACATCACGCTGTTCTACGGCTCGCTGCGTGAGAACATCACCTTCGGGATGCCGCATGCACGTGACGATGCGATTGTGGCAGCGGCTGACGTCGCCGGGCTGAGCGAGTTCGTGCAGCGGCACCCCCAGGGCTTTGACATGCCGGTGGGCGAACGTGGCGAACTGCTGTCTGGCGGGCAACGTCAGGGCGTGGGCATTGCCCGGGCCGTGTTGCACAACGCACCGCTGCTCTTGCTTGACGAGCCGACCAGCGCGATGGACTTTTCGACGGAAGCCCTGGTGACGCAGCGCATGCAGGCCTTCACAGAAGGCAAGACGGTCGTGCTGGTGACGCACCGGACGTCGATGCTGTCGTTTGTGGACCGCGTGATCGTGGTCGACCAGGGCAAGATCGTGGCCGACGGCCCGCGTGAGCGCATCATGCAGGCGCTGGCAGCCGGTCGCATTTCGCGCGCAGCGTGATCAGGCCAGGAGCACAGAGATGAAAACCTTGCTCAAGATGGGCCAAAAGTTGGTGGACGGGCTGGAGCGCTTGCGTGTTCGCCTGGCACCTTGGAGCGACCGCCTTCTGGACCGATTGGGGGGGGCGCGTGTCACGCCGGAAGCGGCCTCGCAGGCAGGGATGCACCCTTTCGAGCTCGAGGCCGACGCGGTGATGTCGCGGGGCGCGACCTTTCGTGCGCAAACGCTGGTGCGCTCTGCCCTGCTGGTCACCGTGCTGCTGATCGTGTGGGCGGCACTGGCCGAGATCGACGAGGTCACCAAGGGCGAGGCGAAGGTGATTCCGTCGCGGCAACTGCAGGTGGTGCAGTCGCTCGATGGTGGTGTGGTGTCGCAGATTCTGGTGAAGGAAGGCGATGTCGTCGAAGCGGGCCAATTGCTGCTGAAGATTGACGAGACCCGTGCTACCTCGGGCGTGCGTGAAAGCGCAGCGCAGGTGTTTGCATTGCAGGTCAAACAGGCGCGTCTGAAAGCCTTGGCAGAGGGCACCAGCTTCACGCCACCCGCGGCCGCCATCGATGATGCCGAGGCGCAGCGCATCGTGGATGAAGAGCGGCAACTTTACGATGCTCGGCGCTCGGAGCTGAGCGCGCTGGTGGGCATCAGCGAGCAGCAACTGGCTCAGCGGCGACAGGAGCTGAGTGAGGCCCGGTTCAAGCGTGAATCAGCTGCACGCAGCCTGGACCTGTCGCAGCAGGAATTGAACAAAACTCGCCCACTGCTGGCCACAGGTGCCGTTTCGGAAGTGGACGTGTTGAGGCTGGAGCGTGACGTGACCCGGGCACGCGGGGACATGGAACAGGCTGGCGCTCAGAGTGCACGAGCGCAGGCCGCGATCTTGGAAGCATCGCGCAAGATCCAGGAAACGGATCTGGCTTTCCGCAATGAGGCTCGCAAGGAATTGTCGGAAGTGTTGGCCCGCTTGAGCGCCTTGAATGAAGGCGCCGTGGCCTTGGCAGACAAGGTGGACAAGTCTCAGGTGAAATCGCCCGTGCGCGGACGGGTGCAACGCTTGTTGGCCAACACCGTAGGAGGGGTGGTGACGCCCGGCAAGGACATTGTTGAGATCGTGCCGCTGGATGATGCCCTGGTGTTGGAGGCCAAGATTGAGCCGCGCGATATTGCTTTCATCCACCCCGGACAAGCCGCCACCGTGAAGTTCAGCGCTTACGATTTCTCGATCTATGGCGGCTTGGATGCAGTGGTGGAGAACATCAGCCCGGACACGGTCACCGACGAGCGCGGGCAGAAAACCTTCTATGTGGTCAGGGTGCGCACCAAGGCCGCCAACTTCAGCGAGAAGATGCCCATCTTGCCGGGCATGACCGCGGAAGTGGACGTTCTGACTGGCAAGAAGACGGTCCTGTCGTACCTGCTGAAACCGGTGCTCAAGGCACATGCATACGCGCTGAGAGAGCGCTGAGTCCGACCAGCACCCCAATGCGCATAGGCGCCCTTTCGAGGGCGCCTTTTGTTTACTTGGTCACGCAAAGTGGTTCGCTGGGCGATCTTTTGCGCCGAGGCTCCATGTAACAGCCCCGCCTGATTGACGAGGGCGACCACCCCTATAAGGGACGCAAAGCGCCAAATAGGAGAAAGCACGGCCACAGTCATGAACTGCTTCACGAATCTTCTTCGGTGAGCGCATGAATCGGACCCCTCAAATAAGGTATGCTTGAATTGCTACAAATGTAACATTCAGAGGTCCGCATGTCTGTTTCCACCCCTATTCCCGCCGGCGTCGTCTCGAAAATTGAGGGCTCGGTTCGCGTGATCCGTGCAGGTGGAAAGGCAGCCGGCGTTCTGAAAGTGGGCGATGCTCTGAATCAGGGCGATACCGTGCTGGCATCGGCCGGTGCCAGTCTCCAGTTGACAGAAGCAGACGGTCAGCTGTGGGTCACGCCGGTGGAGGGACTGCCCGCGGATTTGGCATTGAGCGTGGCGGAGGAAAGTGGCGTGGCTGGTGCACGCGCGACCTTGCTCGCGCAAGGGCAGGCCAATCTGGATGAAGCTGTGGCGCGGCTGAATGACGCGGGAGAGGATGACGCGCCTGCGGCCGGACTGGCCGGCGGGGCAGCAGGGGCGCTTGGAGAGGGCTTGCGCGTTGGCCGCGTACAGGAATCGGTGGGTTCTCAAGAGTTTGAGTACGAGACGGCGACACTCGCTGCGCGCACCGAACTGTTGTCTGGTGGCGTGATCAGCGGTGATGCGCCAGGCAATTCAGTGCCGGTGATCGACCCGAACAGCCCGGGCTTCGACCCTGTCGCTGGCAACTACAGCGTCACGACCGAAGAAGATACCGCCGTGTCCGGTCAGGTCATCGGCTCCGATGCCGATGGCGATGCTCTTACCTACGCACTGGGCACAGGCCCCGCCAACGGTACCGTCTCGGTCAATGCCAACGGCAGCTGGACTTACACGCCTGCCGCCAATTTCAACGGCTCGGACAGCTTCACCGTCACCGTCTCCGACGGCAAGGGTGGGACCGCCACCGCCACGGTCAACGTGGGCGTGACACCGGCCAATGACGTGCCGGTGATCGATCCAAGCAGCCCGGGCTTCGACCCCGTTGCTGGCAACTACAGCGTCACCACCGAAGAAGACACCGCTGTGTCCGGTCAGGTCGTCGGCTCCGATGCCGATGGCGACGCATTGAGCTACGCCCTGGGCACCGGCCCCGCCAACGGCACCGTCTCGGTCAATGCCAACGGCAGCTGGACCTACACACCCGCCAGCAACT
>JAJUGJ010000034.1 GCA_029268225.1 Burkholderiales bacterium | reverse complement strand
GTGGGGCCGCCCCTGGTGTGGGGTGGCTCGGCCATCTGGCTGTTCCAGCAAGGCGAGCTGGGGTGGGCGGTGTTTGTCGTGGTCTGGGGCTTCTTTCTGGTCAGCACCGTCGACAACGTCATCAAGCCTTTCATCATCAGCCGTGGCTCGCGTCTGCCGTTTGCTGTGGTGCTGTTGGGGGTGCTGGGTGGGGTGCTGGCGTTTGGCGTGATCGGCGTGTTCCTGGGCCCGACCTTGTTGGCGCTAGGCTATCGTTTGCTCAGCGAATGGACCACCTCAGACACTCCCGCACCTGATTGAGCGCGGCGGCGGGAGTCCGGCGGGGCAGGCGTTCGCGCCAACACCCACGCTGAAACGCTGCTGGCGCCGGCTGCCCGCAGGGTGTGAGCCACCTCGTTGAGGGTGGCACCCGTTGTGAGTACATCGTCCACCACGGCAATGTGGCGTCGCTGAAGGTGGGGCAGGGCGGCTGACGGCACGTCAAAGGCGTCGGTGATCTGGGCGCGTCGGGCTTCGGCGTCCAGGCTCATCAGGCGCTCGGTGTGGCGGGTGCGCTGCAGCACATCGTGGCGGGCCGGGCAACCCAGGCGCCGGCTCAGTTGCTGGGCGAGCAACCACGTCTGGTTGTAGCCGCGTTCGCTCAGGCGCGTGCGGGACAGTGGCACCGGCACAATCAGGTCGACGCGGTGTGGGCGCTGTGAGAGTGCCTGCCACAGCAAGGTAGCCAGAGGGGCGGCCAAGGCTGTGGCTTCCTGGAATTTGAAGCGCGAGAGCACGCTGCGCCAGGGGTCTTCGTAGTCCAGCGCGGCGATCGCCCGGTCGAACTCGGGAGAGTGATCTTCACACGCAGGGCAGACGGCGTCTCGGGTGGGCTGGGTGAGTGCGATGGCGCAGCGTGCACACCGCGTGACCGGCCTTTGCCAGCGTTGCACGCAGACCCCGCACAGGGGCTGGCCTTGCCATTGACCGCACAGCAAGCAGGTGGTGGGCAGAAGGTGAGGCAGCGTGTTGGGCAGGCCGCAGGCCCTCAGCCAGGCACGCAGTCGAGAAGCCCCAGGAGGCAGCACGGTTGGCATGGCCTCAATATACTGACGCACCCCGAGCGTGCGCCATCGCCCGCAGTGGGGGCTTCAGCGCCTTTTCATCCCATGTCCGACTCCTCTCCCGCCGCCCCGTCGGCCCCGCCCGCCTGCGCTCCCCACCGTCATGCCTTGCAGCGCCAGACGCGGCGCCTGGCTGCTTTGCCCGAGGCACCCTGGCTCCATCAGGAAGTGGCGCGTCGCCTCGCCGCCAAGCTCGCCCCCATCCGCTTGCAGCCCAAGGCCTGGATCGATTGGTCGGCCTTTCTGGGGGCGGGCGCGGAGCTGGTGCGGGCGCAGTACCCCCAGGCCCAGCGCTGGGTGGTCGAGCCCTCGGGCGAACTGGCCCAACGCAGCCAGACCCAACTGGCCGAGACGGCGCCGCGCGATTGGCGCAAGCTGTGGCGCCGGGATGTGCCTCAGGCCCATGTCGAGCCCGTGCCGGCCGACGTGCCTTGGCGGCGTGACGGTGCCGATGGCGCCGACATGCTGTGGGCCAACATGACCTTGCATGCCACGGCCGACCTCTCAGGCTTGATGCGGCGTTGGCACGAACACCTGGCGGTGGGGGGCTTTCTGATGTGCTCCGGACTGGGCCCGGACACCGCCCGTGAACTGCGCGCCGTGTACGCCGCGCTGGGGTGGCCCCTGCCCACCATCGATTTCATTGACATGCACGACCTGGGCGATGAGCTGGTGCAGGCCGGCTTTGCCGACCCAGTGATGGACATGGAGCGCCTGACCCTGACCTGGGAAACGCCCGAGGCCCTGCTGGCCGAGTTGCGCACCTGGGGCGGCAATGTGGCCCACGGCCGCT
The DNA here is from genome assembly GCA_029268225.1 of Burkholderiales bacterium. Lineage (GTDB taxonomy): Bacteria > Pseudomonadota > Gammaproteobacteria > Burkholderiales > Burkholderiaceae_C > Aquabacterium. The sequence goes on along the minus strand of JAJUGJ010000034.1, from coordinate 31,476 downwards.
TCGCCGGCTTGCGCACACCGCGTTGGCGTCAGCATCTGCTCGATGTTTTGCGCGAGCGCCTGGTGCGACCGGATGGCCGCTTGGGCCTGACCATCGAGTTGGTGTACGGTCACGCCATCAAGCCCACGCCCCGCATCAAGGTGGAAGCCGAGGCGCGCGTGTCGCTGCAGGACATGAAGCGCATGATCCGCCAGGGTGACAAGCCGGCTTGATACATGCCGACACACCGTGGTGCGTTCTGACGTCAACCACGGGTAATTCATAGCATGGAAGCGCCGATTCGCGGTTGAGGTAGCGCAAACCGCTGACTAGAATGGGTTGAACGCCTTGCGTTGCACATGGCAGCGCGGGGTGGGGCGGTGTACGGCAGTCCGGGGATCCCTCTGCCGTGTACGGGTCGCACAGACCCCGTTCAACCACGACGAGTCAAGACATGAGCTATGTGCCCGGGTTTGCAGTTCGTTCGTTTGGGTCCTGGGCATCACGCCTGTCTTCCTTGAGGCGCCAAGCCGTCGGGAGCTTGCTGCTTCTGATGGTGCAAGCCAGTTGGGCGGTCAATGACCTGCCTGGCGGCCCTGCGGTGCGTCAACTTGACCTGCACCCGCCCGCCACCCGCATCGCCGCCGAGCAGCAGTGGTTGCACTACATGATGCTCTACATCTGTGGGGCCATCTTCGTCGGCGTGTTTGGCGTCATGTTCTACGCCATCTTCAAGCACCGCAAGTCCAAGGGCGCCAAGCCGGCCGACTTCCATGAATCGACCACGGTCGAGATCATCTGGACGGTCATCCCCTTCATCATCGTGATCGGCATGGCCTTGCCTGCCACCAAGGTGGTCGTGGCCCAGAAAGACACCACCAACGCCGACCTCACGATCAAGGCCACCGGCTACCAGTGGAAGTGGGGCTATGACTACCTCAAGGGCGAGGGCGAGGGCATCTCGATGCTGTCCACGCTCGACGCTTCGCAACGCGCCCTGTCCGACGCCGGCACGCCCCAAGGTGACAACTACCTGCTCAAGGTGGACAACCCGCTTGTGGTCCCGGTCGATCGCAAGATCCGCATCATCACCACCGCCAACGACGTGATCCACTCCTTCATGGTGCCGGCCTTCGGCATCAAGCAGGACGCGATTCCCGGCTTCGTGCGCGACACCTGGTTCCGCGCCGAGAAGGTGGGGGATTACTACGGGCAATGTGCCGAGCTGTGCGGAAAGGAACACGCCTACATGCCCATCCATGTGCGTGTGCTGACCGCCGAGGACTATGCCGCCTGGGTGGCCGAGCAGCACAAGGCCATGCAGGCGAAGGCCGATGACCCCAACAAGGTCTGGACGCAGGACGACCTGATGGCGCGTGGCGAGAAGGTCTACGCGGCCAACTGCGCGGCCTGCCATCAGCCCAACGGCAAGGGCGCGGGCGCCATCAAGCCGCTCGATGGCTCACCCGTGGTGCTCGACACCGATGTGGGCAAGCAGATCCATGTGCTGCTCAACGGGCAGAACAACAACTTGATGCCGGCCTGGCGTCAGCTGTCGGACACCGAGATTGCCGCGGTCATCACCTATACCAAGAACCACTGGTCCAACAAGACCGGGCAGGTCGTGCAGCCCGCCGCCGTGATGGCTGCGCGCAAGTGAGCGCGACAGTGAATCAGGCTCTACGCCGCACAGGATCAGGAAAGGACTTTCCATGAGCGCAGTTCTGGATCACGCCGGCCACGGTGACCACACCCACGATGACCACGGCCACCCGCATGGCTGGCGGCGCTGGGTGTTCGCCACCAACCACAAGGACATCGGCACGTTGTACCTGCTGTTCTCGCTGACCATGCTGATGATCGGTGGGGTGTTGGCGCTGGGCATCCGCGCCGAGCTGTTCCAGCCCGGGCTGCAACTGGTCAACCCCGAACTGTTCAACCAGCTCACCACCATGCACGGCATCATCATGGTGTTCGGGGCCATCATGCCGGCCTTCGTGGGCATGGCCAACTGGATGCTGCCGCTGCAGATCGGCGCCTCCGACATGGCCTTTGCGCGCATGAACAATTTCAGCTTCTGGCTGATGATCCCGGCGGCCTGTTTGCTGGTGGGCTCCTTCTTCATGCCCGGTGGCGCACCCGCTGCGGGCTGGACGCTGTACGCGCCGCTGACCCTGCAGATGGGGCCGTCGATGGACGCCGGCATCTTCGCCATGCACCTACTGGGCGCCTCGTCCATCATGGGCTCGATCAACATCATCGTGACCATCTTGAACATGCGCGCGCCGGGCATGACGCTGATGAAGATGCCGATGTTTGCCTGGACCTGGCTGATCACGGCCTACCTGCTGATCGCCGTGATGCCGGTGCTGGCCGGGGCCATCACGATGACGCTGACAGATCGCCATTTCGGCACCAGCTTCTTCAACCCGGCCGGTGGCGGTGACCCGGTCATGTACCAGCACATCTTCTGGTTCTTCGGCCACCCCGAGGTTTACATCATGATCTTGCCGGCCTTCGGCATCATCAGCCAGATCGTGCCGGCCTTCGCCCGCAAGCGCCTGTTCGGCTACACATCCATGGTGTACGCCACCGCCTCCATCGCCATCCTGAGCTTCATCGTGTGGGCGCACCACATGTTCGCCACCGGCATGCCCGTCACCGGCCAGCTCTTCTTCATGTACGCCACCATGCTGATCTCGGTGCCCACGGGCGTGAAGATCTTCAACTGGGTGGCCACGATGTGGCGCGGCTCCATGACCTTCGAGAGCCCGATGCTCTGGTCGGTGGGCTTCATCTTCGTCTTCACGATGGGCGGCTTCACAGGCTTGATCTGCTCGGTCGCACCCATCGACATCCAGATCCAGGACACCTACTACGTGGTCGCGCACTTTCACTACGTGCTGGTGGCGGGCTCATTGTTCGCGCTCTTTGCTGCCTTCTACTACTGGGCGCCCAAGTGGACCGGGGTGATGGTGCCGGAGTGGAAGGGCAAGCTGCACTTCTGGTGGTCGCTGATCGCCTTCAACATCACCTTTTTCCCGATGCACTTCCTGGGTCTGGCCGGCATGCCGCGTCGCTATGCCGACTACCCCATGCAGTTCGCTGACTTCAACGCGGTGGCCTCCATCGGCGCCTTCGCCTTCGGCTTTGCGCAGGTCTACTTCATCTTCGGCGTGCTGATCCCGGCGATGCGTGGCAAGGGCGAACCGGCCCCGGCCAAACCTTGGGAAGGCGCCGAAGGTCTGGAGTGGGAGGTGCCTTCGCCGGCCCCGTTCCACACCTTCGAGACCCCGCCCAAATTGGATCCGTCGGCCACCCGCCTGATTGGCTGAATACAGGCTGTGTGTCCTGAAAACCGGATGAGGAGCCCGCCATGAGTGTCACCCCTTCCATCAAACTGGGCCGACGTCGCAATGTGCGTCTGGCGCTGATCCTGGCCTCGGTGGCCGCCACATTCTTCCTGGGGTTCGTGGCCAAGATCATGCTGCTGTCTTCGCACTGAGCCCACGTCCTCACGTTTGCGCCCGAGCCCTCGCATGTCCGACCCGACCGCCTCCCCAACCCCGCAGGCCCCTCATATCGCGAAGGGGCCACGTGGACAGCACGGCCGGGTACGCGTGGCGCTGCAGCGGGCCAACGTCGCCATGGTGGGCAAGCTTGCCCTCATCACCATGCTGATGTTTGGTTTTGGCTACGCGATGGTGCCGATGTACCGTCACATTTGTGCGGCGCTCGGCATCAATGTGCTGAGCCTTGGTGACCGGCAAATTCCGGGTGCCACCTCGTCCATCCCGCCCAACACGCAGGTGGACCGCAGTCGCACCATCACCATCGAGTTCGATGCCAACGTGCGCGGCCCCTGGGATTTCAAGCCCGCGGTCCGCTCAGTGCAGGTCCATCCAGGCGAGTTGATGACGGTGATGTACGAGTTTCGTAACCGTCAGCCCCGCGCCATGGCAGCGCAAGCCATCCCTAGCTACGCACCCAAGCAGGCCACTTCGCATTTCAACAAGATGGAGTGCTTCTGCTTTGCTGAGCACACGCTCAAGCCGGGTGAGAGCAAGCAGTGGCCGGTCACCTTCGTCATCGATCCCAAGCTGCCCAAAGACGTGGCCACCATCACGCTGTCCTACACCTTCTTCGAGGTGGGCGGCAAAGTGCCGGCCGCACCCAAGGGGTCGGTATGAGCGAAGACCTGCGCCAGGCGTCTCAGCGTCCCGGCTCGTTCTGGCAGACGCTCAAGGCGGTGGCGTGGTCGTTTTTCGGGGTGCGCAAGTCCAGTGACTACGCACAGGACGTGGCCCGGATCAATCCGGTGCACGTCATCGTTGCCGGGGTGTTGGCCGCCCGGGTGTTTGTGTTGGGGTTGGTGTGGCTGGTGCGATGGATCATCTCCAGCGGCGTCGCTCAGTGAAAGTCAGTCGAGGAGCACAACATGTCGACAGCGGTTCCCAAAGGACAAGCCCCGTACTACTTTGTGCCTGGGCCTTCCCGTCATCCGGTGATGGCATCCATCGGCCTGTTCTTTGTCATCCTCGGGGCCGGGCAGTGGGTCAATGGCGTGGGCTGGGGTGCATATTCGCTGGCCTTTGGTCTGCTGTGGTGGGCGGTGGTGCTCACGCAGTGGTTTGGCGATGCCATACGCGAGAGCGAAAGTGGGCTCTACAGCCAGCGCATCGACGTGTCCTACCGCTGGGCCATGGCTTGGTTCATCTTCTCCGAGGTGATGTTCTTTGGGGCCTTCTTTGGTGCCCTTTACTGGGCGCGCATGCATGTGATCCCGAGCCTGGGCAGCATCGACAACGCCTTGTTGTGGCCCGACTTCAAGGCCATCTGGCCGTCGGATGTGCCGGGCTACACCGCCTCGCCCGCCGGCACGGTCGAGCCTTTCCGCACCATGGGTCCCTGGCCTCTGCCCACCATCAACACCGCCTTGCTGTTGACCTCGGGTGTCACGCTCACCATCGCGCACCATGCCTTGCTGGCCAACCAGCGCGCCAAAACGATCGGCTTCATGTGGATCACGGTCTTGCTGGGTGCCTTGTTCCTGGGCTTGCAAGGCTATGAGTACTACGAGGCCTACACCCACCTGAACCTCAAGCTGTCTTCGGGCATCTACGGTTCCACCTTCTTCATGCTCACCGGCTTTCATGGCCTGCACGTGTTCGTGGGTACCCTGATGCTGTTGTTCATCACCCTGCGCCTGCAAAAAGGCCACTTCACGCCCGAGCGGCACTTCGGCTTCGAAGGCGCGGCCTGGTACTGGCACTTCGTGGACGTGGTCTGGCTGGGCCTGTATGTGGTCGTGTACTGGACCTGATGGCGAGCGGTTCACACGATTCAACCGATGCCGCCCGCAGAGGCGGCATGCCTGACCGGCTCACCGGTCGATGGGCAGCCCCGTCGGTTGAATCCAGCCGAGTTGATACGCAACCCAGATGAAGACGAACAAGGCCACCGAGAGCCCCACCCGCCATGCCAGTGCCCGCATCATGCGGCGTGGCGCCGGCGTGCTGGACGCAGGGTTGCGCAACATGGCCCGGCCGGCCAGGGCCAGTACGGCGACGATGGCCACCAGGGCCAGAGCAAGGATCCATTTCATGCGATCCGATTATGGGCACGTCACCGCGGCGGGCACAGCGAGATGACCCCAGGTACCTCACGTCTCATCGCCTGCGTGGCCGGCGCCGCGACGGTGCTGGTGACCGCCTCGCTCGGGCAATGGCAACTGCGCCGCGCCGATGAAAAGCAGCAGGCCCAGGCGTTGCTCACCGCCCGCCAGCAACTGCCAGCCTGGCAGTCGGCCGATTGGCCCTGCGACGGGCGTTCGGCCGAGGCCTTGCCCGTGCAGCGCCCGGCCCGGCTCATTGGCACCTGGCTCACTGAGCGCACCGTCTGGCTCGACAACCGCACCCAGCAGGGTCGCACGGGCTTCGAGGTGATTACACCCTTGCGCCTGCATGCGCCAGGCAGCGTGTGCGATGGCCGCGTGCTGCTCGTGCAGCGTGGCTGGGTGCCCCGCCATGCACAGGATCGCCAGCACGTGCCCGATCTGCCCACCGCCACGGGCCTCGTCACGGTGCCGGGGCGGGTGGTGGCCTCGGTGTCGCGCGTGTACCAGTTGGGCGCCGAGCCGCTCCCCGTCGCGGCCGATGCCGGCGTCGTCAAGGGTTCCACCCCCCAGCCCCTCATCCGTCAGAACGTCGATGCCGCCTTCTGGCAAGCCTGGCTGGGGCAATCCCCGCTTCCCGGTGCGGTGCTTCAGGTGCAAGCTGAGCCTGAGAGTTCACCCAACGCGTCCACTGCTCCTACCGTCTTGAGCCGCCAATGGGCCGCACCCGATCTGGGTCGAGACAAGCACCTGGCCTATGCCGCGCAGTGGTTTGCCTTGTCGGCGGTGGCGGGTGGTTTGACCTTGTGGTTCCAGTTCCTCCGTCCCCGGCGTCTGGCCCGACGCCTTGCCCGAAGTGCCCACCATGCCGCCTCCTGACGCTGCCTCTCCCAATCCCATGTTGCAACTGAGTGTCCACAGCCTGCCCGCGGCGGGCGCCTCGGCCGCGCAGCGCACGCGCATGGGACGGCTCAAGATGCTGCTCATCTGGGCCGTCTGCGCTGCTCCCGTCGTGGCCTCCTACCTGAGCTACTACGTCATCAAGCCCCAGGGGCGCACCAACCACGGCACCCTCATCACCCCGCCCAAGCCCATGAGCGCCGAGAAGGGCTTGAGCTTCACCAACCTGCAAGGCCAGACCGTGGCACCCCAGGCCTTGCAAGGTCAATGGCTGCTGGTCAGCGTGGCCGGTGGTGCCTGCGATGCCGCGTGTGAGCGCCAACTCTACCTGCAGCGCCAGTTACGCGAGGCGCTGGGCCGTGACAAGGACCGCGTCGACCGCGTCTGGCTGATCCCGGACCAGGCCGAGGTGCGGCCCGCCTTGCTGCCCGCGCTGGCCCAGGCCTGGACGCTGCGGGTCGATGCCAGTCGCCTGTCGCAATGGCTGCAACCGGACGTGGGTCAGACGCTGAGCAGCCACCTGTACCTCGTGGACCCCAAGGGCGACTGGATGATGCGCTTCCCGGCCGATGCCGACCCGGCGCGCGTCAAGAAGGATCTGATGCGCCTGCTCAAGGCCAACGAGTCCTGGGACGAGGCCGGACGTTGAGGGCCCTCGCATGATCGACCTCATCAACCTGGCACCCGCCCTGGAAGTGGCCTTGCTCGGCGCCGTGCTGGCTCTGCTGGCTGCAGGCGGCGTGATGTGGCGCGCTCGGCGGGCTGGCTTGAGCGGCTGGCCGGCCTGGCAGCATGCCCTGACGGTGGCCACGCTCTTCCTCACCATCGACCTTGTGGTGTTCGGCGCCTTCACCCGCCTGACCGACTCCGGCCTGGGTTGCCCTGACTGGCCGGGCTGTTATGGCCAGACCAGTCCCTGGGCGGCGCACGCCCAGATCGCAGCCGAGCAGGCGGCGGTGCCCCATGGCCCCGTCACCCACAGCAAGGCCTGGATCGAGATGACCCACCGTTACCTGGCCACCGGTGTGGGAGCGCTGATCACCGGCCTCATGGTGGCCGCCTGGTGGCTGCGTGACCGGCGTGGCAGTCTGTCCCCATGGTGGGCCACGGCCACCTTTGTGTGGGTGTGTGCGCAGGGCGCTTTCGGGGCGCTCACGGTCACCCTCAAGTTGCAGCCCCTCATCGTCACCCTGCACCTGCTGGGCGCTTTGCTGGGCGTGGGGTTGTTGACCGCCCAGGTGCGGGTACTCGAGGGTGTTCGGTCGATGCCGAACGAGCACGGTCTGGGCACCTTCGAACACTGGCACGCCTGGGCTTCGGCCCCGCTGCGGCGCTGGGGCTGGCTGGTGCTCGCCTTGGTCTCGATCCAGGTGGCGCTGGGCGGCTGGGTCAGCACCAACTACGCGGTGCTGGTGTGCAGCGACGTTCCCACCTGCCAGGGGCAGTGGTGGCCCGACATGGACTTTGCCAACGGCTTTCACCTGTTGCGCGCGCTGGGCGAGAACGGGCAGGGCGAGCCCATCAGCATGGCCGCGCTCACCGCCATCCACATGAGCCACCGCCTGATGGCCCTCGTCGTGGCCGTGGCCTTGTGGCGTTTCGGCTCCGCCTTGCGCGCCTGGCGCCCAGAAGGGGCGGTCCCATCCGACGCCCAGGCCGAAGCTCATGGGGCCTCCCATCCTTGGCGCCGCGAGGGCCTGTGGCTGTGGGGCCTGCTGGCCTGGCAGGTGCTCAGCGGTCTGAGCAATGTGGTGCTGGGCTGGCCCATGGCCGCGGCGCTGGCGCACACCCTCGGCGCCACCTTGCTGGTCTGGCGACTGGTGCGCCTGCTGGTCCTGCCTCGCACGGTGGCTCACCAGCTGAGCGCCCAGACCTTGGCACATCAGGGACTTCACCCTGGTGTGGCCCCCGTGTCCGCTTCATAGTGAGTTCATCTCCCGGAGGAAGCCATGTCCGATGCCCTTGCCGCTGCCTCATCCGTGCCGCTGTCGGCGCCCCCTACGCCGTCGCGCATCCGCCAGTTCTATGTGCTCACCAAACCCAAGGTGGTGCAGCTCATCGTCTTCTGCGCGGTCATCGGCATGCTGTTGGCCGTGCCGGGTGTGCCCACCCAGGCCGAGGCGCTGCGGGCCGTGGCCGCCTGTGCCGGCATCTGGCTGGTGGCCGGTGCCGCGGCGGCCTTCAACTGCCTGATCGAGCAGGGCATCGACGCCCGCATGAAACGCACCGCCTGGCGCCCCACCGCGCGCGGCGACCTCACCCAGCGCCAGACCCTGCTGTTCAGTGCCGTGCTGTGCAGCCTGGGCATGGCCATCCTGGCCCTGTGGGTCAACCTGCTGACCATGTGGCTGACGCTGGCCACCTTCGTCGGCTACGCCGTGGTCTACACCGTCGTGCTCAAGCCGCTCACGCCGCAGAACATCGTCATCGGCGGGGCATCCGGCGCCATGCCGCCGGTGCTGGGCTGGGCCGCCTTGCGCGGCGAGGTGGGCCCCGAGGCCCTCATGCTCTGCCTCATCATCTTCCTGTGGACGCCGCCGCACTTCTGGGCCCTGGCGCTCTACCGCGTCGAAGACTACGCCAAGGCTGGCCTGCCCATGCTGCCCGTCACCCATGGCAATGCCTTCACGCGCCTGCATGTGCTGCTCTACACCCTGGTCCTGCTGGCCGGCACCTTGCTGCCCTTCATCTACGGCATGAGCGGCTGGCTCTACCTGGCTTCCGCGCTCATCCTCGGGATCTTGTTCTTGGTCTATGCCTTCCGGCTGTGGCGGCGTTACAGTGACGCACTGGCCCGCAAGACCTTCCGCTTCTCCATCATTTACCTGATGCTGCTGTTTGCCGCCTTGCTGGTCGACCATTACTGGAAGATCTGAGCGTTCACATGACCCGCAAGTCCGTTTGGCACCCCGATGTGTCCCGCCGCCGCACGCTGTTGCGTGCCGCCACCACCCTCCTGGCCGTGTCGGCCGTCTGGGGCCTCAGCGCCTGTGACCAGATCTCGGACATGACCCGCCCCAAGGCAGGCCTGAAGTTCAATGGGGTGGACATCACCGGGGCCACCTACGCCCAGAAACTCAAGCTCAAGGACTTCGACGGGCGCATGCGCGACCTCTCCGAGTTCAAGGGCAAGGTCGTGTTCGTGTTCTTCGGCTTCACGCAGTGCCCGGACGTGTGTCCCACCACCATGGCCGAACTGGCCGAGCTGCGTCGCCGCCTCGGATCCGATGGCGAGAAGGTGCAGGGCGTGTTTGTCTCCGTGGATCCGGAGCGTGACACGCCCGAGGTCCTCAAGGGCTATCTGACGGCCATGGACCCCAGCTTTGTGGGCCTGACCGGCTCGCCCGACGAGATCAAGGCGGTGGCCAAGGAGTTCAAGGTGTTCTACCAGAAGGTGGAAACGCCCAGCGGTGGCTACACCATCGACCACACCGCGGGTTCCTACATCTTCGACCCGCAAGGCCAGGTGCGCCTGTTCGCGCGCTACGGCATGCCGATCGACCAGCTCACGGCCGATGTGCGTCAGCTCTTGGAGCTGCCAGCGCTGGGCACCACTGCGCATTGAGAAGATCTCAAGCGGGGACGTGGCGTCGCCCGGCCTCCACGGCCTCGGCCCGTTTCAATCGGTCAGCAAAACCAGGCTCTGGCGCCCGCTCCACTCTTCCTCAGGTCCCAGGGTGATGGGCTCGAAGACAGCCGCTGCTTCCACGCACAACATGCGCTGCCAGTCGGCATAGGGCATGTCGGTCAGCGCGGCGCATTTGTGCGGCCCCGGGTTCCAGATCACGGCATCGGGCCAGCCGGCCTGGGTGATGTTGACGCGACGTGGGCCATCGCGCAGCAACAGATCCTTCACGCCGCTGTAGATGCGATCGAACTCACCGTAGAAGCGCTTTTCCGGGTGGTCTTCGATGTGGCGCTCGTCCAGCACCGTGTCCTCGAAGGGGCACCCCTCCAGGCCCAGCAGGCGCACCTGTGTCACATCCGACACTGCCAGATAAGTGTGCAGCGCCGCGGTGAAGTCCCACACGCTGTCGCTGGGGTTTTGCACATACAACTCCAGGTCCAGACGCGTGTTGCTCACCGACACGGTCAGCTCCACCGTGAAGCTGTGCGGCCACAGGGCGCGCGTTTCGGCGTTGTCGTCGAACACCAGCGTCACCTGGGCGTGGTCCTTTTCCTGGCGACTGCTTTCCACCGTCCACGCACGGGTGCGCAGCAGGCCGTGGCGGGGCAGGCTGGTGTCAGGCCCCCGTTGATTGAACTGCGGGAAGACCACCGGCACCCCGCCGCGCACGGCCTGGCCGGGGGCGATCACCGTTTGGGGTGACAGGTACAACTGCTCCTCCCCCCGCGCGGGAATCCACGAAATCACCTGCGCACCATGCAGCAGCACGGTGGCCTGTGCCCCATCGGGCGATTGCACGCGCACGGCCGCCTGGCCCTGCACCTCGATCATGTCCAGCTTCGCTTCACTCATGCCGTGAGTATCCACCCTTCGACCGGGTCCATCTCGGGCGAGAGGCCCCAACGGGCGTCGCCCGCTTCGTGACGTTGTTGCGCCCAGGCCGCTTGCATCAGACACAGCACCGCGTCCAGTCGGTCCCCCTTCGGGTCTGCAGCCAGGTGGTCGCGTTGGGCCGGCGTCAGCTTCAGTCGCAAGCCCAGTCGGGTGCGACCCTGCTCCAGGGCATCGATCAGGTCCAGGCGGGCGATCAGGCGCTCCGGGCTGGCCTCGGTTTCACTCTTGTAGCTGCGTCGCCCCAGGATCTCGCCTGCCAGCAGGCCCGGGTAGGCCTCCAGGGCGACGGCTTCGGGGCGACCCGAACGCAGACCGGGCAAGCTCACATTGGCCGCCACGAGGCGCTGCAGGCCCTCAAAGTACATCTTGCCGACCGGCACATAGCGTGTCTGCAGCGGGCTGGTGCTCGACAAACCCGGGACCGCCCGGTCGGTCGTGCGGTGCAGCAGTTTGCTGCCCGCTGGCCGGCCCATGCCCCAGGTCTGTCCCCAGCCATCGATGAGCCGCTGAAAGCCGGCGCGGTCATCACAGTGGGCCTTCAGCGCCACGATCAGACGGTCACATTCAGGCGTCAAGTCTTGAGCGTCTTGCAAAGCCCAAAAGGCCTCACCCGGCCCCTGCGCAGCCAAGGCTTGCACGAAAGGGCGCGGCAGTCCGAAGGGAAAGTCGCACCCCATGACGAAACCATGCATCCAGCCGGCCGCGAGCATGCCCGCAGGCGTCAAGCGCGCGGCCCACTCATCCAGGCTGGGCAGGGCCTCCAGAGTCAGCAGCTTGACCGTCTGTCCGGCACGCACCCCTTGGGCCAAGGTCAAAGGCTTGCGCCGTGTGGGGGCGCAGCTGAAGTCCAGCCCCAACAGCAGGGCAGGTCCGGCGAGGCGTGGCGTCAATTGGAGCGGCTGATGATGCAAGCCGTTGCCAGCAACTCATCGAGCAGCGCCATCGACACCTTGCCTGACACCGCATACGGGTCCAGCACGGGCCGCTCGGAATACTTCAGCAAAATGGCAGGATTCACCCGATCCAGGTTCACCTGGCCCATGGTCCAGTTCGAGAAGCGCCGCTCGGTGATTTCCTCGTGGTGCAGCACGATCACGTCACGGTGGCGACTGTCGCTGCAAATGCGACGATAGAGGTGGTTGACCGCATCACGGCCCCCTTCCAGCACCTGCATGAAAATTTCATCGCTGTGACACAGCAGACCGGTCACGCCCAAGGCCGGATTGGTCTTGCGTGACGTGGCCAGGATGCTGTCGATCACCTCCGGCGTCAGCGGCTCAGCCGCGCGGCTGGCGTAAAGCAGTCGAACCAACATGGCATCAGCCTTTCTTGTTTGTCACCAGAGACAGGAATTCGCGACGCAGATTGGGATCCTTCAGGAAGGAGCCGCGCATCACACTGTTGATCATCTTGGAGTCCATGTCCTTGACGCCGCGCCAGTGCATGCAGAAATGGTCGGCCTCCATGATCACGGCCAGGCCATCCGGGTTCATGCGCGACTGCAGCACATCGGCCACCTGGGTCACGGCTTCTTCCTGAATTTGCGGACGGCTCATGATCCAGTCGATCAGACGTGCGTACTTCGACAGACCGATCAGGTTGGAGTGCTCATTGGGCATGATGCCGATCCACACCTTGCCGATGATGGGGCACAGGTGGTGTGAACAGGCGCTGCGCACCGTGATGGGCCCGACGATCATCAACTCATTGAGTCGCTCGACATTGGGGAACTCGGTGACCGGCGGTGCGGCCTGGTAGCGACCCCGAAAAATCTCGTTGAGGTACATCTTGGCCACGCGGCGGGCCGTGTCCTGCGTGTTGTGGTCGCTCTCGGTGTCGATCACCAGGCTGGACAGCACACCACGCATCTTGAGCTCGACCTCGTCGAGCAAGGCTTCCAGCTCACCCGGTTGGATGAACTCGGCAATGTTGTCGTTCGCGTGAAAGCGCTTCTGTGAGGCCTTGATTCGCTGCCGGATCTTGAGGGACACCGGCACGCCGTCGTCGGACGCGTGGCCCGAGGCGTCGGCATCCAGGGCTGGATCGGAAGAGGAGGAAGGGTTCATGGCATGTCCTGGGCTACGAGGGGCACGTACAGCAAGCAGCCATCGTAGCGCCCAATCCGCCTTCCTGCTCGGTCCCTGGGCGAGCCCTCATTGCCCACATGGAGGCTTCCAAGCCCCCGACCCACACGCCTCAACCTTTGTTCAACGCACTGCGGGGCACCCGGCTCGCTGGGGCTGTTGGGCGCACAAGCGGCGCTGATCTTTGCTCAGGCTGGTTGGGCGGGTATGCGTGAACATGGCCTCCAGCAAGGCGACATCGGCGTCCTGACCTCGCTTTGTCGCCACCGCGCGCGGGCGATTTTCGGCCCTTGCTGGCCGCTTTGCGGCTTTCTCCGTACGGGGAGCTTCGGCCACTCTGGGACTGGGGGGGGCGTCGCGCGTCTCGGTGACCGGGGGCGTGCGTGACACCTTGTCGGTCGATGCAGACGACGTCCTCAATGGCGCCGCAACCGGGCTGTTCGGTGGTGAGGTGGCTGCCACCGTGGCCACGGCGACGGCTGCTACAGGAGCCAGATCTTCAATCAAGGCGGTCTGGGGTGTTGTGTTTGCCGGGGCAGGCGGTGTCAAGGGCGCGGCGGACTGCGACGCAGCGTGCTGCGTCGCGAGGGCGGCAGACGGCGTGGTGTGGGCTGTTGTGGGCCGCAGCGCTGACTCGTTGGCAACGGCAACGGGACGTGCTTGCGGATGCCCTTGCGCCAACACCAAGGCAAAGCCCGCCAGCAGGCCCAAAATGCCCATTCCCATCAAGATCATCAAGGCTCTGAACTGCCAACTGCTGCGGCCTCTGCGTGCTCGTGCACGGTGAGACGCCCGTTTGGAGGGGGGGCGGTTGGCAGCGAGCGTCGATAGAATCCGCACGCGCTCCGGCGAGTGGTCCTCCTCGGCCTCCATGCCGGCAAACAGACTGGGACGGTCCAGCGCGGGCTTCGCGTTCGACCTCGAAGAATGGGTGTGGCGAGCCCATGGCAGGCCCTGGTCATGGCTCAAGCCCGACTCCCTGTTTGGTTTTATGAATGTGTGAACCGGCGCATTCTAGGGAGGCGGACTGCACCGTGAAAGTCCCCCGAGCGGTGGCTGCAAAGACTGGTTACAAGAATGATGCAAACAGGGTGGGTGTTGGGCTACTTCGTGCTGGTCAGCGTGGTGTTGGCCATGTGGCTGTTTCCTCACTGGCGCCAAGCGATCTCGCTGCGCTGGCAACGCTGGTGGCATCGAGGGCTGCGTCTGGGGCAGGGCGTGGGGGCACAGATTCAGCAGGTGCCAGTGAGCTGGTCGCGTCAGGTCGATGGCGCCATGCGCGGTGTTCGCCAGGGTTGGTCTCGTCGCTGGCACTGGGTGCTGGGGGGCGGTACGCTGTTGTCTCTGCCTGTGGCGTTCGCGCTGGGCTGGAGCCTGTGGGGCACTCGCACCCTGGAGGGCTTCGACGACCGCATCGATCCGCTTCACCCACAGGTGGCTCAGCTGTTGCAGGGCGAGCACCTGGTGCCGCCCCCTCCCTTGCCACCCGAGGTGTTTGACACCGCTGAAGTCGAGATCGTGCGGCCTCTGCTGGCCAGCGCGGACCGGCGTTGGGAGCAGATGGACCCCGATTTCGTGCAAACGCTGCTGCGCGTTTTCAAGATCATGAAGGAGGAGCACGGCTACGACATGGCCTTGCTGGAGGGCTGGCGCAGTCCCGAACGTCAGGCCATGCTGGCGGCCAAAGGTGGACATGTGACCAACGCCGGCGCCTGGCAGAGCTACCACCAGTACGGCCTGGGCGCTGACTGTGCTTTCTACCGAGATGGCAAGCTCGTCATCAGTGAAAAAGACCCCTGGGCCATGCGCGGTTATCAGCTGTATGGCGAGGTCGCTGAGCGCTTGGGACTGACCTGGGGTGGGCGTTGGCAGATGATGGACTTCGGTCACGTCGAGTGGCGCAAGCCTGGCGTGCGCGAAGCCATGCGGGCAGCGCGTAACCGCTGAGCGCACTTGACACAGACTGTCACAGTGTCACCCCTCTAGCGGGGGGGCTCGTGGGGGGCTGCTGCGCCTTAGACTGCGCCCGCGTCGGTTCATCCGGCCGCACATACAAAGAGATTGCAGGGAGCGCAGGGACCATGGGACGCCCATTCATTGTCTTGGGAGACAGCACCAGCCATGGCGGCAAGGTGGTGGGGGCCTCGGCAAGCACCGACACCCATGGCCGTCGCATTGCGCGGGTGGGTGACAAGGTCACTTGCCCCAAGAAAGGTCATGGTGGCACCACCGTGATCGTGAGTGGCGATCCCACCATGATCATCGACGGCCAACCTGCTGCCCGCCATGGCGACAAGTGCGCCTGCGGGGCCACCCTCATCTCCGGACAGGCGGTCTCCACCGGCATTTGAGCCTTTTGAGGCTCTCCACACCGTCACAGGTGCTGCCATGAAGCAGCACGGTCATCGAGCAGGCAGTCAGGGCATGGCCAGGATTTTGAAAGTGCTGGGGTTGGGGTTGGTGATCGCCGCCATCGTGTGGCTGGTCACCATCTGGCAATGGCAGAACGCCGAGCGCGACATCGGCATGGGCGACATCGTCCTGCAACTGCTGGTGCTGCCGCTGCTGCTCACCGGAGGCTTGCTGGCTGCGATATGGGGTGTGCAGCGTTTGCGGACGTCCGTGGCCGGCTCGGCCGCGATGCCTGGCACCCGTGCACCCACACCAGGCGAGCAGGCTGCCGAAGCGAGCTTGTCTGCCGAGGCGCAGGCACAACGTCAGGCCTCGGCCTGGGTGCTGGCCGAGGCGGTGCACCTGCCAGCGGGCGTCGACAGTGACACCGCCTGGTCCAGCCTGCAAGCCGGCGCGGTGCGGCCGGATCTGGATGCGCACCTGCAAGACCTGGAAGGACTGCCTGTGTTCACCGCCCGGGTGCCCGACATCGATCTAGATGACTGGCTGCTGGCACACGGCGAACTGGCGCATCCGGACGAGGGTGGTTTACCCCCGGCCGTGCTGCGTGCGTTGGCTTTGGTCGAAGCCCCCTTGCACCGGGTGCTTGACGTGCTCTCTGGCTTGCACGCAGACCATGCGCAGGGGCAAGCGTCGAGCGATCTGGCGCCTCATGCGCTGGCACTGGATGAACAGGCAGTGGGCAAGGCACACCTCGCCGGTGTGGCTCATCCCATGTCGCCTGCGTTGGCGGCGTCACGTGAGGCGCGGCGTCCGCGCGTCACGGTGCGAGTGCTGTGGCCCTCACATTGGCAGGAGGCCGACCGCGATGCGGCCACCGTCTGGTTGCAGGGGCAGTGCACGGTGCTGCAGGACTGGACCACCGCGGTGTCGGCGCACGCCCCGGTATGGCAAACCACCATGCTCACCCACGCCGAGGCCTTGTGGTCCGAGATCGACCAGCACCTGCTGCGATGGACGCGTGAGTCCCGCCCCGAACTGCTGCTGATTCTGGCCGTGGACAGCGCCATCGATGCCGATCGGGTCGATCACATGCAGGCTGTGGGCGAATTGTTCACCGCGCTCCATCAGACCGGTCGCGTGCCGGGGGAGGGGGCTGCGGCTCTGTTGCTGGCTCATCCCATGTGGCCGCAGTTGCAAGCGCAGGTGCCCGAGGCGATGCGCTTGTGGCGGCCGATCTGCGGCCGGCGTGACAAGTCAGCTGATGCCGCCGGTCGGATTGGTTGCAGCACCTTGACAGCGGTCTTCACCGAGTTGCTGCAGCGGACCTCTCCCTCGCCTGAGGGGCTGGTGGTGGTCTCGGATGCGGATCATCGCGCGAGCCGCACCGGCGAACTGTATGAAACCCTGCAAGACGTGCTCCCCGACCTCGACCCTGTGCAGCAAGTGACGCGGGTGGGAGAGGCCTGTGGTGACCTGGGCGTGGCACGGGCTCTGGTGCCCACAGCGCTGGCCTGTGCGGCCCTGCGGGCCAGCGAACAGGCGCAGCGCGTGGCCGTGGCCACTCTGGTGCAGTCTTCTCATGAACGTGTGGTTGTGGCCTTGTCGCCGATGCCACCCCTGCAGGCCGTCCCTGACGCAGCCTGAATGATCTGGATGTTCCCATGCAAAGAATCTGGCGATTTCTCCTTGACTCCCGCACCTTGACGGTCATCGGCGTGGCCGCGCTGGCCGGGCTGCTCCTGCTGGGTGCCGACACGATGAAGGTCGGGTTGATCTGGGTGGGCGCGGTGCTGGGCCTGCTGCTGGTGGCCTGGTTGATCGTCTGGGGCGTGCGCCGCTGGCGGGCGCAGCGTGCCGCGCAGTCCCTGGAGCAGGCGATGGCCGACGAGGCCGACAAAGCCGTGCGCGAAGCTGCCAGCGCCGGGCGCCAGGATGAAGTGGCCGCTGTGCGCGAACGCATGGCAGAGGCTGTCAAGCTGATCAAGACCTCTCGCCTGGGCGAGACCTCGGGCTCAGCCGCCTTGTACGAGCTGCCCTGGTACGCTGTCATCGGCAACCCGGCTGCGGGCAAAAGCTCGGCGGTGGTCAAGTCGGGTTTGAAGTTTCCCTTTGCGGACAACACCGACAACGTCATCCAGGGCATTGGAGGCACGCGCCATTGCGACTGGTACTTCACCACTGAAGGCATCTTGCTGGACACCGCAGGCCGTTACTCGGTGCATGAAGAAGACCGGGGGGAGTGGCTGGGCTTCCTCTCCCTGCTCAAGAAGCATCGCCCGAAAGCGCCGCTCAATGGCGTCATCATTGCCGTCAGCGTGGCGGAGCTGGGCGCCAACAAGCCCGAGTTCGCGATTGACCTGGCGCGCAAGCTGCGCCAGCGTGTCCAGGAGCTCACCGAAAAGCTGGAGGTCTTTGCGCCGGTCTATGTCGTGTTCACCAAGGCCGATCTGATCGCGGGGTTCGTGGATTTTTTCGAAGACCGCGAGCGCAGCGAACGTGACAAGGTCTGGGGCGCCACCCTGCCTTATGACACCACCGGCCGAGGCGACGTGATCGCGCAGTTCGAGCAACAGTTCGATCTGCTCTATCAAGGCCTCAAGGATGCATCGGTGGCGCGCATGTCGCTGCACCGGGGCGAGCAGTTGCCCCCAGGTGTGCTGACGTTCCCGTTGGAGTTCGCTGCGCTCAAGCCCGCCTTGCGCACCTTCCTCAACACACTGTTCGAGGACAACCCTTATCAGTTCCGCCCCATCTTCCGCGGCTTCTACTTCACGAGCGCCGTGCAGGAAGGGCAGTCTACAAGCCGTGCCAGCGAGCGTGTGGCCGAGCAGTTTGGCTTGCAGCTCCAGCAGGGGCCGGCCGCTGCCGTCTACTCACAGAGTGGCTTCTTCCTCAAAGAGCTGTTCTCGCGCGTCATCTTTGCTGACCGTGATCTGGTCAAGCAGTACACCAGCCGTCACAAACTGCGGCTGCGCTATGCAGCCTTCTTCGGTGGTCTGACCTTGGTGGGGGCCGTGCTGGCCGGCTGGACCTGGTCTTACATGGGCAACCGACAGTTGGTGGCCCATGTGCAGGCAGACCTGCTCAAAGCGCAGCAGGTTCAGCAGCAGCGGGTTGACCTGCAGTCACGTCTGGAAGCGCTGGAGATTCTGCAAGACCGTCTGGAGCAGATGCAGCGCTACCGCAGCGAGCGCCCCTGGTCGATTGGTTTGGGTCTCTATCAGGGAGACGCCATCGAGGCCCGCCTCAAGGAGGAGTACTTTCATGGCCTGCAGTCGGTGATGCTCAAGCCGGCCGCCCAGGCCATTGCCGGCTACCTCACGGAGGTC
The DNA here is from genome assembly GCA_029268225.1 of Burkholderiales bacterium. Lineage (GTDB taxonomy): Bacteria > Pseudomonadota > Gammaproteobacteria > Burkholderiales > Burkholderiaceae_C > Aquabacterium. The sequence goes on along the minus strand of JAJUGJ010000034.1, from coordinate 12,693 downwards.
AATGCCCATGCCTCCGATTTGCGTCCCTTGCAACGGGCCGCCGAATCGCCCGTGATGGCCGTGGCAGATGCCGGTGCGGCGATGCCCGCCGTGGGGGCCGCCTCAGAGGTCATGTTGGTGAGCACATCTGCCGCCCCGGGCAATGCAAGCACTGCATCGGCAACGTCCGGGGTGGCGGCCACCAGCGGTGTGGCCTACACCCAGGCTTCCAGCACCAACGTCACCGAGGCCTATAACGCGCTGAAAGCCTATTTGATGCTGGGTGATCGCAGTCGGCTCGAGGCCGGCCACATGAGCGATCAACTCACGCGTTTTTGGCGGAACTGGCTGGAGACCAACCGTGGCGCCATGCCCCGCGAGCAGCTGATCCAGCGGGCCGAGCGCATCATGTCCTTTGCCTTGGCGCAAATGAGCGATCCGGATTTCCCGCAACAGGAACTCAACCTCACCTTGCTGGACCAGACCCGCGAGAACCTGCGCCGCGTCGTCAAGGGCATGCCCGCTCGTGAGCGCGTTTACGGGGAGATCAAAGCCCGCGCCGCCACCCGCTTTGCGCCGGTCACCGTCACCCGGTTCGTCACGGAGGGCGATCGTCAGATCGTCGCCGGCAGTCATGCCGTCTCGGGCGCCTTCACGCGTGAGGCCTGGGAGCAGTACGTGAAGGACGCGATCCAGAACGCTGCGCACACCGAGTTGCAATCGTCGGACTGGGTGCTCAAGACAGCCGCGGCCGACGACCTCACCCTGGAGGGCAGTCCGGAGCAGATTCAGAAGGCGCTCACGCACCTCTACAAGACAGAGTACGTGCGAGAGTGGCAGAAGTTCATGCAGGGTCTGACCGTGCACGACTTTGCGAGCTTCGATCAGGCCGTGTTGCACATGAACCGTCTGGGCGATCCCAGCAATTCGCCCGTGGGCGTGCTGCTGCACACCTTGTACGATCAAACCTCATGGGACAACCCCTCTCTGGTCAACGAGCGTTTGGCCAAGGGGCAAAAGAGTTTCCTGGAGTGGTTCAAGCAACGCATCCTGAGCGTCACGCCCAGCCCCACGCCGGTCAACGTGAATCTCACACTGGGCAAGGACGCGCAGATCCCGATGGGTCCGATCGGGCAGGAGTTCGCCAGCTTGCACCGCTTGATGATGCCGCGTGAAGGGCAGGAGCCTCTGATCCAACATTATCTGGAGGCACTCTCCAAGATCCGTTCACGCTTCAATCAGATGAAGACCCAGGGCGATGCGGGGCCTGCGTCACGCAAGTTCATGGTGGAAACACTGGAGGGCAGTGGGGAACTGGCTGAGGCGCTCAAACTGGTGGACGAGCAGTTGCTTAACGGTCTCAGCGAGCCCGCACGCAATGCCCTGCGACCGATCCTGGTGCGCCCCTTAATGCAGGCTTATGGCGTGATCGTCAAGCCGGCGGAAGCCGAGCTCAACCGCGTGTGGATGGCACAGGTGTTCGAGCCCTATCAGCGCACCCTGGCCAACAAATATCCGTTTGATCGACAGGCGCGCATGGAGGCCAGTCCGGTGGAGGTGGCCAAGGTCTTCGGGGCAGAAGGGGCTGTGAGCAAGTTCGTCGAGCAGTCTCTGGGTGCGCTCGTGCTCAAGCGCGGTGACAGCATCACGCCACGCACCTGGGCTGACATGGGGGTGCGCCTGAGGCCCGAGTTTGTGAGCGGTGTCGGTGCCTGGATGGCGCCGCTGGGCGGGCAGTCTGCTGCATCGGCGGGGGCGTCAGCGGGCGGTGGCGCGGCCGAGGTGCAAACGGTGTTCCAGATGCTGCCACAGGCCGTGCCTGGACTGACCGAGTACACCATCGAGGTCGATGGTCAGGCACTGCGCTATCGCAATGGCAAGGCGAGCTGGACCCATTTTGTCTGGCCCGGTCCGGGCACGCCGGGGGTGAAGATCTCAGGGGTCACCTATGACGGCACTCCCGTGACCTTCTTTCAGGAGCCGGGGCGCTTTGGGCTGGAGAAGATGATCAATTCCGCGCAGCGCAAGCGCGTGGACGATGGGGTGTTCGAGCTGCGCTGGGCGAAGTCCGATACGGCCGTGGCGGTGCAGCTGCGCATCATTTCGAATGCCGATGCGCCCACCGCTCAACCGGTGGCCCAGGCTGCTGGTACAGGAGGCGCTTCTGCGGCAGGGTTGGGCAGCTTGCCTGCCATCATTGCCGGCCCGGTCGAACCGGTGGCGGCGGAGGGCACCCTGTGAGCGCGTCGGCCCCTGTCAACCATGAGCTGCTGTATTTCGGCAAGCTGCCCTCGCGTGGCGACTTCGTGCGCAGCAGCCATCATGGTGCCTTGATCGAGCATCTGGACCGTTGGCAATCTCAGACGATGGAGCGTCTGGCCACCGATCCGCGCTGGAAGCTGCGCTATGACGCGGCCCCGCCTGTGCAGTTCGCCATTTTGGGTACCGCCAGTCGCGTGGGACTGGCTGGCCACTGGCGCGCCAGTCAGGACACCTCGGGGCGGCGCTTTCCTTTCATCACCGCCTGTTCGTTCGACGTGGCCACGCCACGGACCTTTCCGGATGTCGCCCCTGTGGCCCTGGCTCGGGTTTGGGGGCGTCTGGATCAGGTATCCGGCGTGGCGCATGCCGCCACCGATCTGTCCCACGCTCAAGCGAGTCTGCAGGCCCCCGTGTCGCATGACCTACCCGAGGCGGTGGCACGCGGTGTCTTGCAGGAGTTTCTGGACACCCACACGGTGGCCAGTCTGGAGCAGATGCTCGCGGCCAGTGGCGCCAAGGTGTGCGTGCGTCAGGCTACGCTGGCGTTGGGCTTGCTTTTGCAGCCGGTGATGAGTCAGGGGGCCGGGCGCTTGAGCAAGGCACTGTGCCTGCCCCTGGTCCACGACGCGAGCTTGCGCGGATCGGTGGCGGCATTCTGGCTGTCTCTGGTGCTGGGCTTCTTTCGCCGTCACGATGTGGAGTTGGGGCTCTACCTGGTGAGCCATGAGGGGCTCACCCATCTTGTGATTGGCTTCCAGGGCGCCTCGGCGGCCACGCTGAGCACCCTGATTGACCCCTACACGTTGGCCCAGGAGGCGGTCAGTGTCAACCAGGCCGAATGGGTGGAGGACGAGGTGCAGACGGATTACGGTTTGCGCAAGCTGTCGAACTACCTGCGTGATCCCGGTCTGTCCTTGTCGCAGGCTTTGGCCACCTATCAGGAAGTGTTTCTCGGAGTCTGATGTGATGCAAGCGGTGAAATGGATGCATGGGGTGCGCCTGGGTGTGCTCGTCGGGCTGGGGCTGTGTGCGGCCTGGGTGGGGGCGCAAGCCACTGCCGGGGCACAGATACAGGGGCCGGGGCAGGTGGTGGTGGCTGGCACGGTGCCAGATGAGGCCACACGGGTGGCGGTGATCTCGCGTTTGCGTGAACTCTACGGGGCGGAGCGTGTGGTGGACCAGCTGTCGCTCGGCTCGGTGGTTGCGCCGCCGCAGTGGTCACAGCATGTGCAAAAGCTGCTGTCGCCAGCGCTCAAGCAGGTCAGCCACGGCCAGCTCAGCATCCAGGGGCAGACGGTGGACCTCAAGGGGGAGGTGGGCAATGAGGCCGTGCGCCAGCAACTGGCCAGCGAGATGGCACAGTCGCTCAATCCGACCTACACCGTGCGCAACGGCCTGCGCGTGGCGGCACAGGAGCAGGCGGTGGTGGACCAGGCGCTGGCCAATCGCATCGTGGAGTTCGAGCCCGGCAGTGCGGTGCTGCGGCCCGCGGGTTTGCTGATCCTCGATGAGATGGCGGCGGCGATGGCGCGTTTGCAGGGGCGCCGTTTCGAGGTCATCGGGCACACCGATGCGCAGGGGAGCCATGCCTCGAACGTCAGCTTGTCCCTCGCTCGAGCCCAGGCCGTCAAGAGCTACCTTGTCAGCAAGGGACTGCGTGCCGACAGCTTGAGCACGTCCGGTCTGGGTCCGGATCAGCCGGTGGCGAGCAACGCCACCGATGAGGGGCGTGCGCGCAATCGCCGCATCGAGTTCCGCGTGGGCAGTTGATGGCGCGGTGTTGACCCGCTGGGCCGCCCTGGCCTCCGTGCATCGCTGCACGCAAGCCCAGATGGGTGAGATCAGCCGTGGTCGCCAGTGGGCTTGTCCAGCCCCAGCAACTCTTCGAGGTGCGACATGGCACCTTGATCCTTGATGACCTGGCTGAGCCACTCGTGCAAGGGCATCTCGCCCCATTTGACGGCTTTCTCGGCCAGGTAAGCCACCGGGCTGTGTGGTTCGGTGCGTCGAAAGAAACCGGCCACGTCACGCAATTGCTGCAAGGCCTGCGCGCGTGTTTGCAGGGGGCCACCGACAGCGAGGGGGGGCGGTCCCGCGTGTCCCGGGCTGACTGCTTCCGGAGCAGGGGGCGTTGGTGCACTGGCCTCGTTCACCTCACCGTGAAGTGCGCCCACTTCCCGGGCCTGCCGCTCGATGTCATGCACCGCCTGTGAGAGAGCCTCCTTGGCGGCGACAAAGCTCGGCCCGTTGTCACCCAGGTGTCCGTCGACCACCACTTGCCAGGCGAGCAAGGCCTGCTCGCACTCGCGGGCGGCGGCCAGGGTGCTCTGAAGCGTGTCAATCGGGGTGTCGCGCAGCGCACGCTGGAACTGCTCTGGCGTGATTCGGTCACTGCCGGTGCGGGCGGCTTCGTCGGGTTCGCGCTCCAGCAGTGCCGCGTGCTGGCGAGCCAGGGTGAGGTCGTGCAGGCTGTAGACCGCACCTTTGCGAGACTGCGTGATCGGCAGTGAGGTGGCCAGGCTGACCACGCGTTGCAGCAGCCAGCGCATGTTGCCGATGCGCTGCTCGTGATCGCCGTCGTCGGCCACAGGATGCAGAGGCTCCCAGTAGCGCTCGCACAAAGCGTTGCACACGCGCAAGCCACGCGCCAGACCGGCGTAGCCCTGCGTGAGGGCCCAGGCCTCGGTTAGCCACATGGCCAGACGCAGGTCTTTGGTTCGGGTGCCCAGCAATGCTTCGCAGGTCCTTGCCACGCCCGGCCAGTCTGCCACTTTCAGGCTGGTGACCCATTCACCTTGGTTGAGTGTGGCGTCGTCCGCGCGCCGCATTTCATTGATGGTGTCAAACTCTGAAGAGAACGACAGATCGTCGCCGCAAGGCGCGTGCGCGGCCAGCGGCGTCAGCAAGACTTCCATTTCCATGAGATCCCTGTTTGTAGTGCGGCTGCCTGGGCGCAGGGCCCGCGCGGCGCGCGTCAGGCATCATTCCATGGGCACCGCCAGCAAGCGATCACCCGAAGAGGGGGCAAAGGTAATTGGTTGTGAATGGCCCCACGCAATCAGATGCGAGTGATTCGCAATTGCAACTGATGTGTTAAGCTACGGCCCATGAATTCGTTCGCGCTCCCGCTTTCGCCCCAGCTGCTGCGGCCGCCAGTCGAGCTCACACGCCTGCAGCGTGTCGGTCTGGCCGCCTCCGTCCTGGTGGTGCACGCCAGTGCTGCGCTGGTGTTCTGGCAGCTGGCGCCCGAACCGGTCCTGATGGCCGAATCTGCCCCCATCACCGTGACGCTCATTGCCGATGCGCCGCAGACTCAGGCCGTTCGTCCAGCGGTGACGCAGCTGGAAGCACCGACCCCGGTGCCGGTGGTACAGCCCCGCCCCACGCCTCCGTTGCCGCGCCCGGCGCCGCCCTTGGTGGCAGCGCCCCGTCCGGCCACACCGCAAGACATGCAGGTGCCTGTGGCTCCGCCTGTGCAGCCTGCGCCTCAGGCGCCTGCCGAGGCAGCACCAGCGCCCCAGGCTGCCCCTGCCGCGCTGGCTGCGCCGGCCGGGGCGGTGACGGCCGCGCCAGCTGGGCAGGTTGGCCGCGCGTCCACACAGCCCAAGGTGCTGCCTTCGTCGGCTGTTCGCTACCTGCTCGAGCCCATGCTGAGCTATCCCCGCGTCTCCCGTGAATTGGGTGAGGAGGGCGTGGTGCGCCTGAAGGTGCTGGTGGACGAGCAGGGACGCCCCCAAGAAATCGAGGTCGCCCGCTCATCGGGTTACCCGCGCCTGGACCAGCAAGCGGTGCAGGCCATGAAGAAAGCGCGCTTTCAGCCGCACCTGGAGGACGGGCAAGCCCGCAAGGTGTGGGTGACAGCCCCCCTGACATTCAATCTGGAAGACTGACCATGACCGATATCGCTGCTGCCGTGCCTGCTGCTGTGCCTGTTGCATCGGCACCCGAGCTGGGTTTCACGCACTTCATTGCCCAGACCGACCTGGTCGGCCAGGGGCTGTTTGTCATCCTGGTGGTGATGTCGCTGATTTCTTGGGCGCTGATTGTCATCAAGGGGGTCGGCTTGTTCCGGCGCCAGCGTCGCAGCCAGGCCTTTTTGAATTTCTTCTGGAACGCGACCTCGCTGGAGGCCGTGCAGAACGAGATTGCCACCCACGGCGTCAATGAGCCCTTCGCCCACCTGACGGCGCACGCCATGCATGCCCAGGCGCACCATGCCCGTTACGGCGCGGCCAAGCTGGAAGAGGCCGGCAGCGCACAGGACTTTCTGACCCGCACCATCAAGAAGGTGCTCGATGAGGAAACCATGCGCATGGAGAGTGGCTTGAGCGTGTTGGCCACCATCGGTGCCACCGCTCCCTTTGTGGGGCTGTTCGGTACGGTGTGGGGGGTGTACCACGCTTTGTTGGCCATCGGCGCCACCGGTGCTGGCACGCTCGACAAGGTGGCCGGTCCGGTCGGTGAGGCCCTGATCATGACCGGCGTGGGGCTGGCGGTCGCCATCCCGGCCGTGATGGCTTACAACTGGTTGACCCGCAGCAACCGCGTCTGGGGCGCACGTCTGGACGCGTTTGCCTTCGAGCTGTTCACGTTCCTGTCGACAGGTCAGACCTTGAAGACCAGTGTGGAGGGCGACTCGTCGACCGCTCAGGCTGCTCCCGTGCGGGTGGTCAAGTCCGGCCACGCCGCCTGATGCTGCTTTCAAAGGATTGAGCCATGGCCTTTGCCAGTTTTGACAGCAAGAGCAACAGCGCGCCCGTGTCCGAGATCAACATGGTGCCGCTCATCGACGTGATGTTGGTGTTGCTGGTGATCTTCATCGTGACCGCGCCGCTGTTGAGCCATTCGGTGAAGCTGGACCTGCCCAAGGCCAGCGCGCAGGTGATGTCCGCCAAGGCCGAGAAGATCGACTTGTCGATCGATGCCAACGGCGTGCGTTACTGGAATGGCGCAGCACTCAGCCGTGAAGAGGCTGCCGCCCGGTTCGTGACCGAGGGGCAGAAGGAGACACAGCCTGAGATCCATCTGCGCGCCGACAAGACGGTACCGTACGGTGCGGTAGCCGAGACCCTGGCCGATGCTTCCAAGGCTGGGTTGAGCAAGATTGGTTTCGTGACGGATCCTGCGCCAGTGCAAGCGCCGGTGCCGACGGCTGCGGTTGAGCTCAAGTCGAAGCCTTGAGTGATGTCTTGTGATGATGGGGCCCCTGCGTGGGGCCCTTGTTGTATCTGGCTGGTAGGGGCATGGGTTTAACATCGTCGCCATGAGCACGCCTGTTTCCCCCTCCATGTCGACTGAGGCCACCCCTCAGATTCCGCCTCAGGCCTTGGCTGGACTGAAGGTCATTGAACTGGGCCAGTTGATTGCGGGTCCATTTGCCGGCAAGACCCTGGCCGACTTTGGTGCCGAGGTCATCAAGGTGGAGCCACCTGCTGCAGAGGGCGGGGCTGGAGGCGATCCGCTGCGACAGTGGCGCATGCTGCACAACGGCACCAGCGTGTGGTGGCAGGTGCAAAGTCGCAACAAGCAAAGCGTGGTGCTGGACCTGCGTACCGAGGCTGGCCGAGACACGGTGCGCCGCCTCATTGACGAGGCCGACGTGCTCATCGAGAACTTCAAACCTGGCACGCTGGAGAAGTGGGGTATGGGCTACGAGGTGCTCAGCCGCAGCAATCCGGGGCTGATCATGTTGCGTGTCAGCGGTTATGGGCAAACGGGTCCTTACCGCGACCGTCCTGGCTTTGCCGTGGTGGCCGAGGCCATGGGCGGCATGCGTTATCTCAATGGAGAGCCCGGTCGCCCGCCTGTCCGTGCGGGGGTGAGCCTGGGCGATACGCTGGCCGCCTTGCATGGCGTCATCGGTGTCTTGCTGGCCTTGCAGGCCCGCCAGCGCAGCGTCAGCCGTGATGCGCCCAAGGGCCTGGGTCAGGTGGTGGACATCGCTTTGTACGAGTCGGTGTTCAACTGCATGGAAAGCCTGCTGCCCGAGTACAGCGCCTTCGGGGCTGTGCGTCAACCTGCCGGTTCGGCGCTGCCCGGCATTGCGCCCAGCAATGCCTATCCTTGTGCCGACGGCATGGTGGTGATCGGTGGCAACGGAGACTCGATCTTCAAGCGACTGATGATCGCCATCGGACGTGATGACCTGGCCACCGATCCGCAACTGGCCAGCAACCCAGGTCGGGTGGCGCGCGTGACCGAGATCGATGCCGCCATTGGCGCATGGACGGGCACGCGTCAGGTGGCGCAGGTGCTGGAGGTGCTCAACGCCGCCAGCGTGCCGGTGGGGCGCATCTACACGGCGGCCGACATCGCAGCCGATCCCCATTACCAGGCGCGCGAGATGATCGTGCCGGTGACCACACCCGATGGACTCACGGTGCAGGTGCCGGGCATCGTGCCCAAGCTGTCGCGCACACCGGGCGCCATCACGCGCCGGGCGCCCACCTTGGGTGAAGACACCGAGGCCGTGCTGTCGCGCCTGCAGCCGTAGTGTGAGCGCACCGGTCAGCCGTAGTGCTGCAGCGGGTGGTAGCCCCGTGAGGAGTGAACCAGGGCGTAGTGGCGCGTGGTCCAGTGCAGTGCTGGCAAGGCGTGCGGCTGCAGTCCCCTTGCCCGACGCGCCAACGTGACATGCGGCTGATAAGGCCGTGACTCGACCGGCAGATCACACTGCCTCAGCGCATCGGCCAGTTGTCGATGCAAGGCCAGCAGGGCAGGCGGTGTGACCGTCGAGCAAAGCACCGCCACGTCGTTGGGCCACACGTCGAGGCGGTCCAGGCTCAGGTTCACCGTCGCCTCTGGCGTGGGCAAGGCTTGCTTGAGCCCGGCCAGCGCAGACTGGGGCACGGCCCCCATGAAATGCAGCGTCAGGTGCAGATCGTCAGGTCGGGTGAGGCGTGCCGAGGCGGGCCAGGTCTGCGCCTGCTGCCAGGCCAGCAAAGCAGCACGGGTGTCGTCATCCGGCCACAGGGCCAGGAAGAGGCGCAGGGTGAGTTCAGGGGACATGACGCTTGCCTTTACAGTGCGCGAAACGAACACAGAGGATGGACATGGTGAAGGACGTGCCAACGGCCCACGAGGGACAGTTTGCCCTGCTGAAGCAGGGGCGGTTCGCGCCCTTCTTTTTCACCCAGTTTCTGGGGGCGGCCAACGACAACCTCTTCAAGTTTGCGCTGACGGTGCTCGTGACCTACCAGTTGCAGGTCAGCTGGTTGCCGCCGCAGATGGCCGGCCTGGTCATCGGTGCCCTGTTCATCCTGCCTTTCGTGCTGTTGTCGGCCACGGCCGGGCAGTGGGCCGACAAGTATGACAAGGCGCGCATCATGCGGGCGGTCAAATTGCTGGAGATCGGCATCATGGCGCTGGGCAGCCTGGGCTTCTGGTTCCAGCTGGTGCCGCTGCTGCTGGCCTGTGTGCTGCTGATGGGCCTGCACTCGACCTTTTTCGGGCCGGTGAAGTACGCCTATCTGCCACAGCACCTCAGCGAGCGCGAACTCACGGGGGGCAATGGCCTGGTCGAGATGGGCACGTTTGTCGCCATTTTGCTGGGCAATGTGGGGGGCGGCCTGTTGATGAGCATCCCCCAGACCGGGGCGCACTGGGTCGCGGTGGCCTGTCTGGGCGTGGCCGTGCTGGGCTGGCTGACCTCGGCGCGCATTCCGGTCTCGCCCGCATCCGATTCGGGCTTGAAGCTGAACTGGAATCCCTTCAGCGAGACCTGGCGCAATCTGCAACTGGCACGTCAGTACCCCAGCGTGTTCCGCTCGCTGCTGGGCATCTCGTGGATGTGGTTCTTCGGCGCGGTGTTTCTGGCGCAGTTCCCCTCGTTCGCGCGGGATGTGCTGGGCGGCAATGAACAGGTGGCATCGTTGCTGCTGGTGGTGTTCTCGGTCGGCATCGCGGTGGGTTCGCTGCTGTGCGAAACCTTCTCGCACCGCCATGTCGAGATTGGTCTGGTGCCCATCGGCGCGTTGGGCATGACGGTCTTTGCGTTCGATCTGTACCTGGCGTCACAGGCGGTGGCCCCCCCTGCTGCAGGTGTCTTGCTGACGGTGGGCGAGTTTGTGGCCCAGCCCGCGCACTGGCGGGTCATGGCCGACCTGGCCCTGCTGGCCTTCAGTGCCGGCCTTTACAGCGTGCCGATGTATGCGCTGATCCAGCTGCGCGCCCAGCCCAGCCACCGCGCGCGCATCATTGCCGCGAACAACATCCTCAACGCGCTGTTCATGATCGTGAGCAGCCTGATGGCCGGGGCGATGCTGGGTGCTGGCTTGAGCATCCCGCAGGTGTTCGGGGCGACGGCGCTGCTCAACATCCTCGTGGTGGGCTATGTGTTCTGGCTGATGCCCGAGTACATCGTGCGCCTGGTGATGCTGGTGGTGACGCGGGTCGTGTACCGCCTCAAGGTGCGCGGCGACGAGCATCTGCCCACCGACGGCGCCGCCATCCTGGTGTGCAACCACGTCAGCTTCATCGATGCGGTGATCCTGGGCGTGTGCAGTCCCCGTCCGATGGTCTTCCTGATGGACCACCGCATTTTCAAGACGCCGGGCATCGGCTGGTTCTTCCGCGCCGTCAAAGCCATCCCGATCGCACCGCAGAAGGAAGACCCGCAGGCCTATGAGCAGGCGTTCGATCGCGCCCGCGAGGTCCTGCGCAATGGCGATCTGCTGTGCCTGTTCCCGGAGGGCGCCATCACCAAGGATGGGCGCATGCAGCCCTTCAAGGCCGGCATCATGAAGATCCTGGCCTCGGACCCGGTGCCGGTGATCCCGGCGGCTTTGCATAACCTCTGGGGGTCAAGCTTCTCGCGCATCGATGGGGCCGCGATGGCACGTCCTTTGCGCCGGGGGCTGTTCAACCGCATCGGCCTGGTGGTGGGCGAGCCCTTGTCACCGGAGACGGTCACGCCCGAAGCCCTCCAAGTGCGGGTGCAAGCCCTGCTGGATGAGCCCAGTCCTTGAACGAGGTCAGGGTGGGGGTGGCAGAATCCCGGCACTCCGATTGCTCCTGTGGACTTGATGAAATCCTTGCTCTCACCCGCGGCCTGGGCGCGCGTCATCCCATTTGCCCTGTTCATGGCCCTGCTGGCCTTGCGGGCGAACTGGCCGACCGCGGAGGGCAGTTGGCTCGACCCGCGCTGGCTCTACGGCGTGTCGGTGTTGGTGGTGGGGGGCAGCCTGGTGTACTTCTGGCGGCGCTACGGCGAGCTGGGTCGGGGTTCCGGCTTGTCGCTCTGGCACGCCTTGCTGTCGGTCGGCGTGGGCGTGGGCGTCTTCATGTTGTGGGTGTGGCTCACGGAGCCCTGGATGCTGCTGGGTGAGCCCAGCGCCAGCTTCCGTCCGGTGGACGACAACGGCGAGTTGTTGTGGGGCCTGGTGATTGTGCGCTGGGTGGGCGCGGCCATGCTGGTGCCCGTGATGGAGGAACTGTTCTGGCGCTCCTACCTGATGCGCTGGGTCGACAAGCCGGACTTCGAGTCGATGGATCCGCGCGCGGTGACGTGGCGGGCCATGCTGTTGTCGTCGCTGGTGTTCATGCTCGCGCACAACCAGTGGCTGGCGGCTCTGGTGGCGGGCTTGATCTATGCAGGGCTGTACCGTTACACCCGCACCCTGTGGGCACCCATTCTGGCGCATGCCGTGACCAATGGGGTGCTGGGTGCCTGGGTGGTGGTGTTCGGGAACTGGCAGTTCTGGTGATGCCGTTCGGGTGAGCCGGCCACGCGGCTGAACCCGGGCGGCTCATCCCTGCTGTGGCGCGTGGCTCAGACGCCGCGAGCGCGGTCGGCGGCGAACTGCTGCTGGAAGGCGGCAAAGCGGCCAGCATCCAGCGCGTCGCGCACTTCCTGCATCAGATTCAGGTAGTAGTGCAGGTTGTGGATGGTGGTCAGCATCGGGCCCAGCATCTCACCGCAGCGGTCGAGGTGATGCAGGTAGGCGCGGCTGAAGTTTTGACAGGTGTAGCAGCTGCAGGTTTCGTCCACCGGGCGCTCGTCGGCCTTGTTGCGGCTGTTGCGCAGGCGCAGGTCGCCAAAGCGGGTGAAGAGGTGACCGTTGCGGGCATTGCGGGTCGGCATCACGCAGTCGAACATGTCGACCCCGGTGGCGACGCCGGCCACCAGGTCCTCGGGCGTGCCCACGCCCATCAGGTAGCGCGGCTTGTTCGTCGGGAGCTTGGGGCTGATGTGGTTCATCACGCGCAGCATCTCGTCCTTGGGCTCGCCCACGCTGACGCCGCCAATGGCATAGCCCGGCAGGTTCATGTCGGCCAGCGCCGCCAGCGACTCTTCGCGCAGGTGCTCGAACATGCCGCCTTGCACGATGCCGAACAGGGCATTGGGGTTCTCGAGGGCATCGAAGCTGGCTCGCGAGCGGCGCGCCCAGCGCAGCGACATTCGCATCGATGCTGCGGCCTCTTCGTGGGTGGCGGGACGTTCCCCGATTCGAT
>JAJUGJ010000033.1 GCA_029268225.1 Burkholderiales bacterium | reverse complement strand
CCATCAACGCTGGTATCTCGGTGTCGCGCGTCGGTGGTGCTGCTCAGACCAAGGTCATCAAGAGCCTGTCCGGCGGTATCCGTACCGACCTGGCCCAGTACCGTGAACTGGCTGCCTTCGCGCAGTTCGCTTCCGATCTGGACGCAGCCACCCGCAAGCAGCTGGACCGCGGTGCCCGCGTGACCGAACTGCTGAAGCAGGCTCAGTACCAGCCGCTGTCCATCTCTCTGATGGGTGCCACCCTGTTCGCCGTGAACAAGGGCTTCATGGATGACGTGGACGTCAAGAAGGTTCTGGCCTTCGAAGCCGGTCTGCACCAGTTCCTGAAGACCAGCCACGCTGCGCTGCTGGCCAAGATCGAAGAGAAGAAGGCTCTGGACAAGGACGCCGAAGCCGAACTGCAATCGGCCATCGTCGCGTTCAAGAAGACCTTCGCCTAAAGGAGCGCACCATGGCCGTAGGCAAGGAAATTCGCAACAAGATCAAGAGCGTCGAGAACACCAAGAAGATCACCAAGGCCATGGAAATGGTCGCGGCTTCGAAGATGCGCAAGGCGCAAGATCGCATGCTTGCGGCTCGCCCCTACGCTGAAAAGGTGCGCAACATCACGGCGAACTTGGCCAAGGCCAACCCCGAGTACGTCCACCCCTTCATGCTGCCTGGTCAAGGCGGCAAGAAGGTGGGCTTCATCGTGGTGAGCACGGACAAGGGTCTGTGCGGTGGTTTGAACACGAACGTGCTGCGTGCCGTGACCAACAAGCTCCGTGAGCTGGACGGTCAAGGCGTCAAGGCCGACGTGGTCGCCATCGGCAACAAGGCCACTGGCTTTTTCAACCGCATCGGTGCCAATGTCGTCGCGCAAGTCGTCGGCATGGGCGACACCCCGCACTTGGAAAAGCTGATTGGCCCGGTCAAGGTGCTGCTCGACGCTTACACCGCTGGTGAACTCAGCGCTGTCTACCTGTGCTACACCCGCTTCATCAACACGATGAAGCAGGAGCCCCAGGTCCAGCAACTGCTGCCTCTGGCGGCCGACGAGTTCGCAGGCGAAACGACTCATGCATGGGAATACATCTATGAGCCGGACGCCAAGCTGGTGATCGACGAGTTGATGACCCGTTACGTTGAAGCGCTGGTTTACCAGGCTGTGGCAGAGAACATGGCTTCGGAGCAGTCGGCTCGCATGGTGGCCATGAAGGCCGCGACCGACAACGCTGGCAATGTGATCAAGGAACTGAAGCTGGTCTACAACAAGACCCGCCAGGCCGCGATCACGACCGAGCTGTCCGAGATCGTCGCCGGTGCGGCTGCGGTCTGATCCGAAGATTTTGAATTGATTGAAGGAACGAAAAATGGCTGACACGCAAACAGTGGGCAAGATCGTTCAGTGCATCGGCGCCGTGGTGGACGTGGAGTTCCCGCGTAACCAGATGCCCAAGGTGTACGACGCTCTGAAGATGGAAGGCTCTGCGCTGACCCTCGAAGTGCAACAGCAGTTGGGCGACGGCATTGTCCGTACCATCGCGCTGGGTTCGTCCGACGGCCTGCGCCGCGGCATGCAGGTGTTCAACACCAACGCTCAGATCACCGTGCCCGTGGGCCCGGCTACCCTGGGCCGCATCATGGACGTGCTGGGCAACCCCATCGACGAACGTGGTGAAGTGTCGCAGGCTCAAACGGCCCCGATCCACCGCAAGGCTCCCGCTTACGACGAACTGTCGCCCTCGACCGAGCTGCTGGAAACCGGCATCAAGGTGATCGACTTGGTCTGCCCGTTCGCCAAGGGCGGTAAGGTGGGTCTGTTCGGTGGCGCCGGTGTGGGCAAGACCGTGAACATGATGGAACTCATCAACAACATCGCCAAGGCTCACTCGGGTCTGTCGGTGTTCGCTGGTGTGGGTGAGCGTACCCGCGAAGGCAACGACTTCTATCACGAAATGTCGGACGCCGGCGTGGTGAAGCAGGACAACCTGGCCGAATCCAAGGTCGCCATGGTGTACGGTCAGATGAACGAGCCGCCGGGCAACCGTCTGCGCGTGGCCCTGACCGGTCTGACGATGGCCGAAGCCTTCCGTGACGAAGGCCGTGACGTGCTGTTCTTCGTGGACAACATCTACCGTTACACCCTGGCCGGTACCGAAGTGTCCGCGCTGCTGGGCCGTATGCCTTCCGCCGTGGGTTACCAGCCCACCCTGGCCGAAGAAATGGGCCGCCTGCAAGAGCGCATCACCTCGACCAAGGTCGGCTCGATCACCTCGATCCAGGCCGTGTACGTCCCTGCGGACGACTTGACCGACCCGTCGCCTGCCACGACCTTCGCCCACTTGGACTCCACCGTGGTGCTGTCGCGTGACATCGCTTCGCTGGGTATCTACCCCGCCGTGGACCCGCTGGACTCGACCTCGCGTCAGCTGGACCCGCACGTGGTCGGTGAAGAGCACTACCAAGTGGCCCGCGCCGTGCAAAACACGCTGCAGCGCTACAAGGAACTGCGCGACATCATCGCCATTCTGGGCATGGACGAACTGGCTCCGGAAGACAAGCTGCTGGTGGCCCGCGCCCGTAAGATCCAGCGTTTCCTGTCGCAGCCTTTCCACGTCGCCGAAGTGTTCACTGGCGCACCTGGCAAGTATGTGCCTCTGAAGGAAACCATCCGTGGCTTCAAGATGATCGTGAACGGCGAGTGCGATGCACTGCCCGAGCAGGCCTTCTACATGGTCGGCACGATCGACGAAGCCTTCGAAAAGGCCAAGACGATGCAATAAGCGGTGCACTCGGGCGTGGCTCGGCGTTGCCGTGCTCGCCGTACTGAACGTACGGCTGTGCGCGGCGCCTTGATCCACACCCGATTGCTTGCTTCTTGCACCGTTTGAGATTGTGTGAAAGCTGTCTACGGACGGTGCAAATCGTTGAACCTCTTTTGAAAGCTCGATATGTCCACCATTCACGTTGATGTGGTCTCCGCCGAAGAGTCGATCTTCTCGGGCGAAGCCACGCTGGTGTCCCTGCCGGGTGAGGTGGGTGAGCTTGGCATCCTGCCGCGTCACACCCCGCTGATCACCCGCATCAAGCCGGGCGCCGTGCGCATCCAGCGCGCTGACAACAACGAAGAAGAGTTCGTCTTCGTGGCTGGCGGCATTCTGGAAGTGCAGCCTCACTGCGTGACCGTGCTGGCTGATACCGCCATCCGCGGTCACGACCTGGACGAGGCCAAGGCCTCCGAAGCCAAGCGTTTGGCCGAGGAAGCCGTGCAGAACGCCAAGGGCGAACTGGACTTGGCCCGCGCGCAAAGCGAACTGGCCGAACTGGTGGCTCAGTTGGCTGCCATCCGCCGCCTGCGCAAGAAGTGATCTTGTGTCCGACAGGCGCTTGAGCCTGTCTGTACACCGAAGCCCGCAGCTCATCCCTGCGGGCTTTTTTGCGTTTGGGCTTCCATGGCCTCGGCCCGGGGGCCGCGACACGCCTCGGCGGCATGTTCTTCCCCTGTACGCGCGCCACGGCAAGGGGCTGACCAGGGTTATCCATTCGGGGCAAGCGACCTTGGCCAATGGCCGACGCGCACCTATGCTGGTTTCACGCAGGAATCGGGATGGGAGCCAGCATGGCAGCAGGGACAGCGAGCAGCGCGTCGGCACAGGTGTGCCGGTTGGGGTGGTGGCGGTACGCGGCAGTGTTCGGGGCGTTGCCGTCGCCGCAGGCTGTGCCAAGCAACGTGGACTTCGGTGCCGAGTTTGTCGGGCCGGCCTGGCTGAGGTGGAGTGCCGGACCGTCGCTGGCCTTGACGGCCCTGGCCGGTTGGTGCGGCAAGCGTTTTGCGCAGGGGCAGGCGGTGAACCTGGTGCGCGACAGGCGTGGGGGGGCGCCCCGTGCGTCCCTGCCGATGCAGTCCTTGCTGGCACCGTCAACGATCGACGGGCGCGTGGTCGTGCGCCTGCAGTACCCCCGCGAGGCGGGTGTGCCGTGGCGCTGGGCGGTCGATGAGCTGCGCCCCTTGGGCGACGGGGGCTGGCTGGGCATGATGCACCTGGAGCTGCCGTTGCTGCGGCGCCTGCATTTCCCCTTCTTGCTGACGCCGATGGAGCGTGCCTGAGATGCAGGAGGTCGACTGCCTGGTGGTTGGCTCCGGATTTGGCGGGGCCGTGAGTGCCTTGCGCATGGCCGAGAAGGGCCATTCGGTGGTGGTGTTGGAGCAGGGGCGGCGCCTGCGGCGCGCCGACATCGAGGCGGGCGGGCGCAGTGTGCGTCGCCTGATCTGGGAGCCCGCACTGGGCTTGCGGGGCTACTTCCGTCAGTGGATTTTTCCGGACGTGGCGGTCGTGGGCGGTGTGGCGGTGGGCGGTGGCAGTCAGGTGTTTGCCGGGGTGCTGTTGCGACCGAGGGGGGCCACGTTTGCCTCCCCCGATTGGCCGCGGGCCGAGGCCGACTGGCAGGCGGCGTTGGCACCGCATTACGCGCGCGCGGAGCGGATGCTCGGTGCGGCCGCGAATCCGGCGCGCGGTCGGCAAGATCGCTGGTTGCTTGACACTGCCCGGGCCATGGGCGCCGGCGCCAGCTTTGACGGCATTGCGTCGCAGGCGATTTACTTTGGGCAGCAGGGCGAAGGCGTGGACCCCTTCTTTTGCGGTGAGGGGCCGGCGCGGACCGGTTGCCGCCAATGTGGCGAGTGCCTGTCGGCCTGTCAGCATGGCAGCAAGAACAGTCTGGACCTGAACTACCTGTATCTGGCGGAGAAGAAGGGTGCGCGCGTCGTGCCCGAAACGACGGTGACCGACATCGTGCCGCTGGCCGATGGGCGCTATCGGGTGATGGTGCGGGTTGGTCGCGAGAAGGCGGCTCGACCGGCCTATGTGGCCCGCAAGGTGATCATCGCGGCGGGCGTGGTCGGGACGGTGGACTTGCTGACACATTGCCGGGATGTGTCGAAGTCTCTGCCGAAGCTCTCGTCCGCGCTGGGACAGCGGGTGCGCACCAACAGCGAGTCGATCGTGGGCGTGCTCTTGCCCGAGGGGCAGGTGGCCAATGCCGATGGGGCGGCGATTACCTCGCACTTCTATCCGGATGCGCACACGCACATCACGCAGAACCGCTTTCCGGCGAGCTTTGCCTACATGCGCTGGACCTGTGGGCCCTTGGTGGACGCAGCCAGTCCGGCGGCGCGGCGCTGGCAGACGCTGGGGGCCATGTTGCGGCAGCCCGGGCGGGTCTGGCGCAACTGGGCGGCGCGCGACTGGCCCGCGCGGGCCGTGATGCTGACGGTGATGCAGAACGTGGACACGCAACTGGCGCTGGTGCGCACGCGGCACCCCATGATGCCTTGGCGCACGCGCCTGACGACGCGGCGGGAAGCGGGGGCATCGTCCCTGGCCTTCATTCCGCAGGCCTTGAAGGCGGCGCAGCACCTGGCGCAGGTCACCGGTGGGGAGGCGATCTGCCCCTTGTTGGAGAGCGTGGGCAACAAGGCAGTGACGGCCCACATCCTGGGGGGAGCCGTGGTCGCTGACAGCCCGGCGCGGGGCGTGATCGACCATCGCCACGAGGTGTTTGGCTATCCGGGACTGTATGTGGTCGATGGCTCGGCGGTGCCTGCCAACCTGGGTGTGAACCCCAGCTTGACGATCACGGCGCTGGCCGAGCGGGCGATGAGCCTGATGCCGACTCGAGGGGCCGAGCAGCTGTCGCCCCCATCAGCCTGACGAGGCCAAGCCGCCAACGGCGCGATCGCTCAAATCCAGCCCTCTTGTTCGGCTTTGCGGCCCGTCTCCAGCATGGCCTGAGCCAGCGCCCGGACGTCTGCAGGCGTGTCAGGTGACGCGAGGTGTTGGTGGATCAACTGCAGGTCATGGGGGCCCAGCGGCCACTGTCGCGCCACCTGCAGGTGGGACACACTCATCTCGTGCATTTGCCAGGGGAGTTGCCGTTCGCGCCAGGGCTGCCACGCGGTCATCACGATGGCGAGGCCGGACGGGTCAAGGTCCGCACTGAGCAGGCCCTCGCCCGGCGCAAGGTCGAGCAGGTGGTGCATGGCTTGCAGCCAAGTGAGCGTGGGGCGCCCTGGCATCCAGATGACCACTTTGTCGCGGTTCAGACGGGCTTGCCGCTCAAAGCTCGTGCGGTTCTCGATGAGCCAATAAACGGGGCGCGAATCGCTCTGAATGGCGGTCGTGGTGAGCAGTTGATGGATGGGGATGGCCTGGTGATCCAGCAGACCGAGATCCAGCGTCTGAGGCCCCCACTGCAACCGCAGCGGACCTGAGACCCAGAGCATCGGGGTGAAGGTCTGGATACCCAACTCGGCCAGGCCCAGGTGGTGGTCCAGCCACTCCCATTCCGTCTCGGTGATGGATTTGGTGTCATCGCGGGCCCACAGGGCAAAGTCACGGCGATGACCGGACTGGTTCTCGTCAAACCAGGCGCAGGCCGATCGCAGCAAGGCGCCTCGTTCCTGCTTGCGGCGAAGGGGGACGCGGCTGGCGCTCAGGTCGGCCAGGGCGTCGAGCACGCCGGGACGCAAGGCATGGTGTTCCGGCAGCGCTTGAAGCCATGCTTCCATGTCGTCCTGCCAGTCGCTTTGTTCGCTCGCTTGGCTTTGCGCAGTGGGCAGGCCCAGTTGCTGCTGCAGGGCCGGCAGGTCCCGCCACTGCAAGGATTGCCAGAACCAGACACCGCGCAACAGCGTTTCACGCAGGCTGACCCAGCCGGTGTGCAGCAGTTGGTCGATCAGCGCGTCGGCTTCTTCGAGAACCAGGTCGGGCTGTGATTTGTAGAGCGCGTCGCGGGTGCGGGTGGTCTGGTGCGTGCGGGCCCAGGCCAGCAGCCATGCGCGCTGTCGCGGGCGAAGCTCGGGCAGGTGGGTGGGCGCGGCTCGCCGGGCGCGGTGCCGCGTGGTGCGACTCTTGACGATGACCTCGAAATCGTCCGGGCCCTTGCTCATGGGGTGAACTCGGTGGGAATGCGGCGCTGCAACACCCCAATCGGTGGTGCCCAGCGGGCACCCTTGGGCTTCTTGGCAGTGACCAGGGTGACGTCGGCCGGTTCGAACACCTCGACGTTGTGCGTGATGGGCGTGGTCAGCACGTACTGCGCGCGTGTGGAGCGCAGGAAGTGGCCGACGAGCTGGATGTTGCGCACGTCGAGGTGGGCGAAGGGCTCGTCGATGAAGACGAAGCCGCCAGTGCTTTCGTCGTCTTTCATCAGGCCCACGAGCAGGATGAGGGACTTGATGACCTGCTGGCCGCCCGAGGCTTCGCCGTCGTTGAGCCCGATGCTGCCCTTGCCGTCGAAGTTAAAGGCAACCCTCAGTTCAGCTTGTCGCAGGACGGTGTCGTCGCCTTCGAGGTGAGGCAGTTCGGCGTTCACCTCCACGCCGGCGAGGTGGCCGAGCTCGATGATGTTCTTGCGATAGCGCTTGACAGTCGCGCGCAGCACATCGGTGTAGCGGTCGCGCGCATTGGCCACAGCGACGCTGGCGGCTTCGTTGCTGGCCTTGCGCTGGTTGAGCTCGTCTTCCTGGCGCATGACGTTGGCGTTCATTAGCGTCAGTTGCTCGACCACGGTGGCATCGGTTTCCCAGGCGCCGTCGTTGAGTTCGCGCTCGACGGCTTCGGCGCGCAGGATGGCCTGTTTGGCGTTGTCGTAGTGGTCGATCAGCTGACTCAGATGGCTCGGCGTGCGCCAGCGAGCGGGGAACTGTTGGCGCACGACGCGCGACATTTCGGCCTGGCCCTGCAGGTCGTCGAAGCGTTGCTGCCATTCCCGATCGAAGGTAGCCGAACGCTCCTCGAGGCTCCTCAGCTTGTCTTGTGTGTGGTTGTAGGCGTGCTGAGCGTTGTTTTGTTCGATGAGCGCGTGTTTGTGCTGGCTCTCGGCACGTTGCCAGCGCTCGCCGGCTTCCTGGCGAGCCTGCTTCAGGGCCGGCAACTGGCGACGTGCTTGCTCGAAATCGTGGGCGTGCTTGGCCAACTCCGCTGCCGCGGTGTGGCCTTCGGCGGACTTGCGGGCATCTTGCAGTTGGCGGTCGAAGAAGGCCTGATCGCGCACCAGGCGGGTCATCTCTTCGTCGAGCTGAGCCAGGCGGGCTTCAATGGACTGGCGGCGACCGGCGATGGCGGCAGCGCCAAACTGGTGCTGGCCGGGGTCGACCCAGACCGAGCGGCCGCCGCGGTTGTCGCGGTGGTAGGCCTCGGGGGTGATCCATTCGCCGCCAACCTTGACGCCGGCCTCGGTGCTGGCGACACGGCGGATGTTGGCGAGCTGGCGCAGCAGCCAGCGCGGTGCAGCCGCGGAGAACTTCAGGACGGCCAACAGGCTGTCGGGATCCGGTTGCGCAGGGGCGTCTTCGGCATCGGCGACGATGTAGTGGCGGAAGCGCTCTTTCTCGGCCAGGGCCATGGCCTGGGCTTCCTGGCTGGGCTTGGCCAGCACCACGACCCAGCGGCTGCCGCGCAGCACGCCTTCGGCGGCGGCGCGCCATTTCTCGTCGCTGATCTCGATGATGTCAGCAATCAGGTGGTGGGCGATGCCGGCGTCGTCGAGCACGCGGCGAAAGCGTTGCACGTCCGGGGGCGGGGGCGCCTGGCGTTGGCCTTTGAGGGCGTCGTAGGCGCGCTGGGCATCGTCACGCTGATCTTGCAGGCGTTGCCATTGGGTGGCGAGCTTTTGTTTGTGTTCGCTCAGCTCGGCGATGCGCAGGGTGAGCTTGTCGCCGTCACCTTCGACCACGGCCAGGCCTTGCAGTTCGTCGGCCCGTTTGACCAGGGCTTCGACCGGGCGTTCGGCTTCGCGGGCTTCGGCTTGCAACTGGCGGGCCGCACGGACCTGGGCTTCGAGCGATTCGACGCGGGCGGCCGCGTCGGTCTGGTCTTGCAGGCGTTGCAGCAGCTCGGCCTTGACTTGGGCGTGCTGACGGCGGTCTTCGGCCGATTGCAGGCGCTGGTTGTGCAGGACGCGCAACTTGCTGGCCAGGGCCTTGCGGGTCTCGTGGTTGCTCAGCACGGGCACAACCTCGGTGGCCAGGGTTTCGCGCTCCTGGCACTTCAGTTCGTACTGGCGGTAGAGGTTGACGCGCGACTCCAGTTCGGCGCGCTGCGCCTTGCCGTGCGAGAGCTCGCGTTCGGCGGCTTCCACTTCCATGCTGAGTTGGCGTTGGTGGTTGCGCGCTTCGTCATAGCGGTCGAGCACCTCCTGGTCACCGAACACGTCGAACACGAGTCGCAGCAGCTCCTTGGGTGAGTACTCACAGAGGCGGTCGGTTTGGCCTTGTTCCAGCGCGAGGACCTTGGCGATGGCGCGCGACAGGCCAGCGCCTTCGAGGCGCTTGCGCCAGTTGTCGATGCCCAGCCAGTCCTTGTCCTGGCGCTCGATGAGCTGTTCGATGCTGACGTCGCCTTCGACCATCAGGTAGCGGCGCGTCCAGTCGCCACCGTTGCGGTCGATGCGGCAGACGAGGGTGACGACGTCGCTGTAGAGCAGGCAGCGGGCGAAGGGGCGGTTGGAGGACTGGCGGTTGCGCGGGCGGTTGTCGACGGTGGCGCGCAGCCAGGCGCTGTCGGCGTTGGCGTGGCGGGCGTAGGTCTTGTAGTTGCGCCCGCCCGAGCAGTCCAGGCCAAGCAGGGTGCGCATGGCGTCGAGCAGGGTGGTCTTGCCCGAGCCGTTGGGGCCGGCGACGGTGATGATGCTGCCGTCGAGCGGCAGGGTCAGGCGCTGGCAGTAGTCCCAGTGCAGCAGTTCGAGGCTTTGCAGGTGAAACATTCGGATCAGGCCTCGTCGGAATCAGCGGATGTCAGGGGCTCAGAAGTTGAGCCAGCGGCGGGGCGCAGGTCGGTCGGAGCTGCGTGGGGCTCGTCACCATCGCTGCCATTGCCGGCCTCGTCGGCCAGCAGGGCGGCGTCTTCGGCGAGCTCGTCGTCGGTGGGCAGCTCTTCCAGCGGGGGCTGGGTCAGGGCCAGGGGCAGGTTGCCGGCGAGCTGTTTGGCCTGGGCCAGCACGTCGCCGAGGGCGCCTTGCAGGATGCGCTGGGCCAGCGCGTCGTAGTCGAGCAGCAGGTCGAGCAGGGGGCCTTCGGCGATGTCTTCGCCCTTGCGGACGATGAAGCCGTGGTTTTCCAGGCGCTTGAGGTTGGCGTCGAGTCGGGTTTTCTTGCCGAGTTGCACACCGAAGTCGGCGAGCAGGGCGCGGTAGGAGACCAGGGGGCTGACGCTGGCGGCGGTGGGCAGCGGGCGGTCCTTGCCGAACATGTCGTTCTGGTCGTCGCCCTGGGCGTTGGCGGCGCGGGCGGCCTGGCGCTCGCGCTTGGGCAGCACGATCAGGGACCACAGCACGACAAGCAGCGAAACGGCGTCGCGCGGCAGGTCGATGTTGTTGTGGCTGTTGAGGCCGGCTTCGCCGAAGACGGCGGTTTCAGCGGGGCGCAGCAGGGCGACGCTGACGTGGTCGGCGTAGAGGTTGTCGATCAGGCGCAGGCCAACCTGGGCCAGTCGGTCTTGGGTGGCGGCCCAGAGGTCGGCGTCGATCAGGGCGCGCTTGACCTTGGGGTGCTGGCGGGGCAGCCAGCGGCGGGCCAGCAGTTCGGCGGCCAGCAGGGCCGCGTCGTCCAGGTGTGAGCTCATGGGGGCGTGGGGGTGTCGTCAACGGGGCGGGGGCTGATCAGACCTTCGCTGATCAGGGCCACGGCCTCGTCGTGGGTCGGGAGGTGGCGAGGGCTGAGTTGCCACTGCCAGGGGGCACGGGCGAGGTCGCCGGTGGCGCCCTTGAGGGTCTGGGCCTGGGCGTCGCCGAGCAGGGGCAGCAACTGCAGGCGGTAGGCTGCCTGGGCAAAGCGGCCGCCCAGGATGGCCTCGTGCAGCGGGCGGGTGCCCGGCGGCGGCGCGGCCTCGTCGGTGGGGTCGGGTTGCGGGGGCAGCTCGCTGAGCTGTTCGGACCAGCGGCCGAGCAGGTGGATGAGGCCGTTGAGCTCGGGCGGCAGGCTCAGGGTGTCGAGCGTGCCGGCGGCGGCCTCGGCAGGTGGGGGCAGGCCGACGCTGCGTTCGGGGTCGGGGCGGTCGCGCTCGAACTCGCCTTCGGCCACGTCGATGAGGTCGTGCTGGCTGGTGAAGACCGGGCGCACCGGCACGGACAGGGCTTCGCCCATCAGCTCGTAGAGCGCGGGGTGGGCGCGCAGCCAGGCGCGCACATCCGAGGTGGTCAGGCCGGTGGAGCCGAGGGTGACGCGCTGGCGGTCGGCCTGTTGCAGCGCGCGGGTGAACTGGCTGGCCATGGACAGCAGGCGGGCCTGTTCCTGGCCGATGGCGCGGGCTTCACGCTCCAGGCGGGGGTCTTCGTGGTCGGCGCGGATCAGGGCCGTGAGGGCCTGGCCGGCACGGTCCACCAGTTGCAGGGCGCGGTCAAAGCGTGGCTGGGCGGTGCGCAGCTGGGCTTCGGAGCCGCTGGCGATGGCTTCGGCGAACTCGTCGTGCAGGCGTGCCAGCGAGGCGTGCAGGTGGCGCAGCTGGTTGGCGTTGACGAGGCCGAGCTGCTGGGCGCCGGCGACCTGGGCCAGCAGGGGCGCCATCTCGTCGTCCTCGTCCACCGCGGGCGGTGTGGTCAATGGGGCGAGCAGGCCCTGGACCTGCTGGGCCAGGGGCGGCAGTTGGTAGTCCTGCGTGGTGGCGTCCCAGGCCAGCAGGTGCAGGTCGCGCAGGCGCTTGAGGACGGTTTCCAGCGCGTCGGGCCAGACGGCGTGGAACAGTTGGTGAATGTCGTCGCGCGAGAGGCGGGCCTGGGGTTGGCTGCACAGCTCCATGAAGCACCACAGGCGCAGCTGGACCATGGCGGCGGGGCCGTGGAAGAGGCCGCGCAGGGCGTCGAGCAGCTCGGTGCGATGGCCCAGGGCCCAGGCCAGGGGCTGGCTGGGGGGGAAGTCGGGGTCGCGGAAGTAGCTCTCGAAGCTGGGGCTGTCGGGCGACTCGGCAGGGGGGCCGCCGGCGCGCTCGGGGCGCAGCACGTCGGGAAGGGGCGCTTCGGTCATCCTGCCATTTTGCCGGATGGGAAGGCCCCCGCCATCCGGCCCCGCCCACCCCTTGGTAAGGGGACGTCACACCGCGACGGGGCTCGGGGCGACGTCGGGGGCGCTGCGGGGCTCAGCGCACGGCCAGCGTGGCCTCGGGTTTCAGACGGGCGGCCAGCGCGTTGGGGTCCAGCAACTGGATCAGCAGCTTGCCCTGGTTGGCGCGGATCAGGTGGCTGATGACCTGGCTGCCGCTGCCCGGCAGGGCCGGCGCCTGGGAGATCTGCTGGGCTTCGAAAGCAGGGACCGCGTGCAGGTCCCCCACCAGCAGGCCCACTTCGACGCCCTGGTGCTGGAACACGATGACCTGGCTGCCGAGCTGGTCGCTCTCTGGCAGGCCGAGCAGGCCGAACAGGTCGAACACCCACAGGTACTTGACGATGCGGCCATCGCGGTGGCGGGCCAGCAGGCCGACGCGGTGTCGGGACGGGTCGGTGGAGACGCGTTTGAGCTGGGTGGCCGGCAGGGCTTCGAGCACGGCGGTGGCGGGCAGGGCGAAGAGACTGTCGTCCACGAAGAAGGTGGCGAACTGTTCGCAGTGCGGCAGCACCTTGCGCTCCAGCAACGCGGCTTCGCGGCGGCGAGCCGGGTCGCGCTGCAGCGAGCGCACCTCGCCCAAGGGCCAGTAACACACGGCCAGCACATCGTCCTGGTAGCCGTCGCTGACCTTGAACTCGCGGTAGCCGCTGGAGACGCAGGCGGCCATCACGACGTACTGGCCGTCGCGCACGACGATGCGGGCGCGCGATTCGCCGCGGCCGAGCTGGTGGAACTCGGCGGGCAGGGCGAAGCGACTGCCGGTGGCGACCTCGTCTTGGGTGCTGGAGAGCACGAGGCCGTTGCGGTCCACATAGACCGCCTGGGCCTGGGCCATGAGCGGCAGGCCGCCTCGGAGCATGGCGTGCAACTCGACGGCCGAGTCGAACACGATGCCGATGCCGCCGACGACCTGGCTGGGGTCGTCCAGATCGCGGATGGCGGCGTGGTAGGTGTAGGTGCGGCGATCCTGGTAGAGCGGTGAAGGCTCGAAGCCGCTGACGTGGTACTGCTGAGCGTGGCTCAGCGACAGCGTGGCGGCCAGGGCCGCGGCGTCGATGGGAGTGCCGATGACCGCGTGGCCGTCGGGCGTGCTCGGGCGCGAGGAGGCCACGATGCGGCCGTGCCGGTCGTAAACAACCAGCTGGGTGTAGACGGTGTAGAGCCCGTTGATGTGCGACAGGATGGCGTTGAGCTGCTGCAGGTCGGCGGCCGTCGGGTGGGCTTGGGCCAGGGTGCGACGAAGCTCGGGTGTCATGGCCCACCAGCGGCAGTCGTTGGCGCGCTCGTACAGGTTGCGGTCGAGCAGGTCGACCATCAGGCGGGTGGTGAAGTCGGCCGCTTCCAGGTTGGAGGCGAGGGCTGCGTCATACAGGTCGCGGATGGCGCCCGAAAACAGCTGGTTGCTGCGCGCGCCGTTGTCGCTGATCTGGGCCAGCACCGATTTGAGCTGACGCAGATCGCGCTGATCGCCGGCGGCCATCACCTCGCCGTTCCAGACCACGCGGCGCACGGTGTCGGCCGTCTGGATGATTTCGTAGAGCGGCGGGCAGAACGAGGCGGCGTGCGACAGCAGGCCTTCGGCGATGGATTCGTCGAGCTTCTCCAGGATGCCGGCGCCGACCTGGGTGAAGGCCACGTCCAGCGGCACCATCACCTGCCCTTGCCAGCCCGGGGGGCCGGGGTAGCCTTGGTAGCCTTGCGTGGCGTAGGTCTGCGTCAGGTATTTGCGGCCGCCGTGGATGCACAACTCGGGCTGGCCGGAGCGGTTGACGGGAACGCGCACCCCGCGCGGGATCCAGGCCTCATCGGCACTGGCCAGCACACGGTTGTCGCCGTCGAGCAGCAGGATGTTGTAGCGCGCGTCGTCGCGGTGGCGCGCCTCGAAGATGCCGCGCATTTCGTCTTCGAAGCCGAAGACCAGGCAGAGCACCCCGACGATCTCCTGGGTCTGCGGGTGCAGCATGCGCTGGGAGTAGACCAAGGCGGGGCCGGCGCCGGGACGCAGGTCGGTGGCGCGGAAGGTTTCGACGTGGGTCTCGCTGGCCAGGGTGGCGGGGATCAGCGGGTCGCGGCTGCCTTCGATGGGCGAGAGCGGGTCGATGTGGGCGAGCACGGCGCCCTGGGTGTCCAGCAGGATGATCTCCTGGTAGACGGTGTACTTGTCGCGGTAGGCGCGCAGGCGCTCGACGGCGCTGTCACGGTCGGTGCGCAAGCCGGCGACGTACTCGCACAGCTCGCGGTCGGTGGCGAGGAAACCGACGTCGGCGGTGCGCTCGTAGAGGTTGCGCACGACGATGTCGATGACGTCGCGCGCCTGGGTGCCGACCTCGGCCATGACGTTGTCCACGCGCTGGCGCACCAGGCTGTCGACCAGGTCGCGCTCCAGGCGCTCGAAGCCCTGGCGGGTGGCGGCGATCATCGGCAGCAGGCCACTGGCGTCGTCGCCGCAGTTCATCTCGGCCATGGCTTCGATCACGCGCCACATCAGGTTGAGTTCGCGCAGCGAGGCTTCGCAGCGCACCACATCGCGCATGTAGGGCAGGTAGTCGTCCAGGTTCATGCTCAGCTCTTTCTCATGGGTCGTCGCCCATGTTCTGGTGTCGGACATGCCCCCAAGTGCACGCAAGAGACGGGCCAGCCATGCACCCATCTTGTGCATTCGGACAGCGCGGCGTGAACTTTTGCCGCCAAGCGGCTTAGGATGGGGGCTCTTGTATGACGATTCCTGCGTGCATGTCCGACATCCTCACCCTCACGATGAACCCGGCCCTGGACATCTCCACGGCCATTGACCGCGTGGAGCCGGTGCACAAGCTGCGCTGTGGTCCCCACCAGACCCATCCGGGGGGCGGGGGCATCAATGTGGCGCGTGTGCTGCACCGTTTGGGGAGCCACGTGACGGCGATCTACACGGCCGGCGGCCCCCTGGGGCGCGAGCTGAGCACCTTGCTGGATGCCGAGGGCGTGCCGGCCCAGGTGGTGCCGATTGCGGGTTCCACCCGCGAGAGCTTTTCGGTTTTCGAGCGTCGTTCCGGGCAGGACTTCCGTTTTGTGCTGCCTGGCCCCACCTTGACCGAGCCCGAGTGGACGGCCTGCCTGGACGCGGTGGTGGCCGGCCTGGCGCAGGCGCGCTATGTGGTCGTCAGTGGCGGCTTGCCGGCGGGCGTGCCCTTGGATTTCTATGCACGCCTGGCGCAGCGCGTGCGAGAGGTGGGCGGTTGGCTGGTGCTGGACTCCAACGGCGCTGCCCTGGCTGAAACCCTGGCCGCCGGCGTCTACTTGGTCAAGCCCAGTCTGCGCGAACTGCGTGAGCTGACCGGCCAGCCTTTGCCGGACGAGGCCTCGTGGCGCGATGCCGCCCGCGCCCTCATTGCGAAAGGCCAGGCGCAGATCGTGGCCCTGTCGCTGGGCGAGGACGGTGCCCTGCTCGTGACGGCCGACGAGGCCTGGCGGGCGCAGAGCCTGAAGGTGAGCGTGGCCAGCACGATCGGCGCGGGCGACAGCTTCGTGGGCGGCCTGGTGTGGGCGCTCAGCGAAGGCAAGGCCCTGGACGAGGCCTTCCGCTACGCGATGGCGGCAGGGGCCGCGGCGCTGCTGTCGCCGGGCACGAACCTGTGCGATCCGGCCGATGTGGAGCGCCTGCACCGCGACGTGGTGGTGACCGCTGCCTGAGGAGGGGCTACCATCGCCCCCTCATGAGCGACCACCCGACCCTGACCTGGACCGACGCGCGCGGCCTGACCCACACCGCCCGCTGGCGCAGCGAATCGGGCGTGAACGCGCCGCGCCGCGTGGCGGTGGCCGATGACCAGATGCCTGCCGACCGCGCCTATCGCCTGGTTTGCGAGGGCACGGCCCTGCTTTGGCAGGGCGACTTCCACAATGCCCGCCAGTTGCTGCAAGCGCTGGTGCGCCGACTCGACAAGCGCGAGACGCGCGATCGTGCTGCCTCGACGTCGCGTGGCGCGGCGAAGCCGGCCTCCGGTGCGGCACCCGACGCGGCCGTGCACGCCAGCCCTGACCCGGCCCAGGCCTTCCACCTGCACCGCAAACGCCAGGCCGAGCGCGCCCGCATCCTGGGGCAGGTGCTGATTCCGGTCGAGGCCGGTCACCGCATCGCCCTGCGCCGTGCGCCCGACGCGGTCGCCGCCTGCACCGAGGCCTATGGCCCGGCCGACGAGGCCTATGTGCTGTCACTGCGTGAACTGCAAGGCCTGATCGGCGCCCACGAGTGGCGCAAGAAAGGCGTGGCCATCCCGGCGCTACAGGCCGCCATCCACCCGCACTACGGGGTGTTCTCCCCGCTGCGGGGCGAGTACCTGGACCTGGTGGCCCAAGCCCCCTTGCCCGCCGCGCTGCAGGCCCAGAACGAAGCCTGGGACATCGGCACGGGCACCGGCGTGCTGGCGGCCGTGCTGGCCCGCCGCGGCATCGCGCGTGTGCGGGCCACCGACCTGGCCCCGCGCGCCCTGACCTGCGCCCGCGAGAACCTCGAACGCCTGGGCGTGCTGCCCCAGGTCGACTTGCTGCAGACCGACCTGTTCCCGGACGGCCAGGCGCCGCTGGTGGTGTGCAACCCACCCTGGGTGCCGGCGCGTCCGCATTCGTCGGTGGAGCAGGCCGTGTACGACCCCGACAGCCGGATGCTGCGCGGCTTCCTACAAGGGCTGGCGCCGCACCTCGCGCCGGGCGGCGAAGGCTGGCTCATCCTGTCCGACCTGGCCGAGCACCTGGGCCTGCGCAGCCGCGCCGAGTTGCTGGGCTGGATCGAAGCGGCCGGCCTGAAGGTGCTGGGCCGACTGGACATCCGCCCCCGCCACGGCAAGGCCACCGACCCGGACGATCCGCTGCACGCCGCCCGCGCGGCCGAGGTCACTTCCCTGTGGCGTTTGGGCCTGGCGGCCTGATCCGTGCCAGAATCCGCCCCCTTCCCCTCATTTCTCTCTCCCAAAGGTATCCCCGTGGACTTGAAAGTGCCCATCACCATCGTCGAAGAGTTCAGCGAAGACGACGAGGTCAATGCGACCGGCCTGCTGGACATGGCCAGCGGTGACATCACCCGCGTGGAATACGAAGACTACGACGTGGGCATCGAGGGCCTGCCCTGCGAGCGCGAGGACTACGAGTTCAGCGTCGGCATCTTGCGCAACCGTGGCAAGGAAGTCGAGTTCCGCGTCGACGTGAACAAGACCACCGGCCAGTACTCGGTCAGTGTCAACGAGCTGCAGGAAATCAAGACCCGCGCCGCCGCGCTGTTCGCTGCCGGCCCGAACTGAGGCCACGCTGCCTCGTGACCCGGTGCCGCTGTGGCATCGGTCACACCCCGCCCCTCGCTTCGGCGGGGGCACCTCTTGTTTTGCCCCCATGCCGCCCTCAGCTGTGAGATAGTGGTTTCACATCGGAAAGGAGGGTGCCATGCTGTTGCTCGACGAGATGCTTGCGCTGAACCTGCTCACCGCAGACCAGCACACCGAAATCGGTGCCTGGGTACGCCAGGCCCGCACCCCCGATCGCATCCTGCAGATGCCGGCCCACCTGTGGAAGGTGCTGGAAGGTGCCAGCGTGCTGATGGATTTTGACCCGCAAGGGGCCGCGGTGACGGTGCACTGACCCAAAGCAGAAGGGGGCCGATGGCCCCCTTTTTCATGCCTCACAGGCTGTGCGTGACCAGCCGGAAGTCCGGGTCCTCCGGGTTGGGCTTGACCGTGAAGCCCAGGCTGCGCATCAACTTGAGCATGTTGCCGTTGTTGACCAGCACCAGGCCGATGATCTCGCTCAGGCCTTTCTCGCGGGCCACGTCCATGATGCTTTCCATCAGACGCGAGCCCAGGCCCTTGCCGGCGAAGTCGTCGGCCACCACCAGCGAGAACTCGCAGGTCGACTGATCCGGGTTGGTGATGTAGCGCGACACACCCACCACGCGTTCGGTCTCTGTGATCTCGCCGTCTTCGTCGGCATGGCGCTCCTTGACCACCGCCACCAGGGCCATCTCGCGGTCGTAGTCGATCAGCGTGAAGCGCGCCAGCATGTTGGCCGGCAGCTCCGTCATCGCCGAGGCGAAGCGGAAGTAGCGGCTCTCGGACGACAGGCCCTTGGCGAAGGTCTGCAGCATCTCCGCGTCATCGGGGTGGATCGGGCGGATCGTGTACTCGCCACCGCCCCGCAGCGGCCAGACCTGTTCGTAGCGTGCCGGGTAGGGCAGGATGGACAGGTGCTGGTAGCTGTTCGGGCGCCCCGCGAGGTTGGGCGGCGCATGGTCGATGACGATGCGCGCGTCCACGGCCACCGCCCCATCCTCGTCGATGATGATGGGGTTGATGTCCATCTGGCGCAGCTGCGGCAGCTCGCACACCATTTCCGAGACGCGCAGCAGCAGCTGCTCCAGCGCTTCCATGTTCACGGCGTTGGCGCCGCGCCATTCGCCCAGGGTTTCGGCCACGCGGGCACGGCTGATCAGGTGACGGGCCAGGAACTGGTTGAGCGGTGGCAGCTCCATGGCGCGGTCGTTGATCAGCTCGATCATGGTGCCGCCCGCACCGAATACGATCACCGGGCCGAACGGATCGTCGGTGACCACGCCGATGTGCACCTCGCGGCCCCGGCGGTTGCGCGCCATCTTCTGCACCGTCACGCCGTTGATGCGGGCGTTGGGCTGCAGCCGGCGTACGCGCTCGACCATGTCGGTGAAGGCGTCGCGGGCCTGCGTGCCGTTCATGATGTTGAGCACCACGCCCTGCACGTCGGACTTGTGGGTGATGTCGGGTGAGTCGATCTTGAGTGCCACCGGGAAGCCCAGCTGCATCGCGATCATCATGGCCTCGGGCGCGCTGCGCGCGAGGATGGTCTCGGTGACCGGGATGTGGAAGGAGGCCAGCAGCGTCTTCGACTCCATCTCGGTGAGCACCTTGCGGCGCTCCGCCAGCACGCTCTCGATGACGAGGCGGGCGCCCTCGATGTCGGGATCGGCGCTGGTGGAGGCCGGCGGCGGCGTCTGTTGCAGCAGCAACTGGTTTTGTGCGAAGTTGGCGATGTTGCCGAACGCGCCCACCGCGGCTTCGGGTGTGCGGAAGGTGGGGATGGCGGCGCTCTTGAGCACGGCACGGCCTTCGCCCACGGAGGCGTCACCCATCCAGCAGGTCAGCAGCGGCTTGCCGATGGTGCGGTTCCCTTCGGCCAGCACCTTGGCGATCTCGGCGGCGTCCACCCCGGTCTTGGGCGAGAAGATCACCAGCACGCCGTCGATCTGTCGGTCCTTGGCCGCGGCCTGCAGCGCGGCACGGTAGTGCTCGGGGCCGGCGTTTTGCGACAGGTCGATCAGGTCGGTCAGCGAGGCGCCGGGGGGCAGTTGCGGCAACAAGGCCGCGGCCGACTCGGGCGACAGGCGGCCCAGCTCCAGCGAGATCTCGGTGACCCAGTCGGCCGCGAGCACGCCCGGTCCGCCGCCATTGGTGATGATGGCCAGGTGGCGGCCCACCGGGCGGTAGCGCGAGGCCAGGCACTTGGCGGCCGAGAACAGCGCCACAAAAGACTGCACGCGCACCGCACCCGCACGGCGCAGGGCCGCATCGAACACATCGTCGCTGCCGACGATGGCGCTGCTGTGCGTCTGCGCGGCCTCGTTGCCCGCCTGCTTGCGGCCGGCCTTGAGGATGACCACCGGCTTGGCCGTGGCCGCCGAGCGCAGCGCGCTCATGAAGCGGCGGGCATTGTTGATGCCCTCCATGTAGACGATGATGCTGTGCGTCTGGCGGTCTGAGGCCAGGAAGTCCAGCACGTCGGCGATGTCGAGCGCCGAGTGCGGGCCCAGTGACACCACGGACGAGAAGCCCACGGCGTTGTTGGCCGCCCAGTCCAGCATGGACGAGGTGAGCGAGCCCGACTGCGACACCAGGGCCAGGCTGCCGCTGCGCGCCAGGGGGCCGGCCACGCTGGCGTTGAGCTGCGAAGGCGGGCGCTGGATGCCCAGGCCGTTGGGGCCCAGCAGGTGCACATCGGCCTGGCGGGCCACCTTGTGCAGCACCTCGGCCTGCTCGGCCGTGATGCCGGCCGACAGCACCATCACGGCGTGGCAGTCCATGCGACTGGCCAGCTCGATGGCCGGCGCAATGTCTTCAAACGGCAGCGCGATGATCGCCAGGTCGGACTTGGCCGAGGCCAGGTCGGCCAGCGTGCCGCTGGTCGCGCGGATGTCGATGAAGCGGTAGGTGCCGGTGAAGCGCTGGGCCCGCAAGGCCGGGTGCAGCAGGCGGGCCTGCTCGGTCAGTTGCTCGGGGTCGTCGGTCGATCCGGCAAAGATCGCGATCGAAGTCGGGGCGAAGAGGGGGGTGAGGAAATGTTGGTCCATGGCAATCAGTCGGCGCCGATGAGGGAACGGACGTGGGCGGCGGTGCTGCGGGCGAGGGCGCTCAGGGCGTAGCCGCCTTCGAGGCAGGAGATCACCCGGCCACGGCAATGGCGGTCGGCCACGCGCATGATCTGCTGGGTCACCCAGGCGTAGTCGGCTTCGACCAGTGCCAGGTTGCCCATGTCGTCTTCGCGGTGGGCGTCAAAGCCGGCCGAGATGTAGATCAGCTGGGGTTGGAAGGCCTCGATGGCGGGCAGCCATTCGTTGAGCACGACCTCGCGGAAGGCGTCGCTGCCCACCCGCGGGGGCAGGCCCACGTTGATCATGTTGGGGCCCGGGTGGGTGTCGCCCGAGTCCGGGAACAGGCCACGCTCGAAGATCGAGCACATCAGCACACGGTCGTCGCCCTTGAGGATGTCTTCGCTGCCGTTGGCATGGTGCACATCGAAGTCCACCAGCACAACGCGCTCCAGCCCGTGCACGTCCAGCGCGTGGCGGATGCCCACGGCCACGTTGTTGAAGAAGCAAAAGCCCTGGGCCGAGGCGCGCTCGGCATGGTGGCCGGGTGGGCGCACATTGCAAAAGGCCGATGCCGCTTTGCCGGCCAGCACCAGGTCGGTGGCCTGCACCAGCGCACCGGCCGCACGCAGCGCGGCCTGCAGGGTGTGGGGGTTCATGCTGGTGTCGGGGTCGACGTGGTGGTAGCCCTCGGTGGGGGCCGCGGCGAACAGCTCCTGTACATACAAGGCGTTGTGGGCCCGCTCCAGTTGCTCGACGGTGGCCAGCTCGGCGTCGTAGGGCGCCATGTAGTCGAGCAGACCCTTGGTCAGCAGCATGTCGTTGATCGCGCCGATGCGCTCAGGGCACTCGGGGTGGTGCGGGCCCATTTCGTGGCGGGCGCAATCAGGGTGGGTGATGTAGGCGGACAGCAAAGACGGCTCCTGTCAGGAGGGAGAGATCGCGCAGGCAGGCCCTTTGCGAAATCGGACAACGTGATGTTGCCACGGTAAGCCGCTGCCCGTCGAGGGACTTGCGCCACATCAAGGGCGGCGTGGGTTCAGGCGGGCAGGGTGTAGCCGCGCTCGCGGATCAGGCGCACGGCTGCGGCCACCACCTCGGGGTCGAACAGCGTGCCCTGGTTGTTCTCCAGCTCTGCCAGGGCCGCATTGAGGCCGACTGCGGGCCGGTAAGGGCGGTGCGAAGACATGGACTCCAGCACGTCGGCCACAGCGAGCACCCGGGCTTCGGGCAGGATCTCCTCGCCGTGGAGACCGCGCGGGTAACCGCTGCCGTTCATGCGCTCATGATGCTGACGGATGATCTCGGCCACCGGCGTGCGGAAGGGCACGTCCTTGAGGATGTCGTAGCCCGCCTGGGCATGGCCCCTCATCAACTCCATCTCCAACGCCGACAGCCGGGTCGGCTTGGTCAGGATTTCCGACGGCACGGCGATCTTGCCGATGTCGTGAACCAGTCCGATCAACTCGAGGTCTTTGCAGCGGCTGTCATCCCAGCCCATCTCCCGGGCTATGGCCGCGGCGATCAGGCCCACATGACGCTCGTGCCCGGCCGTGTACGGGTCCCGCATCTCGACCATGTTGGAGACGGCTTGCAAGGTGCCTTGCATGGCCGCTTCCAGTTGCTGCACATAGCCGGCAATCTGGTCTTCGGCCTGCTTGCGGTCGGTGATGTCCTGCGCCATCACGATGGTGGCCGGCAAGCCATCGTCCCAGACGATGCGCTTGGCATGCAGGCCCAGCTCGATCACCTGACCGTCCTTGCGACGCACCGGAACGCTGGTGCTGTCGTTCGGCAGGGTGCCATCGTCCACCTGTGTCTGGCGCTCACGCAGGCGTGCCGCGGAGTTCGCCCCCTCGTCCAGCACGACGAAGCGCAGCGTGTCCTGGCCAATGAGCTCGGTGGGGGTGTAGCCCAGGATCTCGGCAAACCGTGGGTTGACGTAGATGAAGTGGCTCTCTCGGCGCACGAAAATGCCGCTGATGGTTTGCTCCACCATGCTGCGGAAGCGTTGTTCGCTGTCGCGCAGGGCCTGTTCGCTGCGCCGGGTGTCGGTGAGGTCGGTCCAGGCCACGATCACATCGTCGCCCGCCACGGACAGGGTGCCGCGTGCGATCCGGGTGCTACCGTCCTTGCAGCGCAGGGTCAGCTCCGGCGAGGTGACGGGATGGCCGGGGCGGCAGTCGGCCAATGCATCGTTCCAGTGGTGTTCGAGTTGGGCGCGTTCGATCGGATCGGGGTAGACCGTCTCGAACCATGAGGCCTCGTCCGCCACATGGTCCAGTCGATACCCCAGCCATTGCTGGTGCGCGATGTTCAGGGCGATCAGGCGCCGATCCTGCAGCCTGTGAATCTGCATCGGGATGGGGCTGGCCTGGAAAATCTGCTCGAAGCGCCGCGCCATCTGTTCGGCCGTCTCTTCGGCATTCAGGCGCCGGACCCGCGAGGCCGCGCGCTCCAGTGTGGCCTGCACCTCGTTGGCAATGTCGTCGAGCAGTCGGGTCTGCTCGGCATCGAAGTCGCTCAGGCCCCGTGCGTACAAGGCGACAAAGCCCACCATCTGTCCTTCGCAACGCAGGGCCACAAAGGCCTGGTGGCTCAGGCCGAGGTTCATGAGGCTGCGGTGCCAGACGTCGCTGGCAGGTGGGGGCAGCAGGGCGTCCACCGGGCGCGGGGAGGGCAGTGGCACCCCATGGGTGACCACGGCTCGTTGTTGCAGTTCGGCCTGTACCGACTCGAAAGGCCCCATCGGCTGCACCAACAGCTCGGTGAGCAATTCGGCTTGCTCGGTCGTCAGGCCGTGATGCAGGTGCAGGCGACGGGCTGGCGCCGGAGCGTCGGTCAGGGCGATGAACAGCGTGGGGAAGGCGCCATGCCGACGCAAGACCCCCAGCAGGGCGGCCAGGATGTCCTCACGGTTGTCATGGCGCGACACCTCTCGGCTGGTCGCGCTGAGCATCTCGTACAGCGAGGTGAGGCGCTGGACGCGCTCGGCGGCTTGCAGACGCTGCAGGGTTTCGTTGAGCTGGGCGGCCACGCTGGCGATGAGGTCCCGCTCTTCGGGCAGGAAGGAAGCCAGGGGGGCGTCGAGCTCGTCGGGGTACCAGGTGTGGATGTGCCCCACCAGCACCCCGTTGCGTTCGATGCTGGCCTGCAGGTGGCGGCGCGGCAGCGGGCTGGGAAGTTCGGAGCCGAAATGCCCCCAGCTGCTGTCGATGCACGCTTGAACCTGTTCGGGCAAGACGAAGCAGGGCGGGAGCAAGGTCACCACCTTGTCCAGCTTGCCCAGCAGATCGATGTGAGGGTCTTTCAGCAGGTTGGCCACGCCATGCAGGCCACGCAACTCCTTGACCCGCTCGTTGAGCTCGTGCACCAGCGAGTCGCGCTCGCGGTTCAGGCGCTCGCGCTCGGTCACGTCACGCAGCACCTGCACCCAGGCGGCATGGGGGCCATCCCTGTAGAGCGGCGCGGCATGGCATTCGACGGTGCGCCCGCCGGGCAGGTCGAGGGTGAGCAGAAAGTTGTGACGACCCTGACGCATCCGCTGGCACACCGGGCAGTCGCCTTCGGTGTCGTGCGGCGAGTGCAGCACCGGGTGGGCCTGCTGGCCGACCAGTGCCTCGGGGGATTGACCGATCCAGCGGGCCGCTGCCTGGTTGGCTTGCAGGATGGTGCCATTGGCCGCGAGGACCACCGTGGGGTCGGGGACGGCGTCGTAGCGGCTGGCGGTGCGGGCCAGCATGTCGAAAGGCGCCTGCAGGGTGTGCTGCACCAGGGCGTCGTACACGAACCAGTAGGCGTAGATCTTGAGCAGGTGCCCCACCAGGTTGGCGTTGGCGTACACGCTGACGTAGCGGGTGAAGGCGAACTCGGCCGCCATCATGACCAGGGTGGCGGCCATCAAGCGGTGCATGAGGTGGGCGGGCATCAGCGCGCGGTGACGCCAGAACAGCAGGGCCGCCACGCCCATGATGGCGATGATCACGTACTCGGCGTAGATCTTGAACGGCGTCAGCCCCTGGCCGTCGATGTAGGCCGTGGGGAACAGGCCCCAGGCGATCAACAGCGTGCACAGCAAGACCCAGCTGCCAAAAGCGAGGTGGAGCGAGACCATGGGCACCATGCGGCGCAACATGAGCGGGGCGAGCAAGAGGGTGAGGGCCTGCAGGAAGCGCGCGCTGACCCAGAACTGGGTGGCGGGGTTGGCGCTGTCCACGGGCAGCAGGTTCATGCCCTTGAAGCTCAGGGTGTGCAGCAGATCCAGTCCCGAGCACCAGCCGATGCCCACGGCGATGAACACCACGAAGTGGTTGCGGGTGAACTGCACCGAGGTGGTGGCTACGGCCAGGGCCGTCCAGGCCACCACGGCCGACATCAGCTCGGCCATCATGTGGCCGAGGAGGTAGCCTTGCTGACTGGCCCACCATGTGGCCAGGGCCATGAGGGTGGGGGGCACCAGGGTGCGCAGGGGGCCGCGCGTGGGCGTCAACCCAGGGGTGTCAGGCAAGGGGGTGGGGGCGGTCACGGTGTGGCGCAAACAGATGCCGAAATGGAGCTCAGTCTAGCGGGTTGTGGTGGGCCTGACGTGACGGCCGTCAGACCGTCAGCGTGACCATGGCGTACATGGGGGTGCCCGTCCAGGGCATCCAGCAGGCCTCGGTGACCGCACCCAGCCAGCCATAGCACTCGGCCACGCTGCGGCTGTGGCGCAGACGCAGGCGTGGGTGGGCGCGCGTGAGTTCATCGTTGCTGGCGGGGCACCACAGGAACTGCGCGCCGGTCGGGCCCACCGTGGGGTGCAGGCGGGCCATGCCGCGCCCGACCTGAGACATGGTGTCGAGCACCATTTGCGAGCCAGGCGGGGCTTGTTCGGCGAACTCGGCCAGCACGGCCTGCACCTGTTGTGGCTCCAGGTACATGAGCACCCCCTCGCACAGCACGAACACCGGTTTGTGCGCGGGGCCGCTGGGCAGGCCCAGGCGCTGCCACCAACCCGGTGTGCGCAGGTCCAGCTCGGCGTGGTGTTGGCGGGGCGTGTCGGCGGCGAGGCAACGTGCGCGCAAGGCCATCACCTCCGGCAGGTCGGAGTCCAGCCAGCGGTTGCTGCCCTGGTCCAGCCATTGGAAGTGCTGTGACAGGCCGCAGCCCAGGTTCACGCCCAGGCTGTCGGGGTGTTCGTGGAAGAAGTCCTTGCCGGCTTCCTGAATGACCCGGGTGCGCCACAGGATGTTCTGCACCGTGGCGCGGTCTTGCAAGTAGGGCTGCAGGTCCAGATCCAGCTGGTCGATGAGGTGGGTGGCCGCGGTGTCGTCGCAGGCCAGGCCCGGAAAACATTCGCCGCCCCGCGCACGGGCCACCAGGGGGATGAGCAGGGTGCGGCACACCGGAGGCAGGGTGTCCTGCAGACCATCGACCGAATTCAAAACCGCCCCCTTTTGTTCTCAGGTTAACAGTTCAGTTTATCGGACACCGTGACACGTCAGTCGGGCTTGCCTTCAGGGTTTGCCTGCTGGGTGAGCGGTGTGAAAACATGATAGCGGTTGCGGCCGCTCTGTTTGGCGGCGTACATGGCCTGGTCGGCCGCCTGTTGCAGGGCGTTGGCGTCGAGGCCACCTTCCGGGAAAATCGCCACGCCGATGCTGACGCCCATTTGCCAGTCCTGGCCTTTCAGCGAGATGGGCGCGCGCAGTGCGCCCAGGATGTGCCGCGCCACCTGCTCGGCCGCAGCCCGGTTGGCCACTTCAGGCAGCAGCACCACGAACTCGTCGCCCCCCATGCGGGCCACGGTGTCGCTGGCGCGCACGCTGCGGGTCAAACGGGTGGCCACCGCCTGCAGCAACTCGTCGCCACCGTCGTGCCCCAAGGTGTCGTTGACCTCTTTGAAGTGGTCCAGATCGAGGTACATCAAGGCCAGTTGACGCTGGTGACGCTGGGCCTGACCGAGGGCCTGTGTGAGGCGCTCTTTCAGCAGCCGCCGGTTGGGCAGGCCCGTCAGGGCGTCATGGAACGCCAGTTGCTGGATCTCGGCCTGGTAGGCTTTCACCCGGCTCAGGTCGCTGAAGACCAGTACGGTGCCTTCCAGGGTGTCGCCGCGCAGCAAGGGGGCGGCGCTGACGCCCACGGGAATGGCGTGTCCATCCTGGTGAAAGAACACCTCGTTTTCGCTGCGATAGACCTGACGGTGGAGGGCGACGGCCCGTATGGGGCAATCGTCGTGCGGCGCCTCGGTGCCATCGGAGCGGTGATGGTGGATGAGGGCATGGCCATCCCGCCCGAGCAATGCGCTCGCCGGCCAGCCCAGCAGACGCTGTCCTTCCGGATTGACGAAGGTGATCTTGCCCTGGGGGTCCATGACCATCAGGCCTTCGGCCATCATGGCGGTGATGTTGCCCAGGTGCTCGGCCTGGTTGGCCGCTTGTTGCTGGAGGCGGCGACGGCTGTCCAGCACGCGTGCGAGGAACACGCTGAAGCCGCCCAGCACGACCAGGCCGGCGAGGTGAATGCCGGGCGCCAGCGGGTTGTCGAAGATGCGTGGCGATGGCAGGTGGGCCGGCGCGATGCGGGTGGCCAGCACCCAGGCGTAGTCCTGGGATGGCGTCGAGACCGGGGCGGTGAGAACCGCGGTGGTGCGCAGGCCGCGGCGAGGCGGTATCTCCAAAGGCCGCAAGGTGGTGTAGGTCCACAGCCCATCGGCCTGTAGCAGCTGACCCTGGGGTTGGCGGCGCATCTGGGCCCAGAGGCTGGGCTGGGCCTGGGCAAACGCGCCTGGGTGGCCAAACATGAAGCCCCAGTCGCGCGACGGGTCGGGGCCTGTGAGCCAGTCGCCCTGGGCGTTGAGCCAGATGGCCTCTCGCTGTGGCGGCATGAGCTGACGAAACTCCTGAATCAACCAGGCGCCGTACACGTTGACGATGACGATGCCCAGGCGCTGTCCATCCGCGTCGAACAGCGGCGTGGCCAGTCGGACCATGGGCTTGTGTGGCACCTCGACCTGCCCGTGTTCGACGTTCAGGTCGAGCGGGGACATGTAGATGGCGCCGGGGGGCAGGCGCATGGCTTCCTGGAAAAAGTAGCGGCCGCTCTTGTCCTGCAGCGCCTCATCCGGCGTGAGGACGGCCCCCGAGTCGCGCAGGTCGACACGGATCTGTTCCATGCCCCGGTGATCGATGAAGCGCAACTGGTCGTAGATCTGTGCCTCGTCCACCACGGTGCGCATGAAGCGGCCGGCCTCGTCACGCAGGGCGGGGTCGCGAGGATGGGCGGCGAGTCGCTGGATGACCGGTGTGTTGGTCAGGGTGCGCAGGTTGGTGTGCACTTCCTGCAGGTGGTGCTGCATCAGGCGGCTGGCGCTGTCGATGAGGGCGGCATCCTGGATGCGCAGCAGGTTCAGCTGTCTTTGCGATTGCAGTGACAGCATCCCCTGGATGGCCAACGTGAAGCACAGCCCGGACAGCAGCCAGAACACCAATGCCTGTGGCAACCAGCGTGGCCAGTTGAGACGCGGCTTGGGGAACAGCGACGAAAGCCAACGAGGCATAGAGGGGTGAAGCGGGGTGAGGCGCCAAGCTTAACCCGAATGTGTCCGTGCCTGTTACATGTCGCTGGCGTGTGCACCCTGCCAGCGCGTCCACGCGGTCAGGGCGATGCGGTAGGTGTGCAACTGCACCCGCACCGTGGTCTGGATGTCGTGCCCATAGCCACCGGCCATGGCCATGGCCACGGGCAGGTGGTGCTGCCAGGCCCAGTCGAACACGCGCTGGTCGCGGGCGGCTAGGCCGGCGTCGCTCAGGCGCAGGCGGCCGAGGCGGTCGCCTTCGTGCGGGTCGGCGCCGGCCAGATAGATCACCAGGCCGGGCTCGCAGCGGCGCGTCACTTCTGCCAGGCCTTGCTCCAGTGCGGCGAGGTAGGGCTCGTCGGTGCAGCCATCGGGCAGGTCGATGTCGCAGTCGCTGGGTTCCTTGCGGAAGGGGAAGTTCTTGGCGCCGTGCAGCGAGAGTGTGAACACGCTGGGGTCGCCGTGGAAGATCTTGGCGCTGCCATTGCCCTGGTGCACGTCCAGGTCGATGATGGCCACCTGCAGGGGCTGCGAGGGGGGATCGATGCCGGCACGCAGGCGCTCGACTTGCATCAGGCGGGCGGCGACGGCGGCGTCGTTGAACACGCAAAAGCCGCTGCCCTTGTCGGCATAGGCGTGGTGGGTGCCGCCGGCCAGATTGGCTGCCACGCCATCGCCGGACAGGGCCACGCGGCAGGCCTGCACCGTGGCGCCCACCGAGCGACGGGCGCGCTCGTTCATGCCGGGGCTCCAGGGAAAGCCGATTTCGCGTTGCGCGGCGGGGCTGAGCGTGCCGTCGCGCAACGCGTCGATGTAGGCGGGATCGTGCACCAGCGCCAGGGCGGCATCGTCGGCCGGTTCGGCCTGTTGCAGTTGGACCTCGGGGAGGTGCTGTGTGATCTCGTCGCGCAGCATCTCGTACTTCCGCATCGGGAAGCGGTGCCCGTCGGGCAAGGGCAGAACGAAGTGATCGGCGTAGAAGGCTTGCACCCTTCGCATTGTGCGGGCGGAACCTTCGTTCTGCGA
This sequence comes from Burkholderiales bacterium, assembly GCA_029268225.1. Classification (GTDB taxonomy): domain Bacteria; phylum Pseudomonadota; class Gammaproteobacteria; order Burkholderiales; family Burkholderiaceae_C; genus Aquabacterium. The sequence continues at coordinate 5,739 of JAJUGJ010000033.1, read as the reverse complement.
GGCGGGCGGGTGGGCTGCAGCCGATTCGTCCTCGGTACATACTCATGACCTTGCACAACTGTTGTTGTATGAAGGTTGACATGAGCGATTTGCTGCCTCACCACCCTGATGTGGACCGCCTGGTGGAACTGATGCGCCTGGCGCCCCAAGGGAATGACCATTTCCTGGCGCAGAGCGACGACATCGGCACGCCGGCGTTGTTTGGCGGGCAGGCCTTGGGCCAGGCCCTGATGGCCGCGAGCCTGACGGTGCCGGCCGACCGCATGGTGCACTCGTTGCACGCCTACTTCTTGTTGCCCGGCGAGCACGCGCCCGTCACCTACGAGGTGGACCGGGTGCGCGATGGCCGCAGCTTCAGCATGCGCAGCGTGGTGGCGCGCCAGAGCGGCAAGATCATTTTCGAATTGACGGCCTCGTTCCAGACGGCCGATGAGGGGCCGGAGCACCAGGTGCCGATGCCGGTGCACCCAGGGCCCGAGGGGCTGGTGCCCGAGAGCGTGGGGCGCGACGCCATCCGTCACCTCCTGCCGCCGCCGTTCAACGAGAAGCTGCTGGGTCCGCGTGGGCTGGAGTTGCGCCGGGTGTCGCCGCTGCATCCGATGAACCCGCAGCCCCGCACGGGCGGCTCGGCCATGTGGGTGCGCACGCAGGCGCGTCTGCCCGATGACCCGCTGTTGCACCGCGCCATCCTGTCTTATGTGTCTGACCACGGTCTGCTGCTGGCGGCCACCGAGCCGCATGGGCTGAGCCTGCTGCGCGGGGATGTGCGCCTGGCCAGCCTGGACCACGCGATGTGGTTCCACCGCGATTTCCGTCTGGATGACTGGCTGCTGTATGTGATCGACTCGCCCAGTGCCGGCGGGGCGCGCGGCTTGTGCTCCGGGCGGTACTACGCGCGGGATGGCCGCCTGGTGGCGTCGGTCATGCAGGAAGGCATGATGCGCCAGATCAAGAAGGGTTGAGCGCTGGGCGTCGGCCCTGAGATCGCTCAGGGCTGGCGTGGATGGCTGCCGAGATCGAACACGGCAACGGCGCGCACCAGTTCCTGGGCCTGGGCGTTCAGGTTGGCGGTGGCTGCGGACATTTCCTCCACCAGTGCAGCGTTCTGCTGGGTGGTGGCGTCCATGTGCGTCACGGCCTTGCCCACCTGACTCACGCCGGCGCTTTGCTCGCGGGTGGCGGCGCTGATCTCGGCCACGATGTCGCTGACGCGGCGGATGCTCGTGACCACCTCGTCCATCGTCGTGCCAGCCTGATTCACCAGGGTGGTGCCCTGCTCGACGCGTTCGACACTGTCGGTGATCAGTTGCTTGATCTCCCGGGCCGCGGCAGCGCTGCGCTGCGCCAGGGTGCGCACTTCTCCGGCCACCACGGCAAAGCCACGGCCCTGTTCGCCGGCGCGGGCGGCTTCCACGGCGGCGTTGAGCGCCAGGATGTTGGTCTGGAACGCGATGCCGTCGATCACGGCGATGATGTCCACGATCTTGCGGCTGGACTGGCTGATGTCGTTCATCGTGCCAATGACCTGGGTCACCGTGGCACCCCCTTGCTGGGCCACGTTGGAGGCCTGCTGAGCCAGCTGGTTGGCTTGCGCGGCACTGCTGGCGTTGTGATTGACGGTGCCGTCCAGTTCGGCCATGGCCGAGGCCGTTTCTTCCAGCGCGCTGGCCTGGCCTTCGGTCCGGCTGCTCAGGTCCAGCGTGCTCTGGGCGATCTCCGCGCTGGCGGTGGCCACGTTGTGCGCGCCCTGGCGCACGCTGCGAACGGTGCTGGCGAGGCTGTGCTGCATGCGCTCCAGGGCTTTCAGCACCAAGCCGGTTTCATCTTCACGCTCGATGTGCACAGGGTTGTTCAACTGTCCGCTGGCAATCTGGTTGGCCACGGCCACCGCATGCTGCAAGGGGCGGTTGATGCTGCGAATCAGGCGCCATCCGCTGCTCACCGCATACAGCAGGGCGAACAAACTGGCTCCCCACAGCAGCATTTTCTGGGTGTCTGCGCGCCGGGCGGACTCTTCGCGCAGTTGCTGGCCTCGTTGCGCGGAGGCGGCGCTGAAGGCATTGGTGGCTTGCATGAGTTGGGCGAGCAGAGGCCGGCAGTCTTCGTTCATGCGGGCAATGGCGGCTTCGCGGTTGCCCTCGAGCGCCAGCTTGACGATGGCCAGGGCCACGGGGCCGTAGCGGGCTTCCACCTCGGCGATGTCGCGCACCAATTGGCGCTCCGCTTCGGTCATGTGGGCCGAGCGCGTGACCCATGTCTGAAGTTGTGCCAGACGCTGGGTGGCGTCTTCATGGGCCTGGGTGACCTTGCGGTGCTCCTGCGTCGGGTCTTCCGATGCCGGAATCAGCACGAGATTGCGGGCGGCAATGGCCCGGCGGTCCACCGCACCTTCAATGTGGCTGGCCAGCGCGGCCCCTTCGGAAAAGTCGTTCAGGCGGCTGGTGATGTCGTTCAGGCTGTAGGCAGCGATCCCGGAGACGATCAGGACCAACACCGCCAGACTGCCAAAAGCCACTGAGAGACGGGTGCGGACGGAGAGCGTGGACAGTGGCATGGGACATGGCGAAGCGGGGCGGAAGGATGTCCGATTGCCGTTACAAGATGATACGTGCTTGGCGGCGTCGTGTCGCGCGGGCGCGGGTCAATGCGCGCGGATCAGTGCGAAGTGCACGCCAATGGTGTTGGGATGTTGCACGAGCAGGTGTAACGAGGTTGGCACGCGGGCGGGCGAGAAGATACAAACAGATGCGACCACCGCTTGGCTGCCACGTCGCCATGGCGTAAATTGAGGCTTGCTGTGCGCGGCCGGGCTGTCCGACGGCGCGAATCTGTTGAGGAGACACCATCATGCAAAACCGTTTTGCCTGCTCTGTGCTGGCGCTGGGGGTCGCGACCCTGCTGGCCGCCTGCGGTGGCGGCGGCGCGGACGCGGGCGGCACCGGGCAGTTGACGCTGCAGGTGACCGATGCGCCGGTTGACGAGGCCACCAAGGTGGTGGTGCAGTTCACCGGGGTTGAGCTCAAGCCTTCGGGTGCCAATCCCATCAACATCGACTATCCGACTCCGCGTACGATCGATTTGTTGGCGCTCCAGGGCGGCGATGTGGCGTCCTTGTTGGATGGGGAGACGGTGCTGTCCGGTCTTTATGACTGGATCCGTTTGAAGGTGGTGACCTCACAGTCCACCCTGGACTCGTATCTGGAAAAGAGTGGGGGCGAGAAGTTCCCGCTGTATGTGCCCAGTGGCTCGCAAAGCGGCTTGAAGTTGGTGCGGGGGTTCACGGTGCCGGTCAATGGGTCGGCCTCGTTCACCATCGACTTTGACCTGCGCAAGTCGGTGGTCGATCCGTCTTCCGGGTCGTTCACGGGCTACTACCTCAAGCCGGCTTTGCGCCTGGTGGACAACGCTCAGGTGGGCAGCATCACCGGAACCGTGGCGCTGTCAGCCTTGTGTGCCACGCCCAATGGCCCCAGTGTCTATGTGTACGCCGGCAACGGGGTGACCCCGGATGACATCGACAACGCCGGGGTGGAGCCCGTGACCACCGCTGCCGTCAAGGAGACGAGCGTCGGCAGCGGGGTCTACACCTACAAGGCGGCCTTCCTGTCGCCGGGCAATTACACGGTGGCTTTCACCTGTGTCGGGGCGACCGACCAGCCGGAGTCGAGCGAAAACCTGGCCTTCCTCGGTACACGGAACGCCACCGTCACGGCCAACGTCAACAACCAGCAGGATTTCAACGCGCCGCCTCCCTGAGCACGGGGCTGAGGCTCGGCGGGTGACTCAGCCGTTCGCTGGCGTCTGGGTCACCACGCGGTTGCGCCCGTTTTGCTTGGCTGTGTACAGGCGATCATCGGCCTGTTGCACAGCCTGGTCTTCGGTGTCGTGGCTGGGCGTGGCCAGTGCCACGCCCACACTGATGGTGATGCGGCCAGCGCTCGAAACGGGGGCCTCCTCGATGTTGCCGCGCAGCTTCTCGGCGACGAGGCTGGCTCCCGCCTCGTCGGTGTGGGGCAGCACGACCAGGAATTCCTCACCGCCAAAGCGGGCCACGAAATCGCTCTCGCGCAGGGGCGCGCGCAGACCTTGCGCGACGCTTTGCAGCACCTGGTCGCCAACCGCGTGACCATGCCGGTCGTTGACGGCCTTGAAGTGGTCCACGTCGATCATGAGCACGGCGTAGCTTTGCCCGGTGCGCTTCATGCGCACGAACTCTTCACGCAGTCGCTCGTTGGCTGCCAGGCGGTTGGGCAGGTCGGTGAGCACGTCGATGCGCGCGAGTCGATGCAAGGCGGCATTGGCCTGGGCCAACTCGGCCGTGCGGGCGATCACCTTGGACTCGAGTTCGGCGTTGAGTTGGCGGATGTGGGCCTCGTTGTGATGGCGCACGGTGGCGTCGATGCACAGGCCGCTGAAGTGGGAGGGCTTGCCGTCGGCACCGATGCCGACCTGGCCGTAGGCATCGATCCAGCGTGTTTCACCGGTGCGGCGCACGATGCGGTAGGTCATCGCGAAGGGGTGGCGCTCGCGGATGGCGTGGCCGAGCGCGCGTTCGGAGGCGGGCAGGTCCTCGGGGTGCACGACGGCACGCCAGGTGTCGAAGTTGGCCTGATCGTGCTGCGGGTCCAGTCCGAACAGGTGGAACAAGGCGGGTGACCAGTTGAGTCGGTCGGTGTGCAGGTCCCAGTCCCAGGCACCCGCACTCGCGGCTCGCTCGGCCATCTGGAGCAGATCCTGCGCCTGGCGCAGGGTGCGTTCTTGTTCACGGCGCACGGCGGCCTCGCGCTCGGCGTGCAGGTCCAGGCGGGTTTGTCGCTGCTCGGTGATGTCTTCCACCATGGCCAGGAAGCAAGGGGGCTCCCCCTCGGACACCGTCACGCGGGTTTCGTTGACATGCACCCACAGCACCGTGCCGTCGGGGTGGACGTAGCGCTTGTCGCGCAGGAAGCAGGCGATGCGACCTTCACGCAACTGGGCCTTGTGCGCGACCTCGTGGGCGAGGTCTTCCGGGTGGGTCAGGTGCATCCAGTCCTGACCGCGCAGCGCATCACGAGGGCGCCCTGCCAGATCCGCGAAGCGCTGGTTGAGGTCGAGGATGCGGTCGGTGGCCGGGTCGATGAGCACGATGCTCAGGCGTGATTGCTCGAACACGGCGCGCCACAGCGTCTCCGGCTTGGTGAGCGCGATGGGGGCGCTCGGTGCGGGGAAGGTCTGGGGCGCAAGCATGCGACGGTGGCCGGGCAATGAGGTGTGGCAAAGGCGATGACGGTCGATTGTGACCGTTGCCCATGCCGCCCATCATGTGAAAACTACCAAGAGCGTGTCTCTTTTTCGCATGCTTGTGCACCTGTTGGCAGGTGCCGGCCCCATGCACACAGCCCCTCGCAAGGGGCTGTGAGAGGGCGTTTCTGCCCCTGAAGGCGATGCAGGCCGTTGGCCCGCACCGTGTGGTCCGGATGGGATCAGAAAGCGGCCGAGCCAGTGATCGCACGGCCCAGGATCAGGGCGTGGATGTCGTGCGTGCCTTCGTAGGTGTTGACCACTTCGAGGTTGACCAGGTGACGGGCCACACCGAACTCGTCGGAGATGCCGTTGCCACCCATCATGTCGCGCGCCATGCGGGCGATGTCCAGCGACTTGCCGCAGTTGTTGCGCTTCATGATCGAGGTCACTTCGACCGGAGCCTTGCCAGCGTCCTTGAGGCGACCCAGCGCCAGGCTGCCTTGCAGACCCAGCGTG
>JAJUGJ010000032.1 GCA_029268225.1 Burkholderiales bacterium | reverse complement strand
CAGTACATCCTGCGCGACGAGTCGATGCACTGCAACTTCGGCATCGACCTGATCAACCAGCTCAAGCTTGAGAACCCACATTTGTGGACGCCCGAGTTCAAGGCCGAGATCAAGGCCCTGTTCCTCAAAGCGGTCGAACTCGAATACGCCTATGCCGAGGACACCATGCCACGTGGCGTGCTGGGCCTCAACGCCTCCATGTTCAAGGGCTATCTGCGCTACATCGCCAACCGTCGCGCCACGCAGATCGGCCTGGAAGAACTCTTCCCGAATGAAGAGAACCCCTTCCCCTGGATGAGCGAAATGATCGACCTGAAGAAGGAACGCAACTTCTTCGAAACCCGTGTCATCGAATACCAGTCGGGCGGCGCCCTGTCCTGGGATTGATCCAAGCCACGCACAGAGCACTGGACCAGCCCCCACATGAGCCCCCGGCCCACCCCATTCACCACACCGCGCCCAGATCCTAGGGGGCGACGGGTGATGAATCCCTGTGCTGCGCATGGCAGTGCAGTGCTCTTTGCAACTTGATCAAGGAGATACGTATGGCAACTGCAAAAAAAGTGGCAGCAAAGAAAGCCGCTCCGGCCAAGAAGGTCGCTGTAAAGAAAGCTGCACCCGCTAAAAAGGCTGTGGCTGTGAAGAAGGCTGCGCCTGCCAAGAAGGCAGCTGCACCGGCCAAAAAGGTCGCCGTCAAGAAGGTCGCTGTGAAGAAAGCCGCAGCACCTGCCAAGAAGGTTGCCGTGAAGAAGGCCGCCGCTCCCGCCAAGAAGGCTGCAGCGCCAGCCAAGAAGGCGGCTGCACCGGCCAAGAAGGCCGCCGTGAAGAAGGCAGCTCCTGCCAAGAAGGCTGCGGTCAAGACTGCAGCTGCCAAGCCAGCCGCTAAGCCTGCTGCCAAGCCAGCAGCGAAGCCCGCGGCCAAGCCGGCTGCGAAGAAGGCTGCTGCCAAGCCGGCTCCTGCCAAGAAGCCTGCCGCCCCGGCCGCCAAGACCACGCTGAGCCCCCAAGCCGCATGGCCTTTCCCGACCGGCAACAAGCCCTGAGTGATCAGCAGCTTGAACGGCTGATGCCCGTGTGCACACGGGCATCACAACCCGGCTTCGGCCGGGTTTCTCATTCTGGCTTGGCATGAACCCACCCTCCCCCTCCTGGCCCTGCCTGCGACTGGATGGCAAAGGCACCCAGCAAAAGGTGGTGCTGGACCTCAGCGTCTCACCCAATGCCAAACGCACCGAACTGGTGGGTTGGCATGACGGTGCCTTGCGCGTGCGCCTGTCCGCCCCGCCGGTGGACGGTGCCGCCAATGAAGCCTTGCGCAAATGGCTCGCCAGCGAATTGGGCGTGCCTCAGGCGCGCGTCACGCTGCTGCGGGGCGCCAGCGGTCGGCGCAAGCAATGGGCCATCGATGCCCCCGAGGCCGATGTGAGCGCCTGGCTGTCCCGCCAGAGCGTGCTGCAGACCTGAGCCTTCGCCCCCCGTCAAACCCGCGTTCGGACACCTGAATCCAGCGTGATCTGAGTGAAACGGTCATTCTTGCGCCGCGATCTGCGCGCAAAGGGCGCGCTTGCCTTAAGCTATAGGGTTTGGCGTCTCCACGTCGTGCACCTTGCCGTGCGCGCAAGCACATACCTACATGGCCCAGTACGTTTTCACCATGAACCGCGTCGGGAAGATCGTTCCCCCGAAGCGTCAGATCCTCAAAGACATCACCCTGAGCTTTTTCCCAGGCGCCAAGATTGGCGTGCTGGGCGTGAACGGCTCCGGCAAGTCCACCTTCCTGAAAATCATGGCGGGCGTGGACAAGGACATCGAGGGCGAAGCCGTCCCGATGCCGGGCATCAAGATCGGCTACCTGCCCCAGGAACCGGTCATGAACCCCGAACAGACCGTCCGTGAGGCCGTGGAAGAAGGCATCGGCGGTGTGCTGGCCGCCAAGAAGCGCCTGGACGAGGTCTATGCGCTGTATGCCGAGCCCGACGCAGACTTCGACGCTCTGGCCGCGGAACAAGGCGAACTGGAAGCCATCATCGCTGCCGGTGGCTCCGAGAACACCGACCTGCAACTGGAACTGGCCGCCGACGCCCTGCGTCTGCCGCCCTGGGACGCCATCATCGGCAACCTGTCCGGTGGTGAAAAGCGCCGTGTGGCCCTGTGCCGCCTGCTGCTGTCCAAGCCCGACATGCTGCTGCTCGACGAACCCACCAACCACTTGGACGCCGAGTCCGTGGACTGGCTGGAGCAGTTCCTGCAGCGCTACAGCGGCACCGTGGTGGCCATCACCCACGATCGCTACTTCCTGGACAACGCCGCCGAGTGGATTCTGGAACTCGACCGTGGCGCCGGCCACCCCTACAAGGGCAACTATTCCGACTGGCTGGAAGCCAAGGAAAAGCGCTTGGAGCAGGAACAGAAGACCGAAGACGCCCGCGCCAAGGCCCTGAAGCAGGAACTGGAATGGGTGCGCAAGAACACCAAGGGTCGCCAGGCCAAGAGCAAGGCCCGTCTGGCTCGCTTCGAAGAGCTGAGCGACGTTGAATACCAGAAGCGCAACGAAACGAACGAAATCTTCATCCCCGTGGCCGAGCGCCTGGGCAATGAGGTCATCGAGTTCAAGAACGTCACCAAGTCCTTCGGCGACCGCTGCCTGATCGACAACCTGTCGTTCAAGGTGCCCGCAGGCGCCATCGTCGGCATCATCGGCCCCAACGGCGCTGGTAAGTCCACGCTGTTCCGCATGATCCAGGGCGTCGAGCAACCGGACAGCGGCGAAGTCGTCATCGGCAAGACCGCGCAACTGGCCTTCGTGGACCAGAGCCGTGAAGGCCTGGCCGCCGACAAGACCGTCTGGGAGGCGATCTCGGGCGGGGCGGACATCATCACCGTGGGCAAGTTCGAGATGCCCTCGCGCGCCTACATCGGCCGCTTCAACTTCAAGGGCAACGACCAGCAGAAGTTGGTGGGCAACCTGTCCGGCGGTGAACGCGGCCGTCTGCACCTGGCCAAGACCCTGGCCCAGGGCGGCAACGTGCTGATGCTCGACGAACCCTCCAACGACCTGGACGTCGAAACCCTGCGCGCACTGGAAGACGCCCTGCTGGAATTTGCCGGCTCGGCCATGATCATCTCCCACGATCGCTGGTTCCTCGACCGCATCTGTACCCACATCCTGGCCTGCGAAGGCGATTCGCAGTGGTTCTTCTTCGACGGCAACTATCAGGAATACGAAGCCGACAAGAAGAAGCGTCTGGGTGAAGAAGGCGCGCGCCCGAAGCGCGTGCGTTTCAAGCCCATCCGCTGATCCATCCGGATTTACCCATGCCAAGGCCCGTCGCAGACGGGCCTTTTTCATTCCCCGAAGTGAGGGGCTGCGGGGGCTATCCCTAGTGTGAGCCGCAGGGGGGCGTTGAAGCCGCTTCCTAGAATCAGAAGGACTTTTAAGGCGCACGGCGCCACTTGGAGACCTTCTGATGACCCTTCGGTTTACACGCCTGCTCGCCTCCACCGCCTTGGCTGTCTCGGCCGTGACCCTGAGTGGCTGCGCCCTGATCCAGTCCAATGTCGCCGGCACCACGCTGAGCATTCTGGAAGATGGCTTCACGCCTCCCGTGCTGACGCTCAGCGATGTCGAAATGGGCTGCGGCTTCTCCATGATCAACACCCCGCTGGTGGGCGCCGCGCGCAACTTCTACGGTGACCCGTCCTTGATGGAGACCGTGATGCTGAGCTCGGCCGGTGTGTGCTCCGAGAACCAGGCCATCGCCGAGGAAATGCGCTATCTGCGCGCCTCACGCGACAAGCGCGCCGACGAGGCGCTGGACGCCCGCATCACCCAGAAGCGCCTGCTGGCCACGGCGGCTGAGCGCCAGTACACCGCCTTCGTGCGCATGAAACTCAAGCTGCAGCAGAAGTACTACTTCAAGTACGGCGAGGAGTGCCCGCGCTTCACGCGTGACTTTGATGAAATGGTGTATCTGCTGGGATCGGTGGGTGGCCTGCAGGCCATGCAGAACGACATCGCTGCGCAGCAAGCTGTAGGCGTGCCCACCGACATTGCTCCCCAGGTCGAGCGCGCCATGAACTGTCTGGACAACGTGAAGTGGTGGGGAGTGCCCCAGGCCGCACGTGCCGTGGTGTGGAGCATCATCCCGGGCGCCGATGCTGGCAAGGACGTGCAAGGCACGTTTGACACGGCCATGGGCATTGGTGAGCACAAGGGCGTGCGTCTGGCCCACGTGATGGCAGCCATCTCCGCCCAGTCCACCGACAACAAGCCACGCCTGCGCAGCGTCATCCAGCGCTTCGGCAAGGCCGAGAACTTCACGCCCAGCACCGAGTACCGCCTGCTGGACGCCATTGCGCAATCGCAGATCACCAACATCTCCGACCGCATGTGGACACAGAACGCAGGCACCCGCACCCCAATCGGCTCACTGGGCAAGTTCTGGGATGACAAAGCCGGTGGCGATATTGATGCTGGTAGTTTCCTGAATTGATATTGGCCTTTGGCCCCCACCCACAGGGAATTCCCTTCCCCTGGGTGCGGGCCGTGAAATGACCCCATTTCCAGCGCAGATCGATATAGTTGTAAACGACTGTTTTAGATCACAGTAGTGATCAGATGTGATCGGAAAACCGGTCACCCAAGGGCCTGCAGTCAAGGCCCTTGTTTTTTGGGGTACCGAGGAGTCAGCATGAAGTTGGGCCGTAAGTCAGCCAGGATCGTTGCGACCGTGGGGGTCGCTTTGGGGGCCATGGGTCAGGCACACGCCGATCAGAAGCTCTGTGTGTACGACATGCTGGGGGCCACCGGCGACTTGTACAACATGACCAAAGACTATGTCGTGGCCATGCAGCGCAACGGCGCCTCCATCGAACTCAAGGGCTACACCGACGAGCGGGTGGCCACCGAAGACTTCCGAACCGGTCAATGTGACGCCGTGGTGGCCACCGCTTTCCGCATTCGCCAGTTCAACGCCGTGTCTGGCTCGATCGACACGCTGGGCGCGACCACCATCGTGCGCAACGGCAAGATCGACATCCCCGCCAGCTACGAGGTGGTGCGCAAGCTGATCCAGACCTATGCGTCGCCGGCCGCCACCAAGCTGATGACCGAAGGCAACAACGAGATCGGCGGCATCATTCCCCTGGGAGCGGCTTACCCCATCGTGGCCGATCGCAAGATCAACACCATCGAGGCCCTGGCCGGCAAACGCATTGCGGCCTTCGATCACGACAAGGCCCAAGCCGTGATGATCCAGCGCATTGGCGCACAGCCTGTTTCGGCAGACATCACCAACTTTTCGACCAAGTTCAACAACGGTGCGGTCGACATGATCGCCGCCCCGACCATGGCCTACAAGCCTCTGGAGCTGGCCAAGGGCATCGGCAAGAACGGCGCGATCACCCGGTTTCCGATCATGATCCTCACCTATCAGATGGTCATCAATCGGACGAAGTTTCCCGATGGCTTCGGTGTGAAGTCCCGTGAGTACTGGAGCAGTCAGTTCGATCGCGCCATGCAGCTGATCAAGCAAGCCGACGCGAGCATCCCTCCCGCCACCTGGATGGACCTGAGTGCCGAGAACTCTTACAAATACACGCTGATGCTGCGTGAGTCACGCATCGACATCGCCCAAAAGGGCCTGTACGACAAGCGCGGACTGAAGGTGATCAAGAAGATCCGCTGCAATGTGAACCCGGCCGACCCGGAGTGCACCACCAAGTCCGAAGAGGACTGGAAGTGATCTGCCACTGCCCTCGCCTCACGGCATCTGCGCGCTGAATCCCCCCCCGATACCACGGTTGTCCGAGTACCTCATGCACACACCCACCTCACGTCCCTTGATGGGCAGAACCACCCTGGAATGGTTCTCGACCCTGCCCGTATTCATCATGCTGATCCTGACCCTGGTGATCGGCACGGGTGAGATGGTCCACGGCCAGTTGCTCAAACTTGGCGAGTCGCTGTTTGGCAACCCGGAAACACAGGTCCAGTACTTCATGCTGCGCGCCGAACCGGTCAAGCCGGAGTGCAACCCATCGATCGACATCGACGCCGAGGTGCAGCGTCAGTCGGCAGCGCCTGCACAGGGTGGCGACGACATCGACAACCTCTTCGGGGACACCGCCACGGCCAGCGATCCAGCGGTGCTGCGCAAGTCCATCGAACAGGCCCAGGCCATCTGTCAAGCCAAGCACTCGCTGTACGAGCGCGTGCTGGCCCTGCAGACGCCTCAGGTCCAGATGTACCGAACCATCGAGACCAGCTTCTTCGGGCTTTTTCAGATCGGCACCGAGAACCGTCCTCTGATCCTGCTGCTGATGGTGGCCATTGCGACCATCACCACCACGCTGGGCCGTCACCACATCGGTATCCGCCCGGCACTCTATGCGCGTGATCATCAGGCGCAGACCTGGTCTCAGGTCATCGCCAACGGCTTCCTGCTGTTCTCTTGCGTTCGCTATTACCAGATCCTGCAGGGCAGTGGCGGCGTGCCCAAGGAAGAGGTCGTGCTGCACTGGATCTGGATGGCGCTTTTCACGATCATGTTGCTGATCAATGTGGTCCGTGTCGTGCGCCCGGTGAAGTCTTCTGAGGGACAAGGCACCTGGGGCGCAGCGCTGCTGGCGGTGCCGTTGTACGCCAACATGGCCGTGATCGCAGGGGTGTATTTCCTGCTGACCGGCCACGATGCCGGACTGGCCATCTACATCAACCAGTTGATGGCCCTGCCGAGCATCTTCATGAACCTGGCCTTGTTCATCTGGGCTGGTATGTTGCTCAAGCAAAGCCGCATCGTGGACCTGCTGCTGGACGTGATCCGTCCGTGGAGCCTGTCGCCCCAGTTGCTGACCTATCTGATTCTGCTGGGCGCCTCGGTGGCCACCGCTTACACCGGCGCATCGGGGATCTTCGTGATCGCCGCAGGTGGGGTGATCTATCACGAGGTCCGGGCTGCAGGCGGCACCCGTCACTTTGCCCTGGCTGCCACGGCCATGTCCGGCTCGCTGGGTGTGGTGCTGCGTCCCTGCCTGCTGATCGTGATGATCGCGGCGTTGAACAAGGAAGTCACCACAAACGGCCTGTACCACTGGGGCTTCTATGTGTTCCTGCTGACCTCCACGCTGTTCTTCCTGGTGTCTCAGTTGCTGCGCAAGCAACGCGCTTCGATCGAATCGCCCTCGGTCGCGATTCCCGCCATGCTGCGCAAGATGATCCCCGTGCTGCCTTACGCTCTGCTGACCGTAGCGATCGTGATGCTGTATGACTACGCGCTCGAAACCCCGCTGAACGAGATCACCGCACCGACGATCATGCCGATCATCTTGCTGCTGCTGCTGATCTATGACAAGGCGACGAACAAGGGCAAGGCCGAGCTCACGCCCGATTACGCGAGCCATCGCCAGGAAGGCGTCGAACGTTCGGTGCGTTTTGCCACCACAGAAGCCATTGGCCACGTGGGTGCCCTGATGAGCCTGATGACCTTGTCCCTGGCTGTGGGCGGCATCATCGAGCGCTCTGAAATCGTTCACCTGTTCCCGCAGGTCTTCGATTCGCCTTGGCATGCCATGGCTGTGTTGTGCCTGGTGATGGTGTTCCTGGGCATGGTGATGGACCCATTGGGCGCCATCATTCTGGTATCGGGCACCCTGGCGCCCATCGCCTATGCCAACCACATCGACCCGTTGCACTTCTGGATGGTGGTGCTGGTGTCGTTCGAACTGGGCTATCTGTCGCCACCGGTGGCCCTCAATCAGTTGCTGACGCGACAGGTTGTGGGTGAGGATGAAGTGGCACAGGCCGATGCCGACGTGCGTCACTTGGGCTTCTACGGTCGCTACGAACGCTGGATCCTGCCTGTGGTGGTGATGCTGCTGGGCCTGTTCATCGTGGCCTTCGGCCCGCTGCTGGCGCAGCATGTGGAAGCCTTCTCGTTCCTGAAGGACTTGCTGCCTCACGCGACCGAATAAGTTCAATCGCACGGCCTGCAGGGCGGCAATGTTATGGTCACGCCATGACTTGCCGCCCTTTTTTTGCCCCGCTTTGTCTGAGTCCTCTGCTGCTGTTGGGTGCCTGTGGCTCCGCCCCTCAGAAGCAAACCCACAACTCGATGGAGGCAGCCACCGTCGCGACAACGCCGAGTGTGGCTCGCCCAGTTGCGCCCGCATCGACATCGACCTCACCGTCTCCGTCTGCGGCCAGTGCGACAGGCAGCACGCCCTTTCAAACGGTCATCCAGGGCGCACAACGGCAGAGTGGCTTGCTGCCTCTGTGGCGCAAGGAAGACAAGGTCTGGCTGGAGTTGAGCCCACAGAGTCTCAACAAGCCCTTGTTCTTTTCGCCCAAGCTGGCCTCAGGTATTGGTGAAGGCGGGCTGTTTGGCGGTTTGATGCAAAGTCGATGGGCGCAGGTCGGTCGGCCGCAGTGGGTCACCTTCCGTCAGGTACACAAACAGGTGCAGTTGCTCGCGGTGAATGCCGCGTACACAGCCCTGCCAGGCACGCCGCAGGCTCGTGCGGTGGAGGCGGCCTTCTCCCCCAGCCTGCTGGGCAGCGTCCCCGTAGCCAGTGCGCCGCACCCTGAAACCGGCGCCGTGCTGATCGAGTTGACGCCGCTGCTGCTGAGTGACCTGCTCGGTCTGGGCATGCAACTGCAGCGCACCTACCGACAGGGCTACAGCCTGGATGCACGCAATTCAAGCGTGCTGAGCGCACGCGCCACCCCTGATCGGCTCGTGTTTGAGGTCAGCCAACACTTCGCCAGCGCCAACCTGGCGGCCCCCACGCCTGGTGCGTCCGTCGGAGCCACAGGCAGTGGACCCAATCCCAGCACGCCTCAGGCCGTTCCCGACCCACGCAGCTTGTTCCTGACGACGCATTACACCTTGTCGGCCCTACCGGCTCAACCCATGCGCCCCAGGCCAGCCGACGCGCGCGTGGGCTACTTCACCCCCTCGGTCACCGACTTCACCGACGACCTGACGCGCACGCCGCGTCAACACTTCATCAACCGCTGGCGTTTGAGCAAGAAGGACCCGAACGCACCGCTGTCTGAGCCTGTGCAGCCCATCGTGTTCTGGCTCGATCCCAGCATTCCGGAGGCTTACCGCAGCACCATCACCGAGGGTGTGCTGGTCTGGAACCGTGCATTTGAGGCCATCGGTTACCGGAACGCCATCGAAGTGCGTGCGCCTCAGCCCGGCCAGTCCATCGACACCCTGGCCACTGGCCAGGCCTCCATCCGCTGGATGACCAACGCCCAGCCTCGCTTTGGTGCCATCGGCCCATCGCATGTCGACCCACGCACCGGAGAGATCCTGGGGGCCGACATTGCGCTGGAGAGTCTGTCGTCCCGCAGCATCCGCACGGTGCGCAGCCAGATCCTGACGTCCACAGCGCTTCATCTTGAACATGCGGATGATGCCCACGGAGCAGCCTGCCAACATGGCGACCTCGCTGCCGAGCAACTCGCCTTGGGTCTCGACGTGCTGGAAGCGCAAGGCGTGATCGACCCCGATAGCCCACAGGTGCGCGACTTCGTGCTGGCCTACCTCAAGGACACCACCATGCACGAGGTGGGCCACACCTTGGGTCTGCGCCACAATTTCCGCGCTTCACGCTGGCGTACCGCGCAGGAGTTGACCCATCCGCTGTTGACGGCCGAGCACGGCATCAGTGCCTCGGTGATGGAGTACTCCCCGATCAACCTGCCCGCACCGGGGCAATCGGCCGGCGCGCCGTTCCAGACCACCTTGGGTCCTTATGACTTCTGGGCCATCGCCTACGGCTATGGTGACCTGCCAGATGACACCGCACAGGCTTCGGCGGCTCTGAAGTCCTTGGCGCAACGCAGTGCGGACCCCGCTCAAGCGCATGCTCTGGCGTATGGCACCGACGAGGACAATCTGTGGGGACTGGACCCACAAGCCTTGACCTTTGACCTCGGACGCGACCCGGTGGCTTTTGCACGCACCCGCATCGCCATCGTGCGGGACCTGCTGGACCGCCAAGCCACGCGCACACTGGGCCCAAACGACGATGCCACCGTGCTGCGTCGCAGCGTGAGCTATGGCTTGCGTGACCTCGCACGCACCACCCAGACCTTGCTGCGACAGATCGGTGGCTTGATCACCCGCCGCGATGCGCCTGGCAGTGGCCGCGACCTGCTTGAGCCGCTGCCGGCTGCCGCCCAGCGCGAGGCCTTGCAGCTGCTGTTGAGCGACTTCCTGTCGAGCGAGGCCGTGGCCTTGCCGCCCGCGCTGCTTCGCCGACTGGCGCCAGACTATCTGGAACGTGAAGATGCCAGCAGCACCGACTTTTCGGCCGCCGAGCAGTTGCTGAGCCTGCAGCGAGCCGTCTTGAATCACCTGATGGCCGACGCCCTGGCAGACCGTTTGCAAGACAACGCTGACAAGGTGCGCGATCGCGAAGCACATCCCCTGTCTGTGGCCGAATTGCAGCAAGGCCTGCGACAAGCCGTGTGGCGCCCTGCTGGTTGGCAGGCATCTTGGCAACGCAACCTGCAGCGCGAGCATGTCACGCGTCTGGCGGCCAGCGTACTGCGCAGCACCGGACGCGCCGACGCCCGCGCCATCGTCCGTCTGGAAGCTGAAACCCTGCTGCGCCAGTTGCAGGCCAGCGCCAGCGGCGACCGCACCGAACAGGCGCACCGACGTGCCTGCATCGAGATCCTGCAGAACGCCCTGCAGGCCCGGGTGATGCGCACCGGCCCTTGAGGGGGACGGCGGCTCACCCCAGCGGGTGAGGCCCAGGTGAGCCGCAAGAGGGACAATAGCGGCTCACCGCCTTGAATTGTTCGCATGGACCTGCCCACCCTCTTCTCTGAATCCGGCCCGCTGGCCCGTGCCTTCGATGGCTATTGCGTGCGGACCGAGCAGATCGAGATGGCCCAAGCCATCCAGGCCGCCATCCGCGAAGCCAGCACCGTGGTGCTGGAAGCCGGCACCGGTGTGGGCAAGACCGCCGCCTACCTGGTGCCTTCCTTGCTGGAGGGCGGCAAGGTCATCGTCTCGACCGGCACCAAGGCCCTGCAAGACCAGCTCTTCCACCGCGACCTGCCGGCTGTGCGCGACGCCTTGGGCGTGCCCATCAAGGCTGCCCTGCTCAAGGGCCGCAGCAACTACCTGTGCTGGCACCACCTCGACCGCACCAACCAGGACGCCACGCTGCTGGGCAGTCGCCAGGAGGTGCGCGACCTAGGCTTCATCAACAGCTTCATCCACCGCAGCCCCACCGGCGACAAGGCCGAGTGCCCCACGGTGCCCGAGCACGCCACCATCTGGGCGCGCGTCACATCCACCCGCGAGAACTGCCTGGGCAGCGACTGCCCGCGCTACAGCGAGTGCTTCGTCGTCAAGGCCCGCCGCGAGGCGCAGGACGCCGACGTGGTCGTGGTCAACCACCATCTCTTCTTTGCCGACCTGATGTTGCGCGAAGAAGGCGTGCCTGAGCTGCTGCCCAACGCCCAGACCATCATCTTCGACGAAGCCCACCAGCTGCCCGACACGGCCACGCTGTTCTTTGGCGATTCGGTCTCGACCCTGCAGTTCCTCGACCTGCTGCGCGACACGCTGGCCACCGGCCAGGCGCAGGCCCGCGACGGCGCCAACTGGAACGATGTGCTCGCGCCTCTGGACCGCGCCGCACGCGATCTGCGCCTGTGCTTCGGCCCGCAGTTGCAGCGCCTGTCGCAGGCCCAGCTTGGACTCGATCACCCCTTGTGGGCCGCGCTCGACAAGCTGAAAGACGCCCTGGCGCACGTGCGCGACGTGCTCGACAGCCAGGCCGATCGCTCACCTGACCTGGCCCAGTTGCACCGCCGCGCCCATGAGCTGATGCAGCGCCTGATGGCCTGGGGGGCCCCGGAGCGCGCTGGGGAACCCGAGTTGTGCTGGATCGATGTGGGCTCGCACGGTGTGCAACTGCACCGCACGCCCATCTCGGTGGCCGAGGTCTTCCGACGCCAGCGCCTCGGCTTGGGCGAGGCCGAGATCGCACCCGATGAGGAGGTGGACGAAAACGACGAGATCGTGCGCCACGCGCTGGACGACGATGAAGCCGCCATGATGGACGCCTTCGGGGATGTCGAGCCGGTGGCCCCGCTACGTCCGATCAGACCAAGCGACAAAGGTACTGGCATCGGCGGCGAAGACGCGAATGACGATGAGGTCGACGACCTGCAGGCGCTGCTGGCGGGTGCCGACGATGTGGACGTGGCCGGTGGACATGACCGTGCGACAGCCGCCAAGACGTCGGCCGAGGTCAGCAGCATCGCCCCACCGCCTCGCAAGGCATGGATCTTCACCTCGGCCACGCTGGCGGTCAAAAACGATTTCAGCCATTTCACCCATGCGCTCGGCCTGGAAGACGCGGCGTGCCAGTCCTGGTCCAGCCCCTACGACTACCCGTCGCAGGCCATGCTGTACGTGCCCCACAACGTGCCTCAGCCCTCCGACCCCGGCCACACCGATGCGGTGGTGGATGCGGCCCTGCCGCTGATCCGCGCCAACCGGGGACGGGCCTTTGTGCTGTGCACCAGCTTGCGTGCGGTGGCCAAGGCCGCCGAGCGCCTGAAGAAGATCTTTGGCGAGTCTGGAGACCCCTTCCCCGTGCTGCAGCAAGGCGATGCGCCTCGCCCCACGCTACTGGAAGACTTCCGCCGCGCCGGCAACGCTGTGCTGGTCGGCAGCCACAGCTTCTGGGAAGGCATCGACGTGAAGGGCGATGCCCTCACGCTGGTGGTGATCGACAAGCTGCCCTTCGCCCCGCCCGACGACCCGGTGCTGGCCAAGCGCCTGGAGTTGCTCGCCAAGGCCGGCGGCAACCCCTTCATGAGCCACCAGGTGCCACAGGCCATCATCGCTCTCAAGCAGGGTGCAGGCCGCCTCATCCGCAGCGAGACCGACCGCGGTGTGCTGATGATCTGCGACACCCGCCTGATCGACAAGCCCTACGGCCGCCGCATCTGGCAGAGCCTGCCGCCGATGCGACGCTCACGCATCGAGCAGGAGGTCGTGGACTTCCTGCTCACTTTGTGAGCCTGCCCAGAGACCAGAGACAGCTCTCGACAGGCCGTCAGGACCCAGCGCTCAGCGCAGGGTGCCCACATAGCGTTGGCGTGGCACCACCGGGTCGAAGTCCGATGAGGCAAAGCGGGAGGCACCAAAGTCGCTGGCCTCTCTGGACGATGCCTCGGGCGGTGGCGCCCGCCGCTCAGGCTTGGGCACCGGTGCAGGTGGCAGCAATGCGGCCTCCAGCTTGTCGGCGAGCCTCAGCAACTCCGGATGGTCTTCGGTGCGGGCGACCCGGATGACCTCACGGGCATACTCCGAGCTGTGGATCATCCACTCCACATCGGTCACCCGGCCGTTGACCCGGCGCAGCACCACGTGCAGGTGCGCCGCGATGGCAAACTTTTCACTGTCCAGCATCATGTCCTCCTGAGACTCACACGGCGAAGGCCACCCCAAGGATGTGGCGCCTCACTCGACCCGCTCACCGTGCTGGCTGAGATCCAGCCCATCGCGCTCCGCCTGGGCCGAAACGCGCAAACCAACCACGCGGTCGACCACCCAGAGGATGGCCGCTGTCACCAGGCCGCTGTAGACCAGCGTGCCGGCGACACCTGCCAATTGGGCCGCCACCGAGCCACTCACGCCGCCGATGGCCGGCGCTGCCAGCACCCCGGTCAGAACGGCACCGATGATCCCGCCCACGCCGTGCACGCCGAACACGTCCAGCGAGTCATCGGCGCCCAGCCAACGCTTGAGGCCCGTGGCCCCCCAGTAACAGCCCACGCCAGCAAGCACCCCCATGACCACGGCCGACTGCGGCCCGACGAACCCGGACGCGGGTGTGATCGCCACCAGACCGGCCACGGCCCCGCTGCACAGACCCAGCAAGGTGGGCGTGCCCCGCACCAGCCATTCGGCCAGCATCCAGCTCAAGGCGGCCGCTGCAGCGGCCATCTGTGTGACCAGCATGGCCATGCCAGCACGCCCATCGGCCGCCCCGGCCGAACCGCCGTTGAAGCCCATCCAGCCCACCCACAGCAGGCAGGCGCCAATCATGGTGTAGCCCAGGTTGGCAGGCATCAGGGCAGTCTGTCCAAAGCCGATGCGGCGCCCCAGCATCCACGCACACACGAGTCCGGCAATGCCAGCGTTGATGTGCACCACGGTGCCACCGGCAAAGTCCAATGCCCCCATCTGTGCCAACCAGCCGCCCGGCTCCCACACCCAGTGGGCCACCGGCGCGTACACCAGCACAGACCAAAGGGCCATGAACCACAACAAGGCCGAGAACTTCATGCGCTCCGCAAAGGCACCGGTGATCAAAGCCGGTGTGATGATCGCAAACGTCATCTGGAACAAGATGAAGACCGCCTCTGGCACCGTGGGCACCAGCGAGTGCACCGACACTTCACCCGAGCGGATGTCCATCATCAGGTGATCGAGGAAGGCGCCCTTGAGGCTGCCGATGAACTCATTGCCTGGCATGAAGGCCAAGCTGTAGCCCACCGCCCACCACAAGACGCTGACCAGCGCGCACACAGCCAGGGTCTGCGCCATCGTGGCCAGGATGTTCTTCTTGCGGACCATGCCCGCGTAAAACAGCGCCAGCCCCGGGATGCTCATCAGCAGCACCAAGGCGGCCGACACCATCAGCCACGAGGTGTTGCCCGCATCCAGCTGGGCCATGGGAACGACAAAGGGACCAGGAGCCGTGGGCTTCACCGCTTCGGCCAAAGCCCATCCATGCGCCGACAGCATGGCGGCGCCCACCATGCCAGTCGCGCCACATCGTTGAAAGAGACGAGTCATCGGGTACTACCAAGGTTAGGGAACACCCTGAACCTCAGCAAGAACCAGACCCGGTTTGCGCATCATCCCGATGCGATGTGACTCACAGCTCCAAATTGTCGATCAGACGCGTCTTGCCGAGACGTGAGGCAGCCAGACACACCAGCGGCTCTCCCTGGGCCAGTTCGGCGTCTGTGGGCAGCATCAGGTCACGCTGACGGCGCACCATGACGTAGTCAGTCTGCCAGCCACGCTCATTGAGTGCCGCGGCAGCCTTGGTTTCGATGCGGGCGATGGCCGCCTGATCCAGTTGCTGTCCGGAACGCGCCGCCCCAACTTGCGCCTTGACGGTGCGCAGCGTGCTGATCAGTTGCACCGCCTCGGCGCGCTCGGTTTCGCTCAGGTAGCCGTTGCGCGAGGACAGGGCCAGGCCATCGGGCGCACGCAGGGTTTCGCCACCGTGGATGGCAATGGGCAGGGCCATCTGCGCAACCATGTTGCGCAAGACCATGAGCTGCTGGTAGTCCTTCTTGCCGAACACCGCGATGCGAGGCTGTACGATGTTGAACAGCTTGTGCACCACCGTGCAGACCCCTGTGAAGAAACCGGGGCGGAAGGCGCCTTCGAGGATGTCGGACAGCTCGGCAGGCGGCACCACCTTGTAGCCTTGCGGCTGTGGGTAGAGCTCAGCTTCGGATGGGGCGAACAGGATGTCGCAGCCAGCTTCGGCCAGCAACTGGGCATCGCGCTCGAGCGTGCGCGGATAGGTGTCGAAGTCTTCGTTGGGGCCAAACTGCAGGCGATTGACGAAGATGCTGGCGACCACAGGGCTGCCTGAATCGCCTACCAGCTCGCGGGCTTGGCGGATCAGGGCCAGGTGGCCGTCATGCAGGTTGCCCATGGTGGGCACGAAAGCGGGGGCAGCGGGCGCCTGGGCCAGTTCGGCACGCAACTCGGCCAGGGTGTGGATCGTCTTCATGGAAATCGCCAGTCTCGGTCAGCCTCGGGGGCTCAGTAAGCGTGCAGGGTCTCGTCGGGGAAGCTGCCGTCCTTGACGGCGGCCACATAGCGGCGAACGGCGTCTTCGGCCGAGCCGCCCTCGGCAGCAAAGTTGCGCACAAAACGCGGCAGCTTGCCGCGCGTGATGTTGAGCATGTCGTGCAGCACCAGCACCTGGCCGGCGGTGCCCGAGCCGGCACCGATGCCAATGACCATCATGCCGGGGTTCTCGTCCTGCACCTGACGGGCCACGGCCGAGGGCATCAGCTCCAGCACCGTCATGGCGGCACCGGCCTGGGCCAGTTCGGCAGCGTGCTTGCGCAAGGTGGTGGCGCCCGCTTCGTCACGGCCCTGAATGCGATAGCCGCCCAGCGCGTGCACGCTCTGCGGCGTCAGGCCCAGGTGGCCGCACACCGGAATGCCGCGCTCGGTCAGGAAGTGCACAACCTCGGTGGTCCAGCCACCGCCTTCGAGCTTGATCATGTGAGCGCCGGCCTGCATCAGGGCCACGCACGAACGCAGCGCCTGCTCGCGGCTTTCCTGGTAGCTGCCAAAGGGCAGATCGCTGACGATCCAGGCGGTCTGGTTCCCGCGGGCCACGCAGCGCGTGTGATAAACCATCTCGTCGAGCGACACCGGCACGGTGCTGCCGTGTCCCTGCACGATCATGCCCAGCGAGTCGCCCACCAGGATGCAGTCCACACCGGCTTCGTCGACCAGGCGCGCAAACGTTGCGTCGTAGGCCGTCAGCATGGTGATCTTCTCGCCCTGGGCATGCATCTCACGCAGGCGATGCAGGTTCATGGGCTTGCGGGAAACGGGGGCAACAGCGGTCATCTTGAAAGGGGACCTGGCCGACAGGCCCCATGCAAAAGGGTGACGGGATTCTAGGACGGCTCGTAGGCAAGCCGCACGTAGATGGGGGCAAAGGCCTCGGCCTGCGTGATCTCGATGAGGCGCTCCTTGCCCAACTCCAGCATCGCGATGAAGGTGACGACCATGACGGGCGCACCACGGGTCACATCGAACAGATGCTCGAACTCGACAAAGCGCTTGCCCTGCAAGGTGCGCAAGACAATGCTCATGTGCTCGCGCACCGAGAGCTCCTCACGCGAGATCGTGTGATGCGTGTGCAGTTTGGCACGTTGAAGGATGTCGAGCCAGGCCAGCCGCAGATCGTCCAGCTTGACCTCAGGGTGACGCACATTCGGCGATGGCTCGCTGTGCACCTCGACCCGCATGAAGTCGCGGCCCAGCACGGGCAACTGGTCCAGGCCGGCGGCGGCCAGCTTCATGCGCTCGTATTCAATGAGGCGGCGCACCAGCTCGGCGCGCGGGTCTTCGGCCTCGTCCGCGCCCTCCACTTTCTTGGGCGGCAGCAGCATGCGCGACTTGATCTCGATGAGCATCGCCGCCATCAAGAGGTACTCGGAGGCGAGTTCGAGGTTGCGCTTGCGGATCTGATCGACGTAGGCCAGGTACTGGCGGGTGACGTCCGCCAGCGGGATGTCGAGGATGTTGAAGTTCTGCTTGCGGATCAGGTAGAGCAGCAGATCCAGCGGGCCTTCGAAGGTTTCCAGGAAAACTTCGAGGGCATCGGGCGGGATGTACAGGTCGGACGGCATGGCGAACAAGGGCTCGCCGTACAGCCGCGCCAAGGCGACCTGATCCACCACCAGGGGCAGGCCCTGGTCATCCAGGCCCGGCGCCGAGATCCCGCCCTCCGGGGCGGTCAGGGCTTCGTGCGTCACCGCTCAGCCTGGGGTCAGCCTGCCGTCAGGGCGCTCAGCCCTTGGTCTGGTAGACGTAGGGCTTCTGGGCCACGCGGGCTTCGCGCTGGGCCTTCTGGGTGTCCAGGTCCACCGGGGGACGGTCCCACAGCAGGAAGCGGCCCTGACGCTGACGCTCTTCGAGCTGCGGGTCACGCTGCTTGAGGCTGTCGATGAACTGGGTCGCGTCGGACTTGTAGGGCTTCCAGAAAAGAGGCATGGTGTGGTCCTGCAAAAGGTGTCTAGCCCGCCATTTTATCGGTCTTACGGGAGATCCCTCAAGAATCTCTGCCAACCGGACAGCCGCAGGGCTGGCGAAGCGCAGGACAATGTCCACCATGCAGGAAATCGAACTGAAATTCCAGATCCCGGCGCAGGCGCTGGGTGCCGTGCAGGCCGAGCTCACCGCCCTTGATGGCGGCCAGCACCCGCCCTTGCGCTTGCGCGCCGCCTACTTCGACACCCCCGACCGCGCCTTGGCTCACGCTCGCATGGCCCTGCGGGTACGCCAAGAGGGACGCCAGTGGGTACAGACGCTCAAGGCGGGCGGTAGCAACACAATGATGAGGTTGGAAGACAACCAGCCCGCCAAGGCACCCAAGGCGAAGCAGCCGGTGGTGGCCGACCTGTCCCGTCACCTGGGCACGCCTGCCGAAGCCGCCTTGCGCGCCGTGCTGGCCTGGGACCCGGTGCAAGACCCCAGCGGCGCAGCCTCGGGCCTGATCGAGTTGTACCGCACCGACATCACCCGCCATCGCGCCCGGGTGACCGTGGGCGTGGGCACGCCCCATGAAGGCGTGGTGGAGTTGGCGCTCGACCTGGGTCACATCCACGCGGGTGACCTGGACGTGCCGGTGCGCGAGCTGGAGATCGAATCCATTTCCGGCCACCCGATGGCCGTGATCGAAGCCAGCCGCGACTGGGTGAAGCGCCACGGCGTGTGGCTGGACACCCAGACCAAGGCTCACCGCGGCGACCGTCTGGCGCGTCTGGCCGCCCTCGCCTCCCAGCCCATCACCGACGCCAGCGAGGCGAGCAGCGAGCACGCCGTGCTGGCCCGCCCTGCCCGGCTCCAGCCCGACAGCAGCCTGGACGAGGCCTGGCGTGCTGCCCTGGAGAGCTGCCTGGAGCAGATCAGCGGCAACATGAGCGAGCTGGGCACCGCGCCCACCCAGATCACACAAACCGGCTACCAATGGCGACTGGGCTTGCGCCGCCTGCGGGCCCTGGGCAGGCTGCTGAAATCCACCCGCTTGCCTTTCCCGCATGCGGCGCTGGCGCAGGCCGACAAGCTGTACGCCCAGTTGGGCCTGTGGCGCGATGCACAGGCGCTGGCCGACTTGCCCGCCAAGATCGTGCGCAAGGGCGGCCCGGAGCTGCCCCTGCCCTACCCGGACATGGCCGCCACCCACGATGAGGCCGTGATCGCCCTGGCGCGCTCGGCCCCCGCCACCACGTTGTGCCTGGACCTGCTGGCCGCCCTGTTGCACCCGCCGGGCGACAACGCCGAGGCCCAACAGCCGTATCGGCCCTGGTTGGTGCAACGCCTGGGGGCTTGGCGGACACGTTGCCGTCAGGTTGCGCGACACGCTGGCAAGCTGTCAGACATCGAGCTGCACACACTGCGCAAGCGCGCGAAACGTCTGCGGCTGATGGCTGACTTGTTCGCACCGGCCTGGAAGCCCAAGCGACAGCAGGCACATGGCCAGGCCTTGAAGGCTGCGCTCGATGCCATGGGCCGCATGCAGGACGAGGCCGTGGCCGAAAGCTGGTACGCCCAGGCGGCGAAAGACGATGCCCGCGCGCGCTGGGCGCAGGACTGGCTGCACGGCCGACGTCGCAAGCTGCGCAGACAGGCCAACCGCGCCTTGCTGGCTTGGCGAGACGTCAAAGCCCCTTGGTGACCGGCACACCGACCGCCGAGACACCGGGCGGCGCTTGTTCCCGATGACCACGCTCAGGTGCCACCCGTGATGGGTGACACGCTGAGGCGGCCGAGGTCGCCAAGACCTCAGCGGATGCGCATGCCCGGCTCGGCACCAGGGAAAGGTTCGAGTACGTAGACGCCCGGGTTGGCCTTCTCGTCGGCGTGCGAGGCGGCCAGCACCATGCCTTCGCTGACGCCGAACTTCATCTTGCGCGGGGCCAGGTTGGCCACCAGCACGGTCAGCTTGCCGATCAGCTGTTCGGGCTGATAGGCCTCCTTGATGCCGCTGAACACGTTGCGCGTGCGGCCTTCACCCACGTCCAGCGTCAGGCGCAGCAGCTTGGTGCTGCCTTCCACGTGCTCGGCGTTGACGATCTTGGCAATGCGCAGGTCCACCTTGACGAAGTCGTCGATGGTGATCGTCGGAGCGATGTCTTCGCCACCGGGTTGCACGGCCTCGACCACCGGTGCCTCTTCGGGCTTGGGCTCGAACAGCGCATCCAGCATCTTCGGGTCCACACGCTGCATCAGGTGCTGGTAGGCGCCGATGGTGTGCGCGCCCAGCAGACGTTCGGCATCGGCCATCACCAGCGGCTGCACCTGCAGGAACGCTTCCACGTTGGCCACCAGGGCCGGCAGCACCGGCTTGAGGTAGATGCTCAACAGGCGGAAGGCTTCGATGCAGACGGTGCAGACCTCTTGCAGGCGGGCGTCCTGGCCCTCTTGCTTGGCCAGTTCCCAGGGCTTGTTGGCGTCCACGTATTCGTTGACGCGGTCGGCCAGCAGCATGATCTCGCGCAGCACCTTGCCCAGCTCACGCTGCTCGTAGTGATCGGCGATGGCACCACGTTGGGCTTGCAGGGTGCTCAGCAGGGTCTGACCATCGGCGACCAAAGCAGCGGTCAACTCGCCACCAAAGCGCTTGCTCAGGAAACCGGCGGCACGGCTGGCGATGTTGATGAACTTGCCGACCAGGTCGCTGTTGACACGCGCGGTGAAGTCGTCGCGGTTGAAGTCCACGTCCTCGACGTTGGCGTTGAGCTTGGCGGCGATGTAGTAACGCAGCCATTCGGGGTTCATGCCCAGGCTCAGGTACTTGAGCGGGTCGAGGCCGGTGCCGCGGCTCTTGGACATCTTCTCGCCGTTGTTCACGGTCATGAAGCCGTGCACGTTGACCTGGTTGGGCAGCTTGCGGCCGCTGAACTGCAGCATCGCGGGCCAGAACAGGGTGTGGAAGTAGGTGATGTCCTTGCCGATGAAGTGCACCTGCTCGACGGCCGGGTCGGCCATGAACTCGTCGAACGAGCGGGTTTCGCCGTACTTGGCCTTCGGGCCGCCAGCGGCAAAGTAGCTCTTGAGCGAGGCCAGGTAGCCAATCGGCGCGTCCAGCCACACATAGAAGTACTTGCCCGGCGCGCCGGGGATCTCGATGCCGAAGTACGGTGCATCGCGGCTGATGTCCCAGTCGCCCAGGCCGCCCTCGCCGTTCTCGTCCTTGGTGAACCACTCCTTGATCTTCTTGGCCACGCCGGGTTGCAGCTTGCCGTCTTGCGTCCATGCCTGCAAGAAGTTCAGGCAGCGCGGGTCGGACAGCTTGAAGAAGTAGTGGTCCGAGGTCTTGAGCACCGGGGTCGCGCCGGACAGGGCCGAGTACGGGCTCTTCAGTTCGGTGGGCGCGTACACGGCGCCGCACACCTCGCACGAGTCACCGTACTGGTCCTTGGCGCCGCACTTGGGGCACTCGCCCTTGATGAAGCGGTCGGCCAGGAACATGCCCTTTTCCGGGTCGAAGAACTGCTCGATCGGGCGCACGTCGATCAGACCTTGCGCTTTCAGGGCCAGGTAGATGCTCTGGGCCAGCTCGTGGTTTTCCGGGCTGTCGGTGCTCGACCAGTGGTCGAAGCTGATGTGAAAGCCGTCCAGATAAGGCTTGCGGCCTGCGGCGATATCGGCCACGAACTGCTGGGGCGTCTTGCCGACCTTCTGGGCCGCGATCATGATGGGCGCGCCGTGCGCGTCGTCAGCGCCCACGAAGTGCACCTGGTGACCCTGCATGCGCTGGAAGCGCACCCAGATGTCGGCCTGGATGTACTCCATGATGTGGCCGATGTGGAAGTGGCCGTTGGCGTAGGGCAGCGCGGTGGTGACGAAGAGCTGGCGTGGCATGGTGGGAATCAGGTGAACGAGAGGCCCGGTCAAGGCAAGACCGAAGTCCCTGTTGGCAGTCGGGGGGTAACCGGTAATTTTAGGGCGCGCTAGACTGCCCGTCTCAAAAGAATGACATGCCCTTTGGAATGAGCACCCCCACGCCTCTTGAAGCCGCCGCCCTCGACGCCCTGCGCACCGTCATCGACCCCTTGACCGGCCAGGACTGGGTGAGCACCCGCCACCTCAAGTCCCTGACCGTGCAGGGCGGCCAGGCCCGGGTCGAGATCGCGCTGGGTTACCCCGCCCGCTCGCAGTGGCCCGCCTACACCGCCCTGGTCGAAGCCGCACTCAAGAAGGTGGATGGCGTCACCAGCGTGGACGTGGCCTGGTCCACCCAGATCCTCACGCACGCGGCCTCGCGCGGCCAGGCCCTGCTGCCCGGCGTCAAGAACGTGATCGCCGTGGCCTCTGGCAAGGGCGGCGTGGGCAAGAGCACCACCGCCGTCAACCTGGCGCTGGCCCTGTCCGCCGAAGGCGCCCGCGTGGGCATGCTCGACGCCGACATCTACGGTCCCAGCCAGCCGCTGATGCTGGGCATCCAGGGCAAGCCGCCCAGCCCCGATGGCAAGACCATCACGCCGCCGGTCAACCACGGCCTGCAGATGATGTCGATGGGCCTGCTGGTGGAAAACCAGGCGGCCACGATCTGGCGCGGCCCGATGGCCAGCCAGGCTTTCGACCAACTGCTGCGCCTGACCAACTGGGGTGAGCCCGGTCAGCCGCTGGACTACCTCGTGGTCGACATGCCGCCGGGCACCGGCGACATCCACCTGAGCATCAGCCAGCGCGCCCCGCTGACGGCCGCGGTCATCGTCACCACCCCGCAGGACATCGCCCTGCTGGACGCCCGCAAGGGCCTGCAGATGTTCGAGAAGGTGTCGGTGCCAGTGCTGGGCGTGGTCGAGAACATGGCGGTGTTCTGCTGCCCGAACTGCGGCCATGAAGAGCACATCTTCGGCCAGGACGGCGGCGTGCGCATGGCCGAAGAGTTCCATGTGCCGCTGCTGGGCTCCATGCCGCTGGACTTGAAGATCCGCCTGCAGGCCGACAGCGGCCAGCCCACGCTGGTGGCCGAGCCCGACAGCAAGGTGGCCGGTCTGTACAAGGACATGGCCCGCAAGCTGGCCGCCGGCCTGTCGAAGCTGCCCAAGGACTACAGCAGCAAGATGCCCGCGGTGAGCGTGCAGACCCAGGGCTGAACTGACGAGGGGGGACTACACAGCCCCGCCTAGCAGGCGTTCAGCGCTCGGTGCGGCGCTGATGGTGGCGCGAGGCGCCGAGCGTGAAGTAGAAGCAGGCGCCCTGCCCCACCGCAGCCTCGGCCCAGATGCGGCCGCCGTGGCGTTGCACGATGTGTTGCACCGCCGCCAGCCCCACCCCGTTGCCCGGAAACTCCTTGGCGCTGTGCAGGCGCTGGAACATGCCAAACAACTTGTCGGCGCAGCCCATGTCGAAACCGGCACCGTTGTCGCGCACGAAAAACACCTCCGGGTCGGTCTCTGGCACCACCCCAACGGCCACATGCGGCCGCTCGGTCTTGCTGCTGTACTTCAGCGCATTGCCGATCAGGTTTTCCAGAACGCGACGCAACAAGACCGGGTCAGCGTGGGCGGTCATGCCTTCGGCGACGTCCACATCGGCGCGAGCAGATCCGTTGAGCACCAACACTTGCTCGCCCGCCACATCCTTGGCCAGGGCGCTGACGTCCACGGCTTGCCTGCGGAGTGGCTCGGAGCTCAATTGCGCGTGCATCAACAGGGCATCGATCATGTCGCTCATGCGCTCGGCCGCACCCAGCACGCGATCAAGATACCCGTTGGCCTGCGCATCCAGCTGGGAGCCGTAGTCTTCCTTGAGGATGCGGGTGAACCCTTCCACCACACGCAGCGGCGCGCGCAAGTCATGCGACATGGCATGACGCAGGGCGGCTTGCTCGTCCAAGCCCATGCCGACAACCGGCTGCCCGTCCGAGGACCAGGCAGCAGGCGGCGGGACTGGAGCAGGAGGGTCGCCAGCGGTGTGCATCTGACCGATTGTACGGACCGTCGTCAGCGGGTTTTTGCCTCTGGCGCAGAATTTCACAGTCCCGCTACATTTGTCAGAGTCCCTCTTGGATGGCGGACCTCATCCAGCCTCAATATCCACCCGTGATGCCGTTTTTCTGGATTCTGATCGTTGTGGCACTGACGGTGCCGGGCGCCTTGTGGCTGCGACGGCACCTGCGCCAGAGCGCCCATGAGGCGGCCCTCACCCACGCCCAGCTGGAGGCGGCTCGCCAGCAGATGAATCGTCTCAGCTTGGTGGCATCCCGGATCAACAACGGCGTGGCCATCATCGACAGAGATGGCAAGGTGGAATGGGTGAACCCGGCCCTGCTCGCGCTGACCGGCTGGAACGAGAGTCATGCCATCGGTCGCCCACTGCCAGACCTGCTGTCTCCTGACATCCAGGACCGCGACAGCCTGCCTCAACTGCGCGCCCACCTGCAGGCAGGCAAGTCGTTTCGGCTGCACTATGAAGCCCAGCGTGCTGGCAGCGACATCGCCTACTGGGGTGAAATCGATGCTTTCGAGGTGTTCGACGAAGCCGGCCAGCTCAGCCAATACGTGTGCCTGTTCACCGACGTCACCTGCCGACGTGCGCAAGATGCACAGGCAGAGCAGGAGCGCGCCTTCCAGGAAGCCTTGCTGGCCAACCTGCCGGTGAGCCTGTTCGTGGTGGACCCGGCCAACAGCCAGATCGTGACCATCAACCATCACGCCGAGGTCGAGTTCAAGCTGCAACGCGACAAGGTGGTCGGCCGCTCGATCCAACATGCCATGGGGCGGGAAGTGCTGCAAAGGGTGCAGGCCCACATCCAGGCCGCCACCACCTCCGGGCAACCCGTGGAGCATGACTTCAGCTGGCATGACGGCACGCAGATGCGTGTCATCAATGCGCGGCACTTTGCGCTGCGACACGCCGATGGGCGCCCTCGACTTCTCATCTCACTGGTACGCGACATCACGGTGGCCCAGCGCGCCTTGTCCGATCTGGAAGAATCGGAGCGTCGCTTCCGTGAACTCGTCGAGTCCATGGACGACGGTGTGTATGTGAGCGATGGCGCCCGAATGCAGTGCCTGTATCACAGCCCCCAGACCGGCACGCTGCTCGGACTGACGCAGACAGACCTCGCCGACTTGTCCGACCGCCTGCGCGCGCTGGTGATCCAGGAAGACCGCTCCACCTTGGCCCACCAGGAGGAGCAAGAGCGGCAACAGCAGGCCACCGACACCTTGCTGCGTCTGGACGTCCCCGGGCGCGGCGTGCGATGGATACGTCACAAGAGTCGCTCGCGCCGCCTGCTCAGTGGGGAGTCTCGCATTTACGGCCTGCTCTCCGACGTGACCGACGAGCGGCAACAGGCGCTGGATCTGCAGCGCGCACGCGATCAGGCCGAGACCGCCAGCCAGGCCAAGAGCGAGTTCATGGCCAACATGAGCCACGAGATTCGCACGCCCATGAACGGCATCCTGGGCATGACCGAACTGTTGCTGGGCACCGATCTCAACGACAAGCAGCGCCGTTTTGCTCAGGCCGTGTACCGCTCTGGCGAGAGCCTGCTGGAGATCGTCAACGACATCCTCGACTTCGCCAAGATCGACGCCGGCCATGTCGAACTGACACAAAGCGACTTTGTGCTGCGCAACCTGGTGGAAGACACCCTGGAGTTGCTGGCGCCTCGCGCGCACGAGCGCGGGCTGGAGTTGAGCTTTCGTGAAGAGCCTGGGCTGCCGCCGGTGCTGCACGGCGATGCGCTGCGCCTACGCCAGATTCTCACCAACCTGGTGGCCAACGCCATCAAGTTCACCGAGCACGGCGAAGTGGTGGTCGACATCCGACGTGCCGCCCCTCGCGGCGCTGGCACACCCGACACCTTGACGCTCTCGTTCCGTGTGCGCGACACGGGCATCGGGATCACGGCCGAGGCCCTGCCCCGCATCTTCCAGGCCTTCGTGCAAGCCCAGGGGGGCACCGCACGGCGCTATGGTGGCACCGGGCTGGGATTGCCGATCAGCAAGCAACTGGTCGAGCTCATGGGGGGTGATCTGCAGGTCACCAGCAGCCCTGGCATCGGCTCCGAGTTCAGCTTCGACATCCCGCTGACCATCGGCCAGACCGACCTGTCCCCTGACCCGGCCAGCGAACTGAGCCTGCCGCACTACAAGGTGCTGGTGGTCGATGACAACGACACCAACCGCACAGTGCTGGAGAACATGCTGAACGCCTGGGGCATGAAAGTCACCCTGGCCAACAGCGGCCGACAGGCACTGGACCTCCTGCTCCAGCACCCGAACAACGACCTGGACATCGACCTGGCGCTGGTGGACATGCACATGCCGGAGCTGGATGGCCTGAGCATGGTCGAGATCCTGCGCCGCAGCCGACGTTATCCGCAGCTCCAGCTGGTCCTGCTGTCGTCCCTGTCATCCACCGAAGAAGTTCAGCGTGCACAGGACGCGGGCTTCCAGAGCGTGCTGCGCAAGCCACTGCGCAAGGCCGAGCTGCGACAAACCCTGCAGAGCCTGGCGGCCAGCCACGAAGCCCCCGATGCCGACGCCCAACCCGGGCGAGACAAACGGGTGCTGGTGGTGGAGGACAACCCCGTCAACCAGGAGGTTTGCGGCCAGATGCTGCGCCGCTTGGGCTGCGATGTCAAAGTGGCCAGCTCCGCCCTGGAGGGCCTGCGCAGGTTGGGCGAACAGCACTACGACCTCATTCTGATGGACATCCAGATGCCCGGCATGGACGGCATCGAAGCCCTCACCTGGTTCCGCAAGGGCAGTGGCAAGCGCTTCACCTTTGTGACACCACCCGACACCCCGGTCATCGCCGTGACCGCCAACGCCCTGGAAGGTGACGAGCAGCGCTTCCTGGACCTGGGCTTTGACGACTACCTCTCCAAGCCTTTCCGTCAGGGGCAGTTGCAGCAGATTCTGGTGACGCACACCGCTGACTCCCATCATGCGGAAAAATCCCCCCCCGAAATCAGGGGCACGGAGACCAGCGTCACAACCGCCCCCTCGTCGGGCACGCCACTGCTCGATCCGGATGCCCTGCGTCGCCTCAGAGAGCTTGACCCCAAGGGCGAGAACCACTTGTTGGAAAGGGTCGCGCGTGCATTCGAAACGTCGCTGGCACGCTTGCTGCCACAATTGAGCGAGGCGGGACAACAACACGACCTCGCGACGGTGGCCCATGTCGCGCATACACTCAAATCATCGTCGGCCAGCATCGGTGCGCTCAAGCTGTCACAGATGTGCGCCGACATCGAAAGCATCATCCGGCGCCAGACAGGAGAAGACTTGAGCTCACGCATCCGAGACATTCCCCTCGAAGCCGAACGCGTCCAGGCTGGCTTGCAACACGTGCTGGAGACACAGGCATGACTCGGGGCCACCCGTTGATCGACGACGAGGACCAGGCGCAGCCCAAGGTCTTGCTGGTCGATGACGACGAGGTCACCCTGCTGCTGACGTCGATCGCCTTGCGAGAGCGCGGGTTTGCGGTCACCGAGGTCACATCCGGGGAACGCGCCCTGCGTCTGCTGGGAGACTGGCTGCCGGATGTCGTCGTGCTGGACGCGGTCATGCCGGGTCTGGACGGCTTCGCCACTTGCCAGGAGTTGCGCAACATCCCTGGGCACGAGTCGATTCCGGTGCTGATGCTCACCGGCTTGGACGACGATGCCTCGATCACCCGAGCCTACGAAGCAGGCGCCACAGACTTCTTCGTCAAGAGCACCCAATGGAGCCTGCTCGCCGGCCGCTTGCGCTACCTGCTGCGCTCGGCGCGCACACGCATTGAACTGGAGCGCAGCAAAGCCAAGCTGGCCCGTGCGCAGGACCTGGCCCGCATGGGCAGCTTTGATTGGCGCCGCGGTTCAGGCCACCTCGACATGTCGATTGAAGGTCTGCGGGTGCTCGGCCTGGGGCCCCGTGAACATGTCAGCCTGCGGCAGGTGCTGCGCATGATGCCCACTGACGAACGCCGCAGCTTCCAGTATTTGCTGCACGAGATCTGGCGTCATGGCTCCGTCCTCTGCCTCGACGTCAAAGTCAACATCAGCGACGGCCGCCAGCGGATCCTCCATCTAGAGGCAGAGCCCGAGTTCAACGAGCACGCGACCCTGGTCGGCTACACCGGCATCGTGCAAGACGTGACCGACCGCCGCCTGGCCGAAGACCAGATCAAGCACCTCGCCAACTTTGACACCCTCACCGGGCTGCCCAACCGTCGCCAGTTGTTCCAACGCAGCGAACGCGCGATCGAACATGCACGCCGCCTGCACCATGGTGTGGCCCTGCTGCAAGTGGGTCTGGACAGCTTCAAGATCATCAACGAGAACCTGGGGCACCATGCCGGCGACGAGTTGCTGATCGAGGCGTCCCACCGCTTGCGCGCCTGCGTGCGCCACTCGGAAGAGATGCTCGACGGCCCGCTGGAGTTGCAATCCACCCGCGCGCACCGCAACCTGGAGGCCGTGGGCCGTTTGGGCGCCGACGAGTTCGTGGTGCTGCTGCCCGAAGTGAACCACCCGGATGAGGCCCTGGCCACGGCGCACCGCATGCTGGACGCGCTGCGTGCGCCCCTGACCATCGGCGGGCAGGAATGTTTCGTCACGGCCAGCATTGGCGTGGCGGTGTATCCCGCACACGGGATCAACGCCGCCGATCTGTTGCGGCACGCCGATGTGGCCATGGACCTTGCCAAGAGCCAGGGTCGCAACATGGCGCAACTTTACGACCCGCACCTTGCCAGCAAAGGTCGCGTGCGCCTGGACCTCGACACCGCCCTTCACAAGGCACTGGAGCGGCAAGAGTTGGTGCTGCACTACCAGCCCAAGATCGACGTGCGCACCCACCGCATGGTGGGCGTGGAAGCCTTGATGCGCTGGCAGCGCGGCAACCAGTTGGTCTCGCCGGCCGAGTTCATCCCGCTGGCCGAATCCACGGGTTTGATCAACGAGATGAGCCTGTGGGCCATCGGCGAAGCCGCCCGTCAGGCCAAGCAATGGCAAGCCCAATTCGGATTCGACGCCTCGATTGCCGTCAACCTGCCCAGCCGACTGTTCGAGCAGGACGACTTGGTGGCCCAAATTGAACGCATCCTCCAGCGAGAAGCCATTTCCCCGCGTGCGCTGGAGCTTGAAATCACCGAAACCGGGCTGATGAAGGACCTGCAAGGTGTGGTGCCCTCGCTCACCCGCCTGAACCAGATTGGTGTCGAGATCTCCATTGATGATTTCGGCACCGGCTATTCCTCACTGGCCTACCTGACCAGTCTGCCCATCAGCGAACTCAAGATCGACCGGTCTTTTGTGCGCGACCTGGGTGAGACCCCCCAGAGCTCTGCAGTGGTCTCGGCCATCATCGCGCTGGCCCGCGCACTGGGCCTGCGCGTGATCGCCGAGGGCGTGGAAACCACCGCCCAGATGGAGGTGCTTTACAGCCTGGGTTGCCACATCTGCCAGGGCTTCCTGTTTGCGCGGCCCATGCCCGCAGCCCAGGTTGCCACATGGTTGAACGAGGTGCTCCAGGGTGATGGCCTGCCGCGCGTGTCCGACACTGCCCCTTTGTTTCCCCCACCTGTCAGCACCCTGAGCTGAAACATGTCCACCACCCCTGGCCGGCGTCCACCCGGCGAACTCACTCCTGCACAGATTGCCAAAGCAGCGCTGGTGCGCCTGGCCCAACAGCGACAGGAACCCACCCCCGAAAACTACCGCAAGGCCTACGCCCTGGAGTCGGGCGAGGAAACCGACTTTGGCGGCATCACCCAACCTGCACCACTGGATGGCTTGCCTTCCCCTTCCGAAGAGGGCGCACGCTGGGCAGACCTGATCGCGCGCATCGTGCGCGGCGCCGAGCGCGGAGGGCGGCAGTGGACCACCGCACGCAAGAAGGACAGTCTGCAGCGTGTCATCGAAGGCAGCCGCAGCTCTGCCACGCGCCTGCACCAGCGCCTCAGCCAACTGGTCAGCAGCTGGGACAGCGACACACTGGACAACACCCTGCTGGAAGACGACGGCTCAGCACCGCTGCCACAGGCCCCTGGGAGCGACGACATCAGCACCGCCTCCCAGGGTTCAGCTCCGGTCAGCCCCATCAAGCTCACGCTCGGTGAGAGCGACAGCAGCGAGCAGGTCACCTGGCCGGCCGTGGCGCTGCACACCCTGGCCCAGCTGGAGCAGACCGTGCTGGTGGCGCTGCCCCCAGATCAGCCGCCATCCCAGGAGGCCGCTCAGGCCCTGCGCGACGCGCTGGCACACAGCCGCGCTTCTGACCAGCCCGACGCCACCGCTGTTCAAGCCGAACTCACCCAGGCGTGCGAACAGGCGCAGCGCATCATTGAGCACCGCCACCACCTGATCACACAGCTCACCGAGTTGTGTCACTCGCTCACCGACAGCCTCGTCGACCTGTCGGAGGATGACAGCTGGGTGCAGGGGCAGTGCCAGGCCATGCGCCACCAACTCGACGAAGGGCTGCACAGCCGCGGCGTGCGCCACATGCAGCAACTGCTCAGCGACACGCGGGCGCGCCAACTCGAGCTCAAGCAGGAGCGGGAAGCCGCCCGCAAAGCTCTCAAGGATCTGATCCACCAAATGCTGCAGCAGATCGCTCTGCTGGGCAGCACCACCGATCGCTTCCAGAGCAAGCTGGGTGTGTACGCCGAAACGATTGGCGCCGCCGACTCCATCCAGAGCCTCGCGGGCATCGTGCGTGAAATGGTGGAAGAAAGCCGCGAGGTTCAGTCCGTCGTCACACAAACGCAAACCCGCTTGCAAAGCGAACACGCGCGGGCCACCGAACTCACCGACCGCGTGCGTGAGTTGGAAGACGAAATCCGCAAGTTGTCTGACGAAGTCTCCACCGACCCGCTCACCCAGATCGCCAACCGCCGGGGGTTGATGCGTGCGTTCGAGGCCGAGCAAGCCCGAGTCGAACGTCAGGGCACCCCGTTGGCAGTGGGATTGCTGGACGTGGACAATTTCAAGAAGCTCAACGACCAACTGGGCCATCAGACCGGTGACGAAGCCCTGAAATTCCTGGCCAGACGGGTCAGTGAGTCCTTGCGACCGGTGGACGTCGTCGCGCGCTATGGCGGGGAGGAGTTCGTGGTCATGTTGCCCGACACCCCGCTGGACGAAGCTCAGAAGGCGCTCACACGGCTGCAACGCAGCCTCAGCGCCGAGTTCTTCACCCACGACACCCACAAGGTCTTCATCACCTTCTCGGCTGGTGTCACGATTTACCGCCCCGGTGAAGCCATTGAAGCTGCCCTCGACCGTGCGGACGTGGCACTCTACGAGGCCAAGCGCACGGGCAAGAACCGGACCTGCACAGGCTGATCAGCCCAGCCCATGGGCCGCCAGGCGGCGCAATGCTGTGGGAATCTGCTCCGGCAAGTCATCGGCCAACAGGCCCGGCCCAAAGGCCTGAGCCGCCTCGCCATGCAACCAGACGGCGGCACAGGCCGCCTGCCAGGCCGGCATGCCCTGCGCCAGCAAGCCCAAGATCAAGCCTGCCAGCACATCGCCGGAACCAGCCGTGGCCAACGTGGGTGGCGCAGACGCATTGATCACCGCACGGCCATCGGGGGCGGCCACCACGGTGTCCGGTCCTTTGAGCAACACCACCGCCCCACTCAATTGCGCAGCCTTGCGTGCCCGCGCCAGCTTGCTGTCGCAGTTTGCCATCGTCGAGGGGGCAAAGATGCGCGAGAACTCGCCATCGTGCGGCGTCATGACCACCGGGCGTCCATGGCCGGCAATCGCCGCGAACAACAACTCAGGATCGTCCTGGAAGACCGACAGCGCATCGGCATCGAGCACCACAGGCCGACCACTGGCCAACACTGTCAAGACCAGGCCCTTGAGGCCGCCAGGGTGCGTTCCCCCCAAAGCCCCGGGGCCGATCAGCACGGCGCTCAAGCGAGCATCGTCGAGCAAGGACTGCAGCCCCCCCTGCCACTGGTTGGGTCCGACCCCGGCAAGCGGATGCACCATGATGCTGGTCAGGCTGGCAGCGTACACCGCCCACGCTGACTGGGGCACACACACGGTGGTCAGCCCTGCCCCGACGCGCGCCGCCGCGCGTGCCGCCAGACGGGGGGCTCCGGTCATCTGTGCACCGCCCCAGACCAGGGCATGACCGCGGTGGTATTTGTGCCCTGCGGTATCGGCCCGAGGGTAAACGGTTTGCCACACGGTGGGAACGTTCTCCCAGGTGCGCGGTTGCAGGTGCGGCAACACGGTATCGGGCACCCCGATATCGGCCAGCACCGTCTCGCCACACAGGGCACGCCCCGGCATCAGCAAATGCGCGGGTTTGAGGCGGAAGAACGTGACCGTCAGTTCGCAGTGCACGGCACCTGTAGCGGCCCCACTGTCTCCCCAAACGCCGCTCGGGACGTCCACCGCCACAATGGGCAGCGCCCTGCGCTGCGCCTTGGCGAGCGTTTCGGCGGCGGCCCCCTCCAGCGGGCGGGTCAAGCCGGCGCCAAACAAGGCATCAACCACCAAGGTCCGTCCGTCGAGGCAAGACGCCTCCAAAGGCCGGCTCACTGGCGTACCAGCAGCGAACTCGGCATGCATGGCTTGCCAGTGCCGCCACGCCATGCGGGCATCACCCGACCAGGCATCGGGTTCTGACAGCAACACCACCTCCACAGACCAGCCCTGCTGCAGCAACGACGCCGCGGCCACCAGTCCATCGCCGCCGTTGTTGCCAGGGCCGCACAGCACCACTGTGGGCCGCGGCGCCCAGCGCTGCAAGATGGCGCGGGCCACCGACTGCCCCGCAGCCAGCATCAAGGTGAAGCCGGGCGTGCCGCGCTCGATGGTGAGGGCGTCCGCCTGAGCCATCTGCCCCACTGTCAGTAATTCACATGCCATGTTGGTTGCAAAGGCGACTCCACGCCCCAAGCCAGATTCGCCTCACAGTGTGCCGCCAACACCCTCACTCAGGGGGACTCTCGCACCGCTTCCCCTCTGAAATCGCCAACAAGACCACACGAATCGCATGGACAACCAACAAGTTTCAATTCTGAACTGTTTAGTATTAATTGATACCGAATGGTTTTATCGTGAACCAACCGGTCCTTCAACGGCAATTTCAACGCATTGGAGCCATCATGAACGCACTGAGCAAACGTCAATTCCTGAAGCTGAGCCTGGCCAGCGGCGTCGCACTGACGCTGTCCGCTTGCGGCGGTGGCGACGACGACTTCAGCGACATCGTCGAAGTTCTGAGCGCCAAACCTGAGTACAGCCTGCTCGTGGAGGCGGTGCAAGCAGCCGGTCTGGTTGACACCCTCAAGAGCAGCGGCCCGTTCACGGTCTTCGCGCCAAACAACACGGCCTTCGCCAACCTGTTGGACGAATTGGAAACCAGCAAGGAAGACTTGTTTGCCAACACCGGCCTGCTGACGGCCGTGCTGACTTACCACGTGTTGCCCTCGCGCGTGACCGCGGCCAACATCCCGTTCGGGGAAGCTATCGAGACGGTGCAGGGTGACATCTTCAAGATCGACAACACCCCAGACGGCCCGGTCATCACCGACGGCCGCAACCGCACCTCGAACATCAAGGTCACCAACCTGTATGCGCGCAATGGCGTGATTCATGGCATTGACAAGGTGATCTTGCCTGCCGACCAGGACATCGTGGAAACAGCCCTGGCGCTGGCTCCTGAGTTCAGCATCCTGGTCGAAGCGGTTCAAGCCGCTGGTTTGGTCGCCACCCTGCAAGGCGACGGCCCGTTCACGGTGTTCGCGCCCACCAATGCGGCGTTCGAGGCGGCATTGGACGAGTTGAGCGTGAGCAAGGACGACTTGTTTGCCAACACCGCCCTGCTCACCCAGATCCTCACCTACCACGTGTTGCCTGCACGCGTGTTGAAAGCCGAAGTGCCCATCGACACGGCGATCACCACCGTGGAAGGCACGGCATTGCGCGTCAACAGCAGCCTGCAGATCGTTGACGCCGTCAACCGCACGGCCGGCATCGTGACCACCGATGTGCTGACCAGCAATGGCGTGATCCATGTCATCGACAAGGTGATCCTGCCTGCATTGCCCCCGGGCTGACCGCCAGCGGCCTCACTCCGTCATCAAACTGACCGCGACAGCCTTCTAAGATAGACGGCTGCTCTCAGTGATTGTGGAGTGAGGCCCTGACATGATCCCCCTTGAGATCCGCCAAATCGGCAATGCCGCCCTGATGCTACGTGAAGCGATCGCACTGAATCCGGTCGGCCACCGCCCCAGCATCGAACTTGAACGCAAGGCCCTCGCCTTACTGGTCGCATCCTTGGCCGAGCAAGGTTATGCTTTGGACGACTTTGACGGCAGCGACGAAAACGACGAAGGGCTGTGAACCCCAAGTGTCGTACTCAGCCTTGCCTCGCCGGCGCAGAAGGCAATACCGAGGGCGGCCAGTCAACGTACGACACCCACGAAACGGTGAAAGCGCCCAACTGCTGGACCTTGCCTGCATGTTGTGCGACCTCGGTCGCAGCCGCCGTCTTGCACACCCCCATCCCCGCCATCACCGAGACCTGCAGCCATGCCCGTAAGGTCCCCCAGTGCTTTGATCCTGCCAGCATCGCATCCCCCCATGATTTCGGACGTTGTATCACTCACTGGATGACAAGCATGTGACGCGATGCGTACCCGAGTAAATCAGATATATCATATAAATGATTTACACCATTCAGGAGTACTGCATGATCGATGCTCAACAACCCAACGCCACCGAACCCCAGACGGCCCCACCCGCTCCGGTGACGGCGTCGCCAGCTGTGTCACCGATCGAACAGGCCGCCGCACCCGTCACGGCCAAGCCTGTGGCTCGCAAAGTTGCGTCCACGCTGGCGAGCAAGGTCGCAGGCAAGAGCACTTCCCCCCGCGCCAAAACTGCCCCCAAAACTGCGACGAACAAGCTTTTGGCGGAGTCTGGCGCTCAGGCCCAGGCGAAGGCTGCGCCCCCAGCCAACCCCAAGCAGGCTGCCAAGCCTTCCGCCAAAACAATCGCCAAACCTGTGAGCAAGCCCTCTACACCCCAAGTGGTCAAGGTGTCGGCCAAGGCAGAGAAAGTCAAAGCCAAGCTGATCAGAGACAGCTTCACCATGCCGCGGGAAGACTGGGACCT
>JAJUGJ010000031.1 GCA_029268225.1 Burkholderiales bacterium | reverse complement strand
GGGCGTGATCGGCTTTGTGGTGGGCAAGATCGCTGCCACCTTTGCGGCGCCGCTGTTTCCCAAGTACGTGCTGCTGGTGCCGGGTGACTCGGTCATCGGCTTTTTTGTGGTGTTGGGCATCTGCGTGATCTCCAGCCTGGTGTCCATCCGCATGGCCTTGCGCGTGGACCCCGCCGATGCGATTGGAGGCTGAGCATGTCTGGCAGCACTGGCAAGGGCATTCTCATCGAAGGGCTCAGCAAGCGCTATGGCGAAGGCGATACGGCCGTGCTGGCCCTCAAAGAGGTCAACATGCGCGTGGCCCCGGGCGAGGTGGTGGGGCTGATCGGTCCTTCCGGCTCCGGCAAGAGCACCTTGTTGAAATGCCTGGGGGCAGTGATCGACCCGACGGCGGGCCGCATGCAACTGGGCGACGAGGTCATCTTCGACCGCGGTTGGAAAGTGCCTGACCTGCGCGCCTTGCGCCGCGACAAGATCGGCTTCGTGTTTCAGGCGCCTTACCTGATCCCCTTTCTGGATGTGACCGACAACGTGGCCTTGTTGCCCATGCTCGCCGGCATGCCCAACGAAGCTGCACGTCAGCGGGCGCTGGAGTTGCTGACTGCGCTGGACGTACAGCACCGCGCGAAAGCCATGCCCGCCAAGCTGTCGGGTGGCGAGCAGCAACGGGTGGCCATTGCACGCGGCCTGGTCAACCGCCCGCCCGTGATCCTGGCCGACGAGCCCACGGCGCCGCTGGACTCCGTGCGGGCGATGTCGGTGGTGCGCATCCTCCACGACATGGCGCAACGCTTCCAGACTGCGATCATCGTGGTCACGCACGACGAAAAGATCATCCCGACCTTCAAGCGGATTTATCACATCCGCGATGGCGTCACGCACGAAGAGGCGGGTGAGGGGCGTGCGTTGACCTGATGGCCGGCAAATTGTGGCTTCGACTGATCTCGTCGGACATGAGGGAAGCGAGTTTTTGGTATGGTGTCACCAAGGCATCAGCACAGTGGTGCCGCACCGTTTGACAAGGAGCAAGAAGATGGCAAAGCAATCCAAGAAGCTGTCGATGGACATCGGCATCAGCGAAGCTGACCGCAAGAAAATCGCCGAAGGCCTGTCGGCCCTGCTGGCTGACAGCTACACCCTGTACCTGATGACCCACAACTTCCACTGGAACGTGACCGGTCCGCAGTTCAACAGCCTGCACACCATGTTCATGAACCAGTACACCGAACAGTGGAACGCCCTGGACATCATTGCCGAGCGCATTCGTTCGCTGGGTTTCCCCGCACCGGGCACCTACAAGGAGTTCGTCAAGCTCGCTTCCATCAAGGAAGTGGAAGGCGTGCCCAAGGCCAACGACATGATCCGCCACCTGGTGGCCGCTCAGGAAGCCACGGCTCGCACCGCCCGCAAGCTGTTCCCCGTGGTGGACGAGGCCAATGACCAGCCTACCGCCGACGTGCTGACCCAGCGCATCGACGTGCACGAGAAGACCGCGTGGATGCTGCGCAGCCTGCTGGAAGAGTGATCGCAGGCGGTTGACCGCTGTGCAAAGCAAAACCCCGGTGCCCGTGAAGGCCTCCGGGGTTTTTTGTTGTCCGGGCGCATGGCCCGGTGGCGTCAGGCGGGTGCGTTGCCCGACACCACGTCCCAGGCGCGCAGTGCCTCGGCGGAGTACATCAGGGACGGGCCACCACCCATGTACACCGCCACGGCCAGCATCTCTTCGAGTTCGGCGCGGGTGGCGCCCAGCTTGTGCAAAGCCTTCACGTGAAAGCCGATGCAGCCCGAGCAATGCTGGCTCACACCGATCGCCAAGGCGATCAGCTCCTTGTTCTTGGCGCTGATGGCGCCCTCGGCCATCGCAGCTTGGGCCAGTTGTCCGAAGCCGCGCATGGCCTCGGATTGGGACTTGCGGAATGGGGCCAGACAGCTGTTGATGTCTTGCATGAGGCCAGCGTGGTCGAACGTACTCACTTTGATACTCCGTGGGGATGAGATAGGGAGAGGTCAGCCAGACGGTGACGCAGGTGAAAGCCGTCCGAGTCGGGCTTGAGCCCTTCCTTGTCTCGGCGGGCCTGCACCTGCAGCGTGATCTGGCGCGCCGTGTCGAGACCGAGCTCGTTCACGGCCTGGGCCATCAGGTCGCAGCGCAAAGCCAGCAGCCCCCGCAACTCTTCCCACTCACGTTGAATGCGCCGTTCGCTGGCATTGACTGCGGAATGGTGGCCGGCAGACACCCGGAAGAAGGCGTGTTCACGGTTCAGGATGTGCTCGATGTCGGCCTCCGACCCCAGGTCGGCGCCCAGAACCTTGGCCAGCACGCCAATGCGGGCGTTGAGCTCGGTCAGTGAGGCTTCGACGCGGCGAACCTGATCGCCTACCACGGGGACGGCGTCAGCGGAGGGGCGAGAGGTCATGAGCAGTGAGTGGTGCAGCGGGTCAGCGGATCTTGCCCAGCAGGGTTTCGATCTCGCCGAACATGTCGGCCATGTCGGGCGCTGTTTCGGGCGAGGTGCCCAGCTTTTCTTGCAGGTGCTGCTCCATGAAGCAGACGGTCATGCGCACGTAGGTGCTGTCCAGGGCTTTGCGCACGGCGGCCATTTGGGTTGCAATCGGGAGGCAGGGTTCGCCTTCCTCGATCATGCGCTGGATGCCTCGCAGCTGCCCTTCGGCGCGCTTGAGGCGGTTGAGGATGTCGGTGCGGCTCTTGTCGTTGTTCAGGGCTGCCATGGTGCAGTCGTCCGTTGCCGGAGTGGAAGTACGTTGGTCTTTCATTGTGCAACGCCTTTCTGAATGAGCCGCAGTCAGTGTCAGGGATGTGTCAGCAGCAGGCCGCGTCCTTGAAGCCCAACTTGCGCAGGATGATGGCCAGCGGGCAGAAGTTGGTGAAGCCGAACTGGAACAGGTTGGCACCGACGAAAGCAGTGAAGGCCAGGGCCCATTTCGAGACAAACAGCGGGCTGCCCTCCACGCCCAACGCGAGCGAGATCATGATGAACAGGCCGGCGATGATGCGGATCATGCGTTCAACGGTCATGTGAAACTCCTTGAAACAGTGAAAGACGGTGTCAGGCTGCTTCCAGCTTGCGGCGGTAGGCCGCGTAGTACAGCACCGGGATGACCACCAGCGTGAGCAGGGTGGAGACCAGGATGCCGAAGATCAGGGACACGGCCAGGCCGTTGAAGATGGGGTCGTCGAGGATGAAGAAGGCGCCCACCATGGCGGCGATGCCGGTCAGCGCAATCGGCTGGGCCCGCACCGCGGCGGAAGACACCACAGCCTCCTTGAAGGCCATGCCCTGGGCGACCTGCAGTTCGATGAAGTCCACCAGCAAGATCGAGTTGCGCACGATGATGCCCGCCAGGGCGATCATCCCGATCATCGAGGTGGCGGTGAACTGGGCGCCCAGCAGGGCGTGTCCCGGCATCACGCCGATGATGGTCAGCG
Organism: Burkholderiales bacterium; assembly: GCA_029268225.1. GTDB lineage: Bacteria > Pseudomonadota > Gammaproteobacteria > Burkholderiales > Burkholderiaceae_C > Aquabacterium. The sequence continues at coordinate 35,148 of JAJUGJ010000031.1, read as the reverse complement.
GGATGGGCGCCATGATGATCAGCGGCGTGCGGTAGGACTTGAACTGCGCCACCACCAACAGGTAGATCAGGATGAGGCCCACACCATAGGCGGCGCCCATGTCGCGGAAGGTCTCGTAGGTGATCTGCCATTCGCCGTCCCACTTCAGGCTGTAGCCACGGAAGGGGTCGTCCGGTTGGCGAATCCAGTATTCGTTGATGCCGCCGGTGTCGGGCAGGGCAGCGGAGGCCAGCTTGTCGCGGATGGCGAACAGGCCATACAGCGGCGAGTCGAGCTGGCCGGCCATGTCGCCAAACACATAGCTCACGGGCAGCAGGTCCTTGGTGAACAAGGGCTTGTCGATGCGACCGCGCTCCACGCGCACCAACTCCGACAGGGGCACCAACTGGCCGTTGGCGGCGCGCAGCGGCAGACCCAGCAGGGTGTCCAAGCCCACTTGCGACTCACGCGGCAGTTGGATGCGCACCGGGACCGGCAGCTTGGCCTGGCCGTCGTGCAGGAAGGCGGCATCGGCGCCCGACAAGGCTGATTGAACGGCTTGCGCCACCACGGCCACCGGGATGCCCAGCGACTCAGCACGTTGGCGCTGCACGCGCAGGAACACACGCTCGGCGTCTTCCTTCAGGCTGGTGTCCACGCCGACGATGTCGGGTGTGCCGGCAAAGGCGCCTGCGACGCGCTGGGTCAGTTGCTGGCGACCTGCTTCGTCGGGGCCATAGATCTCGGCCACCAGGGGCGACATGACGGGCGGGCCGGGTGGCACTTCCACCACCTTGATGCGGCCGCCGTGGCGGGTGGCGATCTTCTCCAGCTCAGGGCGCAGGCGCTGGGCAATCGGGTGGCTCTGTTCGTGGCGGTGAGCCTTGTCCACGAGATTGACCTGCAGGTCGCCCTGCTCGGCATCGGCACGCAGGTAGTACTGGCGCACCAGACCGTTGAAGGTGATGGGCGAAGCGGTGCCGGCATAGCCCTGCACGTCCTGCACCTCGGGTTGCTGCGCCAGGAAAGCACTCATGTCCTGCAGGGCGGCAGCCGTGTCTTCCACGGGCGTGCCAGCGGGCATGTCCAGCACCACCTGGAACTCGCTCTTGTTGTCGAAGGGCAGCATTTTCAGCACCACGCCGATGCCCGACGACGGGATGGTGGCCAAGGCCACCGACACCATCAGCGCGGCGACCACGCCCAGGCCCATGGCCCAGCGCTTGCCACGGTGCACCAGCAGCGGCATCAGCACGCGGTGGAACACCCCTTGCAGGCGCGCGGCCAAGCCAGTGGGAGTGTGGGGCGCGTCGTCGCCATGGGCACCGTGGGCCACACCGTGCGACTTCATCAGCTTGAGCGCCAGCCACGGGGTCACTGTGAAGGCGATGCCCAGCGACAGTGCCATGCCCAGGCTGGAGTTGATGGGGATGGGGCTCATGTACGGCCCCATCAGGCCGCTCACGAAGGCCATGGGCAGCAGGGCGGCGATCACGGTCAGCGTGGCCAGGATGGTGGGGCCACCCACCTCGTCCACAGCCAAGGGGATGATCTCGCGCAGCGGCTTGCCGGGCGTGAGCTGCTGGTGGCGGTGGATGTTTTCCACCACCACAATGGCGTCATCGACCAGGATGCCGATGGAGAAGATCAGGGCGAACAGCGAGACGCGGTTGAGCGTGAAGCCCCAGGCCCACGACGCAAACAGCGTGGCGGTGAGGGTGAGGATCACCGCCGCGCCCACGATGACGGCCTCGCGACGGCCCAGCGCCAGGCCCACCAGCAGGATGACCGAGCCGGTGGCAAACGCCAGCTTCTGGATCAGCTTGTTGGCCTTTTCTTCGGCGGTCACGCCATAGTCGCGCGTGACGGTGACCTCCACATCGGCCGGCACCACGGTGTTGCGCAGGTTGTCCAGACGCTCGCGGGCAGCACGGGCCACGTCCACGGCATTCTGGCCGGGCTTCTTGGTCACGATCAGGGTGACGGCCGGGTAGGCACCACCAGGGGCGGGCGTGGAGGCGGCCTCAGGCGTGTCGGCCGGTGTCTGTCCAGGGGTGTACCAGACATGGCGGCTGGCCTGCTGCGAGCCAGCTTCCACCTGGGCCACTTCGTGCAGGTACACCGGCTTGCCCTGGTGCACGCCCACGACCAGTTGGCGTACATCGTCGGCCGAACGCAGGAATTCACCGGTTTCGATGGTGAGCAGCTGGCTGCGGCCGTTGGCCTGGGGGGCCAGTACCGCGCCCGAAGGCAGGCTCAGGTTGGCGGCAGCGAGCGACTGTTGCAGGCTGCCCAGGTCCACACCACGCTCGCGCAGGCGGCTTGGGTCCACGGTCACCATCACGGCTTGGCCGGGGCCACCAATGGTCTGCACCTCGCGGGTGCCAGGCACGCGCTTGAGTTCGGCTTCCAGGGTGCGGGCGACGCGCTCCAGCTCCAGGGACGACTGGTGCTCGCGGCTCCACAGCGTCACGCCCAGCACGGGCACGTCGTCAATGCCCTTGGGCTTGACGATGGGGGGCAGGGCGCCCAGGTTGCGCGGCAACCAGTCCTGATTGGCGTTGAGCACGTCGTATAGGCGCACCAAGGCTTCGGTGCGCGGCACGCCCACCTTGAACTGCACGGTCAGCACCGCCATGCCGGGGCGAGACACCGAGTAGGTGTGCTCGATGTCGGCAATCTGGCTGAGCACCTGCTCGGCAGGCCGGGCGATCATGTTCTGCACGTCGGTGCTGGAGGCGCCTGGGAAGGGTACCATCACGTTCGCCATCGTGACGTTGATCTGTGGCTCTTCCTCGCGCGGCGTCACCAGCACGGCAAACAGCCCCAGCAGCATGGCCACGATGGCCAGCAGCGGGGTCATCGCGTTGCTTTGGAAGGTGCGGGCCAGCCGCCCGGCAATGCCCAGGGCGGATGGGGGGGCGTCGGTGTGCTGGCTCATGGTTTGGCAGGGGTGGCGTTGGCCAGGCCAGCCTTCAGGGCGTCGGCGGCAATGACGTCACCGGGGCGCACGCCGCTCAGCAGCGTGACGGGGCCGGTCGAGGAGGCTGGCGTGCCCGTGCGCACGGCCTGCAGCATGAAGCGATCACCGCGCACCACATACACGGCGGTCAGCTCACCACGGCGCAGCACGGCCTGAGCCGGCACCGTCAGGGGCGCTGCAGCCGGAGCGGATGCGCCGGCCGTCGGGGCAGAGGGGGCTTTCAGATCGGCAAAGCGCACCCGCACGGTCTGGCCGGGCAGGGTGGAGACTTCAGGCAGGTCCAGCCGCCATTCCACGGTCTGCGACACCGGGTCGGCGCCAGGCAGGGAGATCACTTGGGTCGGCTTCAGCCAGGCAGCCTGGCCGCCGGCAGAAGGCACTTCCACTTCCACTCGTTGCGCGGTGCGCACGGCATCGGCCTGCGACGCAGGCACCTGCACCACGGCCCGCAAGGGGCGGGGTGCGTACAAGGTCAGCACAGGGCGGCCAGGCGCGGCCAGGTCGCCCACTTCCACATGGGTGTTCAGCACGCGGCCGTCAAACGGTGCCGTCACGGTGGTAAAGCCTTGGGCCAAAGCGGCCTGCGAGCGGCCCGCACGCGCCGCCGCCACGCCGGCCTGGGCGGCTTGCCACTGTGTACGGGCGCTGTCCAGCGCTGCCTCGCTGATGAAGCCCTGGGGCCTCAGCTGCTGGCTGCGCTCCCACTGCATGCGGGCCTGGTTGAACTGGGCCTCCGCCTGGGCCACGTCAGCCTGGCTGCGCAGCAAACCTGCGGAAGTGTCTCGAGCGTCGATGCGGGCCAGCACCTGGCCCGCCTTCACCGTGTCACCGGCCTTGACCAGCAGAGCCGTGACGTTCCCGGGCACTTGTGCGGCAACGGTACTTTGTCGTACGGCCTGGATCACACCTTCCCATTGACGCTCCTGTCCTTGTGCCTGTGCCTGCAGTTTCAAGGTCGCTACCACAGGGGCCGCTGGTGCGGCGGCCTGCGCAGGTGCCCACGCGGACAAGGTCAACAGCAAGGTGGCGGAAAGGCCGCAGTGTCGTGCGAAGAGGAAGGCCATCGACGGCTCCTTGAATGAACTGCTTGCAAGTATATACATACCCGGTGGGGTATGCAAATATCGCTTTCGGAGAGGGGCTGGCAGGTCCGTGACGGCATGCGTGCCCCTGCGGCCTGGGTGTCAACCCGGAATCAACACACTGGTGCCAGGGTTGGCGGGGTCGTAATACACCTTCACCCGCTTGCCAGCAGGAAACGGTGCAATCTCGGCCTCCGCTTCTTCCTGCGTGAGGTGATGACGTCCAAACGCCCTCAGTCGCTGACCCGTCAGCGCGACACCATTGACCTCATAGCGGTATTGAACTTCGGTTTGCCAACGGTGGCTGGGGGTGCCGACATCTTCGCCAAAGTCATTCTGACTGTAGGCACGCGACACCGTCATCTCACCTATCACATACGGCCATTGCGGACTGTGTTGTCGGATCCGCCAGGCGCGCCAGGCCAGTACGCCGAACAGCAACACGAAACCGATGACGATGTACTTGCCGATGTCGTCCGACATGCCCTGGCCGCGAAAATGGGGGATGGCTCATTGTGCGTCATGCGGGTGGGCCCTCACAAGTCGCATGCACCCACCCAGACGGAAGTGGGAACGCCGTGTGCGGCTGGTTTGTTTTGGGCGAAGATGGGAGACTTCTCGCTTCCTCTTGCTGCTTGCGTGCCCATGTCTCAGTCCACCGTGCCTCCCAGCCCCTTCTACGCTCACCTGTCTCGCCTGCGTTTCATCAAGCGCTGGGGCCTGATGCGCAATGCGGTCGAGGAAGATGTGGCGCAGCACAGTTGGGAGGTCGCGGTGCTGGCCCATGCCCTGGCTGTCATCAGCCGCGATGTGCTGGGCAACGATGTCGATCCGAACGCCGTCGCCACACGCGCCCTGTTCCACGACGCCACCGAGGCGATCACCGGTGACCTGCCCACACCGGTGAAGTACTCGCCCGCCATGCGCCACGCCACCCAGCATCTGGAGGGCGAGGTGTGCAGCGAAATGCTGCAACTGCTGCCCGCCGCGTTGCGGCCCGCCATCCGCAGCGCCATGGACCACCACGAGTGGCCAGATCACGAGGCGCGCCTCGTCAAGTCGGCCGACCGGCTCGCGGCCTGGCTCAAATGCCGGGCCGAACTGCGCTACGGCAACCAGGAGTTCGAACAGGCCGCCCAGCAGGTGCGCGCCAAGCTCGACGAGCACATGACGCCCGAGCTGCGCTACTTTCTCGACACCTTCGGCCCGGCTTTCGAGTTGACGCTCGACTCGCTGATGCAGGGGGAGTGAGGCCATGGCCCGCACACCCAACGCCACGCCTTTGCTCGACGCCAGCTTCGCCGACCCTGAAGCCATGGCCGAGGTGCTCGACGGCCACCCCGACTACCGCGTGCTGCGTCGCCTCAAGCCTCGGCGCGAGTTCGGTCACAAGCGCCAGGGCGAAATCGCCAAGGTGCTGATTCTCGACACCGAAACCACCGGCCTGGACAGCAGCCGCGACCGCATCATTGAACTGGCCCTGATCCTGGTGGACGTGGACAAGGCCACGGGCTTGCCTCTGCAGGTGCAGGAGGTGTTCGACGAGTTGGAAGACCCGGGTCGGACCATCCCGGCCGAAGCCACGCGCGTCACCGGCATCACGGATGCCATGGTGGCCGGCAAGCGCCTGGACGACGCACGCATCGCCGAACTGATGAAGGGCGTGGACCTGGTCATTGCCCACAATGCGCGCTTCGACCGGGGGTTTGTCGAGGCACGTCTTCCCGCCTTTGCGCAACTGCCCTGGGCCTGCTCTGTGGCTGAAATTGACTGGCAGGCACAGGGCCGCGGCTCGGCCAAGCTGGAGTTCCTGGCGCACGAGTTGGGCTTCTTCTACGACGCCCACCGCGCCGAGATGGACTGCCACGCCCTGCTGGCGGTGCTGGCTGCCCCCTTGCCCAACACGGGTGAGACCGGTCTGGCACGCCTGTTGGCGGCAGCCCAGGCCACCAGCTACCGGGTGCAGGCCACGGGCTCACCGTTTGCCAGCAAGGACGCCTTGCGCGCCCGAGGCTACCGCTGGGATGCCGAGCGCAAAGTCTGGCACACGCTGGTGGGCAACCAGGCTGCGCTGGACGCCGAGTGCGAGTGGCTCAAGAAGGACGTGTATGGCGGCCGCTCGGCCCGCATCGACATCGAACGCCAGACCGCGCTGGAGCGCTTTTCCAGCCGCTCTGGCGAGGCCCTGCAGCGAGACCTCTGATGGTCGCCCACACCCTGGCTTACTGGTGGCAGCGCTGGTCACCCGGTCAACCGACCTGGCGAGACCTGATCGCCGGCTTGTCGGTGGCCGGCTTGCTGCTGCCTGAGGCGGTGGCGTACGCCGGCATTGGCAACATGCCGCCGGAAGCTGGGGTGATGGCCCTCTTCGTGGGCCTGCTGTGCTACGGCCTGCTGGGTGGCAGCCGGTTTGCCATCGTCTCGGCCACCTCATCATCGGCTGCGGTGTTGTTCGCGGCCACCGGCAGCTTGGCCGGCGGCGATCCAGCGCTGCGCCTCGCGTTGGCATCCGGACTGGTGATGCTGACCGGTTTGCTTTTCCTGGTGGGCGCGGCCGCCCGGGTGGGTGCCGTGTCGGCCTTCATCGCCAAACCCGTGCTGCGTGGCTTCACCTTCGGTCTGGCCCTGGTGATCATCCTCAAGCAAGCGCCCAAACTCGTGGGCCTGCACATGCATGCGCCCGACCTCCAGCACCTCTTGCCCGAGTTGTGGCGCCAGCTGGCGCATTGGCACCTGCCCAGTCTGGCGGTGGGTGGTGGTGCTTTGGTCATCATGTTGGTTCTGGGGCGTCTCAAGCAGCGTGTGCCGGTCGCCTTGGTTGTCATGGTGTTGGGCATCGCCTTGCAACGCTGGGGGCCGCTGGCAGACTGGGGCGTCATCCGCGTGGGGGACATCCAGGTGAACCTGGCCCTCTACCCAGTGCCTGAACTGGACCGGCTGCAGTGGCTGCGCCTGGGCGAGTTGGCCGTGGCCATGGTGCTCATCCTGTATGCCGAGTCATATGGCTCGATCCGCACGCTGGCCCTGCGCCACGGTGACCGCAACGAGCCCAACCGTGACCTCATGGCCCTGGGCGTTGCCAACCTCTTCAGTAGCCTCCTGCACGGCATGCCCGTGGGTGCAGGCTACTCAGCCAGCGTGGCCAATGAGGCTGCCGGGGCTCGCACGAAGTGGTCGGGCCTCTTTGCGGCAGGTGTGCTGCTCATTGTGGTGCTCACCCTGCTGCCTTACATCGAGGACCTGCCCGAGCCCGTGTTGGGCGCCATCGTGGTGTACGCGCTCAGCCACATGGTCAATCCCAGCATCTTCAGCCCTTACTTCACCTGGCACCGCGACCGCCTCATTGCCCTGGCTGCCGTCGCCGCCGTGCTCTGGTTGGGCGTGCTCGACGGCCTGTTGCTGGCCATCGCTGTCAGCCTGTTCATGACCTTGCGCGGGCTGGCACAGGCCCGGGTGGTGGAGTTGGGGCGCATGGACGACACCCACGACTTCATCGATCGGGCCATCTACCCTGCGGCCCGGCAGGAAGAGGGGTTGGTGATCCTGCGACCCGAAGCGCCGCTGTTCTTCGGTAACGTCGAAAGTCTGTTGGGCCAGGTGCGGCATGTGCTGCGACACCGTCCCGGCTGGCACACGCTCATTCTGAGTCTGGAGGAGTCACCCAACCTTGACGGCACCTGCGTCGAGGCCCTGCGCGACCTGTGCCACGACCTCGACCGGGCCGGGCAACACGTGATGCTGGCCCGGCTCAAGCGTCATGCCCATGAGGTGCTGCAGCGCGCTGCCTTGCCCGCCACCCAGTTGACGGTGTTGAGCATCGCCGACGCCGTCAGGCTGACAGCCGACCGCCGCGGGCTGGAGGCGCTGGAGCGTCGCGCCCCTCTGGCGGATTGACCGCAGGCCGCTCCCGCCGCCAAGCACCGGGCATCATCCCCAAGCCTGTGTCGGTGGGGAGCGTGGCAAGATGGCGCCCCCTGACCGGGCCTTGACGCCCGCACTCGCCCTTTTGACGTTCTTGAGACCACGGAGTCCGCCTCGCCCATGTTGTTGATCGTGAACCTCCTTGGCGGCGTCGGTCTGTTCCTTCTGGGCATGACCATGCTGACCGATGGGCTCAAGCTCGCTGCCGGTGGTGCCCTCGAGCGCATTCTGGCTGCATGGACGCGCACGCGCCTCTACGGCCTGCTCACCGGCATCCTGGTGACTGCCTTGGTGCAATCGTCCACCGCCATGACGGTGGCTGCCATCGGGTTTGTCAACGCTGGCCTGCTCAGCTTCACCTCGGCGCTATGGGTGGTCTTTGGCTCCAACCTGGGCTCCTCGGTGACGGGCTGGCTGGTCGCCTTGATCGGCTTCAAGTTCCAGATCGATGCCTTCGCGCTGCCCTTCATCGGTGTGGGCATGGCACTCAAGCTCTCGGGCGAGGGCACGCGGCGCGGAGGCCTCGGGGGCACCTTGGCCGGCTTCGGCCTTCTGTTCTTGGGGATCGACCTGCTCAAGGACGGTTTCGGTGGCCTGAGTCCAGCCGATTTGCCCGAGATGAGCCATGACCTCGGCGGCATGCTGATGGCGGTGCTCATCGGCCTGCTGCTCACCATCATCTTGCAAGCCTCGTCAGCCACACTGACCATTGCCCTCACAGCAGTGGCTGGCGGCATGGTGACGCTGGAGGTGGCGGCCGCCATCGTGATCGGTGCCAACATCGGCACCACCATCACCGGCATCGTCGCGGCCATCAATGCCACGCCCAACGCGCGGCGCCTGGCGGCAGCGCACGTGTTCTTCAACGTCGTCACGGCCATCGTCGCATTCGCCTTGCTGTCGCCGCTGCTCAAGCTCATCCACTACATCGGTGTGCACTTTGTGGGCGATGGCAACCCGGTCACGCAGTTGGTCATCTTCCACACCGGCTTCAACGCCTTGGGGGTGCTGCTGATGTGGCCGCTGTCAACGCCACTGGTGCGCTTCCTGCAGGGGCGTTTCCAGACCGTGGAGGAAGACGAGCTGCGCCCGCGTTATCTGGACATGAACGTGGCCACCGTGCCCGCACTGGCCTTGCAGGCACTGCGCCGCGAGCTGGCTCGCATGGGGCACCTGGCCCTGCAACTGGCCCACGAAGCCACCCAACTCAACCCCACCCAACTGCCGCGTACTGTGCCGCCCCCGCAGGCGGAAACCCGTCTGGCACGCAAGCTGGCCGTGGTCGAGCAGTTGCAAAAGCAGATTGGCAGCTTCGTCAGCCAGATGAGCCGTCAGCCGCTCCATCAGGACGTGGCCGACAAACTTCCGGAGTTGCTGCGCATTGCCACCCATTTCGACACGCTGTCTCGGGTGATGTACCACGTGGGCGTGGTGGGTGCGCACGATGTGCGCTCGGTGGATCTGGGTGAAACCGGTGGCACAAGGCAAGATGCGGTGGGTGCGAGCGGGGGGCTCCCGCCGGATCTGCCCAGTGCCGTGGCCCCGGCATTCATTGCCGCGCAGGCTTTCTTCAAGGCCGCTGACCCGGAGAGCGAGGCCCGTTCCGCCGAAGGCAAATGGTTGGCCAGCGAGGCCCGCGATGCCTTCGAAGACACCTACCAAGCCACCAAGGCTCGCCTGCTACACGCAGGTGCCGGGGGCCACTTTCTGGTTACCGAGGTGTATGACTGGCTGGCGCGCTTGAGCGATTTGCGGCGCGCCGTCGAACAGGGGCACAAGGCGTCCCAGCGTTTGTCTGCGATGTCCGATCTGGCACCCACCCCCACCAATGCCACCGAAATGCCACCGTTTCGGGAAACCGTGCCGGCCGAGCCTCCGCGTGGCACATCCGATACGGTGATCGACAGCGTGCTGTGACGTCCGATCGGAAGCAGCAGGCACCCATCTGGGGATGCCAAGGTCCATCACCCCATGCATCCCTCACCCGCCATCAGGCCATGGGCCTCTCGGCCGCTTTGGACTTGAACCAACTGCGCACCACCAGGAAGAACACGGGCACGAAGAACAGGCCCAGCACGGTGGAGAACACCATGCCGCCCAGCACCGCGGTGCCAATGGCCTGACGACCTGCTGCGCCCGCCCCGGTGCCAATCGCCAGAGGAATCACCCCGAAACCGAACGCCAGCGAGGTCATGATGATGGGGCGCAAGCGCAGCCGCACGGCTTCCAGCGTGGCGTCAAACAAGGCGCGGCCTTCCTCTTGCAGCTTGGTCGCAAATTCCACGATCAGGATGGCGTTTTTCGAGGCCAGGCCCACGGTGGTCAACAGCCCCACCTGGAAGTACACATCGTTCGCGAACTCCCGCGCGCCAGTGAAAATCAGCGCCCCGATCACGCCCAGGGGCACGGACAGGATCACCGAGAACGGCACCGTCCAGCTCTCGTACAAGGCGGCCAGGCACAGGAACACGAACAGAATGGACAGGGCGTAGAGCAGGGGCGCCTGCTCACCCGACATGCGCTCCTGCAGCGAGGCGCCGGTCCACTCCAGGCCGATGCCCGGTGGCATTTCGGCCATCAAGGCTTCGATGGCCGCCATCGCATCGCCCGAGCTCACGCCAGCGGGTGTCTGCCCCGTGAACTCGAACGCCGGGCTGCCGTTGTAGCGGCGCACTTCGGGCGGTCCGCCCGTCCAGGTCGTCTCGGAGAACGCCGAGAAGGGCACCATCTCGCCGTTTTTGTTGCGCACCGTCCAGTCGCCAATGTCTTGGGGCAGCATCCGGAACGGCGCATCCCCCTGCATGTACACGCGCTTCACACGCCCGTTGTGCAGAAAGTCGTTCAGGTAGGTGCCCCCCAGGGCGCTGCTCAACACCGCGTTCACGTCCGAGGTGGCCAGGCCCAGCGCCGCCGCCTTGCGGTCGTCGATGATCACGCCCAACTGGGCCGTGTCGTCCAGATTGGTCGAGCGCACGTTGATGATCACGTCGTCGCGCTCACGCATCTTGGCAAGCAGGGTGTCCTTGGCCTGCACCAGCGCTTCGTGTCCCAGGCCATTGAGGTCTTTGAGCTGGAAGTTGAAGCCCGCCGTGCTGCCCAGGCCGCGCACCGCCGGAGGCAGGCTCACGATGATGCGGGCGTCGCGGATCTTGCTCAAATCCCGCGTGGCTTTGCGCGCCAACTCCTCAGCATGCTGAGAGGGCAGGGGGCGTTCGCTCCAGTCCTTCAGGCGAATGAAACCGCGCGCAGAGCTCTGGTCACCACCGCGCCCGATCACCGCGTTGAAGCTGATCACATCGGGCTGCTTTGCCATGTAGGCATTGACCTCCTTGAGCACCTCACGCAGACGGGCATCCGAGCCGCCCGGCGGCAGGTTCACCTGCACCTGCATCAGCCCCTGGTCCTCGTTGGGCAGGAAGGAGGTAGGCAGACGCATGAACAGCACCGCCGTCACCCCGCACAGCAGCAGGTACACCAGGCCCACCCGCTTGGCGCGCTTGAGCAGCCCGCCCACCCCGCTCTGGTAGCGGATTGAGGTGCGGTCAAAGTGTTGGTTGAACCACAGGAAGAAGCGGTCGTTGAGGCCCAGCAGGCCCTTGCGCGGCACGACACTGTGCCCGCTGTGCTGCCCCTGCGGCAGGGGCTTGAGCAAGGTGGCGCACAGCGCTGGCGTCAGGGTCAGGGCCACGAACACCGACAGGGCCATAGCCGCCACGATCGTCACCGAGAACTGCCGGTAGATCACACCCGTCGAGCCACCAAAAAACGCCATCGGGATGAACACCGCCGACAGCGTCACCCCAATGCCGATCAGGGCCGGCGTGATCTCGCGCATCGACTTGCGTGTGGCTTCCTTGGGCGACGAGCCGTCTTCGTTCATCACCCGCTCCACGTTCTCCACCACCACGATGGCATCGTCGACCAGCAGGCCGATGGCCAGCACCATGGCAAACATGGTCAGCATGTTGATGGAATAGCCCGCCACCGACAGCACCGCAAATGTGCCCAGCAGCACCACCGGCACCGCAATCGCCGGGATCAGCGTGGCGCGGAAGTTTTGCAGGAACAGGTACATCACCAGGAAGACCAGCAGCATGGCCTCCAGCAGGGTCTTGATCACCTCCTGGATGGACGCCCGCACAAACGGCGAGGAGTCGCGGGTCACGAACGCCGTGAGGTCGGGCGGTAAAAAGGCTGACAGCTCCTGGAGCTTGGCGTGCACGGCATCGGCCACGGCCATGGCATTGGCGCCATCGGCCAGCACAATGCCCATGCCCGCGCCCGCCATGCCGTTGCGGGTCGAGGCCGCGCTGGGGTTGTCGCTGCCCAGTTCCACCCGGGCGACATCCTTGAGCAGCACCACCGAGCCATCGGGGGCCGACTTCAGCAGCACATTCTCGAACTGCTCGACCGTTTGCAGCTTGCTGCGCGCGGTGATCGTGGCGTTGAGCTGCTGGCCCGGCACGGCAGGCAGCTCACCCAGCTTGCCCGCGGACACCTGGGTGTTCTGAGCCTGGATGGCGTTGGCGATGTCCGAGGGCATCAGCGCAAACTTCTCCAGCTTGGCCGGGTCCATCCAGATGCGCATGGCGTAGTTCGTGCCGAACACCTGCACCTCGCCCACGCCGTCCACGCGCCCGATCACGTCCAGCAGGTTGTTGGTGACATAGTCGCCCACGTCCACCGCGCTCACATCCGGGTCGGACGAGGCAAAGTGGTACACGATCATGTAGTCGCTGCCACCCTTGGTCACCGTCACCCCACGGCTTTGTACGGCGGGTGGCAGGCGCGACATGGCCTGCTGCAGCTTGTTTTGCACCTGCATCTGCGCCAGGTCCACGTTCGTGCCGGGCATGAAGGTGAGGGTGGTGCGCGACGCCCCCGAGGCATCGCTCGACGACGACATGTACAGCAGGTTGTCGATGCCCTTGAGCTGCTGTTCGATCACCTGCGACACCGAACTGTCCACCGTCTCGGCCGAGGCGCCGGTGTAGGTGGCACTGATGCTCACCTGCGGCGGCGCAATGTCAGGGTACTGCTCGATTGGCAGGGTGTTCAGGGCCATGCCCCCACCCAGCATGATGACGATGGCGATCACCCACGCAAAAATGGGCCGGTTGATGAAAAAGTGCGCCATGCTCCGCCCCTCAGCGCGCAGCAGACGCCGGTGCGGACGCCGCCCCAGCCCCGACACTCACTGCTTTCGAGGCATCTACCGTCTTCACGGTGTCCCCCGGCTTGATGCGCTGGAAGCCATCCACCACCAGCGCTTCACCCGCCTTCAGGCCGCTGGTCACCCGCCAGCGTTGCCCCACGGCCTCGGCCAGCTCCACCGGGCGGCGCTCCACCTTCTGGTCGGCGTTCACCACCAACACGCTCGCCTTGCCGCTCAACTCGCGCTTGAGCGCCTGCTGGGGCACCAGCAGGGCGTCCGGCACCAAGCCGGTGGCCAGGCGCGCCCGCACATACATGCCGGGCAGCAGCACCTTATCCGGGTTGGGCACCTGCGCTCGCAACGTGATCGCTCCGGTGGAGGTATTCACGTTCACCCCTTCGAACTTCAGGGTGGCAGCATGCGGGTACACGCTGCCGTCCTCCAGCACGATGCGCACCTGCGCCGCACCGGAAGGGTGGCGCTCGAAGTGCCCGGCCGCCAGTTCGCGTTGCAGGCGCAGCACGTCGGTGCTCGACTGGGTGATGTCGACGTGCATCGGGTCCAGTTGGGTGATCTGGGTCAGCGCAGCGGTCTGGTTGGCCGTGACGAGCGCTCCCAGGGTGATGCTCGACAGCCCTACACGGCCCCCAATCGGCGCCGCGATGCGGGTGTAGTCCAGGTTGATCTGGGCCTGCGACAGGGCCGCCTGTGCCGCTGCCAACTCGGCAGCAGTCTGGCGCATGGCCGCCTGACTCTCTTCGAACACCTGCTGGCTCACCGCCTGCTGCTTCACCAGGTCGGCATGGCGCTGGTGGTTCAACTCCGCCAGTCGAGCTGCCGCCTGGGCCTTGGCCACCGTCGCCTTGGCGCTCGCTACTGCGACTTCGTAGGTTTTCGCGTCAATCTGATAGAGCACCTGCCCGGCCTTCACCGTGTCGCCCTCGTTGAACAGGCGCTGGCGGATGATGCCGCTCACCTGGGGCCGCACATCCGCCGCTTGCACCGCCACCGTCCGCCCAGGCAACTCCGTGCTCAGCGACTGTGACTCGGCCTTCAGCACCAGCACGCCCACGGTGGCTGGCTCCTTCTGCCCAGGCTTCGCCTCATTGACCTTGTCGCCGCAGGCCGTCAAGGTCAGCGTCGTCAGCAGGGCAAGCCACAGCGCAGGGCGCGGCGTGGCGGTCCAGGGGCGGAGAGGGCGCGTGAGGGCGCCAAAAGCAGGAAACGGCATCGTGATTCAAGTTCTGGAACGGTTCTGCGGATTCTGACCGACTCATGTGAACGAACCGTAAAGCAAACGCATGACCCCATACAGTGACAGAGTGGGGACAGAGGCGACTATCATGCTCTCATGAGAACCCGTGCCGCCGTCGTCGCCTTGTCGTTTCTGGCCTGCCTGAGCTCTGCTCAAGCGGAAACCGTGGGCTGTGTGACCACGGCCTGGAAGTTCTGGGGCGCCAACCACAAGGTCTGTGTCGAAGCCTTCGAAGATCCCAAGGTGCCCGGCGTCACCTGTCACGTCAGCCAGGCCCGCACGGGTGGCGTCAAAGGCACACTGGGGCTGGCCGAGGACCCCAGTCAGTTCTCGCTGGCTTGCCGCCAAACCGGCCCCATCACGCTGCCGGCCAAGTTGCCTGACAACGAAACCGTCTTCAGCGAAGACACCTCCATCCTGTTCAAAGAGACCCGCGTCGTGCGCATGTGGGATGCCAAGCACCGCACCCTGGTCTACCTCGGCATCAGCCGCAAACTGATCGACGGCGCACCGGCCAACAGCATCTCCACCGTGCCCGTCATGCCGTGGCGCTGAACCCTGCATTGATGAAACAAGATTCCGCTCCGCTGCTCGCCTGGCACTACACGCTCGGCATCCATTTGCTGCGCATCCTTGAAAACGGCTACATCCTGCCGCACGACCAGCCCGACACGCCGGCCGTCGAATGCCCGCTCGCGTGGTTTTCCTTGAACCAGCGTTACGACCCTTCGGCGGCCAAACGCCTGGAGGTCAACGGCGTGCTTCAGCCTCCGACGCTGTCCGTCATGCACCAGTTCGGCAACGGCGTGTACCGCCTGGGTGTGCCACCGCGTAGCCTCTTGAGCGGCGAGACCTTGCGCAAGCAGGCCCGCATCAGCAAGGACCGCTGGCAGGCCCTGGCACAACAAGCCCAGGCCTGTGGGGCTGCCATCTCCGAGTGGTACGGCAGTATCGACCCCGTGTCGGCCTCCGACTGCACCATCGAGGCCTGGCAAGCGGACGGCAGCTGGTCCCGTGTGGCCTCACCACAGCGCTGACCCGGAGAGCCGCCCATGCGTACGCGCTGCTCACGCCTTTTGCTGACTCTGGCGCTGGGTGCCACCCTGGCGGCCTGTGGCCACACACCCGCGCCACTGTCCGCGGCGGGCACCCCTGCGCCCGTTCGCAACGTCATCTTCATGATGAGCGACGGCACGCCCAACGAAGCCTGGGCCTTGACGCGCTGGGTCAAGGGTAAGCGCCTGGCATCAGACGACATCCTCACCGGGGCCGTGCAGACCTACGGGGCCGATTCCATCATCACCGATTCCGCTCCGGGGGGCACGGCCTTTGCCACCGGCCACAAAGGCACCGACAAAGGCATTGCCGTCTCCCCCTGGCGGGTGACCATCGCCGGCGTGAACGCCAACCCGGCCCAGGCCTATGCGCCTCTGCCCACCGTGCTCGAAGGGGCGCGTCTCACCGGGCGGGCCACCGGCCTCGTCGCCACAGCCAACATCCAGCACGCCTCACCGGCCGCCTTCAGCGCACACAGCCACGACCGCGGTCGCTACGCCGACATTGGCGAGCAGCAGGTTTATCAGCACATCGACGTCGTGCTGGCGGGCGGTGAGCAGTACCTGCTGCCCATGGCCGACGGCCGCGGTGTCCGCCAGGACAATGAAGACCTCGTGCGCGTCTTGAAAAACAAAGGGTACGAGTACGTCCGCACCCGTTCGGAGATGCTGGCTTCGACGGGTGCCAAGCTGTTCGGCATGTTCGCATCCGATGACATGGTCTACGACCTCGACCGTGCCGAGTTCGCACCCCATCAGCCCTCGCTGGCCGAGATGACCCGCAAAGCCATCGAGGTGCTCTCGCGCAGCGACAAGGGGCGGCGTCATGGCTTTTTCCTGTTTGTGGAGGGCTCCAAGGTCGACTGGGCCGCGCACGCCAATGACCCGTCAGGAGTGGTCAGCGATCTGGGCGCCTACGATGAGGCCGTGAAAGTGGCGCTGGACTTCGCGCGCGCCAATGGCCATACCCTCGTCATCAGCACGTCTGACCACGGCAACGGCGGCCTGACCATCGGCCGTCGAGAGGCCACGAAGTACGCCACCACCGACGACGACAGTCTGGTCACACCGCTGCGGCGCGCCCAACTCACGGGGGAGGGCCTCGCACGGCTCATGGCCCAGGACAAGTCCGAGGCGCACATCCGCAACGTGCTGGCACGCCACTGGGGCATCGAGGACCTGAGCGCGCAAGAAGTGCAGAGCATCCAGACCGCGCCGCCGCAATCCTGGCTGCAGTACGTGTTGGGCCCGATGCTCTCGTCGCGTTCAGGGCTTGGTTGGACCACCAACGGCCACACCGGAGGCGACCCCTTTCTGTACAGCTACGGACCAGGGCGCATCGGTGGGCTGTGGGAGAACACCGACCTGGCTCAACACATGGCCAACGCCATGGGCTTCGATCTCACGGCGCTGCGCGAGCGCCTGTTCGTCGAGGCCATGCCGGCCTTGACTGCCTTGGGCTTGCAGGCCGAGCTGGATCGCAGCCAGGCCGCCAATCCGGTTCTGCGGGTGCGCAACAGCCACGGCGGCGAGGTGCGCCTTCCCATTCACAAGAACGAGCTGGTGGGGCCTGATCGCACCCACGAACTCGAAGGCGTGGTGGTGCTGGCCGAGCCGACCGGCAAGGTCTACGTGCCCCGTCAGGCCATCACGCTGATCCGCGCCAGCCTGCGGCCCTGAGCATGCATCCCGTGGCTCATTGGCGCCGTGGGCAAGCTTGGGTTAACCCTACACAAGACGCCGCCAGGTGTGCATACTGCACACATGCACCCGATTTCCTCCAAGCACGCTCTCTGGGGGCTGGCGATGTATGGCGCCATGGCCCTGGCGCCCGCCTGGGCGCTCGAGGCCCCGCCGAAGTCCGCTGAGGCCTTGCGTGAGCTGGCCATCGCCTACGAGCACGGTGAGGGCGTGGCGCGCAACCCTGAGCAGGCGCGCCAGTTGTACTGCCAAAGCGCCCGCCTGGGCGATGCCCAAGCCCAGTACAACCTGGGTTGGATGCATGCCAACGGCCGCGCCGGCCCGCGCGACGACGTGGCCGCGGCCTACTTCTTCCAAGCCGCAGCCGAGCAGGGTCTGCCGCAGGCACAACGCATGTTGACGGTGGTGGGTGGCCCGACCAAGGAGGTGCCTGAATGCCTGCGCGCCGCACCTGTCAATGACGATGCCGCTCAGGCAGGCGTTCCCGGCATCAACTACGAGGCCATCGCCCCCCGGCACATCCTCAAGCTGGTCCAGAAACTGGCGCCGCGCTATCAGGTGGACACGCAACTGGCCCTGGCCATCATGGCGGCCGAGTCGAACTTCAACACGCAGGCCCAGTCTCCCAAGAATGCCCAGGGGCTCATGCAACTGATTCCCGAAACCAGCGAGCGCTTCAACGTTCGCAACCCCTTTGACCCTGCCCAGAACATCCGTGGCGGTCTCACCTACCTGCGCTGGCTGCTGGCCTACTTTCAAGGCGACGTGGCCCTGGTCGCCGCCGCCTACAACGCAGGGGAGGGCAAGGTCGAGCGATACAAAGGCATCCCCCCGTACCAGGAAACGCGCATGTACGTGAAGCGAATCCTGCACGCCGTGGGCAGCACATTCCACCCCTTCGACCACAAGGTCACGCGCCCCTCGGCGGTCATTGCGAGCCCTCCCAGCCGTTGAAGCGACAACCCGCCACGTCAGGGCGACGCGAGCCCTTTCAGGAGAAGGCCGGCTGCCTCATTTCGCAGCAAACACAGGGTCTACCCAGGGCGGAGTCGCCTTGCCCAAGGCTTGCCAACAAGCTTATCCACAGGATGCGGGGATAAGTGCCCGCGTTAGCTTGCCTGAGGACTGTGTGTCGCTCCGTCTTGTGCCGAATGTGCGATCTTGAGGACCATGCGCTCTACGGCTCGCCAGAGAACGCACAAAGAAAAAGGCCCGCAAACATGTGCTTGCGGGCCTTGTTTTTGGCTCCCCGACCTGGGCTCGAACCAGGGACCTACGGATTAACAGTCCGGCGCTCTACCGACTGAGCTATCGGGGATCAAACGATGTCAGGCTTTGCATATCGGCGCGCAAAGCCGTCTTGAATTTTTGGCTCCCCGACCTGGGCTCGAACCAGGGACCTACGGATTAACAGTCCGGCGCTCTACCGACTGAGCTATCGGGGATCAGGTTGATGTCTGCGTTGCGTCAATCAACCGAGAACGAAACTATAGCATGTTTTGTCACGCCACTTCAATCTGTTGTCGTTTCCCATCAACGATCTGCCAATCAGAAATCGATCTGAGCCGATGCGGTGACGGTGCGCGCTTGCAAGGGGAGCAGATAAATGTGATCGAAACTGTTGGGGGCTTCACGCCACGCACGCTT
This sequence comes from Burkholderiales bacterium, assembly GCA_029268225.1. Taxonomy (GTDB): domain Bacteria; phylum Pseudomonadota; class Gammaproteobacteria; order Burkholderiales; family Burkholderiaceae_C; genus Aquabacterium. The sequence continues at coordinate 16,370 of JAJUGJ010000031.1, read as the reverse complement.
GTCAAACAGATTCTGGACGGCCAGACGCCACGTGATGGTCTGACCTTGCCAACCTTGCGTTGCCCGAAGGCTCAGATCCGTGCGAGTCCACGCAGGCGTGCGTGTGGTGTTGGCCACATCCACCCAGCGACGACCTTCGTACACGATGTCAGCTTGTGCGGTCAAAGCCAAAGGCCCCTTGAACGTGTATGCGCCGGACAGTTTGATCAACCGGTCCGGTACGTTGGTTGGCGCCAGGTTGGCCGCGTACATGCTGTCCTTGCGCTTGGCGTCCAACAGCATGACGCTGCTTGCCCAAGCCCAGGGGCCTTGACGCCCCTGCCAGGACGCTTCCAACCCCAGGTGCTGGGAGCGTCCGTCCATCACATAAACATCAGCGGGGGTTGTCGCGCCTTCGGGCTTGCTGATGCGGAATGCCGCCAGGCTCCAGTTGTGCACGCCATGTTCACCTTGCGTTTGACCCTTTACGCCAATCTCCGTCTGGCGGCTCTTGAACAAGGGCAGGGGGGCGCCGGCGTTTGCAGTCTTGCGCGGGGCGTACATCAACTCAATGCCCTCGCCCCAGCTCACGTAGGCCTGTGTTTGCGGAGCGATGGTGTAGCCCAGTGCCGCCCATGGGGTGTTGGCGGTCTTGTGGAGCACAGGCGTCACAAAGCTGTAGTCGGCGCGAATGGCTTGTCGGCGGATCTGACTGTGCCGCAAGCCCACCCAGGCTCGCCAGTCACCCCACTGCATTGCGTCACGCAAGGTCACTTCGGAACTGCGCTCATGCCGGTCGGTGTTGGGATACTGCAGCGAAGGGTCGGCAGGCAGATCAGGGAAGTTGCCGGTGATGTTGCCCGTCCCGACCGGCGGATAGTTGAACGATGCCATGTGCAGGTCACTGAAGTGAACACTGCGCAGGAAGGACACGCCGACATCGTGCCTCACAGGCCCGGTTTCGACCTTGCCTTCCAACTGAGCCAGCAAGGCGCGGGTGGTCCGGCTTTCATCATCCGACCGGAAGTCATACACGTCGAAGGTGCCGTCGGCGCAGTAGCGGTCGTACACGCCCTCCGCATCGCAACCTGAGGGAAAGGCAGCCCGGTCGTTCGATTTCAGAAACTGAGCGCCATAGCTGATGGTGCTGCGCCAGCCTTGCCCCCAGTCACTTTTCAGCCGAACGGACCCCGTGGTGCCGCGGAACTGGCTTGCTTGCGTCCAGGGCTGGTTGTTGAGGTTGATGCCTGGATCGATGGCACTGGCCGAGGGCAGCACGGAACCCAACATGCTGAAACCCGGGATGCTGGGCTGACTGGTGTAGCTGTGCTCCAACTCTGCTTCCAGGATCTGCCCAGGCTTGAGCACATGGTCGACGGCGACTGCAGCGAGACGCCGATGACCTTCGCTGGCGTCCACCGGACTATTCAGGCGCTCAATGGCCGCATTCACGCGCACGCCCCATTGGCGTTGCTCGCCGAAGCGGTCACCCACGTCCACGGCACCGAGGGCGCTGCCAGAACTGTCCAGTGAGAATGTTGCGGTCCGGGTGCGTCCTTCGGGGCGCTTGACCAGCAGATTGACCATGCCCCCTGGTGAACTGACGCCAGCCTGGATGCCGCTGGTCCCCTTGAACACCTCCAGCCCCGACTTGTTGTCCAGACCGATTCGCGTTTCAGCGCTGATGGGCAGGCCTTCGCGTCGGTAGTTGTAGGCGTTGTCCAGTGTGAATCCACGCACGGTCAGCGTGTCGATGTAGCCCACGGTGTTGTAGCCATCGCTCACACTTGCATCCAGCTTGGTCAAGTCGGCCAGCCGCGTCACCTGCGCATCCTTCAGCATTTCTTCGCTGAAGGTTTGGGCTTGCACGGGTTGCTGCCACGCTGGGCCGTCGCCCAGTCCGGCAATGCTGGCCTTGGCCTGGCGTTTGGCCGAAGCGCTCACGCCCACGGAGGGCAGGGTGGATGCCTCATCGTTGGCGCTTTGTGCCTGGGCACTCAGGCTGAGGCACAGCCCGCAGGCAGCCGCGGCCAGTGGTGTCAGGGCCAGATGGCGATGAGTGAAGGGGGAAGAAAAACGACGCATTCTGTACAGCTCCGCGGCAAAGACAGATGAGGCGTCTCGGTGGGGCTGCAGCGAGCGCAGACGCACCTGTGCAGGCGCGTCTGGCTTCGGCTTGTGCTTCCCTACGCGAGGATGACCTCGTTCAGGTTCAAAGGGACTCTCTCAGCGTGTACCGATGTCCACATCGGCAACGCACCCCTAGCGAAGGCCGCATTCTATGCCCAGTCGGGCGCTGTCCGGAAGTGCTGGATCAATGTCCCTGCAGCACGCCCAGGCGTTGGTGCAACAGGGGGCTCGTCGTGGTGTAGAGCAGGTGTTGCGGCGCCTCTGGGTTCAAAGCTGCCGCGGCCGCATGGGCAGCCAAGGTGGCCTCATGAAAGCCGCACAGCAGCAGGCGCTTTTTGCCGGGGTAGGTGTTGATGTCCCCCACAGCGTAGATACCCGGTGTGCTGCTTTCAAATGTCGCGGCGGATACGCTCACCTGCTTGCGCTCCAGACTCATCCCCCACTGACTCACAGGCCCGAGCTTCGGGCTCATACCCTGGCGCACCAGCAGGTGATCGAACGTCAACTCTCGGGGGACACTGTCTGCGCCGAGCACGGTCACAGACCGGGCCCGGCCATCTTGCACGAGCGCATCGGTGGGCATGCCCACCACCAGCTTCAGCCGGCCCGATGTCAACAAGTGGCGGACCTGAGCGTCTAGCTCCGGCTCTGCCTGAAATTGGTCACGACGGTGGAGCAGTGTCAATTCAGAGGGCCGCACGCTGTCAGGCAAGGCAGACAGGGATAGGGCCGCACCGAGCGCCTCATCTCCGCCCCCGGAAATCACCACATGCCGGCCGGCCAAAGCCCCAATCGTGGTGTCGTCCAAGTGGTAGTGGACGTTCTGCGCCCCTTCCAGCGCGGGCAGGTTGAGCGTGCGGGGGACGAACGCCCCAGCGCCCGCGGCCACGAACACCGAGCGAGCTCGCAACTGCAGCCCTTGGTCGGTGCGCACCACAAAGCACCCATCGCCTTCCACCTGCAACTCACTGACCAGATGCCCCAGGTGAACCTGTTCGCACTGGCCGGAGGCCACATCCAGAGGCAAGAAAGGCCGCGCCTGGATCAGGAGCAGCCGTGCCAATTCCCGGCCAGTGCACAGGGGCACGCCGGGAACATCGTAAATGGGTTTGTCGGGGTACAGCGCCACGCACTGGCCACCGACTTCGGGCAGCACGTCGATGAGGTGAGCCTTCAGGCCCAGCAAGCCCAGCTGGAAGACCTGAAACAGGCCCACCGGTCCGGCCCCGATGACCACTGCATCGGTGTCCACCATCGACGGCATGCTCACTGCGCCGCTCAGCGGATCAGATCGCCCAGCTTGCCCGTCTTGTCCTTCCACTCGTCGGCGTCAGGCAGGGGGTCTTTGCGCTTGGTGATGCTGGGCCACGATTTGGCCAAGTCGGCGTTGATCTGGATGAACTGCTGCTGGTTGCCCGGCACATCTTCCTCGGGGAGGATGGCGTTGGCGGGGCACTCGGGGATGCACACGGCGCAGTCAATGCACTCGTCGGGATCGATGACCAGGAAGTTGGGGCCTTCGCGGAAGCAGTCCACCGGGCACACGTCCACACAGTCCGTGTATTTGCATTTGATGCAGGCTTCGGTGACGACGTGGGTCATGTCAGGTCTCTTGTATCGGTTAAAGGTGAATATCGGATTTTACCGGGGCAAACACGCCCCACCTTGATCAGCCTTCGCCGCAAAGGGCGATATGGGTCAAGGGTTGTTCAGGAATTTCAGTGGCGCCAGCGCCAACGATCACCAAAGTGGGGCGTCCGGCGTGGATGGCGCTGGCCTCGTCCAGGGTGCCCACACGGTGCAGGGTGTGGCGCATATCGGGCCATCCCGCCCGCGACACGACGCTCACCAAGGTGTCGGCAGGCCAGCCGGCATCCAGCAAACCTTTGCCCAGAGGGGCCAGTTGACGCCCCGCCATGTAAAACACCTCGGTGTCGGCGCGTTGCCCTGGGCCCATGCCGCACTTCAGGTCACCCGTGCGGGTCATCGCGGTGGTGAAGCTGACGCTGCGGCCGGTGCCACGTCGGGTCAAAGGGCGCTGGGTGGCCGCGGCCGCTGCCAGCGCGGAGGTCACGCCCGGCACCACTTCGGTGCTGATCTGCGCGTCACGCAAGGCGCTCAACTCCTCTTCCAGGCGACCAAACAGGCTGGGGTCGCCCCCTTTGAGCCGCGCCACGATGGCATCGGCACCAAATTGGGCACCCACGGCGCGCGCATGTTCCACCAGCAGGTGGTTGATGCGGGTCTGGCCGTTGAAGTCGCTGCCTGGCTTGCCGGAAAAACCGCGCTTGCCGACGTCCACCCATTCGGCGTCGGGTGCCAGATCACGCAGTGTTGGGTCGGCCAGGGCGTCGAACAGCACCACCTTGGCCTGAGCCAACAAGCGGGCGCCACGCACGGTGATCAGGTCGGCCTCTCCCGGCCCAGCGCCGATGAACACGACGCGGGCGCAGGAAGACGAATCAGGGGTCGAGCGGGTATCAGTCATGACGCCTTCTCCAGCAAGACCCGGGCCGCACGCTCAGGCGGCCTTGACCAGCAGCGCGCCGCTGGTGCGGTTGGTGGTTGGGTCCACCACGATCAGGGCACCACCCACGCGGTTGTCCACGTAGGCTTCCACCGGCAGCGGTTGCTGCGTCTGGATTTGCACGGTGCCGATCTCGTTGACGGCCAGCTCGTGCGCATCCTGGTCGGCCAGGGTGTGGATGTCCAGGCGGTTGTCGATCGCGGTGATGCGAGCTTGCACCCAGCGGTTGCCATGGCGCACCCAGTACTTGCGGCCGACCACGGCAGGTTCGGTGTCCAGCCAGGCCAGCGTGGCGCTGAACTCGGCGGTGGGCTTGATGCTGCCGGGGGTGTGGATCCAGTCGCCGCGCGAGATGTCGACCTGGCGGTCCAGCACGATGCCGGCCGACTGACCCGCTTCGCAGCGGTCCACGACCAGGGCCGAGTGGCGCACTTCGGCCACGATGGCGGTCTCGCCCGAGGGGAAGATCTGCACTTCGTCACCGGCCTGCACGGCACCGTGGGCAATGCGACCCCAGAATGCGCGGTACTGGTGACCTGTGCCTGAAGCCGTGGCTTCGCCTTCGCCCACGCTGTCGCGGGTCACATACTGCACGGGGTGGAGCAGAGCGCCGTCGTGGCGTTCGTCGCTCGGCGGCAGCTGTTCCAGCACCTGCAGCAGGGTGGGGCCCTGGTACCAGGGCCAGTTGGCGCTCGGGGTGGTCACGTTGTCGCCACGCAGGGCCGACACTGGGATCACACCCTTGTTGACGATGCCCGCTTGCTCGGCAAAGGCTTCCAGCGAGGCCTTCACGTTGTTGAACGCGGTTTCGGTGTCTTGCTCAATGGCGTCCAGCTTGTTGATGGCGAACACGATGTTCGGCACGCGCAGCAGGTTGGCCAGCAGGCTGTGGCGACGGGTTTGCGCCAGCAGCGGCACGGGCGACGCCTTCCAGTCGATCTTGGTGATGTCCACCAGCACCACGGCGGCGTCCGAGCCGGCGGCAGCCGTCACCATGTTGCGGGTGTACTGCTCGTGGCCAGGGGCGTCAGCAATGATGAACTTGCGGGTCTTGGTCGCAAAGTAGCGATAGGCCACGTCGATGGTGATGCCTTGCTCGCGCTCGGCTTCCAGGCCGTCGGTCAGCAGCGACAGGTCGATCGGGGCGCCGGCAGCGCGCTTTTCCAGCGCGTCGAGCTGGTCGGCCAGGATGGCGCGGCTGTCAAACAGCAGGCGGCCGATCAGGGTGCTCTTGCCATCGTCCACGCTGCCTGCCGTCAAAAAGCGCAGGGCCTTGTGCGCCAGCTCTTCGCTGGCTTCGTTGTGAATCACGGTGCTCATCAGAAATAACCTTCCTTCTTGCGGCGCTCCATCGAGGCCTCGGACGTGCGGTCGTCCATGCGGGTGGCGCCACGCTCGCTCACGGTCACGTGCAGGGTTTCAGCAACGATGTCTTCCGGGCTGGCAGCATCGCTCTCCACCGGGCAGGTGCAGGTCATGTCACCCACGGTGCGGAAGCGCACGTCCACCGTTTCGATGGTTTCGCCTTCCAGCGCTGGCGTCACATCGGTCAGCGGCACCAGCAGGCCCTTGCGGCGCATCACTTGGCGGGGGTGCTTGAAGTAGATGCCCGGCAGCGGGATGTTCTCGCGGGCGATGTAGAGCCACACGTCCAGCTCGGTCCAGTTCGAGATGGGGAAGGCGCGGAAGTGCTCGCCCGGCTTGATGCGGGTGTTGAACAGGTTCCACAGCTCAGGGCGCTGTTCCTTGGGCTGCCATTGGCCGAAGCTGTCGCGGTGCGAGAAAATGCGCTCTTTCGCGCGGGCCTTCTCTTCGTCACGGCGGGCGCCGCCAATCAGGCAGTCGAAGCGGTTGTCTTCGATGGCCTCCAGCAGCGTCACGGTCTGGTGGCCGTTGCGCGATTCCAGCGGGTGCGCCAGGCGCACGGTGCCACGCTTGATGGAGTCTTCCATGTGCGCCACGATCAGACGCTCGCCGATCTCGGCCACGCGTTGCTCGCGGAACTCGATCACTTCCGGGAAGTTGTGGCCGGTGTCCACGTGCAGCAGCGGGAAGGGCAGCTTGCCTTCGAGCTTGCCCGTTTCCGGGTTCTTCATCTTGAAGGCCTTCTCGGCCAGGTGCAGCACCACGCACGAGTCCTTGCCGCTGGAGAACAGCAGGCCCGGACGCTCGAAGCTGGCAGCCACTTCACGCAGGATGAAGATGACCTCTTCTTCCAGCGCGTCCAGGTGGCGGTGGTCCACATCCGCCAACAGTTGGTTCACATTCACAGGGGCGTTCATTGTTTTCTCACTCTTGAATCATGTCGTGCGGGTCACTTCTGGTGGACGTGCAGGCCGCATTCTTTGGCCTTTTCGTCCTCCCACCACCAGCGGCCGGCACGGAAGTCCTCGCCCACAGCGATGGCGCGCGTGCAGGGCGCACAACCGATGCTGGGCATGAACTGGTCGTGCAGCGGGTTGTAAGGCACGTGGTTGACCGCCACGTAGTGCCACACGTCACCCCAAGTCCACTCGATGAGCGGGTTGAACTTGGTGCGGCCCTTGTCGTCTTGTTCGCGCGCGGCCATGTCGCCACGGTTGTTCGACTGCTCACGGCGCAGGCCGGTGATCCAGGCACTTCGCTCGGACAGCATGCGACCCAGCGGCTCCAGCTTGCGGATGCCACAGCAGGCCTTGCGCAGGTCGATGCTTTCATACATCGCCTTCTCACCGTGCTTGCCCACGAACTCGATCACGGCCTCGTTCACAGGCTTGTACACCTCGACGTGGATGCCGGCGTCGGCATAGTGCGTCTCGATGGTGCCGATCAGCGCGGCCGTTTCGGCATGGAGCATGCCAGTTTCCAAGGTGCCAATCGCAATCGGCAACTGGTGGCGGGCGATCAGATCGGTCACGATCATGTCTTCCACGCCCAGGCTGGTCGCCTGCACGACCTTGCCAGGGTGCTCAATGGCAGCAGCCTTCAGCAACTCGATGGTGGCGTGCACCTTGGCCGCGTAGTCGGCGCTGGGATGGTTGTACAGCGTGATGGCCGAACCCGCCGGCGCCGGGCCACCGATCAAGGAAGAGGTTTCGCTCATGTTGCGCTCCCTGCTTACACCGAACGGGCGAACACGGGCTTGGTCACCTGCACGTCACCTTGGTAGTGACCACGCGCTGTGAAGAAGCCCAATGCGCGCTCGGCCGCCACACGATCCTGGTCCGCGCGCAGCACCACGGCATCAAAGCCGGTGCGCTTGAGCAAGGGCATCATGTCCACCAGCACTTCGCCGGTGGCCCGGATCTCGCCCTGGAAGCGGTAACGCGAGCGCAGGATGTGCGCTTGGGTGTAAGCGCGGCCGTCCACCCATTTCGGGAAGTTCAACACCACGAGCGACAGCTTGGGCACGTCGGCTTCCAGCGTTTCGATATCGGTGTCGTTGGACACGATCACGCCCACAGGCTTGTGATCATGGGTGCCTGGTGCAGGCCATTGCTCGCGCACGGCGTGCCACTGGGCCAGCGTCAGCAGGCTGTAGCTCTTGATCGGCGGGTGCGACACCGGGCCATCTTCACCGCCCACGGTGTGCCACTGGTCATGGTGAATGTCGACGAATTTCATACTGTGTCCTTCTGCGAGGCTGAATCAGGCTGCTTTGGCGGTGGTGCGACGCACGGCATTGGCAGCGGTCTTGAATGGCTCAATGCCCACACGCTTGACCGTGTCGATGAACTTCTCGTTGGCCGAACGCTGCGCACGGTAGGTTTCGATCACCGCTTCAATCACGTCCGTGACCTCATCGGCCGAGAACGAAGGGCCAATCACCTTGCCAGCCACGCTGGTGGGGGCATGGTCGGAACCGTCCGAGCCACCCAGCGTCACCTGGTACCACTCCGAACCATCCTTGTCCACGCCCAGAATGCCGATGTGGCCGCTGTGGTGGTGGCCGCAGGAGTTGATGCAACCTGAGATGTGCAGGTCGATGTCACCAATGTCGTACAGCTCGTCCAGGTCCTGGTAGCGCGCGATCAAGTCGTTGGCGATGGGGATGGAGCGGGCGTTGGCCAGGGCGCAGAAGTCGCCTCCGGGGCAGGCGATCATGTCGCTCAGCAGACCGATGTTGGGCGAAGCCAGTGTGGCGGCCTTGGCGGCTTGCCACAGGGCGTACAGGTCTTCTTCGCGCACGAAGGGCAGCAGGGCATTCTGGTCATGCGTCACGCGCAACTCACCGCAGCTGAAGCGGTCAGCCATGTCGGCGATCGCGTCCATCTGTGTGTCGGTCACGTCGCCAGGCGCCTGGCCGGGGCGCTTCACCGACAGCGTCACGTTCTTGTAGCCTTGCACCTTGTGGCCGCGCACATTGCGCTCCAGCCACTTGGCAAACTGCTTGCGCTCGGCGTCCGAGGCGTCGGCCGGCAGGCCGTTGCCAGCCGGCACATGGGCCTGCACTGCAGCCGGGAAGGCGAAGCTGGCGTTCACACGGTCAAACTCGGCCTGCGGGATCAGGTGAGCCGCACCGTCCACGTCGCGGGTGAGGATGTTCTGGAACTCTTCGTTTACCTGGTCAAAGAACTTCTGGCCTTCGGCCTTCACCAAGATCTTGATGCGGGCCTTGTACATGTTGTCGCGGCGACCGTAGCGGTTGTACACACGCACAATCGCTTCGATGTAGACCAGAATCTGCTGCCAAGGCACGAAGGCGTTGATCTCGCTGGCCGTGATGGGCGTGCGGCCCATGCCGCCACCTACCAGCACGCGGAAGCCCACTTCGCCGGCTTCGTTCTTCACCAGGTGCAAGCCGATGTCGTGCCAGAACGTGGCCGCTCGGTCTTCCTTGGCGCCATTGACCGCAATCTTGAACTTGCGGGGCAGGAAAGCGAACTCCGGATGCAGGGTCGACCACTGGCGTAGCACTTCGCAGTACGGACGTGCGTCAATCAGGTCGTCTTCGGCCACGCCCACCATGGCGTCGGCCGTGATATTGCGGATGCAGTTGCCCGAGGTCTGGATACCGTGCATGTTGACGTCGGCCAACAGGTCCATCACGTCGGCACTTTGTGTCAACGGAATCCAGTTGAACTGCACGTTCTGACGCGTGGTGAAGTGGGCATAGCCACGGTCGTGCTCGCGAGCGATGCGCGCGAGCTGGCGGATCTGCGCAGACGACAGTTCACCGTAGGGCACGGCCACGCGCAGCATCGGCGCATGGCGCTGGACGTACCAGCCGTTTTGCAGGCGCAGCGGACGGAACTCGTCATCGCCCAGCTTGCCGGCCAGATTGCGCTCAAGCTGGTCGCGGAACTGTGCAGCGCGCTGACGCACAAATTGCTTGTCGAATTCGGTGTACTGGTACATGGGGTCTGTCAAATAAAAAAGGGCCAAATCACCAAGGCTTGCCGCCTCAGTAAAGCGCCCGGTACAAATTGTAGGTACTGATCAGGGCAATCACGCTGCCCACGATCGCCAGCAGGGTCTTGGTGTGCAGACGCTTGGTCAGGTACGCGGCAAAGGGGGCTGCAAACAGGCCGCCCACCACGAGGCCCGCCACCGTCGGCCAGGGCGTCTCATCAATCAGCATGGCAAACACCGAGGCGCTGATGAAGGTGAGGAAAAACTCCGCCAGGTTCACCGACCCGATGGTCGTGCGTGGGTCTTGACCGGTACCCACCAGCGTGGTTGTGACCACTGGGCCCCAGCCACCACCGCCTACGGCATCCACGTAGCCGCCCAACAGGCCGAGTTTGGCGACATGTTTTGGGGCTTCCTTGCGAACCTGGATGGTGCGGAAGATTTTGCTGATGATGTACAGCCCCATCAAAAACAGGTAAACAGAGACAAACGGCTTGATCACGGCAGCATCGACCGACGAGACGGTCCACGCGCCCAGCGAGGCGCCCAGCATTCCGGGAATCAGCAGGCGCAAGAACAGGCTGCGGTTCACGTTGCCCAGCTTCACATGCGAAATGCCCGACACCCCAGTGGTGAACACTTCGGCAATGTGCACACTGGCGCTTGCCACTGCGGGCGTCGAACCCGTGGCCATCAGAAAGCTGCTGGAGGTGATCCCATACGCCATGCCCAAGGCGCCGTCCACGGTTTGCGCCAGCAAGCCCACCGCAACCGCTTTCCAGAACGCATCGCCGGTCAAGGTCTCTGTGATCAACTCCCATCCAGTCAGTTGATGCGTGCCGTTGAACAAGCGCGTCGTCAAAAAGGCCACAACGCCAATCAGCATGAAGGTCACGGCCCATACCGCGATGCGCATGACCGGGTGTCTGGAGGGGTGAGTGATGTCATCTTCAACCGGAGGCAGACCCAACGCCTGGTGTTCGGCGTTGATGGGGTTGTCGCTCAGGTCAAGGTTGCGGATCTTCATGGGGTGAGGGTGGGGCAGACGGAGCCACAATCGGCAGGGTCGGATGCTATCCAGTGTTTATATATATGAGAAGAACTTTTTTGAATGTTGCTTATATCTTGAATGCATATAAGCGGCGCCTTGCCTTGACCTTGGGGGCTGGTGTGCTGCTGGGGCTCGCCGGTTGTGCGCAAATCTTGCCGGGCGCCGCCCCAGCGCCGTCTACTACGCCCGCGACCTCCGCGCCTGTGGCCGTGACGCCCAGGCCCGCTCCCAAACCGCCAAAGATTGGCTTGGCGCTGGGCGGCGGCGCTGCGCGGGGCTTTGCTCACATCGGTGTGTTGCAGGTGTTGGAAGAAAACGGCATCAAACCGGACGTCATCGTGGGCACCTCAGCTGGCAGTGTTGTGGCCGCACTCTATGCCTCGGGCAAGACGCCAACCCAGTTGGGTCAAATGGCGATGACGCTCGATGAGTCCACCATCACCGATTGGGTGTTTCCTGGACGATCGCTGCTGAAGGGGGAGGCTCTGGCTCGCTTTGTTCGAGACAGCACTGGCAACAAACCCATCGAGGCCATGCGCATGCCGCTCGGTATCGTCGCCACAGATCTCCAGTCTGGCCAACCCATTCTGTTCCGTCGTGGCGATGTCGGCATGGCCGTCCGTGCATCCAGCGCCGTCCCCGCCGTGTTCTCGCCAGTGAAGATCGGGGGGCGTGAGTACATCGATGGTGGCGCGGTCTCACCAGTACCGGTTCGTTACACGCGCCAACTGGGGGCAGACGTCATCATCGCGGTCGACATCTCAGCCATTCCGGAGGGGCAACCCACCAAGGGAGCCGTTGACATCCTGTTGCAGACCTTCAACATCATGGGGCATGCCATCAGTCAATGGGAGATGGCAGAGGCCGATGTTGTCATGCGTCCCAAGCTGCAAGGCGTGGGCAGTGCGGACTTTGGTGCGCGCCGCTTGTCCATCATGGCGGGCCGTGAGGCGGCCCTGACCATGTTGCCTCAACTGCGAGAGCGCATCCGCGCCAAAACGCAGTGACGGCAGATGGCAGGTCGTCAGCGCGGCGTGCCAAAGGGCTCTCCGCGAATTTGACTGCCGGCCTGAATGCCCCGCTTGGTGAACCAGTTCGTGTTCATCTCCAGCACGAAGCGCACCGGCCGAGTCGAGCAATGGCTGTCCAGGCTCTTGGGCTTCATTTCGGCCAAGTTGACCACGGTTCCGTCGTCCGCCAGAAATGCGATCTGCAGGGGGATCAAGGTGTTCTTCATCCAGAAGCACTGTTGGCCTGGGCGATCAAACACGAACAGCATGCCCTCATTGGTGCCCATGCTGGTGCGGTGCATCAGGCCGATCTGGTGCTGCTCGGGAGTCAAAGCCAGTTCTGCCTTGATGATGTGCATGCCGGCGCTCAAAGGCAGTGTCGGCAGGCGTTGGGGCTGCGTTTGCGCCAGGACAGTCTGGCTCCACAGTGCGGTGCACAGGCACACGCTCGCCATCGTCACAACGGTGCGGCGCAGCGACTTCAGCGGCGCGCGTTCCGTCATCCGGGGCATCGGCAAGTTCATCATCAGGGCTAACCCTTTGTTGATCTTTGTTTAGGTTTACAGTCACGGCTTGGCCACGCCGGGCGTCCGCCACCACCACTGTATCAGTGAGCTCATGAACAACGTCGCGACCGAAACAGGCGGTGTCACCGCCGCCGTGCTCACGCCTGCGCAGCAGGCGGGCCTCGACGACCCCGATCTCCTCCAGCAATGCATTGTGGAGATCCCGATGGGCAGCAGCCAGCGTCGCATTGGCTTGGGGTTGTCAGGCATGTACTGTGCCGCTTGCGCCATCACCATCGAGGATGCCTTGCGCAAGGTGCCGGGCGTGTCGGAGGTTCAGGTTCAGTCGGCCGCGCAACGTGCGCGCATTCTGGTCGATCCGGCGCGGGTGAAGCTGTCGGAGCTGGTCACCGCAGTACAACAGGTTGGCTACCGGGCTTGGCCCGATGGGGCCGCACGCGCCGGGCATGAGCGACTGCGCGAGCGGCGCGTGCTCCTGTGGCGCCTCTCTGTGGCCGCGTTCTGCATGATGCAGGTCATGATGATCACGTGGCCTCAATATGTGGCTGGCCAGGACGTGATCCCGCCTGATCTATGGAACTTGATGAACTGGGCCTGTTGGGTGCTCAGTCTGCCCGTCATGCTGTTCTCTTGCGGGCCATTTTTCACTGGCGCCTGGCGCGCGGCGAAGCAGGGCAGGGTGTCGATGGACACCCCGGTCTCCCTGGGCATGTTGGGCGCCTTCGTGGTCAGCACCGGGGTCACGTTCGGCAACCGGGATGTGTTCGGTCAAGACGCCTATTTCGACTCGTTGACCATGTTTGTCACCTTCCTGCTGGCCGGGCGCTGGCTGGAGTCGCGAGCGCGTGAAAGGGTCACTCAGACCCTCGAATCCATGTGCGTGCGCCTGCCTGAGGCGGTCGACCGCGCCGACAACCCGGATGACGATCTGAGCATGGTGTCCGTCACCTCCACGCCCTTGTCCTCTTTGCGACATGGCGACCGGGTGAGGGTGGCCGTGGGGCAAGCCTTCCCGGCAGATGGTCAGATCCTGCTGGGTGAGACCGAGGTCGACGAGTCACTCCTCACCGGCGAGTCGCGGGCCTTGCCCCGACGTGCCGGGCAAACCGTGGTGGCTGGCAGCATGAACATGGGCTCGCCCGTGTGGATGGCCATTGAACGCTTGGGCCCCGATACCCGCTATCAGCAGATCGTCTCGCTGGTGCATCAGGCCATGACCGAAAAGCCGGGCTGGATGAGATTTGCCGACCGCATGGCCGCGCCCTTCCTTTGGGGTGTGATCGTGCTGGCTGCCGGTGGCGCGCTGGTCTGGCAATGGATTGACCCATCCAAGTCCATCTGGGTGGCCGTGTCGGTGCTCGTGGTGACTTGCCCCTGCGCCTTGTCCCTGTCTGCGCCCTCCGCCTTGCTCGCCGCAGCGGGTGCCATGGCCCGCAAAGGGCTGCTGGTGCGGCGCCTCGATGCGCTGGAAGCTCTTTCCGCGATCGATGAGGTCTACTTCGACAAGACAGGCACCTTGACGGAAGGTGAGTTGTCCGTGGTGTCAATCGTCACCCCTGAAGGCCGTGTACCAACACCCCATGGTTTGCCTGTCGCGCAGGTCGATTGCTGGGGCGTGGCGGCGGCTTTGGCGTCCTACTCGCAGCACCCGTTGTCCCGTTCGCTGGTTAAGGCTGCCCAAGATGCGGGCGGTTGGCCCGTCACGTCCTGGATCGATGTGCGAGAGCAGGCCGGGAAAGGCGTTCAGGCCACCGATGCGCAGGGTCGTGTCTGGCGTCTGGGGCAGTTGAACTGGGTGCTGACCGATGTCATGCCTGTGCCCGATGCGGTGGCAGGCTGGTGGACGCAGCACGATGATGCCCGTGTGTGGATGGCCGCCATCGGTGCCGACGGCAGATTGCACCCTGACACCGTGGCGGGCTTTGTCTTCGACGAGGTCTTCCGTGCGGAAGCCCGCCCGACGGTTCAGCGGTTGCGTGAACTGGGCTGTCATTCCTCGTTGTTGTCGGGCGATCAGAGCGCCCGCGTACATGCCGCTGCGCGGCACCTGGGGCAGGGCGATGCAATGACTGTGGCTCAAGCCCAGGCCACACCCGAAGACAAGCTCAACGTGATTGCCCGCATGCAGGCCCAGGGTCACCGGGTGGCCGTGGTCGGCGACGGCATCAATGATGCGCCGGTGCTGGCCAAAGCCGACGTTTCCATCGCGCTGGACCAAGGGGCTGCCTTGGCACAGTCACAAGCCGACCTCATCATCCTGGGAGGCCGCCTGCTGGGTCTGCCCGAGGCTGTTGTCATCAGCCGACAGGCCATGCGCATCGTTCGCCAGAACTTGGCGTGGTCAGCGCTCTACAACGCGTCTTGCATACCGCTCGCTTTGATGGGTTTCCTGCCGCCCTGGCTGGCTGGCCTTGGCATGGCCCTGAGTTCCTTGGGCGTCGTGCTGAATGCACTTAGACTCGGCCCCGGCCGCCATTGAAGAAGCGGGCATCGCGATCATGGAAATCCTCTACGTCCTCATTCCCGTCTCCGTTTTGCTGGTCCTGGCCATCCTGGCCGTGCTGGGCTGGTCTGTGCACAGCGGACAATTCGAGGACATCGAACAAGAGGGGCTACGCATCTTGCAAGATGAGCAAAAAGACAAGAGCAAGGTTGAGGTTCATCAAAAATAACCCTTGCTTTGGCCCCACAATTCACGCTGTAACAAAGGAGAAGAAGAGATGGCAACCACCCACTCTGCCACGTACAACGATACGGTTGTTCGGCAGTTCGCCATTGCGGCCGTCCTATGGGGCGTCGTCGGCATGGCTGTCGGCGTCCTGATCGCGTCCCAACTGGCATGGCCGGAACTCAATTTCGGCATCCCCTGGCTGTCCTACGGCCGGCTTCGACCACTGCATACCAATGCGGTGATTTTTGCGTTTGGCGGCTGCGCCCTGTTTGCCACGTCTTACCACGTGGTGCAACGTACTTGCCAAACTCGCCTGTTCGCAGGTCCTCTGGCTGCTTTCACCTTCTGGGGTTGGCAGCTGGTTATCCTGCTGGCCGCGATCTCGCTGCCTCTGGGCTTCACCACCGGCAAGGAATACGCCGAACTGGAGTGGCCCATTGACATCCTGATCACGCTGGTGTGGGTCGCGTATGCCATCGTGTTCTTCGGAACCGTCGGTACCCGCAAGATCCGTCACATCTATGTGGCCAACTGGTTCTACGGCGCCTTCATCATCGCCGTGGCCCTGCTGCACATCGTCAACAGTGCGGAAATCCCCGTCTCCCTGACCAAGTCCTACTCGGCCTACGCCGGTGTGCAGGACGCCATGGTTCAGTGGTGGTACGGCCACAATGCCGTGGGCTTCTTCCTGACGGCAGGCTTCCTGGGCATGATGTACTACTACATCCCCAAGCAAGCCGGCATGCCCGTGTACTCGTATCGCCTGTCGATCGTGCACTTCTGGGCGTTGATCTTCACCTACATGTGGGCAGGTCCTCATCATCTGCACTACACCGCGCTGCCTGACTGGACTCAGTCGCTCGGCATGGTGTTCTCGCTGATTCTGCTGGCACCAAGTTGGGGCGGTATGATCAAAGGTATCATGACCCTGTCTGGTGCATGTCACAAACTGCGTACTGACCCTGTGTTGAAATTCTTGGTTGTGTCGTTGTCCTTCTATGGTATGTCCACCTTCGAAGGCCCAATGATGTCGATCAAAACCGTGAATGCCTTGTCGCACTACACTGACTGGACTGTGGGTCACGTTCACTCTGGTGCTTTGGGTTGGGTGGGCTTTATCAGTATCGGTTCTATCTACTACTTG
>JAJUGJ010000030.1 GCA_029268225.1 Burkholderiales bacterium | reverse complement strand
GTGCCGTCGAGGTTGACGCGCACGGTGATCTGGGTTTCGGCTGTGTTGCGGGTGACCTCGGCCACGCGGTCGGCGCAGTCAGGGGCCGACACCTGTTGGGAAGCATTCATGCAGCAGGACAATTCAGAGGTTCACGCAGGATCTCGGCCAATGCTGCCATCAAGGCGTCATTTTCGGAGGGCAGGCCCACGGTCAATCGGACGCAGTTTGCCAGCAATTGGTGCAAACCTGAGACATTCTTGATCAGTATCCCTCGTGACTTGAGGGCCGCAAAGGTGGTCGCCGCGTCGTTGACGCGCACCAGGATCATGTTGGCCTGGCTGGGGTAGGCGTGGGCACCGGGCAAGGTGGCCAGGAAGGCCAGCAGGCGCTCACGCTCGGCCTTGATGACCTCGGCCTGGCGGGCAAACTCGTCGGCGTGCTCCAGCGCAAACAGCGCGGCTTCGGTGTTGAGCACGCTGATGTTGTAGGGCGGACGCACCTTCTCGACCTGCTCGATCAGGTCGGCACGTCCCATCATGTACCCCAGGCGAACCCCGGCCAAGCCAAACTTGGAAAGCGTGCGCATCAACAGCACATGCGGATGGCGCGTCAAACGATCCAGATAGCTCTTGCTGGCGAAGGGTTGATAGGCCTCGTCGATGATGACCAAGCCGATGCCGTTGGCCCCCACGGCCTGTACGATCTGCTCAATGGCCTCGTCGTCCCACAGGTTGGCGGTCGGGTTGTTCGGGTAGGCGATGTAGGTCAGCGCCGGGCGATGTTCGCGGATTGCGGCCAACATGGCGGGCGTGTCGAGCTCAAAGTCGGCCGTGAGGGGCACGCCCACGAAGCGCAGGCCATTTTGCTTGGCAAAGGCTTCGTACATCACAAAGCCCGGCAAGGGTGCCAGCGCCACGGCACAGGGCTGGGCGCAGGCCACAGACAGCAGAGAGATCAACTCGTCCGAGCCATTGCCCAGCACCAGACCACAGTCTGCCGGGACGTGGGCATGGCGGCGCAAGGCGGCATGCAGGTCTTGCTGACGCGCCCCGGGGTAGCGGTTCAACGCAACCCGGCCCAAACGCTGGCCCAACTCATCCTGCAGGGCGACCGGCAGGGTGAAGGGGTTCTCCATCGCGTCGAGCTTGATGAAGCCGGCGGCATCCTGCACGTGATAGGCGTGCATGGCGCGCACATCGGCGCGGAAGGTATTCAAAAGGGTATCGGAAGTGCTCATGAGGCCAAGGCTGGGGCAGCGCGGGTAGCCCGGACGATTATCTCATGCGGGTATCACCTCGCGCGTCAGACAGGACCGCTCAGGCATTCCGTGCGATTGCGCCCTGACGCCTTCGCCCGATACAAGGCGTGATCGGCCCGATCAATGGTGTGCGCCAAAGGTTCGTCGGCCAGATGGCGCGTCACCCCCGCAGAGAACGTGACACGCAGGTCCGGCACCGTAGGACTCACTTGGGTGCGCGCCAGAGCCTGGCCAATGCGCTCCAGCACCTGGCAGGCATCTTCGCTGTCCGTTTCAGGGAACATCACGAGAAACTCTTCCCCGCCCCAACGGGCGACCTGGTCTGCGCCTCGCAAGCCGCCGCTGAGCACCTGAGCGGTCGAGCGCAAGACCTCATCGCCCACCGGGTGCCCGTGCTCGTCGTTGACCCGCTTGAACAGGTCGAGGTCGATCATGGCCACACACCAGGGCAGACCCGATCGATCTGCACGGTTCTGCTCGATGCGCAACAACTTGTGCATGTGCCGTCGGTTGAACAAGCCAGTCAACTCATCGCGGATCACCTGCCCGTGGAGCTTGGCCATGGCTTCGGCCAGGTCATGGCGAGCGTGGGCGGCTCGCTCTCGCAACAAGGCAAGTTGCCGCACCAGCACACAGGCGCTGCTCAGGATGATCAACAACACACAGAAGTAGAGCACCTGCAACTCGACCACGAGGGGCTGATCGTGTTCCTGACCAACCACGCCCAGAGCGGCGGCACCAAACACCAACACCGCCAGTGCACTGGCCTGCGTCATCTGCCTGAAGGTGACCGTGAGCAGGGCGAACATCAGGCTGACGAACAACAGAATGAGCGCCACCGGTCGCCCCGGGCCGCCGATCAGGTAGCCCCACCCCAACAACACGATGCCGGCCCACAGTTGCAGGGCCATCAAGGCCGGATCGGCAAAACGTCGATTCCAGCCTGAGCGCAACGCGAGGTAAATCGCTCCGATGACCCCCACAGCGACGACGGTCAGCACCTGACAGGCTTGAGCGTCGAGCACCCCGTGCTGCGCGCCGTAGTTCAGCGCCAGCAGACCAAACGCATGATTGCTGGCCATGAACAGAAAACGCCAGATGCGCGCGCGCTGCAAGGGCTCGGATGACAGCAGCAGATTGGCCAAACCGGCACGCGGCCCTCGACGATCCTCGGGATGAGCACGCAAGCTCATGAGGAAGGCCAGCACCATCGCCAACACAATGAGCAGGACACCCCAGGTCCCGATGGTCACAGCCTCAGCGGTCATGCCAACCACCGAGGCCACAGCCACATGAAAAACCAGTCGAGATCAGCACAGCGGCACCCCGCAAAACCCACTTCAGCGGCACGGCGCCTTGTGTTCTTCCATACAAATGTCAGAACGATCGCCACATGTTACGGATGCTAACGCCATGTCCTCAGGCTGACCAGCCCCCGAGTACCGGGGGGTGGTATCGGTTCAGTCAGCGGTCTAGCGGCGCAGACGGAATTCGGCCGCCTGAGCGTGTGCCTGCAGGCCTTCGCCATAGGCCAGCACGGCCGCCGTCTTGCCCAGCACCTGGGCGCCGGCTTCGCTGACCTCGATCAGGCTGCTGCGCTTCTGGAAGTCATAGACCCCCAGCGGCGAGCTGAAACGCGCGGTACCGGAGGTGGGCAGCACGTGGTTGGGGCCAGCGCAGTAGTCACCCAGCGACTCGGAGGTGTAGGCGCCCAGGAAGATGGCGCCAGCATGGCGCAGCAAGGGCTCCCAGGTGTGCGGGTCGTTGCTGCTGACTTCCAGGTGTTCGGGGGCGATGCGGTTGCTGATCTCGCAGGCCTCTTCCATGCTGCGCGTGAGAATCAGGGCACCCCGCCCTTCCAGGGAGGCGCGAATGATGTCGGCGCGCGGCATGGTGGGCAGCAGGCGGTCGATTTCAGCCTGAACCCTGGCGATGTAGTCGGCGTCTGGGCACAGCAGGATGCTTTGTGCCAGTTCGTCGTGCTCGGCCTGGCTGAACAGGTCCATGGCCACCCAGTCGGGCGGCGTGGTGCCGTCGGCCAATACCAGGATCTCGCTGGGGCCGGCGATCATGTCGATGCCGACCTGCCCGAACACATGCTTTTTGGCGCTGGCGACGTAGGCGTTGCCCGGTCCGGTGATCTTGTCGACCTTGGGCACGGTCGCAGTGCCGTAGGCGAGCGCGGCCACGGCCTGCGCGCCACCGATGGTGAAGGCGCGGCTGACACCGGCCACATAGGCGGCGGCCAGCACCAACGGGTTCTTTTCACCGCGGGGTGTGGGCACGACCATGATGATCTCGGCCACGCCGGCCACGTGGGCAGGGATGGCGTTCATCAGCACGGACGAGGGGTACGCGGCCTTGCCACCGGGCACGTAGATGCCCACGCGGTCAAGCGGCGTGACCTTCTGGCCCAGTAGGGTGCCGTCTTCGTCACGGTAGGACCAGCTCAGGCCGCAGGCCTGCTTCTGGCGTTCGTGGTAGCTGCGCACGCGCGCGGCGGCGGCTTCCAGCGCGGTACGCTGCTCGGTGGGCAAGCTGTCGAAGGCGGCCTTCAGCTCGGCCTGGCCGAGTTCGAGGTCGGCCATGCTCGCCACGTCGAGCGCGTCGAAACGGGCGGTGTACTCCAGCACGGCGGCATCGCCACGGGCACGCACATCGGCCAGGATGGCCGCCACGCGGTCTTCGATGGCCGTGTCGGTCTCGGCCGACCAGTGCAGCACTTTCTGAAAGGCGGCTTCGAAGTCGGGCTGGGAGGTGGCGAGGTGGCGAATCTGGACTGTCATGGTGCCAAGGATCTCAGAAATCAGGGGCAAGAGCGACGCCGGGGCGATGGGTTCTCGCGATCGGCGTTATAGCGCAGGCGACGCGCTGGGCAGGTAAATCAGGCCGGGATGGCCGATTCGAACGCCTGGATCAGCGAGCGGATGGCATCGCGCTTGAGCTTGAGCGCAGCCTGGTTGACCACGAGGCGCGAGCTGATGTCCATGATGTGCTCCACCTCGACCAGCTTGTTGGCCTTGAGGGTGTTGCCGGTGGACACCAGGTCGACGATGGCATCGGCCAGGCCGGTCAGGGGCGCCAGCTCCATGGAGCCGTACAGCTTGATCAGGTCCACGTGCACGCCCTTGTTAGCGAAGTGCTCGCGGGCGATGGTGGTGTACTTGGTGGCCACGCGGATGCGCGAGCCTTGCTTGACGGCGGCGGCGTAATCGAAATCGGCGCGCACGGCCACGCTCATGTGGCACTTGGCGATGTTGAGGTCGAGCGGCTGGTACAGGCCATCGTTGCCACCGGCGCTGCCGGCATGCTCGATGAGGATGTCCTTGCCGGCCACGCCAATGTCGGCGCCGCCGTAGGCCACATAAGTGGGCACGTCGGTGGCGCGCACCAGCACCACGCGCACGTCAGGGCGGTTGGTGTTGAGGATGAGCTTGCGGGTCTTTTCCGGGTCTTCGGTCACCTCGATGCCGGCAGCGGCCAGCAAGGGCAAGGTTTCTTCGAAGATGCGGCCTTTGGACAGGGCGAGGGTGATCATGATCAGGCGGCTCCCTTGACACGTTCGATGTCGGCGCCAATCGCGCGGAGCTTGGCTTCCATGCGGTCGTAACCGCGGTCAAGGTGATAGATGCGGTCGACCAGGGTTTCGCCTTCGGCCACCAGGCCAGCGATGACGAGGCTGGCCGAGGCACGCAGGTCGGTGGCCATGACGGTGGCACCCGACAACTGGGGCACACCGGTCACGACCGCACTGCGGCCGTCCACCGTGATGTTGGCACCCAAGCGGATCAACTCGTTGACGTGCATGAAGCGGTTTTCGAAGATGGTCTCGTGGATGATCGCGCTGCCCTCGGCCACGCAGTCGAGCGCCATGAACTGGGCTTGCATGTCGGTCGGGAAGGCGGGGTACTCACGGGTCCGGAAGCCCACGGCCTTCGGGCGGCTGTTGGCGGTGACGCGGATCCAGTCGTCACCGGCTTCGATGCCGACACCGGCTTCACGCAGCTTGTCGATGACGGCACCCAGGTGCTCGGCCTTGGCGCGACGCAGGGTGACATCACCACCGGTGGCGCCGACGGCGCACAGGAAGGTGCCGGCCTCGATGCGATCGGGAATGATCTGATGGGCCTGCGCAGGCGTGAGGCCGTGCAGACGCTCAACACCTTGGATGCGGATGCGGCTGGTGCCACGGCCTTCGATCTGGGCGCCCATGGCCACCAACAAATCGACCAGATCGGAGATCTCGGGCTCTTGCGCGGCGTTTTCGAGGATGGTTTCGCCCTCGGCCAGCGCGGCTGCCATCAGGAAGTTCTCGGTGCCGGTCACCGTCACCATGTCGGTGGTGATGCTGGCGCCCTTCAGGCGGGTCGGACGGCCTTGCGCATCCACAGGCGTGCTGGCTTCGATGTAGCCGTGCGCCACGGTGATCTGTGCGCCCATGGCCTGCAAACCCTTGATGTGCTGGTCAACCGGACGCGAACCAATGGCGCAGCCACCGGGCAGCGACACGCGAGCACGACCGAAACGGGCCAGCAAGGGACCCAGCACCAGGATGGAGGCGCGCATGGTCTTGACCAGCTCATACGGCGCCTCGGGGTTGGTCACCCCGCCAGCGTCGAGCGTGACCAGATCGGGGTTGTCCTCATGGCGACGGGCGACGACGCCCATGTTGGCCAGCAGCTTGAACGTGGTGGACACGTCCTGCAGTTGCGGCACGTTGGCCAGGGTCACCGGCTCGGCGCTCAACAGGGTGGCGCAGAGGTCGGGCAAGGCGGCGTTCTTGGCGCCGGAGATCGTCACTTCGCCTTGGAGGCGACGACCGCCACGGATCAGGAGTTTGTCCATGAAACACAGAGGGCGCGATGCCCCACAGCCGTGAGGGTCGCGCCGAAATGAGAGGTGACCGTGAAAAAACCGTGTGCCGTCGGATCAGCTCTGCGCGGCCCACTCGGCCGGCGTCAGGGTCTTCATCGACAACGCATGGATCTGTGCCCGCATTCTATCGCCCAGGGCCTGGTAAACACGCTGATGGCGCGCGATGCGGGTCTTGCCTTCGAACTCGGCGGAGACGATGGTGGCGAAGAAATGCTGTCCATCGCCTTCCACAGCCAGATGGGTGCAAGGCAGACCATCGGCAATGTACTGCTGGACTTCGTCGGGGGTGGGGTTGGCCATGGGACGTCTTTCGGGCGATCGGTGACAGAGATCAGTGACGGATTTTGTAGCCAGTCTTGAGCAGGCGCAGGGCCAGCAGGGCGACCAGGGTCGTGGTCGTGCCCACGACCGACAGGCTCAACCAGGGGTTGACGTCGCTGACGCCAAAGAAGCCCCGGCGGAAACCGTCAATGAGGTAGAAAAAGGGGTTGAGGTGGGAGACGCTGTGCCAGAACGGCGGCAGCGAGTGCACCGAGTAGAACACGCCCGAGAGGAAGGTCATGGGCATGATGATGAAGTTCTGGAAAGCGGCCAGTTGGTCGAACTTTTCGGCCCACAGGCCGGCAATCAGGCCGAGCGAGCCCAACAAAGTGCCGCCGAGCACCGCAAAGGTCAGCGTCCACCACGGCTCGGACATGCCGGGCCAGGAGAACCAGGCCGTGACCGCGAACACGCCCAATCCCACGACCAAACCCCGCACCAGCGAGGCCCCCACATAGGCGACGAACCAGGCGCGGTGCGACAAAGGGGTCAGCAACACGAACACGAGGTTGCCGGTGATCTTGCTCTGGATGAGCGAGGACGAGGCGTTGGCAAAGGCGTTTTGCAGCAAGCTCATCATCACCAAACCGGGGATGAGGAAGCTGGTGTAGCCCACACCGGGGAACACCTCGACGCGATCTTCCAGCACGTGACCAAAGATGAGCAGGTAGAGCATGCCGGTGAGCACGGGCGCCCCCACGGTCTGGAAGGCCACCTTCCAGAAACGCATGACTTCTTTGACGAACAGGGGGCGAACGCCCTCGAAGGACTGGCGCCAGTTCATGCGTGCGCTCCTTGTTGGCCTTGCATGATGGACAGGAACACGTCTTCCAGGTCGGCGCGCCCCAGTTCCAGGTCTTCAACCGGGCAGCCCGCTTCGCGCAAGCGCGCCAGCAGGACTTCGACCTCGACGGCGTCCCGGGCAGGCAACTGGACGACGCGACCGGTGATGCGCGCTTGCGCCGCCAAGTCCGCGGGCAGGGTCGCGTCGGTCTTGAAGCGCAACATGGTAGAGGCCGTGCCAGCCAGCAGGGCCGACGTGCGGTCCAGCGCCACCAGTTCACCCTTCTTGAGCATGCCGATGCGGTGGCACAGGGCCTCGGCCTCTTCCAGGTAGTGGGTGGTCAGCAGCACCGTGTGCCCTTCCTTGTTGAGGCGGGCGATGAAGTGCCACAAGGTTTGACGCAGTTCCACGTCGACCCCTGCGGTAGGCTCATCCAGCACGATGACGGGCGGGCGGTGCACCAGGGCCTGGGCCACCAGCACGCGGCGCTTCATCCCGCCCGACAGCTGACGCATGTTGGCGTCGGCCTTGTCACTCAGACCCAAGTGGGACAGCAACTCGTCGATCCAGTCGTCGTTGCGTCGCAGGCCGAAGTAGGCACTTTGGTTGCGCAGCGTTTCACGAACTGAAAAGAATGGGTCGAACACCAGCTCTTGCGGCACGACGCCCAGGGCGCGGCGTGCATCGGCATAGTCGCTGACGACATCGTGCCCCTGGACGGTGACACGACCGGCTGAAGCACGGCTCAGCCCCGCCAGGATGCTGATGAGGGTGGTCTTGCCAGCCCCGTTGGGACCCAGCAGGCCGAAAAACTCGCCTTCATGGATGTCAAAACTGACGTCCTGCAAGGCGCGCACGGTGCGCCCGCCGGAGCTGAAGGTCTTGGATACGTGCTGAAAGGATACGGCGCTCATGGAGGGGGCGATTCTAGGCCGGCACGGCTGAGCGTGCTCGGGGCCCCTCTCAAATCCGGACTCAGGCCTGGGAACCCGAAGCCTTTTCCACCATGCGGCTGACGTTCTTGGCGATCTCGGCCTCGATCATGGGCTTGAAGGCCTTCATCATCAGGCCCAGCTTGATGTTCACATCGAAGCTGTTGGCGGTGACGGTCATGGTGCCGTTGACGCCCGAGCGCTCAAACGAAATGACGTCCTGCTCGGCACCTTCCTGATGCTTGCAGGTCAGGCCCATCTTGGCTGCGGCGCCATCCGCCCAACGCTGGGCCAGTTCGCGGGCCTTGGGCAGACCGAGGTTGTGGGCTTGCTGAAACTGCACGTCGCTCATGAGCGTCCTCAAAAGTAAGTAAGGGTGTCAAAGGCGCGAACTATAAATAGCTCACTCCACACGTCAAGCCCCAGCCTCAAGAGTTGATCTGCTGACGGACAATCTTCCCCCTTGATGAGGGGGCTTTCCGGACAGGTAAGATGGACTCGACGCCATTTTTGCGGTGAGATCCCGATGTCCCAGCTCCCAGTCGTCCCACCTTCACTTGTGTTGCCTGAATTGCTGGCGCAAAGCGAGGCCATGCGCGTGCTGCGCCGCGACCTGCACGCCCACCCAGAGTTGTGCTTCCAAGAGGAGCGCACGTCCGATGTCATTGCACGCACACTTTCAGCCTGGGGCGTTGAGGTGCACCGCGGGCTGGGCAAGACCGGGGTGGTCGGGGTGATCGAGGGGCGACCTGGCAGACGCGCCATTGGCTTGCGGGCCGACATCGACGCCTTGCCCATGACGGAGCACAACCAGTTCGCCCACGCGAGCCGCCATCACGGCCGGATGCACGCCTGCGGCCACGATGGACACACGGCGATGCTGTTGTCGGCCGCGCAGCACCTCGCCGCCACCCGAGACTTCGATGGCCGGGTGATTCTGGTGTTCCAGCCAGCCGAAGAGGGCGGCGGCGGTGCCCGTGAAATGATCCAGGACGGTCTGTTCGAACGCTTCCCGATGGATGCGATTTTCGGCATGCACAACTGGCCTGGCATGCCAGCCGGCACCTTCGCCATCAAGGATGGCCCCTGCTTTGCGTCGAGCAACGAGTTCCACATCACCATCCGCGGCAAGGGCTGCCATGGCGCCATGCCCCACCTGGGGATCGACCCGGTACCGGTCGCATGCCAACTGGTGCAAGCCTTCCAGACCATCGTGACACGCAATATGCGTCCCATCGAGACGGGCGTGATCTCGGTGACGATGATCCAGGCGGGCGAAGCCACCAACGTGGTGCCCGACTCGGTGACGCTGCAAGGCACGGTGCGCACCTTCACCGACGAGACGCTGGACTTGATCGAATTGCGGATGCGGGAACTGAGCCACCAATTGAGCGCAGCCTTCGGTGCTACCGCCGAGTTCGAGTTTCAGCGCAACTACCCGCCTACCATCAACCACAGCGCCGAGACGGCATTTGCACGCCAGGTGATGACCGAGGTGGTGGGCGCAGAGCGGGTGCAGGAGTTCGAAGCCACGATGGGCGCGGAAGACTTCAGCTTCTTCCTGCAGCACAAGCCCGGCGCGTATTTTGTGATCGGCAACGGCGATGGCACGCACCGCGAGGGCGGCCACGGCCTGGGGCCGTGCACGCTGCACAACCCCAGCTACGATTTCAATGACGAGTTGATTCCGCTGGGCAGCACCTTGTGGGTGAAGCTGGCGCAGCGCTGGCTGAGCCAGCCCTGAGCGGCGAAATCACTCCAGGGACAGCCGCCTTCAGAACACGGCCCCGCTGTTGAGATCGGCCACACGACGCGTGCGCTCGCGATCCAGCACATGGCCCACGGTGGTCTCTGGCACACCCAGGGCTTCCAGCACGAAGGCGGACAGTTGCAACCCCGCCTCAACCGTTTCTGGGATCACCATGTTGGCCCCTGCGGCCAACAGATCACGCGCGTGCTTGGTGTCCCGTGAGCGAGCGAAGATCTGCAATTGTGGATACTCGCCTCGCACTGCCCGCACGGTGGCCAGTGCCGCCGCCGGCTGATCCATGGTCACGACCACCGCGGCTGCCTGCCCGACGTGCAGACGGTGCAGGAACTCAGGGCGAGCGGCGTTGCCGTAGAACACAGGCTTGCCCTTGTTGCGCAGTTGCGCGACCAGGTTGGCATCTTGCTCGACAGCGACAAAAGAGACGCCCTGGTCCATCAGCAGCTCACCGATCAACTGGCCCACGCGACCGTATCCGGCCACGACCACCTGCCCGGCGCCAAGTGACGGCACGGTCTCCAGCATGCTGAGCGGGCTCGCCGGCGGATGCTGGGCATCCAGGCGGGCACCCAGCCACTGCCCCCATTGCGCCACCATCGGGGTGACGAACAGGGTGAGACCGACCACCAGCAAGACGAACTGCGCCATCTCGGGAGACAGGAGTTGGCTGGCTGCAGCCACACCGACCACGATGAACGCAAACTCACCGCCCTGCCCCAGCAACAACCCCGACTCGACAGAGCGCCCCCAACTGAGCCCACCAACGCGAAAGATGACGGTGACGACCGTGGCCTTGATCAGGATGAGCCCCATGACCGACAGCGGGACCCACAGCGGGTTGGCCAGGATCTCGCGGGCATCGATGCCCATGCCCACCGTCATGAAGAACAGGCCCATCAGCAGGCCCTTGAAGGGCTCGATCGTGACCTCGACCTCATGACGGTATTCGGTTTCGGCCAGCAGCAAGCCGGCCAACAGCGCCCCCAGCGCCATCGACAGACCCGCTGCCGCGGTAAGGCCGGCGATGCTGAGGGTGGCCAGCAGCGTCAGCGCCATGAAAACATCGGCCTGACGCTGACGCGCGAAGTTACGGAACAGCGGACGGATGACCTTGCGCCCCACCACGAAGATGAGCACGACGGCAACCACAGACTTGAGCAAGGTCATCCCCGTGACCGACCACATGTCAGGACTGCTTCCGCGACCGAGCAAATCGATGAGGATGAGGACGGGCACGACCGCCAAATCCTGGAACATCAGCACCGCGAAAATCGACTGCCCCATGGGGGTCGCGAGGGCCTCACGCTGGGAGAGCAGTTGCACGATCACGGCCGTGGACGACAGCGACAGCACCATGCCCAGCACCAAGGAGGACTGCCAGGAGTTACCGAAGGCCATCGCCAGCGCGCAGATCACGGCGGAGGAGGCGAGTACCTGCAAGGCACCTGCCCCGAACACCCAGTGTCGCATGGCCCACAGCCGCTCGGCAGACAGCTCCAGCCCGATCATGAACATGAGGAAGAGCACGCCCATTTCGGCAAGCACAGTCACCCCTGCACGCTGGGGGAAGGTGAACTGCGCGAGCCAGGGCCAGGTATCGACCCACAGCCCCAAGCCATACGGCCCGACGATCAAGCCGACGCCCAGAAAGCCCAGCACCTGATTGACCTTGAGCCGCTGCAACAAGGGAATGAGGACACCGGCCAGCGTGAGAAACACCAGGGTCTCACGCAAAAATGGCATAGCGTGTTGCTCGGCCATGCTCAGCCCTCATCCGTCCAGGCCACGCGGTTCCACTGGATGGCGCGACTGCGCCAGTGCTCCTCGATGCTCTGTACGAAATCCGGGCGTACCAGCTTGGCACGCCCCAGCAACCAGTCCTCGTCTTCGTGTCGGATGACCACGCCTTCCAGAGAACCCAGTCGGTAGTGACTGCGATGGGTGTTCACCCACTCGGTCAACACCGGAAGGCTGGTTGCGCCCGCGCTGACACGCGGCACCTCGCGCAAGCCCAGCTTCTGAGCCAGCTCATGCCGCCGGCGGGTGCTCCAGAAACGCTGCTCGTCACGGTCGTACACATCGAACGCCAGGAACCAGTCGGGCAAGGTCTCATAGTCCAGCGAGTGCTGGGCTGCACACCATTCTCCAAACAGGATCAGGCGATCGCCCAGGGCATCGAACAGCTCACCCTCGCGGATGGCCAGCCACTCGTCGAGACGGGAAAACTGTCCACCGTAGGGCTTGTTGAGGTACTGGCCACGGTTTTGAACGTGCAACACCGCTTCACTCGAAAACGAGATGCCCATGTTGGCGCCGTCTAGCTTTTCCTCGACCACCACCGGGTGCTGCAGCAAGGCCTGAGCCTCTTCGGGTGTCAGGACCTTGTCATCACGCGGCGTGCCGCTGGCCAGCCAGGCGATGTGAGGGGTGTGCGGGAAGCGAAAGAAATCGTGGGTGTGCGACATGAAGTGAATCGCTGGAATGGGGTCAGTGGCCGAACTTGTGGACATGGAACTCCTGCACGTCTTCACAGCACAGAAAGCGGATCTGCACGCCGTGCTCGCCCAGGTGGGGTGCCCAGTCCAGCCACTTGGAGTCGGCCGCCTGCAAGATGGGTGGGCGCTCAGGGTGGGCATGCGCCACAGCCACGAACTTGCGGTCGGAATCGTCGAAGTGGTTCAGGTCGACATCGACCGGAAAGCTGAGAAAACCTCGCTGGACATGGGGGTCGAGGTGGACCAGATCGCAGCGGGCAGCATCGTCATGGTGCCGCAACACCCAACGCACGAAGGCATCACCCACCCCCTGACCATCGCTGGCGTGGGTCTTGTGCTGGTATTCGTTGACGATGGCATAGGCATCGTCCAAGGCCACCCGGCCTTCGGCCATGAGACGTGTGAGCCACTCCCGACAGGTCATGACGCAAGCGGGACTGACATCCGGATGCTGACCGTTGGCCACCAGGAGGACGTTGGTGTCCACCACATAGGTCACAGGATTCAAGGTCGCTGCGGGGATGGTCAAGGGCGGCATCATCCACTAATTGTGCACCCGGATGGGGCGTGATCGCCGCACAGACCCCGTTATCCTGTGCGGATGTACACGTCATTTTTTGGCCTGGCACAGCCACCCTTTTCGATCGCCCCCGATCCGCGCTACCTGTTCATGAGCGACCGCCACCGCGAGGCCCTGGCGCACCTGCTGTATGGCGTGGAAGGGGGCGGCGGCTTCGTGCTGCTGACCGGGGAAATCGGTGCCGGCAAGACGACGGTGTGTCGCTGCTTTCTGGAGCAGGTGCCACCACGCTGCCATGTGGCCTACATCTTCAACCCGAAGCTGACCGTGCCGGAGTTGCTGCAGACCATCTGCGAGGAATTCCACCTGCCTGACAGCCACGGCGTCGCGCAGGTCGGCGGGGTGAAGGCCAACATCGACCGGCTCAACGGTCACTTGCTGCGCAGTCACGCTGAAGGGCACAGCAACGTGCTCATCATCGATGAGGCGCAGAACCTGTCGCTGGAGGTGCTTGAGCAACTGCGCCTGTTGACGAACCTGGAGACGAACGAGCGCAAGCTGCTGCAGATCATCCTGATCGGCCAGCCCGAGCTGCGCGACATGCTCGAACGCCCGGACATGGAGCAACTGGCGCAGCGGGTGATTGCCCGCTACCACCTGGATGCGCTGTCGGCACCAGAGACGGCCCAGTACATCCAGCACAGACTGAAGGTGGCAGGCCTCGCACGCGGGCGCCTGTTCGACAAGGAGGCCATGCTGCGCATCCACCGCTGGACGCGGGGCGTGCCGCGCCGCATCAACCTGCTGTGCGATCGGGCACTGTTGGGTGCCTACGCAGAAAACCAGGCCCAGGTGACAGTGGCGATTGTGGACAAGGCCGCCAGCGAGGTGTTTCCGCGCCTGGCACGTCAGCGGGCGAAGGCCGCAGCCAGCCCCTCGCCGACACGTGCCACACCCGGCCGACGCACCCAGGTGGCGCTGGCCGGCTTGGCCTTGGCAGGGATGACGGGCATGGGTGTCGCCCTGTGGCTGCAGCATCAGGCGGGGGAGGCACGGGCCCAGCGTCCAGCAGCAGCTTCGCTGGCGGCCACGACTCAGGGCGCCAAGGTCACCTCGGCCGTCAGCTCCGGTGCCAGCACAAAACAAGACACGGCGCCCTCCATGCGCGCCGACGTGATCAGTGCGGACGCGTTGATGCAAGGCGCGCTGACCGACGAGAACGAAGCGCTGCGACAGCTGATGACGCTGTGGCAGGTGCCAGCGGTGGGTGGCGATGTCTGTGCGAACGCCTGGCGCCAGGGCCTGATGTGCCATCTGCACAGCGGCGGTCTGCCGCAGGTTCGACAACTGGAACGACCGGTCGTGCTGCGCTTGCAAGCCAGCGGACAACGCGGCCATGCGCTGTTGACCGGCCTGGATACACGCTACGCCTATCTGCAGCACGGCGCTCAGACCGTGGCCATGCCTCTGGGCACGCTCGCCACCGTGTGGCGCGGCGACTTCGTGACGCTGTGGCGCACCCCGCCGGGTTACCGAGCCAAGTTGCTGCAGGGCCAGCGCAGCGCCACGGTCGGCTGGCTGGCCGCCCAGTTGGCCCGACTCGATGGCCACACCCTGCCGGCCGATGCCGTCACGACCTTCGATGCCGCCCTGGAAGCCCGCGTGCAGGCCTTCCAGTTGACCCAGGGCCTGGCGCCCGACGGGGTCGTGGGCGCCACAACGCTGATGCAACTCAACCGGGCCACGGGCGTGCCGGAGCCACGCCTCCACACGCCGGCCGAATCATCACCGTCTTCCCCTTCTGCCAGCCAGCCAGCTCATGTCCTACATCCTTGATGCCCTGAAAAAGGCCGATGCCGAACGCGAACAAGGGCGGGTGCCCGGCTTGCACACGCCCACGGCGAACCTGGAGGCCGACCTGCCCCCGCTGAGAGGACGCCCACCGGCTTGGGTGATGGGCTTGGGCGCCGTGTTGGTACTGGCCGCGCTGGGCTCGGCCTGGTGGTGGACGCGACCGGTGGCGACAGCCACACCGGCGTCTGAGCCCGTGCAGCCGGATCCCCGGCCCGTGCTGGCGCAGGCACCCCAGACGGCGCCGACGCCGCTCCCACCCACGGTGACAACCCCGGTCACACCCACCGCGCCCATCCTGACACAGGCACCGACGCCCTCGCTGGCGGCCACGCCAACGCCCCTCAGCGCGCGCTCCGTGAGCGCCACCCCGGTGACACCATCGCCCGCCAGGGCGCAAGCAGCGGCGCCAACTCCCCAAACTGAGATGCGCTCGCCGGTCGTGACGCTGCCCCAGACGGTCTCGCCCGCCCCCGCAGCGACGCCTGCCAAGCCGTCAACACGCGCACCGATCCATGTGGATCCGGCCGCGACGACGAGCACCCAGGTGCCGAGCCTGGCCGAGTTACCGGAAGACGTGCGACGCAGCCTGCCCGCCCTGACGGTGTCGGGCGCCATGTATTCCGACCAGCCCGCCAGCCGGATGCTATTGATCAACAACCGGGTGTTCCACGAGGGAGACCAGCCGGTCGCCGGCCTGGTGCTGGAAGAAATCCGCCTGAAGTCGGCGGTGTTCCGCTACCGAGGCACGCGCTACGCCGTGTCGTACTGAAACGGCGGGGCAGCGTGCCATCCGGCCCCCCTGCCCTCGCCATTGACTGAGCCTGGAACGGCTCAGTCACCCGCGCCACCTGCCGCCGCGTCACAGCGGCGTGCCAGATGGGCCAGGGCCTCTTCGACCTGGTCCACCAGCACCAGGCACAGATCACCGGGTTGCAAGCGGTTCAGTGCCGTGTCGATGGCCAGGAACTCGCCCCGGATCTCTTCCACGTGCTTCACGCGCGGTGCGTCCGCCAGTCCTTCGCGCAGCAGCTTCAAGACCTCGCCATCGGCACGACCGCGCTGACAGGCGTCCTGAAACAGGATGACCTCGTCAAAGGCCTGCCCCAGGATGACCGTCTGCTCGCGGATGTCCTCGTCGCGGCGGTCACCGGCCCCGCTGATGACCACCGAGCGGCGCTGGGCCGGCAAGGCGTTCACAGCCGAGACCAGAGCGCGCATGGCATCCGGGTTGTGGCCATAGTCGGCAATCACGGTGGCGCCCTTGAAGTCCATCACGTTGAAACGGCCCGGCGCGTTGTCGGCGTCGTTGACGAAGCTGGCCAGGCCACGGCGGATCAAGTCCCAGTCCAGCCCGCTGCTCCAGGCCGCGCCCACAGCGGCCATCACGTTCTCGATCTGGAAACCGATGGTGCCGTTGCGGGTGATGGGGATGTCACGCAGCGGCAGCAGTTCGCGCCAGCTGCCTTCGGCCACAACGATCGCATCGCCATCGATGCAGATGCTGCGCTTGCCCTGGGCGCGGTGCGCGGTCAGCACGGGGTTGTGCGGCTCGGCCGAGAAGTAAATGACGCCGCCCGGGCACTTGGCCGCCATGGCCACCACGATGGGGTCACCCGCGTTGAGCACGGCGTAGCCATCTTCGGCCACGTTCATGACGATGACGCGCTTGAGCACCGCCAGGTCTTCAACGGTGGTGATGTAGTTCAGCCCAAGGTGGTCGCCCGCACCGATGTTGGTGACCACGGCAGTCTGGCAACGGTCGTAACCCAGACCTTCCCGCAGGATGCCGCCACGCGCGGTTTCGAACACGGCCGCGTCCACGTCCGGGTGCATGAGCACGCTGCGGGCGCTCTTGGGACCGGAACAGTCGCCGCTGTCGATCTGGCGACCGTTGACATAGACGCCATCGGTGTTCGTCATGCCCACGCGCAGACCGCTGGTGGCCAACAGGTGCGCGGTGAGACGCGCCGTGGTGGTCTTGCCATTGGTCCCCGTCACGGCGACCACGGGAATGCGACCATCTTCACCCGGCTTGAACAAGTGGGCCACCATGGCCTCGCCCACATTGCGACCTTTGCCGAACGAGGGCGACAGGTGCATGCGCAGGCCCGGCGCGGCGTTGACCTCCACGATGCCGCCGTTTTGCTCTTCCAGCGGCTTGTGCATGCCCTCGGCCAGCACGTCCACACCACAGATGTCCAGACCGATGGTCTGGGCAGCCGCCACGGCCCGGGCGGCCACCGCCGGGTGCACCGTGTCGGTCACATCGGTCGCCGTGCCACCGGTCGACAGGTTGGCGTTGTTGCGCAAGATGACGCGACGGCCCTCTTCAGGAATCGAGTCCGGGGTCAGCCCCTGGATGCCCAGACGTGCCACGGCAATCTCGTCCAGACGCATCTTGGTCAGGGCGGTGGCATGGCCATCGCCGCGACGCGGATCCTTGTTGACCTCGTCGATCAGTTCGCGCACCGTGTGGATGCCGTCACCGATGACGTGAGCGGGCTCGCGGCGAGCCGCCGCCACCAGCTTGTCACCGACCACCAGCAGGCGGAAGTCGTGACCGGGCAGGTACTTCTCGACCATGACGGTGCCGATCTCGGCCGCGGCCTTGTAGGCAATTTCCAGGTGGTCGCGTGTGACGATGTTGACCGTCACGCCCTTGCCCTGGTTGCCGTCCTGCGGCTTGACCACCACAGGCAGCCCGATTTCCAGGGCCACGGCCCAGGCATCGTCCACATCGCGAACGGGGCGACCGATGGGCACCGGCACCCCGGCGGCGGCCAGCAGGCGCTTGGTGAGGTCTTTGTCCTGGGCAATGGATTCGGAGACGGCGCTGGTGGAATCCACCTCGGCCGCCCAGATGCGACGCTGCTTGGCACCCCAGCCAAACTGCACCAGGCTGCCTTGGGTCAGACGACGCCAAGGAATGCCCCGAGCGGCGGCGGCGGCCACGATGGCCCCGGTGCTGGGGCCCAGGCGCACGTCTTCGTCCAGATCGCGCAGCTCGGCCAGTGCCGCCTGCAGATCAAACGCAGTGTCCTGCTGCGCCGCGGCGATCAGGGCCTGGGCATGCTTGAGTGCCAGTTTGCCCACAGGCTCTTCGCTGTACTCCACCACCACCTGATAGATGCCATCTTCAAGGGTGGGCGCCGTGCGGCTGAAGGAGACCAGGCAGCCCGCCTGCGCCTGCAGCGCCAGCGTGGCAGCCTCCAGCACATGGGCCAGCGAGATGTGGTCGGGTCGGCCCGCCGGGCGCAAGGCCCCGAGGGACGGAAACAGCTTGCGCAGGCGCTCTTCAAAGCCCGGCAGCGTCTCGAGCGTGCGCTCGGCCGGCTCACAGGCCACCACGGCCTCGATGGCCGTCTGGCGGCTCCAGAGATTGGGGCCACGCAGGGCCCGGATGCGAGAAACGTCCATCTCTTTGTCTCTTGGTGTTCGCGTCGTGAGATCGGGCCGGGCTCAGCGCACGGCCTGCGCGGTCGGGTCGAAAGTTTCCATGCCGGCGGTCATCAGCTCCGGCGAAATGTCCAGGGCCCAGGCCACGGCCACGGCAGCCAGCAGGGCCTGCACGCCGGCACCCGGCAGCGGGTGCTTGGTCAAGCCACCCATGACCCGGCGCGCCGACGCGCTGTCCAGGTCGATACAGCGCACCGGCGCGTGGCCGTTGTGGGTCAGCAGCACATGGTTGTCGGCCACCGACACGGTGCGCCCGCCCTTGGCGCGGTGCGCCACCATCACGGGGCTGTGCTGATCGACGTCATAGAAAATGACCTCGCCGTCGCACAGGTCGGCCATCTCGACCAGACGCGCATCGGCGGCGTGCAACACAGCCACGCCACCCGGCAAGACCACGTCCACCTGCGTGCGCAGCACCTTGAACATCTGATCGGGCTCATGGATGTCGTGTGCGGCCAGCGCGGGGTCCACCGGGGCCTCGGCGCCGCGCAAGTCGGTCACCAGACCCACCTGACAGCGGTCGTAAGCCAGCCCATCGTCGAGGATGGACACGGGGCCGTTTTCCACCACGATGGCATTGACGTCGCGGTTCATCAGCAGGCGCTCGGCCGCTGCAAAGTTGGCGCGGTTGCCGGTCTCGACGCAACGCGAACCCAGGAACAGGCCCTCGCTGCACGCCAGGCCCACCACCTTGCCGCTCAGGTGCAGGAACCACGCGGTCAGGCGGGCAATGTGGCCCACCCCCTGCGAACCCGCGACACCGATGATGGGCACCCGGCCGGTCTCGTCTTCGTCAAACAGGTTGTCAACAATGGCCTGCCCCACGGGGCGCGGCAAACCTTCGGCGGGCTTGAGGTGCATGAGCAAACCTGGGCCAGCATTGACCTCGACGACGGCGCCCCGTTGCGGCGCCAAGGGCTTGGCAATGTCTTCCACCACCAGGTCGATGCCGGCAATGTCCAGACCCACCACGCGCGCGGCCAGCGAGGCCAGGTAGGCGATGTCGGGGTGAACATCGTCGGTGCAGTCGATGGCCACGTTGCCATTGCGCTGCACCAGCACCTTCTGCCCGGCCTTCGGAATGGCCTCGGCATTCAGGCCCTGGCGCTCCAGCAGCAGGCGCATCGCAGGCTCGCGATCCAGCACGATGGTTTCCAGCGGGAATTCCTCGGCGTCGCCGCGGCGCGGGTCGCTGTTGAGCTGGTCTTCGATCAGGCGGGCCACTGTGTCGCGGCCGTTGCCGGTGATCCACAGGCTCTCGCCCTTGGCGGCGGCCACCATCTTGCCGCCCACGATGAGCAGGCGGTGCTCGTCGCCCCGCACATAACGCTCGACGATCACCTCGCTGCCCTCGGCCTCGGCAATCTTGAACGCCGCCTCGATGTCGGCACGCTCGGTCAGCTCCAGCGAGACCCCCCGGCCATGGTTGCCGTCCAGCGGCTTGACCACCACCGGCAGGCCGATGTCTTGCGCGGCCTCCCAGGCCGCCTCGGGGCTGTCCACCACCTCGCCCTCGGGAACAGGCACCCCGCAGGACTTCAGCAAGGTCTTGGTCAGGTCCTTGTCGCCGGCAATCGCCTCGGCGATCGCGCTGGTGCGGTCGGTTTCGGCCGTCCAGATGCGGCGCTGCGCACGCCCGTAGCCCAGTTGGACCAGATTACCGTCGTTCAGACGGATGTGCGGGATGCCCCGGTCGGTGGCCGCGCCCACGATGGCCGCCGTGCTGGGGCCCAGGTAGCAGTCGTCGATCTGGTTGCGCAGGCGCTCGACGGCAGCCGGCACATCGAAAGGCGCATCGTTGATCGCGGCCATCAGCAGGGCATGGCCCTCGGCCAAAGCCAGGCGCGCCACCTGCTCGTCGCGGGCGCGGAACACCATGCGGTACACCCCGCGCTGCGAGGTGCTGCGCGTCTGACCAAAGCCCGTGGGCATGCCCGACAGGTTCAGCAACTCGATGATCACATGTTCCAGGATGTGCCCGGCCCAGGTGCCCTCTTCCAGCCGCTGAAGGAAACCGCCGCGCTCGCCCACCCCGCAGTGGTGCTCGACCAGGGCAGGCAGCATCGCGGTCAGGCGCGCGTTGAAGCCCGGGAGCTTGTGGGAGGGCCAGTCTTCCAGCTCGCCCAGGTCCAACCAGACCTCCAGCACCTGGCGGTAGGTCCAGATATTGGGGCCGCGCAGGTAATTGACCCGCAGCAACGTGATGTCGTTCTTCTTGCTCATGTCCAGCCTGTCTGACTGCATCCAGTTCAATCCACGGTGCGTTAGGGGGTCACGAAAGTCAACATGGGAGACGCGGCTTCGGTCAGAATGCCGCCACGCCGCAGGCAGATTTGCCCCCAGCAGCGCTTCTCGGTCCGGCTCTCACCATGCACTCTCGTCATTCCCTTGCCACCTCGGGGCATGCGCCCCATCAGGACCTCGCCAGCGTACACCCGCCGCTGGCATCCGGAGAGAACGTTCTCGCCCGGCTGTCGGTTGACCTGAACGCACAACTTCATTTTGCCGAAGGTGCGATCGTTCTCACCGATCATCATCTGCACGCGCGACAAGATGCACAAGCACCCTGGCAAACCTGGCCTCTGGGTCCGGATTTGTCGCTTTCGCAACACGATCACGCCGGTGTGGCGACCTTGAGCCTGCACACCGCCACGCGCCAGCTCGCCACCTGGCACCTCACCCTGGCGCAGCAAGCCCCCCTGCAAACCCTGCTGGACCAGTTTGAGCGGCAGCAAAAGATTCGCGCCACCGGCCTGCAACCGGACGACGAAGACCGCGCCGAATGCCCGGTCTGCCACGCCCCCCTGCCGCCCGACAGCGACGAATGCGCGGTCTGCCACCGCGACAAGCAGACCCCGCCCTCCACCTGGGTGCTGCTGCGCCTGTGGCGCTTTGCCCGACCCTACCAGGGCATGCTGCTGGCCGGCTTCCTGCTGACCCTGGCCGGCACCGCCGCCACCCTGGTGCCGCCCTACCTCACCATGCCACTGATGGACGAGATCCTGATCCCGTTCCAGAACGGGCAGGCCATCGACACCGGCCATGTGATGCTGCTGCTGGGCGGCCTGCTGGCCTCGGCCCTGGCCGCCTGGTTGTTGGGGTGGGCCCGCACCTATGTGCTCGCCCTGGTGTCCGAACGCATCGGTGCCGACCTGCGCACCGCCACCTTCGAGCACCTGCTGCGCCTGTCGCTCGACTACTTCGGCAGCAAACGCACCGGCGACCTGATGGCCCGCATCGGCTCCGAAACCGACCGCATCAACGTCTTTCTGTCGCTACATGCCCTCGATTTCGCTACCGACGTGCTGATGATCGCCATGACGGCGGCCATCCTCATCTCCATCAACCCCTGGCTGGCCCTGGTCACCCTGGTGCCCCTGCCCTTCATCGCCTGGCTGATCCACCTGGTGCGCGACCGCCTGCGCACGGGCTTTGAAAAGATCGACCGCGTCTGGGGCGAAGTCACCAACGTGCTGGCCGACACCATCCCTGGCATCCGCGTCGTCAAGGCCTTTGCGCAGGAACAGCGTGAAGCCGACCGCTTCCGCGCCGCCAACCAGTACAACCTGCAGGCCAACGACAAGCTCAACAAGACCTGGTCGCTGTTCACCCCCACCGTTTCGCTGCTGACCGAAATCGGGCTGCTGGTGGTGTGGGCCTTCGGCATCTGGCTGGTGCACGAGCAAGACATCACGGTCGGCGTGCTCACCGCCTTCATCGCCTACATCGGCCGCTTCTACGGCCGTCTCGACTCGATGAGCCGCATCGTCTCGGTCACGCAAAAGGCCGCCGCCGGCGCCAAGCGCATCTTCGACATCCTTGACCACGTCTCCAACGTGCCCGACCCGGTCAACCCGGTCAAGCTGCCCGCGCTGCAAGGCCGGCTGGAGCTCGACCGCATCGGCTTCCGCTACGGCAGCCGCGCCGTCATCCGCGACGTGAGCCTGGACATCCAGCCTGGGGAGATGATCGGCCTGGTCGGCCACAGCGGCTCGGGCAAGAGCACCCTGGTCAACCTGATCTGCCGCTTCTACGACGTCAGCGATGGCGGCATCCGCGTCGATGGCGTGGACGTACGCCGCATTGCCGTGGCCGACTTCCGACGCCACATCGGCCTGGTGCTGCAAGAGCCTTTCCTGTTCTTTGGCACCATCGCCGAGAACATCGCCTACGGCAAACCCGACGCCAGCCGCGAAGAGATCGTCGCCGCCGCCCGCGCCGCCCACGCGCACGAGTTCATCCTGCGCCTGCCGCAGGGTTACGACTCGCTGGTCGGTGAACGCGGCCAGGGCCTGTCCGGCGGCGAGCGCCAGCGCATCAGCATCGCGCGCGCACTGCTGATCAACCCGCGCATCCTGATCATGGACGAAGCCACCTCGGCCGTGGACACCGAAACCGAAAAGGAAATCCAGAAGGCGCTGGACAACCTGGTCAAGGGGCGCACCACCATCGCGATTGCCCACCGCCTGTCCACCCTGCGCAAGGCCGACCGCCTCGTCGTGATGGACAAGGGCCGCATCGTGGAAGTGGGCCCGCACGACGAATTGATGGCCCGCGAAGGCGCGTACTGGCGCCTGTATCAGGCCCAGGCCCGCAAGGCCGAACAAGACGCCCTGATCGACGATGCCCCCGCCGATGCCGCCAACAAGGACTGACACGATGCGCGACCTCACCCGCAACGACCTGGGCCAGTTGACCCTGACGCTGGACGATGGCAGCACCCATGTGGGCATCGTGCCCGTGCGCGCCTACCCCTTGAGCGCCCCCGACGAAGGCGTGTCACTGATGAACACCGATAGCCACGAGGTGGTCTGGATCGACCGCCTGAGCGACCTGCCAGCGGCGTGGCGCCAACTGCTGGAGGCCGAACTGGCGGTGCGCGAACTCACCCCACAGGTCACCGCCCTGCTCGACGTGTCGAGCTTCTCGACCCCCTGCACCTGGACGGTGGACACCGACCGGGGCCGCACCAGCTTCGTGCTGAAGTCGGAAGACGACATCCGCCGACTGGGCGATGGCCGCCTGCTGATCCACAGTGCGCAGGGGCTGAACTTCGGCATTGCCGACCGCACCCGCCTGGACAAGCACTCGCGCAAGCTGCTGGAACGCTTCCTCTGACACCGGCACAGACCGGACGCCCAAAAGAAAACCGGTGCAGCCCTGGCGGGCGACACCGGTCTTTGACGCTGCGGAGCCCAGGCGGGGGCCCCACGCAGCGATCACTTCTTCTTGGCAGCAGCCTTCTTGGCGGCAGGCTTGGCAGCCTTCTTGGCGGGGGCAGCAGGTGCCTTGCCAGCCTTGCGTGCAGCGGCCTTCGGATCGACCGCGGCCTTGAACGTGGCGCCAGGGGTGAACTTGGGCAGCTTGGCGGCGGGGATCTTGATCTTGTCGCCGGTG
Source organism: Burkholderiales bacterium (assembly GCA_029268225.1). Classification (GTDB taxonomy): domain Bacteria; phylum Pseudomonadota; class Gammaproteobacteria; order Burkholderiales; family Burkholderiaceae_C; genus Aquabacterium. Next base: position 15,560 of record JAJUGJ010000030.1, on the reverse strand, counting down.
CTGGGGTTCACGCCATTGCGGGCTGCGCGGGCATGTTGCTTGAACGAACCGAAACCGGGGATGGTCACGGCATCGCCCTTCTTGACGGCCGTCACCACGGTGTCGAGCAGCGTGTCGAGGATGCGGCCAGCCTCGGCCTTGGACAGTTGGTGCTGGTCAGCAAGGCGCTGGATGAGATCAGTCTTGTTCATGAATGATGTTCTGAAAGCACCCGCAAATCTCGGGCAACCTAATTGTGCCTTGCGCAAAGCCCGATGAACACAGGTGTTGACGCAGATGCGTCGCAAACACGCCTATTTCAAGGGAAATCCCAGTGCCTGCAGTGCCGCCTGAAGCCGATCGCGACCCGTCAAGGCCTCCGGCGTGGCCACCCTCTTGCCTGAATGCACCGTCCAGGTGCCACGCACCTTCATCTGCTGCTGGGCATAGAACGCAGCCATCGCCTCGTTGTACGACGCGATCGCAGCCTGTTGCTCGGCCACCGGGCGATAGCGCTCGTGGTGCAACACGGCTGCTTGTGGCAGGCGCGGCTTGACCGAAGACGGCTGCGCCGGATCCTCTTTGCCCAAGGTCATGCCAAACACGGCAAAAACCCGCGACGGCAAACCCAGCAATTCGGCCACCGCTTCCGGATGGTTGCGCATGCCACCGATGTAGCAGCCCGACAAGCCCAATGACTCGGCCGCGGCCATCGCGTTCTGGGCAGCCAAAGCCGCGTCGATCACGCCCACCAACCCCATTTCCAGATAGTCGAGCGCATCGTGGGTGAGCCCCTCGGCTTGCGCCACCGCTTCCAGTCGAGCCAGATCAGCCAGCCAGACCAGCACCAATGGTGCCTGTGCCACATGCGCCTGATCGCCCGCCAGTTCGGCCAGCCGCGCATGTGCGACTGGATCGCGCACAGCAATCACGCTCCAAGGTTGCAAATTGGACGAAGACGCCGCCGACTGGGCCGCGGCCACGATGGCCGTCAACTGCGCATCGCTGACCGGATCAGGCAGGTGATGACGCACCGAGCGGTGGGTCAACAACTGATCCAGCAAGGGAGACCAGGCCTCGGGCACAGCGGGGGCCTGCTGACCGTAGCGCGCACTCAACAGAGAAGAAACAGACATCATGAAAGCCAGGAGATGCAAAGCATCAACACTACCGCAAGCCTGGCGCACACGCTGAGCGGATCGCAAAACCCGAGCGCGCAAAACAAAAAGGTCTGAACCTTGCGATTCAGACCTTTTGAAAATTTGGTGGGCCCTGAGTGACTCGAACACTCGACCAACGGATTAAGAGTCCGCTGCTCTACCAACTGAGCTAAGAGCCCGCACCTGTTATCTTCTTTCGAAGATCGCTAGAACTGGTTATCTAGCGAAGACTTGAATTATATACACAAACTTTGCGAAGATTCAAGTCTTTTTCAAAATTTTCGCTGACTTGCTCGGTGTGATCTGAAGATCGGCTCCGGCGCCTGCTCAACGAAGACTAAAAGTATACACACAAAATCGCCCCTTTCTGAACGAGACGCGTGCTTACAACAACGCACCCGGTGCCGGGCGTCCGGTCAGCATTTCGATCTCTTCGCTCAAGGCGCCCGACTCCACCGCCAGGGAGGCGATCTCCTCGTCCAGCGCCTCAGCATGCGCGCGCGCCACATCTTCCAGATAGCCCACACGCTCCTGACTGAGCCTGTGGAGTTCGTAGCGGGTGTCTCGCCGCAGTTCGTTGAGGGCGTCCAACACCAACACGATCTGCAACTGCAGGGTTTCGAACAGCTTGCGCAAGCTGGCCGCTTCGATCGAATCCGTGAAATCGAGGTGTCCCCACCCCTGCTTCAACAGGAAAGCATTGGGGTCTTGTGCAATTTCGCGCAAGCGCTGGACATCGCCACTGTCGCGCGCCCGATTGATTTCGCTGGTCAGCTGCTGAAAGATGGCGAGCTTGGCAGCGTCGTGGGCAAAACGGTCCGGATGGAACAGGCGCACCAGCTTGCGCCACAGGCTCTTGAGTTCACGGGCTTCGTCCTCGGGCAAGGCCTTTTGCTCGGCCGCCTCAAAGGCCACCTGCTCGTACTCGGCATCCGACTGTTGCCACGCTTCCTGGCATTGCTGGGCCACGGCTTCGGCAGCATCCTCCCCGTCGTACATCAGCGCATCGAGGTACTGGCGTCGGTAACTCACCAACAGACGCAGACGATCACGTTGCTGGTAGTGCGGCCGCAACAAACCGAACAGGCGTGCCTGCGTCACCTCGACGTCGTGGCGCTCCTGCGTGTAACGCGCCTCCAGATCGGCCAGTCGGACACGCGCCGATGCGATCAAAGCCTTCAGCTCTTCCACTTCAGGCTTGACGAACACCAACGCACCCGCCTGAACCGGCGCAGCCGCAACCGTGGGCTCACCTTGCGCCCCCCGTGTTGCCAGCGCCTCCATCTGCGCGATGGCATCGTCCATCTCAGGGGCTGGCTCGGCCAATTGCGCGAGGTACCAGCGCCCCATGTTGGCCGAGCGCGGGCTGCCAGACCCGGCCAGCCACTCCAGCCATGCGTGCAGCGCGGGGTCGGTCAGCGCCTCACGAAAGTGACGGCCCTTGAACTCCCCAAACGCCAGACGAGAGGGATACCAGGTGGCCTGCGCATGTTCACACACAGCCTGCCAGTCGTGAAGGCCACGGCGCAGCGCCAGGGGCTGGAGCACCGTGCTGAGCAAGTCGACCGTGGTTTCGAGCTCCCCCAGCGCCGATGCCGGCGTGCGCTCAGGTAGCCGGTAGTACTGCCTCAAGGTTTGCAGCTTGCCGCTGACCACCGGCACAGGGTCCAGCAGTCGCTGGGCCAGGCGCAAGGCACAAAAGCCCTCGCCCCCCACCGGGGGCAAGTTGAGTCGAACCCACTCTGGCTGCAAGGCCCGGTGCAGGACCTGGCTCAGGTCAAAAGCCACCAGGGGCAAGCCGGACACGTAATGCGCCAGCTCGGCGTAGACCTGAGAGGGCGCCTCGCCATCGCGCTCAATGACGGCGCGACTGATGCCATGAATGCGCGAGCTGTCCTGATTCATGTCCGGACCGTGGTTGATCAGCCGCCGCCAGGCAGGCCCCTGTGGCGCCCAGCCTCGCATGCGCTGAGCCGCCACCTCCACCACCACCGGGGAGCTCAGCCCCGCCGTTTCGACCTCAATGAGCACCCAGTCTCGATCGTCCATGCAATGCCTTCAGCGACGGCGGCCGGGTGGTGTGCCCAGCAGCCCCACAGTGGGATCGGCCGCGAACACGCTCAATTGCGACAAGGTGCGGATGTCCAACAAGGTCAGGCGATTGCCGCCACAGTCCAGCAGGCTCAACTGAGGCACGGACGGCAGGTTCAAGGCCATCAGCTGATTGCCTCGGCACCACAACTTGGACAGGCGGGGCACGCCGCCCAGGGCCAGTTGACGCAACTGGTTGTGGGCGCAACCCAGCAAGGTCAATTCAGGCACCGCGGACAGGTCCAGCGCACGCATGGCGTTGTGGTCGCAGGCGAGCGCGGAAAGCTGGGGCACACGGGACAAATCCAACTGCGTGAGCTGATTGTGACGGCACCACAACTCCTTGAGTTCGGGCAGCCACCCCAGCCTCAGCTCAGTCAGCTGGTTGTTGTCACACACCAGCAGGCTCAGCGCAGTCAAAGCCGAGACATCCAGTTGCGTGAGCTGATTGTCGGCACACCACAGCTTGGTCAGCGCAGGCACCGCCGCGGCAGTCAGGACACTCAAGCGGTTGCTGCTGCAATCGAGCAGGCTCAACTGTGGGACAGCCGCCAAGCTGAGCGCCGTCAACTGGTTCTCGCGGCACCACAACTCGCGCAGATTCGGCACCGCAGCGAGATCCAACTGCGTCAGATCGTTGTGGTTGCAACTGAGCATGGTCAGTTGCGGCACCGCGGCCAGATCAATTCGTCCCAATTGGTTGTGATCGCAAGCCAAGGTCAGCAACCCCGGCACCGCAGCGAGGTCGAGGCTGGTGAGAAGGTTGTGACGACACCAGAGCTCGGTCAGGCGTGGTGTGGCAGCCAGGTCCAACTCGCGCAGGTGGTTGTGATTGCAATTGAGCACGCGCAGCCCAGGCATGGCCGACAGCGGCAGACGCGTGAGCTGGTTGCCCCGGCACCACAGCTCGGTCAGGGCCGATGCCTCGGGTAACTGCAGGGCACTCAAGCGGTTGTAATCACAGACCAGCAACTGCAATGGCGACACCTCGGTGAGGTCCAGTTCAGAGAGCTGGTTTTCCTGACACCACAGCGTGGTCAGCGCCGACACGCCTCTCAGGTGCAGCGCACGCAACTGGTTGTTGTCACACGCCAAGGTCGTCAGCCCCGTAGCGGCACGCACATCCAGGGTGGTGAGCTCGTTGTAAGCACAAAACAGGCGGGTCAGCGCAGGGGTGGTCTGCAATTGCAGATCGGTCAAGCCCACACGGGTACACCACAGAAACTCCAGCTTCGGCAGGCGAATGGTGAGTGTGCGCGGCGTCGGGGCCCCTGCCTGCTTGAATCCCAGGCGACGAATCTGCAAGCCGTCCACCCATTCGAAATGGGTCAGAGGCAAGGCGTCGAAATCCCACACCAGGCTGCTCAGGGCACCGTTGTCGAGGGCAAAGGCGATGGCCTCACCATGCGCATTGTCGATCCTCGCCTCGGCCAACCTGGTCAGGACCTCTTCGGGGGACAAGGACAAGGCCTGCGCCCACATCAGCACCTGGCGGTGGTCAGCCTCACGCAGCTGGTAGGCGCCAATCTGCCGGGTGGGCTGCTCGCTCAGAGCCTGCTGCGCCCGCGCGACGGCCAACACGCCCGATGTCATGCGCATCAGGATGCCACGCGCAGCACCATCTGCAGCGGCCAGCGCAGCAGACGGTCGACTGATCAGTGAGCGGGCTTCTTCGTTGTCAATCATCACAACTCAAACAGGGGCGACAGCGGCGCTTGCGGACAAGCATTCGTCCGTCTGCATGCGTGTGAGTTTACGCGCTGTTGCCCACGTGAACCGGCCATGCCTCATGGGGGTTTGCGCACATCTGCACGCTCCCCGCGGGCTGAAAGCCCAGGAAATCGCCTACCCTTGACGCATGCTCAAGCCGCTCCCTCACGCCGACGCCAAGTCACCCCCCCCATGCCAGAGCCTGTGCCCCTTGTGCGGCCAGGCAAATGCCTGCGCGCAGGCTGCAGGATGCGCCGCTGACACACCTTGCTGGTGCCAGGAAGCCACGTTCAGCGCGGCGCTGCTGGCGCGTGTGCCGCAAGCTCAGCGAGGCATGGCCTGCATTTGTGCGAACTGCGTCAACATCACACCCCAAAAAGGCTGAGTTCTGAAACGCAAAAAGCCACCTCAAGGGTGGCTTTGGACAGCGATGCACGGCTGTGAGTGCATGATCTTTGGTGGGTCGGGAGGGACTCGAACCCTCGACCAACGGATTAAAAGTCCGCTGCTCTACCGACTGAGCTACCGACCCCCGCAGAGCCTGCAAGTATAGCGTGTTTTTCGCACCTTACTTGCGGTCGCACAACAACAGTTGCTCGATCAACTGTGCTGCGGCCACCATGCCGAAGGTCGCCGTGACGGTCACACTGGAGCCATAGCCCGCGCAGTTGAGCGAACCATCGCCCCCCTGCCCCACGTCACAACTGTCTTGCGGCGGCAGCACGGCTTCACGAGAGAAGACGCAGCGCAACCCCATCTTGCCTCGGCGCGCGCCCCCATGACGCTGCCGCCAACGTTGCCGCAGCGAGGCCAACAAGGGGTCGTGCGTGACTTCGGACAGATCGGCCACTTCCACCAGTTGCGGACGGGTCTTGCCGCCGGCCGCCCCCACACTCACCATCGGCTTGCCATGGGTCACGCTCCAAGCTGCGAGCGCTGCCTTGGCACGCACCTGATCGCAGCAGTCGATGACGCCATCGAGGGCCTGCGCATCCAGCAGGTCCCCCACATTGGCCTCATCCACAAACTCCTCGATCGCCTGGACCTCGCACTCTGGATGAATCTGAGCGATGCGCGCCTTGAGCGCCAGCACCTTGGCTTGACCGAGGGTGCTCTCCAGCGCATGGACCTGGCGGTTGATGTTGGACTCGGCGATGTTGTCGAGGTCGATCAGCACGAGCCGGGCCACCCCGCTGCGCGCCAAGGCCTCTGCCGTCCAAGATCCGACGCCCCCAACACCCACCACCGCCACACGGGCGGCGCGCAATGACTCATATGCACGAACACCGTGCAGGCGGCGCAAGCCACCAAAGCGACGCTCGGGATCGGGGGCGCTGGCTTTGGCCAGCAATTCGGCATCCGGGATCAGCACGGTCACGTCGCTCACATCCAAGACGTCACTTGCCCTTGGGCATCGTCAGCAGCCGATCGCGGGCTGCCTGAGCCGCCTCGGTCTGCGGATATTGCTTGACCAACTGTTCCAGCACCTTGCGGGCGCTGGCGTTGTCCTTGAGCTCCAGATGGCAGTTGCCCATTGAGAGCAAGGCTTCGGGAGCCCGCGCATGGTCGGGCGCCTGATCGGCCAGTTGCTTGAAAGCCTGGATGGCTGGCTTGTACGCACGCAGGCCATAGTGGGCATTGCCCAGCCAGTACCACGCAGATTCGCGGTAGCCGGTTTGAGGGTAGGTCTGCAGCAACTTGTTCAAGCCTGCCGCCCCCGCGGCGAAATCGGCCGCACGCAGGTGTGCCAAGGCCTCTTCGAAGACGCGCTTTTCGTCAGGCGTCACCTTGAAGGTCTTGCCGTCCACGGCCACGGTTTGCGGCTCCAGCTGGCGCAGGCGCTCTTCCTGAGCGGCCTGCGCATCCTTCAAGCGGCGCTGCAACTCGGCCACATCACGCAGCAACACCTCTTCCTGCCCTCGCTGACGCGCGAGATCGGCACGCAGCTGTTCGACCTGAGCGTTCATCTCCAGCAGGCTGCGCCGAAGCTGGTCCACCTGAGCCGACAAAGCCGCATGGGCCTCACGGTCCTGGGTGCGCAACTGGCGAAGCTCCAGGATGGCGCGACGGGCCTCGTCATCCCCAAACAGTGCCGCATGGGCACTGATCGAGCCGAGGGCCGCGGTCATCACGAACACCCAGGGGCGCAAACGCCCCAGCAAAGGCTGAACAGCAGGCATGGCGCGTCCTTCGGGTATCAGCGGTCTTTGATCTCAGCGCGGCGGTTCTGCGACCAGGCGGACTCACCCGAACCTTGTGCAGCGGGACGCTCTTCACCGAAGCTGACCGCCTCAATTTGCTCCGCCGAAACGCCCAGCAGCACCAACGACTTCTGCACGGCTTCGGCACGCTTCTGGCCCAGCGCGAGGTTGTACTCGCGGCCACCACGTTCGTCGGTGTGACCTTCGATGACGACCTTGGTGCCCTTGGCGGCGTTGAGGCGCTTGGCGTGGCCGTCGATGGCACCGGTGAACTCGGACTTGACGACGAAGCTGTCGAAGTCAAAGTAGATGACGCGGGGCAGGCCCGATGCGTCTGCGGCAGCAGCCTGATCCGGCACCACCACCGAGGCCACCTTGTTGGACGAAGCCGCATTGGCATCGGCGCCCGAGCTGGCGTTGGTGATCGGAGCGGCGCCCGAGGAAGCCGAGTCATCGAGCTTGACGGACGAGCCGCAAGCAGTCAGGGTCAGCACAGCGGCGCTCAAGGCCGAGGCGAACAGGGTGCGCGAAAAGTTCATGGTGGTTCTCCTGGTGAGAAAAGTGGTCAGAACAACAAAGGAAGAGAAAAGACCTGCCTCAACGACGCGCAGGGTGCAGGAAAGGCCCCCACACCGGTTCGCGCACGTCGGCCTGAGCGGTGGCCAGACGCGCCTTGATGCGGCCGTCAAGGGACGTGGTCATCAGCACGTCGCGCCCCTGGGCACGGGTGGCGTAAATGATGAGCTTGCTGTTGGGGGCAAAGCTCGGGCTTTCATCGTCTCGGGTGTCGGTCAGTGGTGTGACCTTGCCCGAGGTCAACTCCATCAGGTGGAGGCGATAGCCGGCATCCACCTGGCTGATGTAGGCCATGTGACGACCGTCTGGGCTGATGGCCGGGCTGATGTTGTAGCCACCCGTGAACGTGACCCGCCGCGGTTGGCCACCTGAGGCAGGCACGGTGTAAATCTGGGGAGCGCCACCTCGGTCGCTGACGAAATACAGGGTGCGACCATCGGGCGACCATGCGGCCTCGGTATCGATGGCGCTGCTCTGCGTCACGCGTTGCAGGCCCTGACCGTCTGCACCGATCAGGTAGAGCTGCGAGCCGCCGTCGCGGCTGAGGGTCACGGCCAGCTGGCGGCCATCGGGCGACCAAGCAGGTGCACTGTTCGAGCCCTTGAAGCCCGCCACCACCCGGCGCCGTCCGGTGCTCACTTCCTGCACCACGACCACAGGCTTGCCTCCCTCGAAGGAGACATAGGCCAGGCGCTGACCATCGGGCGACCAGGCGGGCGAAATGATGGGCTGAGAAATCGTCAAGGGGGCCTGAGCCCCTTCCCCATCGGCATCGGCCACCACCAAAGTATGGCGTGCGCCGGCCTTGCTCACATATGCAATGCGGGTGGAGAACACCCCGGGATCTCCCGTGAGGCGCTGGTAGATGTCGTCGGCAATGCGATGGGCCGCCTGCCGCAGATCCCCCGCCATCACCACCAGGCTGACGATGCCGCTGCCCTGCCCTTTGAGCACGTCCCACAGTTGGTAGCGAACGTCAAATCGACCATCGGCCAGCGGCGTGGCCGAGCCCGTCAACAAGGCATCCGCCCCCTTGCTGCGCCAATCGGGCAGCGGCGGGCGACTGGTGTCATCGAGCCGGTCGGCCGTCGCATCGAGGATGCGAAACAGCCCGCTGCGCTCCAGATCAGCCTTGATGATGCGCGAGATGGGTTGCGGGATGCGCCCTTCATCGCGAAAAGCGCCAATGGCAATGGGGATCTGGGTGGCGCCAACGCCAGCGATCTCGACACGGAACTGGGCCTGAGCCGCTTGCCAAGGCCACAGGGCGCCGCCACCGAGCAGCGCCAGACCACCCAACATGCGCTGGGCGGCAGCGCGGCGCGAGGGGGAATGCGTCATGGGTCCGTTACCTGACAGAAATGAGAACAGACCCACATTGTGCCGCGGGACGGCACCAAGTTCCCTCACAGCAACACAATGTCGTACTGCTCGGGTGACATGGAAGGCTCGGTCTGCAGCGAAACAGGCTTGCCGATGAAGTCGCTCAGCCCCGCCAGATGCTGACTTTCCTCATCCAGCAGCATCTCGACCACAGCGGCGCTCGCCACCACACGGAACTCCTTGGGGCTGAACTGACGGGCCTCGCGCAGGATCTCGCGCAGGATGTTGTAGCAGACCGTGCGTGCGGTCTTGACTTGGCCACGCCCCTCGCAGGTCGGACAGGGTTCGCACAGCATGTGCGCCAGCGACTCACGGGTGCGCTTGCGCGTCATCTCGACCAGGCCCAGCGGTGAGAAACCGCTCACGGTCAGCTTGGTGCGGTCGCGGGCCAGTTGCTTGCGAAACTCGGCCAGCACGTTCTCACGGTGGTCTTCACGCAGCATGTCGATGAAGTCGACGATGATGATGCCGCCCAGGTTGCGCAAGCGCAGCTGACGCGCAATGGCCTGCGCCGCCTCCAGGTTGGTCTTGAAAATGGTTTCGTCGAAGTTGCGAGCGCCCACATAGCCACCCGTGTTGACGTCGACCGTCGTCAGCGCCTCGGTCTGGTCGATGATGAGGTAACCGCCCGATTTGAGCTCCACCCGGCGCGCCAGGGCGCGTTCGATCTCCGTGTCGATGTTGTACAGATCGAAGATGGGGCGCTCGCCTTTGTAGTGCTGCAGCTTTTCAACCGACGTCGGGGTGAACTCTGCGCCAAAGGTTTTGAGCGCATCAAACTGGATCAGTGAGTCGATGCGGATGCTCTGCACCTGCTCGTTGACCAGATCGCGCAGCACACGCTGGGCCAGGTTCAGCTCCTGGTACAGCAAGGTGCCAGCAGGCGCCTTCAGGCCGTTCTCGCGGATGGTCGCCCAGGTCTTGCGCAGATAGGCAATGTCCACAGCCAACTCGTCGTCGCTGGCATCTTCGGCATTGGTGCGCAGGATGAAACCGCCCGAGCGGGTGCGGCCTTCGCGACTGTCGGCTTCGCCCAGCAGACGCAACATGCGTTCGCGCAACTGGTCACGCAGCTCGGGGGAGCCGATCTTCTGCGAGATGCCCAGATGGTCATCCTGCGGCAGGAACACCAGCAAACGACCGGCCACGCTGATCTGGGTGGACAGGCGCGCCCCCTTGCTGCCGATCGGATCCTTGATGACCTGAACCATCAGGGTCTGGCCCTCGTGCACGCGCTTTTCGATGGGCACCTGCACCTCGGAAGACCGAGGATGCGAACGGGCAGCGCCGTCTTCACGATGCAGGTCCGCCACGTGCAGGAAGGCAGCACGCTCCAGGCCAATGTCGATGAAGGCCGACTGCATGCCGGGCAGCACCCGCACCACCTTGCCTGCGTAGATGTTGCCCACGAGGCCGCGCTCCAGCGTGCGCTCGACGTGCAACTCCTGCACGGCCCCGCTCTCGATGATCGCAACGCGGGTCTCCTGGGGGGTCCAGTTGATGAGGATGTCTTGTGAATGGGGCATGAGCGGCAATTTACCGCATGCCACGCAGGTGAACGTTGCTCAGCACGTGCCAGCCCGGTCGCTCGTCGCGCGCCGCAGACAGCAAACCGGCCGCGACCTGTGCGGCATGTACGGGTTTGTAGTGATCGGGCATCAGCCAGCCCAGCGCCAAGCCCAGACGCTCGGCCAGGCGAAACTCACCTCGCTCACCGGCGAGCAAAGACGGCCTCGCCACGCACACGCTGCGGTAATCCAGCTCGGCCAAGGCGTCTTCCAACTCGCCTTTGACGCGGTTGTAGAACACGCGAGAGTCCGCATCGGCGCCCAGGGCGCTCACCAGCATCAACTGATGCGCCCCTTGCGCGCGGGCCAGTTGGGCCATGTGAAGCGGGTAGTCAAAGTCCACCTGGCGGAAAGCGGCCTGAGAACCGGCCTTGCGAATGGTGGTGCCCATGGCGCAGCACACCCAGTCGACTTCGAACAGCGCCACATGGCGATCCAGGCGATCGAAATCCACTTCACACACCTGGAGTCGCTCGTCCCCAGGACGGTGACCCGAACGGCCCAACAGCTCGCCACGCGACATGGGACGTCGCGTGAGCGCCCTCACCTCGCCCACGGTCGGATCGGCCATCAGTTGACGCAGCAACTCCCGGCCGACCAAACCCGTGGCGCCAGCCAGCAAAACCCGCCGCGGTGCAGAAGCTGAATGTGGTGCAGGAGCAGATGCAGACATGACGACAACGTACCCCTGATGGGGACAACTAGAAGGACCAGCCCAGCGGCTTGAGCAACTCGGCCGTCTCGAACAAGGGCAACCCCATGATGCCACTGTAGCTGCCATCGATGTGCTGCGTCCACGCGCCGGAGCGGCCCTGGATGGCATAGGCACCGGCCTTGCCCATGGGCTCACCGCTGGCCACATAGCGGCGGATCTCGTCGGCCTCCAGCGTGCGCCAGGTCACGTGCGAGGTGCTCAGACGCAGCTGGCCATGCACCACCACGGCTGTCAACACGCGGTGGGTACGTCCTGACAGCAGGCCCAGCATGCGCGCCGCATCGGCGTCGTCCACCGGCTTGGCCAGGATCTGGTCGCCCAGGGCCACTGTGGTGTCGGCACACAGGATGGGCGCATCGACCCAGTCGTGACCCACCTCGGCCTGGCGACGCACCCGGCGCTCGCGCGCGGCCTCCCACTTGGCGAAGGTCACGCGCTGCACATAGTCCTCGGGCGACTCGCCAGCACGCTCGGCTTCGAGCGCTTCGGCGTCTTCGTGCGCGTCGGGCAGGAGCAGGCGATGGCTCACCCCCAGCTGATCGAGCAGCTGGCGGCGACGCGGGCTTTGCGAGGCCAGATACAGCCAGGGAGGTGTGGCGTGATCGGGCATCTCAGGCACGGTGATAAGGATGGTTGTTGCGCAAGGACCAGGCGCGGTAGAGCTGCTCGAGCAGCAGCACACGGGCCAGTGCATGCGGCAAGGTCATGTCCGACAGACGAATGGCCTCGTCGGCGGTTTGCTTGAAGGCCGGGTCGATGCCGTCGGCCCCGCCGATGATGAGGGCGACATCGCGGCCATCGTGCAGCCAGGCTTCGGTACGCTCGGCCAGCTGTACGCTGGTCAGACGCGAGCCACGCTCATCGAGGATGACGCGGCGCACGCCCCGGTCGATGGCCGCTTCCATGCGGGCCGCTTCGGCCTGCATGATGGCTGCAACGGGCTTGCCTTCGCGGGGTTCGGCCTTGAGGGCCTTGACCTCCACCTTCCAGTCGGGCGGGAAGCGCTTGAGGTAGTCCTCGCACGCTTCGTTCGCCCAGTCAGGCAGGCGGTGGCCAATGGTGACCACCGTCAGCTTCATCAGCGGGCCGTCTTCTTAGCCGGCGCCTTCTTGGCGGCCACCTTCTTCACGGCCACCGGCTTGGCGGCAACCTTCTTGGCAGCCACTTTCTTGACCGCCACCTTGCGAGCCGGCGCCTTCTTGGCGGCGGGCTTCTTCTCAGTGGCGTTGATGACCAGCTTCTTCACCGTGGCGGCGGTCTTGGTTGCGGCCTTCTTGGCGGCCACCTTCTTCACCGCCACCTTCTTGGCGGCGACCGGCTTGGCGGCCGCGGTCTTGCTCACGGCGACTTTGCTTGTGGTCTTGGTGCTGGTCTTGGTTGCGGCCTTCTTGGCTGCGACCTTCTTCGCGGCCACGGGCTTGGCAGCAGCTGTCTTCGCCACGGCCTTCTTCGCTGCCACCTTCTTGGCGGCCGGGGCCGTGGTGGCCGCCTTGCGCGCAGCCGTGGTCTTGCCAGCGGCCTTCTTGGGCTTGGCCGGTGCCTCGTCTTCAGGCTCGGACGCCTTCACCAGACCGGCCTTGGCCTTGGTCTTGATCGCCACGGGCTTCTCGCCCCAGATCTCTTCGAGCTGGTAGTACTGGCGGATGGCGGGCTGCATGATATGCACCACGGCCGCACCGCAGTCCACGATGATCCACTCGCCGTTTTCTTCGCCTTCGACGCGGGGCACCGGGAAACCGGCATCCTTGACCGACGTGCGCACGCTGGTGGCCAGCGACTTGGTCTGACGGTTGGAAGAGCCCGTCGCGATGATCACGCGCTCGAAAAGCGGCGACAGGTGTTCGGTGTTGAACACGGCGATGTCTTGGGCTTTGACATCTTCCAGGCCATCGACGATGGCGCGTTGCAGTTTACGGATGTCCATTCAGTGGGGTGCGCCCGGAGGCATAGAGTTGATGGTTGGCAATATAGCGCGCCACTGGCAGGGACACCAGAGCGGGCACGAGAGAGAAGGGATCGTCTCCGCGGCCCAGACGGGCCCGGATTTCGGTAGATGAAACATGCAGCGGCGACAGAGGCAGGGTCACCACCCGGTGGGGATGCGCCGCCAGTTCCGTCGAGGGCCGTGGAGACTCGTCGCCCCGACAGGCTACAGCCACCGTGACACGGGCCAGCAGCTCGTGCCAGTCGCGCCAGGTGGACAGGTTGGCGTACTGGTCCTGGCCCATGATCAGGAACCACGCGATGTCGGGCTCGGCGCCCTGCGCCGCCTGCAGCGCCCGCACCGTGTCCAGCGTGTACGACGGGCCGGCACGTTGCACTTCGATCGGGTCGACCACGAACCGGGGCTCGTGGGCGGTGGCTGCCTGCACCATGGCGATGCGGTGAGCGCCATCGGCCAGTGTGCGCTGCTTCTGCCAGGCCTGGCCCACCGGGATCCAGCGCACCTCGTCGAGCTGCAGATGCGCCAGCGCGGTCTCGGCCAAGGCGACGTGCGCGACATGAACGGGGTCGAAACTCCCGCCCATCAAGCCGACGCGGCGCACCGCAGGGCGGGCGGCTGCAGGGGCGGCTGGCTCGTTCACGCGCGCGAAGTTCGTCAAAGGCTCAGACCCAGTCCCGCGCAGGCAGGAAATCGGTGTACAGCGCAGCCTCGGGCGTGCCCGGCTCGGAGTGCCAGTCGTAGCGCCACTTCACGATGGGCGGCATCGACATCAGGATGCTTTCGGTGCGACCACCGGACTGCAGGCCGAACAGGGTGCCCCGGTCCCAGACGAGGTTGAACTCGACATAGCGCCCCCGACGATAGGCCTGGAAATCGCGCTCGCGCTCGCCATAGGGTGTGTCGCGGCGGCGCTGCAGGATGGGGCGGTAGGCCTCGGTGAAGGCATCGCCCACCGAGCGGATCATGGCGAAACCGCCATCAAAGCCCAGCTCGGAAAAGTCGTCGAAGAAGATGCCGCCGATGCCGCGGGCTTCATTGCGGTGCTTGAGGAAGAAATACTCGTCGCACCAGGTTTTGAAGCGCGGATACTTGTCGTCGCCAAACGGGGCGAGCGCGTCCTTGCACACCTGATGGAAGTGCACGGCGTCTTCGGCAAAGCCATAGCTGGGGGTGAGGTCCATGCCGCCGCCGAACCAGGCCACCACGCTGCCATCGGGCTTGTGGGCCGCCAGCATGCGCACGTTCATGTGCACGGTGGGCGCGTAGGGGTTGCGGGGGTGGAACACCAGGGACACGCCCATCGCCTCGAACGGGCAGCCGGCCAGTTCAGGCCGATGCTGCGTGGCCGAAGGCGGCAGTTGCGGCCCCTTCACGTGCGAGAAGTTGCAGCCACCACGCTCGAGCACCCTGCCTTCTTCGACCAGGCGCGAACAGCCGTCGCCTTGCAGACGCTCACCGGGGGCACGCGTCCAGGCATCGCGCAGGAAGGGCGTGCCGTCTTCGGCCTCGAAGGCCGCCACGATGCGGTCCTGCAGACCGAGCAGATAGGTGCGAACGGCGTCGGTGTTCATGGGCGTGCTCATGGGCGTCGGGGTGGGCGTCAGGTCAGCGTGGTCCGGCAAGGGGTCAGCGAGCCTTGATGGCACGCCAGCCGATGTCGGTGCGGAATTGCATGCCGTCGAACTGGATGCCGCGCAGGTAGTCGTAGGCGCGCTGCTGCGCCAGCTTGACCGAGTCGCCCAAGGCCGTCACGCACAGGACGCGGCCACCGCTGGTGCGGATCTGGCCGTCTTCGCCCATGGTGGTGCCTGCGTGGAACACCATGGCGTCGTCGGCATCGGCCGGCAAGCCGGTGATGACATCGCCCTTGCGTGGGTTGAGCGGGTAGTCGGCGGCCGCCAGCACCACGCCCAAGGCCACGCGGCGGTCCCACTCCAGCTCGACCTGGTCCAGCGTGCCATCGGTGGCGTGCAGGAACACGTCGATCAGATCGCTCTTCAAGCGCATCATGATGGGCTGGGTTTCCGGGTCGCCCATGCGGCAGTTGAACTCCAGCGTCTTGGGATTGCCCTGCGCATCGATCATCAGGCCGGCGTACAGGAAGCCGGTGAAGGGAATGCCGTCCTTGGCCATGCCTGCCAGCGTCGGCTGGATGATTTCCTGCATGGCCTTGGCGTACACATTGGGTGTGACCACCGGTGCGGGCGAGTACGCGCCCATGCCGCCGGTGTT